>CAYFGK010000022.1:21227-61280 GCA_964342305.1 uncultured Saprospiraceae bacterium | reverse complement strand
CCCTACATCGACCTCGGAGAGGTCGCACCTTTGGCTCGTCTATTTTATCACTATTCGGTTTCTTGGGAACCTGTACAAAGCCGCAAACCCTTAGCCCTGGGTGCTTTCAGTGAAATAGGTGCGACCTCTCCGAGGTCGTTTCAATTTTGTGGCCTTGTGATTTGCTACCAATGTGCGATCTCTCCGAGATCGTCCCTACTGTGCCTCATGTAAAAATAATGGTCAAAGTCGATAATTATAGATTCTTGATCCGCGCCGCTACCGGATCGACCAGGATCATCCCCGGAAAAACGAATCTTGATCTGCGGTGCCAGAGGATCAATGATCATTCACTCCTCCGGGGCCATCCGAAACCAGTCGAACGTGACGGTACCGCCAATCTCTTTAGTCGCATAGTTGAACAGGCAAAACTTATTACCCGTGAAAACCGACAGGTTGAAGGCCATCTCCAGGGTACTGCCAAGCTGCGCAAAGCTTTTGCCGTCAAGGCTATAATAAAAGGAAGCCGTACCGGACTCTGGTACCGATGCGCCCCCGTACAAAGGGGCGGCACCCGAACCAAACAGAGGGTCAGCCCGAAAGTAGATGGTAGTGGCATCTGTCGGGACGGAATCGATGGAAGTACCGTTATGGACCATAGTGATGTATCGTTCGCCTTCGTGCTGGCGGATGGCTATGTATGCGTAGGGATCCTGAAAAATGGCCAGTCCTGCCACATCACCGTCCTTCATATTGGCGAAGTCCATTTTTGTGGTTCCCAGCGTGCGGATGGAATCCGAGTAATAGGCAAACATCCGCTGTGTCAGCGTGTTTCGTGCCATCCGCAAACCCTCGGTTACGTTGACGGTGGTTAGTTCCAACCGACCTTTTCCTGAGTCCAGTGTCCACTTGGAGGGTTCCGGATTGTGGTTCCATCCCCACTGCAGCCCCAGATCGGGACCGTCAAATTCATCGGAGGTAGGGAGGGCCTTTTGTGGATATTCCCTGCCGACATCCGGCTTGCGGAAGGTGGTGACTGCCTTCCCGTTCACCCCCACCATCGGCCAACCATTTTCCCAGGTGACCGGCTGCAGGGACGGAAATCGTCCGAAGGGACCGCTATCTACAAAGAGCATAGTCCACCATTCGCCCGTTTGGGTTTGGATGAGAGCACCCTGGTGGATACCGTAGTTCGGTCCGTGCGTCGTATCGCGGATTACCACTTTTTGCTCATATGGACCATAGATGTTCCGGGAACGCAGGGCCACCTGAAAACCGTCGAGTCCTCCGTAGGTACCGTACAGGTAGTAATAGCCGTTGATCTTGTATACGTGCATGCCTTCCAGGCCCCCGCGGATATCACCCACAAAGATCAGAGAATCCGGACCCAGCGGAGCCATATTGGTATCGACCTCGGTCAGTTTGATCTCGCCGTAACCGTGGGTCACGTAGATTCGGCCATCATCATCAAAGAATAGTCCCGGATCGTAGTAGCCTTTCGGGAGTCTACGAATGTCCCATGGTCCCTCGGCCTTTTTGGCAGTGCCGTAGAAACCACCCTCATCGAGCGTGATGAAGAGGATGTGAAATTTGCCGTCGTGGTATTTCAGGCTGGTGGCCCACTGCCCGTGACGGTACCGGTGGCAGCCATCGAGGTCATAGCACTCGCTGTAATCGAAGCGCGGTACCGCATTGGCACAGTACTCCCAATTGACCAGATCTTTGGATTGTAAAATGGTTACTCCCGGGAAAACGAACATGGTGGTATTGACCATGTAGTAGGTATCACCCACCCGTATCACATCAGGATCGGGAAAGTCAGCCTGGATCACCGGGTTGGTGTACGTGCCGTCGCCGTTGTCAGCCGTAAATTGTTGGCCTTTTAGCGGAAGCGTAAAAAACAGGGAAAGAACGAATAACCAGTAAGGAAAGTGAATTGATTTCATAGGTAAAGGAGCGGTTATGGTGTTATTGAATCCCTATTTCCACGGAACTCTCCGTGAGGTTCCCGGACCGGACGGTAAGCGTCAGGGGAGTAGTTGCTCCTTTTTTCGGGCGCACGATCGCCAGGGCCAATCCATTGAATGATGAACGCTGAGAGGACGAAAAGGCGGTCATATCGGTGGGGTCGCCATTGTCGGTGGCCACGATTTTGCCGGGGCCCTCCAGACTGAAATCGATGGTGATATTGGCATCGGGCACAAACCGGCCTTCGGCATCCAGCACCTGCACCGTCACAAAACTCAGATCATCGCCATCGGCAGCGATGGTGCTGCGGTCGGCGGTAAGTTTCAACTGGGCAGCCGGTCCTGTGGTCTGAATGATCTGTTCCGCCCATTCCTCTCCGTTTTTATAGGCGATGGCTTTCAATTCGCCCGGCTGGTAAACAACGTCATCCCAACGCAAACGATACTCGTATTTCCCTTTCTGTTTTCGGCCATAGGATTCTCCGTTGAGAAACAATTCGACCTCGTCACCGGAGGTGAATACGTGCACGGGCGTAACCTCACCCACGCGCTCCGGCCAATTCCAGTGAGGCAGGATGTGCACCATCGGATGCTCGGGCCGCCAGTAGGATTGGTACAGATAGAACCGGTCCTTCGGGAAACCAGCCAGATCGATGAATCCAAAGTAAGAACTTCGCGCTCCGTAATAGGGTGTAGGCTCTCCCAAATAATCCCATCCCGACCAGACGAATTGGCCGGATACGTAGGAATGCTGATCCTGAGAACGGAATACCTTATCGGCCGAAGATCCAAAGGGGGCGGTATACAATTCGTAGGCGCTCACGTATTGCCGGTCGGGATCTCCTCCCGAACCCTCTTCCACCGGGGCACTGATGCCCGGAAACACCGGAAACAAATAGGTGCCACGCGTACTGAGAGCCGCGGCCGTTTCACTGCTGACGATCACTTTTTCGGGGAATGCTTCGTGAAAAGCAGGGTAGAGTGGGGAGGTGGTGATCCCCCGCAAATGATTGTAGGCCGGCGCGTCCCGAATACCCTCTCCCTGATAATTGAGACTGATCAGCTCGATGGATTCCGGGAAATGCATGCCCGGTTTCGCGAAGTTCATAGAGGCCGTGGAGGGCCGGGTAGGGTCTTCTTGGGCCACGATCTTGCGCAGTTTCATCGCCAGCTCGGCACCAGCCAGTTCCGTGTATTGCTCCCCCACTTCGTTCCCGTAACTCCACATGATGATGGACGGGTGATTTCGGTCACGCCGGATGAAAGACCGCAGGTCCTGTTCGTACCAATCGGGAAAGATGAGGTGAAAATCGTGGGGCGTTTTCTTGCGTTCCCAGGAGTCGAATACTTCATCTACTACCAGGAAGCCCATCTCATCCGTCAGATCCAGTAGTTCCGGTGCGGGTGGATTGTGGGCCATGCGGATGGCGTTTACGCCCGCTTCCCGCAGGATCTCCAACTGTCGTTCCGCCGCTCTGCGGTTGAAGGCCGCTCCCAAAGCACCCAGGTCGTGGTGTTGATTGGCTCCCTGTATGCGTATAGCTTCTCCGTTTACCAGCAGGCCCTGCTCCGGATCAAATACCAGGTCCCGAATGCCGAATCGGGTTTCATACTCATCAACCAGTTGCCCATCGACTAGTACCTGGTGGACCGCCAGATATAAATTGGGTTGTTGGGTGGGCGGTGGCCCCCAACGCCTGGGGGTGGGAACCTGTACCGCTTGTTGGATTAGTATGCTTTTCCCGGAAGGTATTACCGCAACCGATCCTTCGGAAGTAGCTACCGGGTTCTCTTCAGCTTCTTGGTTATCGTCGAGGGCGAAAATGTCCGTACGTACCTCTACTGATTGATCCCGGTCGGAATCATTATCGACCTGGATACGCATATCCATGGTTGCCGATGATTCCGAGATATCCCGGCTGGTGATATAGGTGCCCCATTGGCTGATGTGTACCGGACTGGTCTTGATCAGCCACACATTGCGATACAGGCCTCCGCCGGGATACCAGCGTGCCGAATGATTTGGATTATCGACCCGAATGGCCAGTTGGTTATAGTCTCCTGGTCGGATATATGGAGTAAGGTCCACTTGCCAGGAATTATAGCCGTAAGGCCATCCACCTACCAGTTGTCCATTTAACCAGACCATGGCGTACGACATAGCTCCCTCCACCTCCAGAAAGATGGATCGACCCGCATCGGATGCCGGAATATCCAGTTGTTTACGGTACCAGGCCACACCATTACTGGGGAGCCGACCCATGCCTCCGCTTACTTCGGCATCCCTTCCCGTCATAAATGGCCCCTGGATAGCCCAATCGTGAGGAAGCCGAACTTGCTTCCAGTCACTATCATCAAAATCGAACCGGGTGAAGGGGAAATCACTCCCCGGATTTCCTTCCGGACGGGCATAATGCCTGGATGAATCCTTGATGAAGGCATTGCCTGTCGGCAAAATCCAGGGCTTGAGGACCTCCGCGCTGCTATTGACTCCCATTGCTGCAGTAGGTTCGGTGTCAGCATCCTTGCTGTCATTACGATCCGTTACTTCGGGGCGTACATCATAAATCAGGCCATCGGCCTCAGCCCCCGATTCGTAGCGCATGAAGGTCCACCCCTCCTGTAGTCGTTCTCGCGCCCGGGGAGCATCACCGGGAGCCACCGAACGATCGCAACCTGCGAATAAAAAGAAAATCAGGAAGGGCCGGATACAAGAAAGCAGGGACCTACTCATACAAAGTGATGTTAAAATGAATCTGCCTTCCCGCTTAACCGGGAAGACGATTAAGAAATTATTTCTCAATAATTACGGTCGATACACTGTTGCCCAGAATGCCAACAATGACCCGATTACCTTCTATTCGGGAAGGACGCACGGTCCGGTTCATGGATTCACTGGTGGTGATCACTTCGGCAGATGTTACGGAGGGCACTTCAAAGTTGACATTACCGATTCCATTGCTTACCGGATTTACGACCACTACCACGATTTGCTCGTCGCTTTCATAAGCCGTGATCAGGAGGTCACTGGCCTCACTGGTTTCGGCATCAATACGCACAAATCCGGGACGTACGTATTTGCTGAAATGCGAATAGGCAATGCCCCTTTTCAGGAGGGTACCTTCGGTCGTTCCCTGGTCACCATCACCGATGAAGGAGTAGTAACGCTGGATGTACCACCAGATGTAGGCATTCCAGTTAAAAGTCATGGCCTCATGCATGGTCGATAGCATTTGCAGGCTTTCTTCCCAGATCCGTTCGTCGCTGTAGGACGTCCAGGGGCTGGCTCCGGTATTGCCGGTACCCAGGTTGAGCAGGTATTCCGTCATCCAGATCTCTTTCCCTTGTTGCTCTGCTATTGGAAAAGCCGCCAGTCCGCCGCCGTAAATGTGCCCGGCTACGATATCCACTGCATCCGAGGCATCGGGGTTGTTAAGGATGGTATTGGTGAATGATTGATCAAAATTGAAGGATTCGGGGGCGACAACCCGCTCACAATTAATTTGATCGCCATATTCCGCCAGGAAATTGGCCATAGCACCGGGTGTCCAGTCACATGATTCGTAGGATACCTGAATGTCGGGCTCATTCTGAATGGAGACGGCATAAATATCAATACCATTATCCTCCATTAGGGCTAAAAAGTCGTTGATGTGATCTACGAAGGCGCCGTAGTTTTCGGGTAACAAGTAACCGCCAATATCGCTACCATTGCTTTTCAGTGCTGCGGGAGGTGACCACGGTGAGGCCTGGATCTTGACGCCGTAGTTCTGTGCCTCCTGAACGGATTCCAGGATCAGTGGCCATTCGGCGGGGTTGGAAGCGATTCGCACCCGAAAAATACTGAGTCCGAGACCGGTGGCATCGGTGGAAAAGGCTAAACGTGCTTCGTCGGGTTCCAAAAACTGAGTTCCCCACATCTGATTGGCTCCGCCGAACCCGGCGATGGTCTGGTAGGTGGTTTGGGGATCAATGGAAACGGTAAAGGCATCGGAAGTATCCGGTCCGGGAGTAGGTTCATTGTCCTTACTGCAACTCAGCATCAATAGTAGAAAACAAGCTGCAAGAAATAAAGGTGCTTTTGTGTTGATCGAAAACATAGCTTTTGCTGTTTGGGCCATATCCTGTTCTCTTTTGCGGAAGCATAGGATGGCAGGTCAAAAAATATACCGACCACGAAGTGGTTTTGCTACGCAATACTTCGTGCCGGGACAACCAACCACTTCGAGTCGAGTATAACTGTTGGTTTCAGGTAATAGAAAAACCGCCCATACTAACGGATATGGGCGGTTTTCCAAAGAAGGCCATTACGAGGTAGCCTATTTCAACTTTACGGACACATGAAGGCCGGGATTTCCGACACGACCACATTATCGATAAAGAATACTTCGGCAGAACGGCCCAGGTCGAGTACTAACCGGTGGTTACCGCTAGGTGGATCCTGAGCGGTAAATGTCCAGGTGTATTCGGCCCATTCTTGGGTGATCGTTTGTGGATCACTGTAGAAGTAGTCGGATCCGTCACCATTATTGTACTGTGAAACGGAGATACTTATTGGTACGTCGGGTGCGGTGGCCCGAGCCATGAGGGTTACCCGGTATTGATTTCCGGCTACCAATTCCGGAATGTGCTCGTACCCAATCTGTGTTCTCCATGCCTGATCGGGATTGCCGGCACCAGTTACCTTCAGGGCCTGACTTCCGTCGGCCACCTCATCGGAATTAGTGGTAATTTCGAACATACCATTGAATACTTCCCACGCTGCATCTTCATTAGGTGCTTCCGCAGAGGTGATACCGTTTTCGAAGCTACCGTCGGCCAGAATATTTACCGCGGGTACAGCTTCCTTTACACTGATATCATCAATGTAGAACACCTCGGCCGAACGGCCCAAGTCAAGAACCAGGGAATTGATGCCGCTGGGTGGATCCTGGGCGGTAAACGTCCAGGTGTACTCGGCCCATTCCTGGGTGATGGTCAGCGGATCACTATAGAAGTAATCGGACCCGTCGCCATTGTTGTACCGGGAAACAGAAACACTAATGGGGACATCATCCGCAGTAGCTTTAGCCCACATTTTTACTTCGTAATCAACACCCGCTGTCAGCATCATCCCGTCGGATTGTAACTGGGTACGCCAGGCTTGATCCGGGTTGCCGGCGCCGGTAACCTTGAGTGCCTGAGCGCCACAGTGGACTTCTTCAGAGCTGGCTTCGATCATACCATTGGCCAGGGTCCAGTTGTCGAGTCCGTTTTCGAAACCGGGATTTGCTACCAGGTTATCGGGGATCGGTGGTCCGGCAGCACCCGTTTCGATGAGCGTTACGTTGTCGATCACGAAGGGAACACTTCCTTCGCCCATGTCCAGAAGCAGTTTATAAGAGGGCAGATCCGCCGTGACGGTAAAAGTCCAGCTCATTTGCGTCCACTCAGTAGGAATGTCCATATTATCTCCGTAGAAGAAGTCGGAACCACTACCGTGGTGGTTAAACTGGGAAGATGAGACACGCATAAAGGCGCCATCGTCGTCCGCTTTTGCCCAGAAAAGTACAGTGTATTCCGAGTTCAGGTTGAGTTGCATTTCCTGGGTGGCCAGCTGGGTGCTCCAGGGATTGTTGGCAGCGGGAACAACGTGCATGGAGCGTCCTGCGTAAGCTTCACCTCCGGTGACCTGGGTCATTTGATCTCCTGCATTCAGCTTTTCCCAACTATCGAAGTCATCGCCGCTGCCCGCTTCAAAATCACTGTTGGCCACCAGGTTGGGACCCACGTAGAAGATGGAGGATGAAACCTCCAGGGCCTCCACGGTTTCCAATTCGATTTCGGCAGGGGTATTGACCGGCAATCCGCTGGGGACAGTCAGAACCAACTCGGTATTGGATGCTGATACAATAGTTGCCTCCAGGCCGCCGATCCGGGCAGAAGTCAATTCTCCCAGATTCAATCCGCGAATGGTGACGTTCTCGCCAATATCAGCGGCACTCGGAGAAATGGTCTCGATCTCGGGTATTGGCCGGACCATGATCTCCAGATCGCGGGATACCCGATAGCCATTTTTCATCGCGAGGACCACTTTATTGTCTCCCGGCTCGGCGGTCCTGGGAACAACAAAGGTAATGGAACCTTCGCTTTGGTTAACAACATCGGTAGCGTGGCGATTGCCGATAAAGACGTTGAGTACCGTGTGTAAATTCTCTCCCTGAATGGTGACCTCATCACCTGTAAACACAGCCTCCGGATTGACGCTGTTAATCAGAACGGTGGGTCCGAGGTCAATGTCGTCGTCGCAGCTGGTCAGGAATAGCATGCCAGCTATTGCGAACAGCCCAACGACGTTATAGAATATATTTTTCATGATACTAGTTAATTCAGATGATATTAATAGCCTTGGTTTTGCTCAACACCAGCCAGGTCAACAAAGGTTTGGGGGATGGGCCAGCGCAGGCGGAATTCTTCCACGTTTGGTGCTCCGTCGGGGTTGTGCATACGAACCCGTTCAACCAGCAGTCCCAGGCGCTTGAGGGTAGCCCAGCGGTGACCTTCGTGTCCCAGTTCCCGGGCCTGCTCTTCGAGGATGATGTCCTCGGTCAGTGAAGTGAAGCGGTGCTCCGTATCACCGAATGCACGATCCCGTATGGTGTTGATCAACTCCAGAGCCCGGGCTTCGTTTCCGTTACGCCAGTGGGCTTCGGCACCCAGGATAAAGGCGTGGGAATAACGATATACGATCACGTTGCGGAATCCTTCGGCATCAGAAGCTGTGCGGCCATAGGTTCCGTCTTCCCACAACTTGGTAGTGGTGGGCTCCAGATAGCGGGATTCACGCTCGGCACCGCCGGCCCATTCAACCACGTATTCCTGGGGTACGGGATCTCCGTTTTGCAGATCCCAGCCATCCAGAACATTCTCTTCTTCGTCGATATACCATTCTGTTTTGTGCCAGGCGGTAAGGCGGCCGTCACCCTCCTCAAATAAGGTCCAGTAGTAGGGTGAAGGAGAGACCCTTGACCAGGGACGTGCTCCTTGTTCCAGCGTACGTGCTATACCCGCTACCCGATCGTAGAGGGGGACGTACATTTGGACGGTCCGCTGAGGACGAGCCTGTACGGCCGGATCAAATACCCACGACAGGATGAGCTCGTTATTGTTTTCTTCGCCCTGCTTTCCTCCTTCCAATCCGAAGATGTAATCGAGCGGCTGCAGTTCATAGGAACCATCAGCAAAGATACGTTCGCAGGCCTCGGCCGCTTCGGCGTAGTTGCCCAGGTCCATTTGGGCTTCCGCCAAAACCAGATTGGCCATACCTTTGGAAGGTGAACCTACACCGGCCGCTTCGGCACGGCGGGGTAGTAAGGTGATCGCTTCGGTGAGGTCAGAAACGATCAGATCGTAAATCACGTCGGGGGTGGACAGTGGTGCCTCACGAACCGGTGAAGAGCCTTCGGGCAGCGGCACTGCCAAAGGAATGTTTTCCCATCTTCTTACCAGTTCCAGGTATACGTACGCACGCAGTGCAAGCGCTTCACCCCGAAATTTCAGGAGATCAGCTTCTTCAGCATCACTACTCGTCTCAAATGTTTCCGAAGCCTGGATCACCAGGTTACAATTGGAAATAGCCGAATAGTAGCCATTCCACAAGTTGTTTAATTCATCGCTATTGGCGGTAAGGTCGTAGGTGTTGATACCCCGCATTCCTCCCAGGGAAACGTCTACCATGTGGGTGCCGTTAACAATCAGGTCAGTTCCACACTGCTTGTATACCGACAGTTCGTTGTTCTCGTGTACCGATCGGGCTGATTGATACACCTGGAACAACACGGCTTCGACACCGTCCAGGGTATTCAAAACCTGGTCGGCCGGTATGACGTCCAATTCCTCCCGATCAATGACACTCTCACAGGCAGTTCCCAGGAAAAGGACTATAGCTACTAAAAATGATAGTTTGCTTGTCTTTATCATTTTATCGATCGTTTTTATTAGAAAGTAATTTTAGTTCCGAAAATCCAGGTCCGGGTAATCGGATATGACCCTACTCCGGATTCCGGAGAAAAGGCATCCGTATAATCGGTCCAGTAGGTCAGGTTATTGCCCCGGGCGAATACCGAAAGGCCACTGATCGGTAGATTTTCCAGTACACTGGATGGTAAAGAGTATCCGAGGCTTACGTTACGCAGGGCGATGAAAGAGGCATCTTGCACCTTGAGGGCATCGGCAAACAAACCGCCCGACAGGGGGCCGCCGGCACCAATGCGCGGAAATTCAGTACTCGGGTTGTCCGGTGTCCAGTAATTGATCGCCAACTCATTACCGCGGCCGGAGTATCCACCGTAGAAGTTGTTGACTCGCGTCACACCCTGAACGGCTTCGATCAGGATCGATAACTCAATGCCTTTCCAATTGAAGGTGTTATTGATACCACCGTACCAGTCGGGAGTGGGGTTGCCGAGGAACGTACGATCGTCGTCGGTGATGATACCGTCGCCGTCCACATCTCTGATCCGTGGATCACCGGGCACAAAATCACCGTAGCTGGCGGCCTCGTCTTCCTGCCCCAGTTGCCAGATACCGGTCACCTCGTAATCAAAGATCTCGCGGATGTCCTGACCAATAAACCAGCCGTTGGCAGGGTTGTTGATCGGGTTACCTTCGGCATCCACCTCCGAACTACTCAGACGTACGATCTCGTTCACATCCTTCGCCCAGTTAGCACTGATATTCCAGGTGAAATCGCGGGTGCGAACTACATCAGCCCGCAGACCAATATCGATACCACGGCTTTCCGTTTCACCTACGTTGGAGGGGAACTGCGTGAAGCCGTTGTTGACCACCCCGATGATGCTCTCAAAGAGCAGCAGATCGGTAGTATTGGTTTGGTAGACATCAAAAGTGGCATTGATCCGGTTCTGGAATAAGCCCAGGTCTACCCCCAGGTTGATCTGCTTACTGGTTTCCCACTTCAGGTCGGGGTTAGAGGCATTTGATGCCAGGCCGAAACCGTTAAAGAGAATTGGTTCTCCGCTTTCCGGGTCCACGCCAACGGCGACCTGTACATTATTCGTTGCTGCGCGGTAGAAGTAGGTAGGGAAACGGTCGTTACCCATCACCCCGTAGCTGGCGCGGAGTTTCAGGAAGCTGATGGTGTTATTGGCTTTAATAAAGCCTTCATTGTGTGCATTCCAGGCAACCGAGGCCGACGGGAAGGTACCGTAGCGGTTGTTCGGCCCGAAACGGGACGAACCATCGCGGCGAACCGTCAGGGTTACGTTATAGCGGTCATCGTAGTTGTATCCTAAACGACCGATCAGATAGGTACGTCCCCAGTCATCGCGCGACCAGTCGTACCGGATGCGGTCATCGGTGGCATATCCGAGTGCATTGTAGCCGAGCAGGTCGGTGGGAATGGCCTCCCCGATGGTATTCGACTGTTGGAAGTCGTACTGTTGGAAACCATATACTGCGGTGGCGTTAAAGTTATGAGAACCAAAAGATTGGGTATAGTTCAGGATGTTGTCGACCAGGTAGGTGATACCTTTTTGTTCCTGAATTTGGGCCTCACTCGGGTCGCCGTCGTTGTAGTTCGAGGACCAAAAGCGCCCGTAGAATTGCTCGCGGTCTTCCGCGTAGGTATTCAGCGTATATTTTAAGCCATCGGCAATTTGTACGTTTACGTAGGGGTTGATGTAGGATCGGGTTACGAAGCGATCAATGACCGATTCATTGTATCTGTGCAATGGATTGATCTGGAAACGATCGTCCCGGATAAATTTCGTAGGTGTTCCGTCCTGATTGTACACCGTACCCAGCGGGGTATTGGTACTGATCGGAAAGAAGGGGGCAAAACCGCCGACGTTGAATTCCGTAATGGCGTTGGCTGTTTCATCGGCAAAACTCTTGGTCAACTGAACGCGAGCCCCGATATCGATCCAGTCGGTAACGGCAAAATCACCATTAAAGCGAATGGAGTACCGGTCGTAGTCAGAGCTTTGAATAACACCGTCTTCCAGGTACATATCACCGTTGATGTAGAAGCGGAACCGGTCGGTACCACCGGAGGCAGAGAGGCCTACGCGGGTTTGCATCCCCGTACGCAGCAACAGGTCCTGCCAGTCGGCAGATTTACCCAGCACGTAGTTCTCGACTTCTTCCGGATCAACTAGGTTGTTGATATTCGGGTTGTTATTGCCTACTGCAGCCTCGGAGTCAAAACGGTATTGCAGGTATTCATCCGGGTTCATCATATTGATCCGGTTGGCAATGTCCACGACCCCGGTGGAGGCATTCAGGGAGATCCGGGTCTGTCCGGCCTTACCTTTTTTGGTGGTGATCAAAACCGCACCATTCGCTCCACTAGACCCGTAGATGGAGGCAGCGGCAGCATCTTTCAGTACATTGATGCTTTCGATATCGTCGGGGTTTAATTCGGCCAGGTTACCTCCGACCAGAGGTACACCGTCGACGACAATTATGGGTGTGTTGTTGGCGTCGATATCACCGGCAGCAGCTCCCAGAGAGTTGGTACCGCGAATGCGGAAGGTGATGCCCGAACCGGGCTGACCGCTACCACGTGAGATGCGCAGCCCGGGTACCTGTCCGCGAAGACTCTCCACCACGTTGGGTACCGGTGCTTTTTGGATCTCATCCACGTCGACGGTCACAATCGATCCCGTAACGTTGGATCGCTCCATGGTACCGTAACCGACTACCACCACTTCATCCAGCATGGTAGAAGATTCCAGCGTAACATCTATGGCGGTGCGACCGTTAACCGGAACCTCCAGCGTGGCGTAACCTACGTAACTGAAAACCAGGATGGCATCAGCTGCTGCGGACACGTTGTAACTGCCGTCAACATCGGTAATTACCCCGGTGTTGGTGCCTTTAACCAGCACGTTAGCGCCAATCAGCGGCTCCCCTTCACTGGTGACTTTACCGCTGATGTTCATTTCCTGTGCAATAAGCCACTGGCACAGACAAACGGCCAGTATCGTCATACCCATACGGATTCTCCTTCGAGCAGGCAGACGCATCATTTTCGAAATCGTATTCATCATTGTACTGTTTATTGAATTTGCATACGAGAGATTTCCCAGCAGTTACAAATGTAAAAATGTTTCTGGATTTTCGCAATCGATTGCTAAAATGATATTTTTTGTGTCCGGGGGCTTGTAAATTTTTCTATTCCCAAACCTGCGGTTCACCGATTAAGTAGGAGGGATTTAGAACGCAAATCTGGGTTTATCAAGTTATGTCGCCAATTAGCAAAGCGGCTTATCGCCTGTTCCCGCATGCCCTTTTTTCGGTCTAAATCCCTCTGTGCCATTATTTTCCGATTATTAGCCTTTTGGCAAAAGCGGCCCCCGGCGCGTATAATTGGAGCACATACATACCCGGAGGCAGATCGGTATTCAGCATAATTGTTTGCCCCTGAAGACGGTCCGACCAAACCCGTTTTCCACTCAAGTTGTACAGCTCTGCCCGTTCCATTTGCGGCAACCCCTCGACGGTAATTTCCCCTCCCCGGACCGGATTGGGGTAAATGCTGATGTGCCTGCCCGACTGTTGGGTGTAAGTGCTGGTGATCGTGCCGGATACGTAGGTTCGGAGCCACTGCAGAGCGGGGCGTTCGGTGCTGCCGTCGGTCCCGATGAGATAGGCTCTTTCCTCATTGCGCCACAATCCGGGACGGTAGCCCCACAAGGTGACGCCCCGGACAGCCGGGTGCTCCCAGAAGACGGGAAAGATCCGTTGGTAATCGTCCAGCTGCTCCTGATCGGTAGGACCGTCAATATCCATCTCAGTAGCGTAAATAGGAAGTCCCGTTTCTGCCAGTGTATTCAGGTTGGCTCTCATCTGATTGGTACTTCCGCGGGTAGAAAAAGCGTGGGCTTGCACCCCAATTTCGTCGATGAGATCCTCTTCCTGTAAAAGCTCGATAATTTCCCGGTAACGCCGGGTATTGGTGTTGCTATTCACGATATTATAATCGTTGATCATGAGTCTGGCGTCGGGAAAGTACTGCCTGGCCATCCGGAAGGATTCGAGGATCCAGTCCCAGCCCGAGGAACCCGAACCGCCCAGAGCCTCTATATAGTTCCCGCCACCACTGCCGGCCTGGTTCGGGGGGTCATGAAGCGGTTCGTTAACCACCTCGATTTGATCGAGGTCGGGGTAGCGCGCCGCGATAGCGGCAAACCATTCTTCAATTTCTTCCAGTTGTTCATTGGGCGGTAGGTTCTCGATCCAGGAGGGTTGCTGATTTCCCCAGATCAGCACGTGAAAACGAACGGGGAAACCATTGTCTTTGGCGAGCTGATAGGCGGCATCCATGCCGGCCCAGTTCATATTGTCACGTGTACCCTCGACGCTGCCCCATTTACCGGCGTTCTCGGGAGTCACCTGGTTCCAGTACTGCTCAAAACTGTTGATCTGGGAAGGGCTGTAGATATTCCCCAAATATTTGGTACCCCCGTCGGCGAGAGGAGGGGTGCCGGGCCCCAGATCGTCGGTAGGACTCCCTTCGGTACCATTATCCAGGTTGGAAACAGTAAAGAAATAGTCGGCCCGGCCGAAGGCGATCTTGTCGATGTCCAGCCCGTCTTCACGCCCCCCGATCTGGAGGGTCTGTGTAAGCTGGTCGGCGATCACCTCAAAGGTCAGCGGGGTTTCATCACCGGTGAATTGCGACAGGTTTATCCACTTCCAGACGCCCGTACCGGTGGTGCCGCCCCCATCCACGAATTCGTTTTCTCCGGAATATCCGGTACTGCTGAGGTTATTGACCCGTACCCAGGCATCCCCATCGGAGGGTGACTGCTCCCCAAAACCGTTGCCGTAATAGAAGCTGTCGTCATTGAAGTTGCCGGATCCTACCCGGCAGCGAACAAATAAGTGGTAGGATTGTGCTGCGGGAAAAGTCACTTCCAGACTCGCCACACGCTCCTCGCTCTGCGGGGAATCACCAGCAGCGTTAGAGGTGATGGTGATATAGCCTACCTCCCCGTCTTGCTCAGTAGCAAAGTCGGCGCCGAGAATTCCCGCTTCGGCTTCTACGATAATCGGGGTATTTTGTCCGCTGAGAGATACAGAGATAATTAGGTTCATTAGGAAAAAAAGAGAGATGTAGGTACTTTTCTTTTTCATGTCAGAATAAAGATTTGAATAAGAACTGTTAAATTGGGCGCAATCGATTGCTTGAATATAGTAGATTTTCGCAATCGGCAGGGCGAAATCTTTGGGGCATCCGCGCAGATGTCTTCCGTTAGGCATTTGACGGGTGCGGTGGCTTTCGCCAAAAAGACAATCGATTGCAAGTTTTAGGCAGCTTTCGTTGCTGAACCCGAATGGATTTGCAGCGCATATCGACGGCTATCGATTTTTTTATCAATAAATTACAGCATCCTGGTTGCCATTTCCCATACCATAATAGTACAGATCTATGTATAGCTTAGGCATTGATGTCGGAAGTTCCTCCGTGAAAGTGATCGTTTTCAATTATGAGGCGCAGGAGATTGCGGGCTCCGCCTTTTTTCCCAAAAAGGAAATGGCCATGATCGCCAAGAAGCCCGGCTGGGCGGAGCAGGATCCCGAGTGGTGGTGGGAGGCTTTTAAGGATGCTTACCAATTGGCGATTGAATCCATAAAAGGAGAGACACACAAGATCAAATATATCGGTGTGGCCTACCAGATGCACGGATTGGTGTGCCTGGATAAGAATGGCCATCCCGTCCGTCCTTCTATTATCTGGTGCGACAGCCGGGCCGTGGAGATCGGGCAGCAGGCTATCGATGACCTGGGGAGTGATTACGCTCTCAATCACCTCCTGAACAGCCCCGGAAACTTTACGGCTTCCAAGCTGGCGTGGGTGAAAGGGAACGAACCCGACAAGTACGAACGCGTACATAAGGTGTGCCTGCCGGGAGATTATATCGCTTACAAACTTACCGGAGAACTGACGACCACCCTCTCCGGAATTTCCGAAGGTATTTTCTATGATTTTAAGGAGAAGGGGGTGAGCCAGCGTCTGCTGCGGTATTTTGGCTTCGGGGAGCATCTCTTTCCCGATATACGCGAGTCTTTCGACCAGCACGGTACCATCAATAAGCTGATTGCCGATGAGTTGGGACTGTCGCCGGATGTACAGGTAACCTATAAGGCTGGTGATCAGCCCAACAACGCGTTTTCACTCAATGTCCTGGAAAAAGGGGAGATCGCAGCAACGGCTGGCACTTCGGGGGTTATCTACGGGGTATCCGATGAGTTATTCATCGACGAATCCCAGCGGGTAAATAGTTTTGCGCACGTAAATTACACCAAAGAGGATCCGCGGATCGGCATTTTGCTGTGTATTAACGGAACGGGTATCGCCAATTCGTGGGCGCACCAGTGGACCCAGGCCGATAGCTACGAATCCATGAATGATCAGGCCCAAAGGGTGGGCCCAGGTAGCGAAGGACTCTTCTTTTTTCCCTTCGGAAATGGTGCCGAACGCATGCTGGGCAACGCCTCCCTGGGGTGCAGTATACAGGGGCTAAACTTTAACCTGCACAATCCCGCACATTTGTACCGAGCTGTTCAGGAGGGGATTATATACTCCTTTATGTACGGGATGGAGGCTTTTTCCGATAATCGGATTGACCTGAAGGTCATTCGGGCCGGACAGGCGAATATGTTCCTGAGCCCATTATTCTGTGAACTGTTGTCGACCCTTAGCGGGGTTGATATTGAGCTGTTCAATACGGATGGTGCGCTGGGAGCTGCCCGGGGAGCAATGATGGGATCGGGGCAATTCTCCCGGGAAGAGATCTTTCGGGGATTGACCCGGCAGCAAACCTATCACCCAAATACCGTTCTTAGAAAAGAATACACCCAGTTATATGCGGAATGGAAAGACCGGCTCAAGAACCTGTTGGAGGCTTAGCCGATCACTTTTTTTGCGAAAGCAAAATCACAACAAACGCAATAAAAAAACACAACGAAATATGCAAAACACATTTTTTCCAGACGTAGAGAAGATTGCGTACAAGGGACCGGATTCCAAGGATATCTGGGCCTTTAGCTATTATAAGGAAGATCAGGTAGTACTCGGCAAAACCATGAAAGAACACTTTCGGTTTGCCGTAGCTTACTGGCACAGCTTCTGTGGCGAGGGGGGTGACCCCTTCGGACCCGGAACCCGCCATCTGCCGTGGAATGCTTCCGACGATCCCTACCAGCGGGCTAAAGACAAAATGGATGCGGCCTTTGAGTTTATCCAGAAACTGGGCATTCCTTTTTACTGCTTCCACGATGTGGACCTGATCGATGAAGGAGACTCCGTGGCGGAAACCCGAAAACGCATGGCATTTATCTCTGACTATGCACTGGAAAAACAACGGGAAACGGGGGTCAATCTGCTTTGGGGTACTGCGAACTTGTTCTCGCACCCCCGCTACATGAACGGGGCGGCGACCAATCCCGACTTCCAGGTGGTGGCCCACGCTGCGGCCCAGGTGCGCAATGCGCTGGATGCGACCATCAAACTGGGAGGAGAGAACTACGTATTCTGGGGTGGACGCGAAGGGTATATGTCGTTGCTAAACACCGATATGAAGCGGGAGAAGGATCACCTGGCTACCTTTCTGCGCATGGCCCGGGATTACGCGCGCAATAACGGGTTCACGGGAACCTTCTTGATTGAGCCCAAGCCTATGGAGCCCACCAAGCACCAGTATGATTTTGATGCAGCCACCTGTATTGCCTTTCTGCGGGAATACGACCTGATGGATGATTTCAAACTGAATATCGAAGTGAATCACGCCACCCTGGCATTGCACACTTTCGAGCACGAGCTACAGGTAGCCGCCGATAGCGGGGTGCTGGGGAGCATTGATGCCAACCGCGGGGATTATCAGAATGGCTGGGATACCGATCAGTTCCCCATCGACCTGTACGAGCTTACTCAGGCCTGGCTGGTATTGCTGGAAGCCGGCGGACTGGGCAAAGGGGGGGTGAACTTCGATGCCAAAGTACGACGGAATTCTACGCATTTCGATGACCTTTTCGTAGCTCACATCAGCGGTATGGATATGTTTGCCAAAGCACTTTTGGCGGCAGCCGAAATCCTGGAGAAGAGCGAATATAAAGCAATGCGGAAGGAGCGGTATGCGACCTTTGACCGGGGAGCCGGTGCTGACTTCGAGCAGGGAAAATCCACCCTGGACGATCTGGTGAAATACGCCTCGGAAAATGGCGAACCCGAACAGCTTAGTGGTAAGCAAGAAATCTACGAACGGTTGATCAGCCTGTATATGTAAGCTTTTGGTTGGGCACGGACTATTTTGTAGTGGCAAGATTCCCAAAGCCCAGCCTCCCGGTATAGGGGATAAGGTATATGGATATGAGCAAGTCCTGCTGCCTTATCCCTTATGTCAAATGAATCGCAATGATTTGGTAGTCAGTTTTTTATCGAGTAGATCGACCCTCTCCGCCCGCAACAACTAAGTGAGGGCGGGAACGCTACGTCAGTATAGCTTTTCAGCAAAAGACAATTGGTTGCCGGTGGATGATCTACTCTTCGGAGGTGGCTTTTGCCAGTACTTCAGACCGGTCGGATGAAGCACGGACAATAACCCTGGTATCGAGGGTAATCTTATTATCGACGGGTGATCCGTTTTCATTACTAAGTAAGGACATGGCCTGCATAAATGCGGCCTTACCCATTTCCCAGGCCGGATGGTCCACCGAAGAGAGTGGCGGATCAATGATCTGGCAGATCGGGTCGTTGTTGAAGCCAATGATGGCGAGGTCTTCAGGTATCCGGATGCCGTGGCTTTTGGCGTACTGAATGGCGCTCACGGCGGCGGTGTCATTGGTGCAAAAGATTCCATCGGGTGGATTATCGAGGGCCATGACCTGTTCGGTGAGGCGAATGCCCTCTTCGGCACTCAGGGAGTTGGCGTGGATGATGATCGACTGATCAATTTCCATATTGTTTTTCTTCAGGGCGGCAATATATCCGGAAAGGCGGTCTTCGTAGATACTTTGGTGTTTGGCACCGCCGAAGTGGGCGATCCGGCGGCAGCCCTGTTCGATCAGGTGCTCGGTAGCTTCAAAGGCGGCGTTGAAGTTGTTGATCTGCACTTTATGGATCTCCCGGCTGCTCGGAATACGGTCGACAAACACCACGGGGATGCCGTTTTGGGTAAACAAGTCGAAATGGTCGTAATTCACGGTTTCCATAGCCAGGGAGACGATCAAGGCGGAGATCCGGCTTTCGTAGAGCGCCTGAAGGTTCTCCACCTCGAGCTCGGTACTGTCGTGAGATTGAGATATAATGGCGTGGTAACCAGCTAGTTTTGCGGTTTTTTCGATACCGGAAATGAGGGTGGAAATAAAGGGTCGGTTGATCCAGGAAACCATGATGCCGATGGTGTTCGTGCGGTTAGTTCGCAGCGAAGAGGCCAGACTGTTTGGGCGGTAACCTCTCTCCTGAGCCAGTTTTTTGATGGCTTTTTTCGTCTTTTTCCCAATGCTGTGGTGATCGTTCAACGCACGGGAGACGGTGGAAGGGGATACATTTAGCTCTTCGGCAAGGTCATATATAGTTAACCCTTTCTTTTTTTCTTCCATAATAAGTGGTTCGAGATAGGATAGGCGCCAACATAAACTTATACAGATTACCGAATTAAAAGTTGCAACCCTAGCAATTATTTGCGAAAATTAGGCACGCAATCGATTGCAGGTTCTCTAATTTTTTGTAGATTAGCAGCGTTATATTATAGTCTTTTCCCTGCCTGTCGGATAATAAAATTTGTTAGAAAAAGGGGTTTTTATACAATTCTTTCACAAACCTGGAGCTAAAGGTCGAATAATCATGAAGAAAATTGCCGTGCTAGTCCTCTGGTGCCTTCTTTTGCCGCTTACTTCGGTAAGGGCCGACGATGGGTATAGGCTTTGGTTGCGGTTCGATCTTATCCCCAATCAGGAAGTCCTGGAAGCTTACCGGCAGCAGATCCGGTTTATTCACGTGCAGGGGCAATCTCCGGTTTTGAATACCGTTCGGGAAGAACTGACCACCGGCCTGTCCGGGCTGCTTGGGAAATCGATTCCGGAGTCCACCGCTCTCTGGGCACAATCCGGGGTGATTGCGGGCGTTCTGGGCCATTCGCCACTCATCGATCAGCACGTGTCGGCAGAGGAAGTCCGGCAACTTAAGACCGAAGGGTATATCCTGAAAAAAGTGATGGTCGAAGGGCAGGAGCATGTATTGTTGGCCTCGATCGACGATCGGGGTGTACTATACGGAGCCTTCGCTTTGCTGCGTCTCCTGAAAAATCAGCATTCCCTGGCGGATCTGCACATCACCGATAATCCCCGGCTGGATCTGCGCCTGCTGAACCACTGGGACAATCTGGACCGTACCGTAGAAAGAGGGTATGCCGGATTCTCCATTTGGAATTGGCATCAATTGCCCGATTTTATCAATCCCCGCTATCGTGATTACGCCCGGGCCAATGCCTCTGTCGGCATTAACGGTGCGGTGGTAACTAATGTCAATGCCAATTCCCTGGTTTTTCGGCCGGATTATCTGGAAAAAGCCGCGGCCCTGGCCGGTGTTTTCCGTCCCTACGGACTGAAGATATACCTGACCGCCCGCTTTAGTTCGCCGGTAGAATTGGGGGGGCTCCCTTCGGCCGACCCCCTGGATCCGCAGGTTCAGCAGTGGTGGCAAGATAAGGTAGACGAGATCTACCAATTAATCCCTGATTTTGGCGGTTTTCTGGTGAAAGCCAATTCCGAGGGGCAACCCGGCCCCCAGGAATATGGCCGCACTCATGCCGAAGGGGCGAATATGCTGGCAGATGCGCTGGAGCCCCACGGCGGTGTCGTTATGTGGCGGGCTTTTGTCTATAGCGAAGAAGAACCCGAAGACCGGGCCAAACAGGCATATAATGAATTTACGGTGCTGGACGGCCAGTTCCGGGATAATGTGTTGGTCCAGGTCAAAAACGGCCCCATCGATTTTCAGCCACGCGAACCTATCCACCCTCTCTTTGGTGCTATGCCGGAGACCCCGCTGATGATGGAGTTCCAGATCACCAAGGAATACCTGGGGCAGGGAACACATCTGGTAGGCCTGGCAAATATGTACGAAGAAGTATTACAAACGGATACCTATGCCCGGGGCGAGGGCTCTACGGTCGCAAAGGTGATCGATGGCAGCCTCGATGGTCACCAACTGACCGGCATGGCCGGTGTCTCTAATATCGGAACGGCCCGCAACTGGACGAGCAACCTTTTTGGCCAGGCCGATTGGTATGCGTTCGGACGATTGGCCTGGAACCCTTACCTGGATGCCGAAACCATTTTTGCTGAGTGGGCCGGGCAAACCTTTTCGCCGGAACCAGTTGTGCAGGCCACCGTGGTGGATATGCTCCGCACTTCCTACGAGATCTGCGTACAGTATATGACGCCGCTGGGGCTGCACCATATTATGGCGGCCGGTCACCACTACGGTCCGGGCCCCTGGGTGAAGGATATGCCGCGTGCTGACTGGACCTCGGTCTATTACCACCGGGCCGATGAAGAGGGCCTAGGATTTGACCGGACCAGCACCGGTAGCGGAGCTTTGGAACAGTATGCACCGGCCTTTGCGGAACAGTACACCAGGGTGGAAGATACACCGCTGGCGTATTTGTTGTGGTTCCATCACGTTCCCTGGGACTATGAACTATCGACCGGCCGGACTCTGTGGGCTGAACTGTGTACCCGGTATTACGAAGGGGCTGCCGCCGTGGAGGGATTGATGGAAAGTTGGGAAAAGGTCCGGAACCATGTAGACCCCGAACGGTACCAACAGGTAAAAATGCACCTGACCATACAAGAAAAAGAAGCCAGGTGGTGGCGCGACGCTTGTTTGAGGTATTTTCAAACCTTCTCCGGCATGGCGATCCCGTCCCATTTCGAGCAACCAAAACACGATTTAGAGTATTACAAATCACTGAGTTACCCGTATGCACCGGGGATACGCCCCAGGTGGTAATTAACGATTCCAAATCAAACGTAAATGTCAGAAGGAAAGATCGCTTTAATAACCGGGGGATCCTCCGGGATAGGGTACGCTATTGCAGCACGATATGTAGCGGAAAAATATACGACCATCATTACTGGACGCAATGAGGATAAGCTTCGGAAAGCTGCCGAGTCACTCGGACCTTACTGTACGGGTATTCGGATGGATATGGGGTGCCTGGATCAGATCCCTGCCTTCGTCCAAAAGGTCGCTGCCAAGTACGGTCGCATCGACGTTCTGGTCAATAATGCCGGTATCAACCAGAAGAAGGAGTTCGAAGGAGTGAGTACCGAGGAGTTTCAGGAAATTGTCCAGGTCAACCAAACGGCCATTTTCGTATTGTCGAGGGAAGTAGTCAAAGTAATGGAACAGGATGAACTAGGCGGTGCTATTGTCCACATTAGTTCGATGGCTGCTCACTACGGGATTCCCAAGGTCATTTCTTATTCAGCCTCCAAAGCTGCTTTGGAAGGAATGACCCGGGCAATGGCGGTGGAATTGTCCTGCAAAGGTATTCGCATTAATTGTGTGGCACCCGGCTTTATCGAAACACCCATGTCTTCCAAGGCACTCAATAACGACAAAGAACGCAAGGATAAGGTGCTCTCCCGCACACCAATGCATCGCCTGGGATGCCCCGAAGATGTGGCCAATGCCGTGTATTTTCTGACCTCCGACCAGGCTTCCTTCATCACCGGAGAGACCATCAAGGTGGATGGCGGTAATTCCATTGGATTTTAGAAAACGGGTGCAGCAGAAATGAACACAGCTTTTTCATTAGAACAATCGATGCGCTGGTACGGTCCCGGCGACCCGGTGAGCCTGCAGGATATCGCCCAGGCGGGCTGTACCCACGTAGTTTCTGCCCTGCACGATATCCCCGTTGGTGAGGTGTGGCCCTGCTCGGCTATCGAAGCCCGCCAGCAACTGATCCGCGAGGCCGGATTGAAATGGACCGTAGTGGAAAGCCTTCCGGTCCACGAGGATATTAAATCACAGTCGGGTGATTTTCTGGGTCTGATCGAGCGATACCGCAACAGTCTGGTCAACCTGGCTAAGTGCGGGATTAAGGTAGTTACCTATAACTTCATGCCGATCTTCGACTGGTTGCGTACCGATGTTGCTCATTTGTTACCCAACCGTTCGGAGGCCCTGGCTTTCAACCGCAAAGACTACGCTGTTTTTGACCTGTTCATGCTTAACCGTCCGGGAGCTGAGGACGATTACAGCCACGAGGAAGCTGACCACCTGAAGGAATACTTTGCCTCCCTGGATGATTCCACGAAGAGCAGGATCTATCAGAATGTGCTATTGGGACTCCCCGGCAGTGATGTGCCCTTTACACCGGAGCAGATCCTTCATCTGCTCGAGCAATACCGGAAGGTAGACCGGGACAGACTGAAAAGACATCTCTTCTTCTTTCTGGAGCAAATCATTCCGGTGGCGGAGGTAGTCGGCATCCGCCTGGCCATTCATCCCGATGATCCTCCTTTCCCCGTCCTGGGCTTGCCCCGGATCGTGAGTACGGCCGAGGATATTAAAGACCTGATCACGGCGGTACCTTCCCCGGCCAATGGCCTTTGTTTCTGTACGGGTTCCTTGGGAGCCCGGCCGGACAATGATCTGTTGGAGATGCTTCGCAAGTGGGGAAGACGGGTGTATTTCCTGCATCTGCGCAATACGTCGCGCGATGAAGAGGGCAATTTTACGGAGGCCAACCACCTGGAAGGCCAAGCGGATATGTACGGGATCATGAAAGAGGTGGTGGCCCTGATGCAGCGCGATCAGCGGGCTATCCCCATGCGTCCGGATCACGGTCATAAAATGCTGGACGATCTGGCAAAGACCACTTATCCGGGCTACTCGGCCATCGGGCGATTGAAAGGGTTGGCGGAATTGCGCGGACTGGAGTACGGGATCCGCCGCTCAATGACCAACTAACGGACTATAACAAACGAACCATGAAACTTACGTACAGCCTTATATTATTTTGGTGCCTGGTCCTTCACAGTGGGTGTAATACCACGGAAGTGGAACCGGCAGCAGGATCTTCGGCTACTTATTCCAACCCCATCCTGGCGGGGTTCAACCCGGATCCCAGTATCTGCAAGGTAGGTAGTGACTACTACCTGGTGACTTCCAGTTTTGCTTATTTCCCGGGCATACCCATCTTACATAGTAAGGATCTGGTGCACTGGAATCAGATCGGGTCGGCCATCACCCGGACCGGGCAAATGGATTTTACCACTCAGGGTTTTTCGCGGGGACTATTTGCCCCGACTATCGAATACCACGATGGCTGGTACTACATAACCTGTACCCAGGTCGATATTGGCGGCAATTTCATTGTCAAGTCCCGTAGTCCGGAAGGCCCATATTCCAATCCCTACTGGTTGCCGGAAGTTAACGGTATTGATCCCTCCCTGTTTTTTGATGACGATGGCAAACTCTACATTATCTACAACAGTATTCCACCCAATAACGAATCGCTCTACGGTGGCCACCGTACCATCAGGATGTGGGAGCTGGATCCTGATTCCCTTACGGTAAAAGGCGAAGAACAACTATTGGTCAATGGCGGTACCGACCTGTCGAAGGAACCGGTATGGATCGAGGCTCCCCACATGTACCAGATCGATGGGTTGTATTACCTGATGTGTGCGGAAGGAGGCACGGCCGAAGCCCATTCCGAGGTGATCTTCCGCTCCGAACGTATCACCGGGCCATTTGAGGTGTTTGAGGGTAACCCCATCCTTACCCAGCGTCATTTGGATCCCGGGCGGGAGGCACCCATTACCTGTGCCGGACACGCAGATATGGTCCAGACCGATGCCGGGGAATGGTGGGCCGTTTTCCTGGCCTGTCGTCCGTACCGGGGTAACCACTACAATACCGGGCGGGAAACCTTCCTCGCGCCGGTCACGTGGGAGGAAGGCTGGCCGATCATCAATCCCGATTACGAGGAAGTTCAGTACGAGTATCCCGTTCCGGCTACCACCGGACAGACGGTAGCTGAAGTTCCGCTGAACGGCAAATTCGATCACGAATTCGACCTTTCCAAGCCCCTCGACCACCGATGGCTATTCCTGAGAAACACCGTGGAGGAATGGTACGAGCATAATACCACCGACGGAACACTCACCTTGCAGCTTCGGCCGGAGGCCATCGATACGGCGGGCAATCCTTCGCTCATCCTGCGTCGTCAGTCCCATTTGCGGGGTGAAGCGGTAACCCGCCTGACCTTCACACCCCAACGGGAATCGGAGATGGCCGGGCTGGTCATCCTGCAAAATGCCGAACACTACTACTTTATCAATAAAGCCGCCGATCAGCTACAATTGCTGAAGCAAACCGACGACGGGCACGAAACCCTGGCGGAAGCCCCCTATACCGGGGAATCCGTCTATCTGAAAATCGAGGCCGATGGCCCGCAGTATCACTTTTCATTCAGTCCGGACAATACCAAGTTCAAGGTGCTGGCGGAAAACGTAGATGCCACGCATCTCAGTACTAAAACAGCCGGTGGTTTCGTGGGCTGTCTGTACGGTATGTACGCCACCAGCAATGGGGGAGAGTCAGGAAACCGGGCGGTGTTCGACTACTTCCGGGTAGCATCCAGATAAATATGCTTTGCACCAAAAAACAACATGATTATGAAGTCGATTATAAAATATGCCTTTATCCTCGCGGCCATGCTGGCTATTGGTTGTGAATCACCCCCATCGGGAATGTCCGGTGATGAGGAAACCCCCACCACTCTGGCAGAAGCCTATGCCGACGATTTTTACATCGGGACCGCCCTGGCGGCCCACCATATCACGGGCGAACACGAGAAGACCTCCAGGTTGATCGCCGAACAATTCAACGCCATTACACCGGAGAATATCATGAAGTGGATGCATATCCATCCGGGTCGTGACTCATTCAACTTCGATTTGCCCGATCAGTTTGTGGCGCTGGGCGAAGAGAACGATATGCACATCGTGGGGCATACCCTCGTATGGCACAGTCAGTTGGCTCCCTGGGTCAGTGAGGTGACCGATAGCGCTGCCATGGCCTCCGTTATGGAACACCATATTAATACGATTGCCGGCCGCTATAAAGGACGTATCCACGGTTGGGACGTTGTCAACGAAGCTCTGAACGAGGATGGGTCCCTGCGGGAAACACCCTTTCTCACCACCATGGGGGAATCGTATCTGCAAACCGCTTTTGAGCTGGCCGCCGCTGCCGATCCGGAGGCAGAACTGTACTATAATGATTACAACCTCTGCCAGCCGGCCAAGCGGGAAGGTTGTGTCCGGATGATCAGAAAACTGCAGGAGGCTGGAGTGAAGATCGACGGAGTGGGCATCCAGGGCCACTTCAGCATGAACGGCCCTTCTGTTGAAGAGATCGAAAAAAGCATTTTGGCCTTCGCGGATCTCGGACTGAAGGTCATGATCACTGAGATCGAGGTGACGGTTTTACCGGCCCCCTGGGATGTACAGGGCGCCGACGTCAACCAAACGGCAGAAGGCAGCGACCGGATGAACCCCTACGCCGATGGACTACCCGATTCGGTGGCTATCAGGCACGCGGAGCGCTACGCCGATATTTTCCGGGTTTTTAAAAAGCACAGCGATAAGATCAGCCGGGTGACTTTTTGGGGTGTAGATGATGGTCATTCCTGGAAAAACAACTGGCCCATCCCGGGGCGTACGGACTACACCCTGGTCTTTGACCGGGATCAGGAGCCCAAAATGGCTTTCGATAGTATCATGGTGGTGGCAAACACCAACCAATAAAGCAGGACTATGAACAAGAGTAAAACAATAACGAGTACCTCCCATAAACTCTCGATCGGGGAAAAGATCGGTTATTCACTGGGAGACCTGGCCGCCAATTTGGTGTTCCAGACATTACTGACGTACCTGGCCTATTTTTACACCGATATTTACGGACTGAGTACCAAGGATTCCTCTCTGATCATTCTGATCGTGGGTTTGGTCGCGGCCTTTGCCTTCAATCCCATTGTCGGCGCTATTGCTGACCGTACCAATACCCGCTGGGGAAAATTCCGGCCGTGGATCCTGTGGACGGCCATTCCTCTGGGCATAGCGTCCCTGCTGGCATTCAGTACACCTGATTTTGCCTACAAAGGAAAAGTCGTGTACGCGGTGATTACCTACACCCTGCTATTGCTGTTGTACGCGGCCAATAACCTGCCGTATTCGGCGCTCAGCGGTGTCATTACCGGCGATATGGCTGAGCGGAACAGTGTTTCGGCTTACCGTTTTGTGGCGGTAATGGTGGCCCAGTTCTTCGTACAGGTTTTTATGTACGACCTCATCCTGAAAGTCGGGGGCGGGGATAAGGCCGCCGGTATTGAACGCCTGATGACTATCCTGGCAATTATCGGCTCGGTGCTGCTGCTGATCACCTTCTTTACCACCCGCGAACGAGTAGTGCCGAAGCCCGAGCAAAAATCCACCCTGAAGGAGGACTTGGGTGACCTGGTAAAAAATCGACCCTGGGTGATCATGTTGTCATTAACTACCCTGGTGTTTATCACACTGGCCCTGAAGGGCGGGTCTTACGTATACTATTTTGAGAACTACGTAAGTGCCGGTAGCCTGCAGGAATTCCTCGAGCCACTGCGCGGTTTTCTGGTGAATACGCTGGGGTTATCCTTTGAGAATCCGACGTCCATGGGGATTGGGGTCTTCAATGGGGGAGGGATCATATTTATGATCGTCGGAATTGGATTCTCCAAGAGGCTGGCCGACAAATACGGGAAGCGCGATATTTTTAACCTGTTCCTGTTCCTGTCGACCTTGTGCATCATCGCCTTTTATTGGTTCCCTCCCGAATCAGTGGGATTGATCTTTGGAGCGCAGGCGTTGCACGGCTTTTTCTATGGGGTAACCATCCCCATTCTCTGGGCGATGATCGCCGATGTGGCCGATTTCTCCGAATGGAAGAATAACCGGCGTGCTACGGCCATCATCTTTTCGGCAATGATGGTGGGCCTGAAGGGAGGACTGTCCATCGGTTCTTCTACAGTTACCTGGATCCTGAGCATCTTTAATTACGATGCCGATCTGGCTCAGCAGTTACCCGAAACTATCAACGGCATTAAGCTGGCGGTGAGCATCTTCCCGGCGATACCGTTCCTGGTCGGTTGTGGGCTGTTATTCTTCTACGAGATCGACAAAAAGATGGAAACACAGATCGAGCAGGATCTGCTCGCGATGCGGGGATAAAATGCAGCATACCAGAAGCATGGCGTTCCCCGTAAGGGAAGGCGTGTTAGACGAATGGGCCAGGGGGCAAGGTCCAAGGTTCAGGGTTCAGGGTCCAGGGTCCACGATCTATGGTGCTTTTCTTATAAGGAAACGTAGATCCAGGAAAGACCGATTTTCCAAGTTTGGTAAATGTGCGGTTGAAAACCAGTTGTTTATTCACAAAAAAAACGGAATGCATCATGCCCGAAGATAGTATCGACCACATCAAGTTTGATGAACTCAATAAGAAGGCCATTTCCCAGCCGGTGGCATCACACATCTATACGGCGGATCCCTCAGCTCATGTCTTTGAGGACAAATTGTATATCTATCCGTCTCACGATATTGATGCGGGAATCCCCTTTAACGATCTGGGGGATCACTTTGGGATGGAGGACTACCACGTACTGTCGATGGATGATCCTCTGGGTGAGGCGACCGACCACGGCGTAGCCCTGCACATTAAGGATGTGCCCTGGGCCGCCCGCCAGATGTGGGCACCGGATGCAGCTCATAAAAATGGAAAGTACTTTCTGTTTTTTCCCGCTAAACGGGCCGATGACATCTTCCAGATCGGGGTGGCCATCGGGGATTCACCAACCGGACCATTCAAAGCCGAACCCACGGCCATCGAAGGCAGTTACTCCATTGATCCGGCGGTGCTGGAAGACGATGATGGCGAGTACTATATGTATTTCGGAGGTATCTGGGGCGGACAGCTGCAAAAATACCGCAACAATGTGTACAGCCCGGATTACGAGGAGCCCGCAGCGGATGAACCGGCCCTGGGACCCATTGTCGCGAAATTATCGCCTGATCTCACTGCTTTTGCCGAAAGGCCAACCGAAATAAAAATACTGGACGAAGAGGGGCAGCCCCTGCTGGCAGGGGACAACGACCGGCGCTTCTTTGAGGCAGCCTGGGTTCATAAACACCGCGATACATACTACTTCTCCTATTCCACCGGTGATACCCACTTCATTTGCTACGCCACGGGCGATAACCCGTACGGGCCTTTCACCTACGGCGGTCGCATCCTGAATCCGGTAGTTGGGTGGACATCCCACCATTCTATTTGCCAGTATAAAGGCAAGTGGTATTTGTTTTACCACGATTCCAGCTTGTCCAAGGGTGTTACCCATTTGCGATCGGTTAAAGTAACCGAGTTGAAACACCTGGATGACGGCAGCATACAAACGATCAATCCCTACCCGGGCTTATCCTGGTAAACGTTGATGTTGATCATATTTTCATACAATATTCAAGTGTAGGGGGCGGATACGCTAGCCGCCCCCTTTTTATCCAAGGTACCATGAGTAAGCGAATGCCATTTCTGACCCTCCTACTGCTCCTCTTCCTCTCACAGGTTGATGCAAAGATCACTCTGCCCCGACTGATCAGCGACGGGATGATCCTGCAGCGCGACGAAACCATCAAAGTCTGGGGTTGGGCAGAACCGGGGGAGGACGTTCAGTTCACATTTAATGATAAGACACGCACAACCGTAGCTGATACGGATGGGAGCTGGTCTTTTTCTTTGCTTCCGCAAAAAGCCGGTGGCCCCTACCTGTTTAGGTTTTCAGGTACCAACGAATTGGAGGTCAGAGATATCTATTTCGGGGACGTTTGGCTTTGTTCGGGACAGTCGAATATGGAACTGACCATGGAGCGGGTGAAAGAAAAATACCACGAGGAAGTAGCTAACGCCAATAACAACCTGATCCGCCAGTTTTTGGTACCCGATCAATTCGATTTCAAAAAATCCTTTGAGGACCTGGACGAGGGTTCCTGGGTGTCGGTTACCCCGAAGACCATTATGGGCTTCACCGCCGTAGGTTACTTTTTTGCGAAAAGCATACAGAAAAAAACGGGCGCTCCCGTAGGATTGATCAACGCTGCTCTGGGAGGTTCCCCGGTGGAGTCCTGGATGAGCGAAGCCTCCCTAAAGCCCTTCCCCGAATCGTATCAGGAACTTCAGAAATTTAAGGATGATGACCTCATTGCCCGGATCCGACAGGAAGACCGGGATCGCAGCGATAAGTGGTATCGCGAGATCAACACCAAGGACCAAGGACTCAGGAACAACCAACCCCAATGGATAGGCTCGGATTACTCCGATGATGATTGGACAGACTATGAGATCCCCGGTTTCTGGGCCGATCAATCTATCGGCGATATGAACGGGGTGATCTGGTTTCGAAAAAAAATACAGGTTCCGGAATCCATGACCGGCAAGGTTGCCAAACTCTGGATGGGCCGTATCGTCGATCAGGACTTTGTATACCTCAATGGGCAGATGGTCGGTACGACCGGGTACCAGTACCCTCCCCGTCGTTACCCACTGGAGCCGGGCGTATTAAAGGCCGGCGAAAACACGATTGCCATCCGGGTGATCAACAGTGCGGGAAGTGGTGGCTTTGTCTTTGACAAACCCTATTATATTGCTACCGAAGAAGACACCCTGAGTCTGGAAGGTACCTGGAAAGCCAAAGTCGGCGGGACGATGGACCGCCTGGTCGGTCAGACGTTCATTCGCTGGAAGCCGGGCGGTTTGTACAACAAAATGATCCATCCGCTGCACAATTACGCGATCAAAGGGGCGATCTGGTACCAGGGTGAATCGAATGCCGGTAGCCCGCACGACTACCAGGAAAAATTATCGACCATGATCGGGGATTGGCGCGATCGTTGGGGACAGGGAGATTTTCCGTTTATTATTGTCCAGTTAGCCAATTTCCTGGAGTCACATCCCGAACCCACCGAAAGTAACTGGGCCGAACTGCGACAACAGCAATTGCAAACCCTGGATGTCAGAAATACCGGCCTTGCCGTGATCATCGACGTAGGTGAGTGGAACGACATCCACCCCCTGGATAAAAAAACGGTGGGTGATCGCCTGGGAGCCTGGGCCGGGAAACTGGCTTACGGCGAAAAGGATGCTGCGGTCAGTCCGGTTCCCAAAAAAGAATCCTTTAAAAAGGATGAGGTGGTCATACAGTTCGATTATGCCCCCCGCGGATTGATAGCGAAAGGAGGTGAGCGGGTGCGGCACCTGGCGATTTCGGAGAACGGAAAAGACTTCGTCTGGGCGCAATCCCGGATTGAAGGGAATACATTGGTCGTTTGGCACGACAGTATAGAAGAGCCCGTTGCCGTTCGTTACGCCTGGGCTGATAATCCCGATACGGCTAATTTATATTCAGCGGAGGGAGTACCGGTTACACCTTTTGAGGTGGCGAAAGAAAGTACTAAATAGCTTCCAAAGCAAAACGAGAAAAACCGTCTACGATATGCGACCCTTAACGCAAGATGTAAAATCCTTTTTGGACGAGGATTTCCTGTTGGAAAACCGGATGGCCAAAGCGTTGTACCACGACTTTGCCAGTCGGCAGCCCATCATTGATTACCACAACCATTTGCCGCCGAATGAGATTGCCGGTGACAAGGTCTTCCCGAATATCTCCCAGGCCTGGCTGGCCGGCGACCACTATAAGTGGCGGGCCATGCGTACGCTGGGGATCGATGAGGCGTACATCACCGGTGAGGCATCGGATAAGGACAAATTCCTGAAGTGGGCCGAGACGGTCCCACACACCATCCGCAATCCCCTTTTTCATTGGACACACCTCGAGTTGCGGCGCTATTTCGGGATCGAGGACTTGCTGTCGCCCGAAACTGCGGAGGATATTTACCACCGGTGTAATGAGCAACTGGTATCGGAAGGCTACGGAGCGCAGGGGCTATTGGGCAAAATGAACGTGGATACCGTCTGTACCACCGATGATCCCTTGGATTCGCTGGAGCATCACCAGGCCTATGCGGCGGGGAAACCCGATCTGCAAATGTTCCCCGCTTTTCGTCCCGACAAGGCTATTCTGATCGATTCGGATTCGTATAATACCTACATTGATCGGCTGGCCGAAGCTGCCGGGAAAACCATTAATAGTTACCGGGATCTGGTATCTACCCTGGAGGATCGCATGGCATTCTTCCATGCACAGGGGTGTCGGTTATCCGATCACGGCCTGAGTAAGGTGTACGCCGAACCATTTACTCATCAGGAACTGGAACGCATTTTCTCCGAACGCCGAAAAGGGAAAACGACATCTCCGGAGGATGTGAAGATCTTCATCTCCGGATTAATGCACGACCTCGGTTGCCTGTACGCCCGGAAAGGCTGGGTGATGCAGTTACACCTCGGCGCCCTGCGCAATGTGAATACACGCATGCTGGACACCCTGGGGCCCGATACGGGCTTCGACAGTATCGGTGACTATACCCACGCCACCGATCTGGCGGGCTTCCTTAATCGCCTTGATGCCGATAACAACCTGCCCAAGACTATCCTCTATAACCTCAATCCCCGGGATAATGAGGTGATGGCCACCATGACCGGTAACTTCAACGACGGCAGTGTACGTGGCAAAATGCAGTACGGCTCCGCCTGGTGGTTCCTGGATCAGAAAGACGGTATGGAGAAACAACTGAATACCCTGTCCAATATGGGGCTGCTGAGTTGCTTCATCGGTATGCTGACCGACAGCCGCAGCTTTTTATCCTTCCCCCGCCACGAATACTTCCGGCGGATCCTGTGTAATGTGATCGGTAAGGATGTGCACAATGGCGAACTGCCCTACGATGAGAAGTGGCTGGGGGGCATCGTCAGTAATATTTGTTACGCTAACGCACGGGATTATTTCGGATTCGGTCAATAAATAACGGATAATCAACATGAAAAAGATAGTCACCTTCGGTGAGATCATGCTCCGGCTTACGCCAAAAGGACACCTTCGCTTTTCCCAGGCCAGTTCCTTCGATGCTATCTACGGTGGGGGGGAAAGCAACGTGGCTGTATCCCTGGCCAACTACGGGTTGCCGGTGGAATTTGTGACCCGGTTGCCCAAAAACGACATCGGTCAGTGCGCCATGATGGAAATGCGGAAGAGGGGAGTGGGAACGCAACACATCGCCTACGGCGGGGAGCGGTTGGGCATCTACTTTCTGGAAATGGGGGCCGTAAGCCGCGGTAGTAAAGTCATTTATGATCGAGCACATTCTGCTATCTCCACCATCGAGGCCGGCATGATCGACTGGAAAGAGGTGTTCCGTGATGCTCAGTGGTTCCATTGGACAGGCATCACCCCGGCCATCTCCCAGGGCGCTGCCGACGCCTGCCTGGAAGCTATCCAAACGGCCAATAAAATGGGGATCACCATATCAACTGACCTGAATTACCGCAAGAAACTCTGGAAGTACGGCAAACAACCCGGTGAAGTGATGCCGGCCCTGGTCGAGGGCTGCGATATCATCCTGGGGAACGAAGAAGATGCCGAAAAGCACTTCGGCCTGCATCCCGATAACGTGGATGTGACCCGGGGGGATTCCATGGAAGGCAAAGCGTATCTGTCGGTCCTCAAACAATTGATGGAGCGATTCCCCAAAGCACGCAAAGTGATCACGACCCTGCGGGGATCGATCAGTGCTTCCCACAACACCTGGAGCGGCGTACTCTACGACGGGGAAACCCTGTACGAGGCACCGACCTACCAGATCACCCACATCGTGGACAGGGTAGGGGGCGGCGATAGTTTCATGGCGGGCCTGATCTACGGGTTGTTAACCTATCCCGATGATGATCAGAAAGCGCTGAATTTTGCCGTAGCCGCCAGTTGCCTCAAGCATACCATCTACGGGGACGCCAATCTGGCCACCGCCGACGAAGTAACCAAATTAATGTCCGGAGACGCCTCCGGACGAGTCAGCCGCTAACCGATACGAATGGCACGATTTACCAGAATACAGGTCGCACAGAAGATGCAGGAGCAGGGCATGGTACCCCTTTTTTACCACGCCGATACGGCAGTGGGCAAAGAGGTACTAGCCGCCTGTTACCGGGGAGGCGCACGGCTGTTGGAATTTACTAATCGCGGTGATTACGCCCACGAGGTATTCCGTGAACTGAACCGTTTTTGCGAAAGCGAATTGCCGGAGATGATCATGGGGGTCGGCTCCGTCACGGATGCCGGTACGGCCTCCCTGTACATGCAAAACGGAGCCAATTTCGTGGTGACGCCGGTATTGCGGGAAGATATCGCTATGGTTTGTAACCGCCGGAAGGTGCTGTGGTCACCGGGCTGTGGTACCCTGACCGAGATCTGTCGGGCCGAGGAGTTGGGGTGTGAGATCGTAAAGCTCTTCCCGGGAGGTACCTACGGTCCTGGTTTTGCGAAAGCAATAAAAGGCCCCCAACCCTGGACGAGCATCATGCCCACCGGTGGGGTGGCCCCCACCCGGGAAAACCTGAAAGCCTGGTTCGATGCAGGCGTGACCTGTGTGGGCATGGGATCGAAGCTGATTTCCAAGAGTATCATCCAACAACGGGCCTACGAAGAATTAGAGAAGAATGTAGAGGTAACTCTGAAGCTCATCCAGGAGCTCCGGACGGATTGAAAAGCGAAACAGTATGCAGGAAAGAATAGGGCTATACATCATTTGTTTGATGATTCTGGGAGGCGGGGCAACCGCCTGTTCCCAATTGCAGGGCAAGAAGTCCCTGAAACTGGCGCACAGCCTCGATGTGACACACCCCGTCCACAAAGGCATGGTATACATGGCCGAACTTGTAGCCGAAAAATCGGCGGGGCAACTAACCATTGACATTTACCCCAGTCAGCAGTTGGGTACGGAGCGCCAGTGCCTGGAGCTATTGCAGATCGGAAGCCTGGCCATGACCAAGGTATCGGCTGCGGTCATGGAGAATTTTGCCCCGGACATCAAAGTCTTTAGCCTGCCTTACATCTTCCGCAACCGGGAGCATTCCTATCAGGTACTCGACGGCCCCATCGGTAAGCAGATGCTCCAACAGAGTGAAGATTACTGGCTGCGCGGACTCACCTACTTCGACGCCGGTCAGCGCTCCTTCTACACCAAAGAGCCGGTGCGCGAGCCCGAAGATCTGGAAGGCATGAAGATCCGGGTAATGGAAAGTGTGACCTCTATGAACCTGGTCCGGGCGCTCGACGGAGCACCGACACCCATTTCCTGGGGGGAATTATACACCGCTCTGCAACAGGGCGTAGTGGATGGCGCCGAGAATAATCCACCCAGTTTTTACCTGTCGCGCCACTACGAGGTTTGCAAGTACTACACCCTCAACGAGCACACCTCCATACCCGATATTCTGGTCATTAGCACCATCGCCTGGAAGGGATTGTCGGAACAGGAGCAGGCCTGGATCGAGGAGGCCGCCGCCGAAGCGACGGATTACCAGCGTCAGCTGTGGCAGGAAGCCGAACGGGAAGCCCTCGCAGCGGTGGAGGCGGCCGGCGTGGAGATCATTCGTCCCGACAAGGCAAATTTCGCTGCCAAGACCAGTGATTTGCTGGAAGCTTACCGGGACGAGGAAGAAGTATACAAACTCATACAACAAATCCAGGAGGTACAATGAAACAGCAGGTTGATCGCATATTGGGCTATATCCTAGTGACGCTGATGGCCGCCATGACCCTCGATGTTCTCTGGGGAGTACTGACGCGCTACATCATGGGCAGCCAGGCCAGTTGGTCGGAGGAGTTGGCTCGTTTCCTCCTGATCTGGATCGGCATTCTGGGTGCCGCCTACGCCTCCGGTCAGAAAATGCACCTGGCCATTGATCTGCTGTCGACAAGTGTCTCTCCGAAGAACCAGAAGCTATTAAACCGGGTCATCGGTGCCCTGGTCATCTTATTTGCCTTGTTGGTGCTGGTGATCGGCGGATCCCGGCTGATCTACATAACGTTGCGTCTGGGCCAGCTGTCTCCGGCTTTGCGACTGCCAATGTCCCTGGTCTATGCAGTGGTCCCCATCAGCGGACTGCTGGTGATCTTCTATAAGATATGGGAGTGGCGCTCCGCTCCCGAACCTCAAACCCAAGACTGAAACCGCGAATCATGGAAGTCCTCATTCTTGTACTGTCCTTTTTAATCCTCATCGGTATCGGAGTGCCGGTTGCCTGGAGTATCGGTCTGAGTAGTGTATTTACCATGCTGGTGAGCATTTCGGCCATTCCGGCCTTCACCACGGTGGCCCAGCGCATGGCCACCGGCCTCGACAGTTTCGCCCTGTTGGCCATTCCCTTCTTCGTACTGGCCGGACAAATAATGAACCACGGAGGCATTGCCCGTCGCCTGATCGCTTTTGCAAAAGCGCTGGTAGGAGCCTTACCGGGCGGGCTGGCCCACGTGAACATCGTTGCGGCCATGCTCTTCGGTGCTATTGCCGGCTCATCGGTTGCCGCTGCCTCGGCTTTGGGTTCTACGGTAGGTAAGAAAATGGAGGAAGAAGGCTATTCCAAAGAGTTTGCCGCGGCGGTCAATGTGACGTCTTCGACTACGGGGCTGGTCATTCCGCCGAGCAATATCCTGATCGTGTATTCCCTGGCCAGCGGTGGTGTATCTATTGCCGCCCTCTTCCTGGCGGGGTACATCCCGGGTATTCTGACCGGCCTTTTCCTGATGATCGTAGCGGCCATCTGGTCGATCTACAATAAATTTCCAGCGGGCGATCGCAGCAGTCTGAAACTGATTGTGCGCACCTTTGTGGATGCTCTGCCGAGCCTGTTCCTGCTGATCGTAGTGATCGGCGGGATCGTGGGTGGGATCTTCACCGCCACGGAAGCCTCGGCCATTGCCGTACTGTACTGCCTGATCCTGATGTATTTTTATAAGGAGGTTTCCTGGAAGGAGTTGCCGAACATCTTCCTCAGTTCGGTGGGCACTACGGCCATTGTCATGCTGTTGATCGGGACCTCCATGAGTATGTCCTGGATCATGGCCTACGAAAACATACCGCAGAATATCACCGAATTGCTGCTGTCGGTCAGCAACAACAAATACGTAATCCTGTTAATCATCAACCTTATCTTATTATTCGTCGGGGTTTTCATGGATATGACCCCGGCGGTTTTGATCTTTACGCCCATCTTCCTGCCCATTGTGACTGAGTTGGGCATGGATCCCATCCACTTCGGTATCGTGATGATCCTCAACCTATGCATTGGTCTGTGCACTCCGCCGGTGGGCTCGGTGCTGTTCATCGGAGTGGGTATTGCCCGCACGTCGATCCAGAAGATCATCCGTCCGCTGCTGCCCCTGTTCATTGCCATGATCGTGGCGCTGATCATCATTACCTACACACCGGGGCTGAGCCTGTGGCTGCCAAGTCTATTTGGCTTCTAGTCAACTACCATAAATGGTGCACTGAGGCTTTCACATGCTTTTCATAGATCTCCTGCACTTTGGCCAAATCACCTTCGCTCAGGTCCGGCAAGTTGCCGGCCTCCACATTGGCGTGTACCTGCTCCACCTTCGAGGCGCCGGGGATCACACAACTCACCGCATCGAACTGCAGCACCCATTTCAGGGCCAGTTGAGCGAGGGATATATCGGGGAATTGTTCCTCTAATTCGGCTACGGCGGCTAAGCCGGTATCGTAGGGCACCCCCGAGAAGGTCTCTCCTTTGTCGAACAGCTCGCCGTTGCGGTTATCGTGGCGGTGGTCACCGGGTTCGAAGGTGGTATCTTTGCCGAATTTGCCGGTCAGCAATCCGCTGGCGAGTGGCACCCGTACAATGACGCCTATGTTTTTCTTTTTTGCTTCCGCAAAAAACAACTCCCGCGGCCGCTGTCGGAACATATTAAAAATGATCTGGACGGTATCGACATTGGGGTACTCAATGGCTTTCAGGGCCTCTTCGACCTTCTCCACGCTAACCCCGAGCCTGGCTACCTTCCCTTCCTCGATCATCCGGTCAAAGACCTCGAACACTTCGGGCCGGTAATACACCTCGGTGGGCGGGCAGTGCAGTTGGATCAGGTCCAGGCGCTCAAGGCCGATGTTGCTCAAACTTTCTTCCACAAAGCGGCGCATAGCCGCGGGCGTGTAGGCGTCGGTGGTATGCGGATTCAGCCGGCGGCCACATTTGGTAGCCACGTAGATCTGCTCGGATCGGTTCTTCACCAGTCGTCCGACGGCTTGCTCGCTTTCGCGGTCGCCGTACACATCGGCGGTATCGATAAAGTTAATGCCGGCGTCCACGGCGGCGTTCAGTATTTCATCGGCATTCCCGTGGCTGAAGGGTTGTCCCCATTTGCCACCCACCTGCCAGGTGCCCAGGCTGATTTCGGAGATCTCATAGCCGGTTTTTCCGAGGGTGCGGTAGTTCATGTTGGTATTTGGTAGTGAGTAGAGGGTATTAAGTAAATGGTACTACATTAAAAGAGGGTAGTGACTGGATTGTTTTTAAGATAAGATAAGAGACTGAAAGATACTAGATGAAGGACCTAAATGGCCGCTGGAACCCTTGCTATATTGATCCGCGTCACTAAAGAAAAGGAGAAAAGGAGAGTTGGAGAAAGGGAGTCAGTGGGGTCGATTCCTAAAAAGCTCGGGCTGTGATTGAAGAAATTTTATCTACTTCTGATCTCTGATTTCTGACCTCACACTTCAAAAAGGCTGCGCCTTTGACACGTTCGGACACAAAAAAGGCCGCTGACATTCGTCAGCAGCCTTTGTGGGTAAGTCGGGATGAGAGGATTCGAACCTCCGGCCTCACGCCCCCCAGACGTGCACTCTAACCGGGCTGAGCTACATCCCGAAAAATGAAAAATCTTAATCGCCAGGTCTAAAAACCACCTCAAACCCCACACCTCAGACCTAAAACCTGACTCCGGTGGTCATTACTGGATTCGAACCAGTGACCTCCGCCCTGTCAAGGCGGCGCTCTAAACCAACTGAGCTAAATGACCGCTTTTTTGACTTGCGGAACGCAAATATACGGGTCTTTTCGGCGAAAAAAAATGTTGGAATCGATTTTTTATTTGCTCGATTAGGAGCAGGCCCTAACTACTTGAGAATTAGCAAGGGAACCGTCGTTTGGAGTAATAAGCTGCGACTGACCGACCGGTGCAGCAGGGTTTTCAACAGGCCCTGGAAGGGCTTGAAGACGATCAGCAGGTCCGTCTCGTTCTGCATGCAGAAGTCGTTGAGGCTGTCCCAGGCCGTAATGCCGACGATCTCGTAAAACTTCAGGGGGATGCTCGGGATCGTAATGGTGAGGAAAGATTTTAATTCGTCCATCGAAATGTGGAAGGTGCCGTTGTGTGACGAGTGGACGTGCACACACGACAACTCCGGAGAAAATGCCTTCAGTAATTGGGCCGCTTTCCAGATGCGGTAGGGGTCACTCTCCTGGAGGTCAGTGGCACAAAGGGCCTTTTTGATACTGATCTTGCGGGCCTTTTCCGGCACGACCAGCACGTGACAAGGGGATTCCTCCATAATATAAGCAGCCGTTGAGCCCAGCCAGAAAGGTGTGGTGCGGTCTTTACCTTTCGTCCCCATTACGATCAGGTCGATCTCGTTTTCGATGGCCGCCTGGATGATGCAGTCCCCCACCGAACCACAGTCGACCAGAAACTGGCTTTCGTGGATGGGCCGGGTCAGAATGGAGCGGACAAAATGACGGAGGTCCACCCCGGCCTGGTCGCTTCGTTCCTTCGAAGGCATATGCTGTGCTTTCGACGTAGATACCCCGACGGGGTTCTCCGAGGGAACTACATTCAACAGGAATACCTGGGCATCGTGAATCTTGGCAAAGCGGTCCGCTAACCAAAGCGCATTGGCTGCGTCTAGGGAAAAGTCGATGGGAATCAATATGTTACGGATAGCTTCTTGCATGTATGGTTTCCTGTTTAAGCTGCATCTTATTCAAAATAACGCAGGAAGTCGATGACTTTCGGAGGTCCTGCCTGAT
>CAYFGK010000022.1:15871-21127 GCA_964342305.1 uncultured Saprospiraceae bacterium | reverse complement strand
TATATTATCGATGGATACTGATATAGATCTCGCAACGCGGGGCAAAAGTGGAACCTATGAAAACAAGACATATTACCTCCCTCCCTCTACTGGTAGTGGGCCTCTTTCTTATGGCCAGTTGCAACAACGGCCCCAACCGACCGGGCAGCCCCCAGTCCATTACTGATGCCGATCGTATACGTACCGAGATACAGGGTGGGTGGAGCCTCATCAGTGCTACCGGTGAACCCGAAAAGTGGTATTTCACCGATGGCCAGACCGGCTGGTATACCCGGTTCTCGGAGGAATCTAATCAAAGTGGTACCTGGGCAATTCGCGACCGCGATTTGTACCTGGATGGTTCCGACCCACGGGCCGTACAGATTGATGGGGCAATCCTGAAACTTGGAAACTACCGCTTGCAGCGCGATACCGTCGTAACCAGAGAACTCGAACAGCGCCTGTCGCGGGAGATCCTCGGAACCTGGGTCAGTGACGACAGCCTGATGGTCTACGAGTTCATGGCGAATAACTACTACCAATACCGCTACACCGACGATCCTTCCGTCCCTTCCGACGGCGATTGGCGTATCGACGGGATGAAACTGGTACTCGACGATAATGTGAGCCGTGCTGATCCCATCTCCATCCAAAGTAACCGCCTGCAGTGGGGTATGATGTACTTTTACCGGGAAGGAGAGCGACCGGAATTGCCACCTGCAGCATCCGTATCGGAAGGGACCCTGATCTCCGGACGGGCTTTCTCTGCTGATCTCGGGCGTTTCGGTGAGGTGACCGTAGCCCCTTATCAGGTACAAGGTGACCTTCGGTACCAATTGTCGATCAAGCTCTTAAAAGACGGTTCTCCGGTCTATACCCTGCCGGAATTTCCCGGCAACCGCATCGGAGAATTTGATGGCCTGCGGGCCCTGGCGGCACGTGATATTAATGGTGATGGGGTCAACGATCTCCTGGTCATGGCCGATTACCTGGAGGATACCGGTGATCGACTGGAACCGCAATCGGTCAATGCCGTGTACACCAATCTGGGCCGCTCCTTTCGCCTCGACGATGGACTCACTGATCGTCTGAGCAGTTCCGATGATATTCGGTCCATTAGCGATATGGTGGAGGCTGTTCGCGGAGAGCGCCCGCCCGCCCGCACTGCCGCTAACCGAGCCGAAACCACAAGTTCGGGATCGGCCAATCGCTCTTCGTCCGGTCGCACCAATTACAGCAAATACCGCAACGATAAATCGGTTTGTCGGATCCGGGTTGCAGCGATCCGGGGCGCCGTTGACCGGGAAGGGTTATCCAAACTGGCGGATTTAGGGATCATCAGCTACGAAGCCACAGATAATGGATATACCTACGTGTATCTCGGGAAATATATTGGTAAGGAAACCGCCTATCGCATCCTCGATCGGGTGAAAGCACGCGGCCATCGCTCGGCTTTCGTGGTGGTGGAGCAAGATTTTATCAATGGTCAACAGGAGGATGCACCCGACTACAGCACCTTCCAGGTGGCGAGTCTGAAGAAACTGGATCTGGAGTCCTTCAATGCCCTGGCCGATAGCTTCCGGGGGGATATTTACGTGACCTATAATTCAGGGTACTATCGGCTATCGATGGGCTTGTACCAAAAACAACTCTATCCGTATATTGAGGAGGAGTTCAGAAATATGGCCGCCCGCCTGGGGTATGGAGATGGATTTTCACGAACGGTCAATTGAGAAAAATAAACGAGTTTATTACCGTAAAAAAATACAAATTGCACGCCAATTCGACTGGTGTATCCTGTCGGGGATGTAATTCGATATGACGGAATTCTGGCAAAACAAACTAATTACCTGGGGTACCTTCTTCGGGATTATCATTGGTACCCTCATCGTGGGGTGGATCGTCAACCGCTTGTTCAAGCGGTACATTAATCGGTCGGCCACCATCATGAACAATGATCCGACCAGTTACCTGTTCCTTCGCCATAGCCTGCGGGGGCTCATTTATGTGTTGGGGTTTTCCCTGGCTGCCTACTCCCTGCCTTCCCTGCGTGGATTAGCAGGCTCCCTGGTTGCCGGTGCGGGGATATTTGCCGTTGCGATTGGCTTTGCCTCCCAGCAGGCGCTCGCAAATATTGTGAGTGGTTTATTTATCGTCATCTTTAAACCCTATCGGGTTAATGATCGCTTGCGTTTGCGAAATACCCTCGTGGGAATGGTCGAGGATATTACCCTGCGTCATACCGTGATCCGCGATTTTGAGAACCGTCGAATCCTGATCCCCAACTCCGTCATCAGCGAAGAAGTGATTATCAATTCCGATTTTGCCGACGATAAGATCTGTAAGTGGCTGGAACTGACGCTGATCCACGACTCCGATGTGGATTTGGCGAAAGCCATAATGGCGGAAGAGGCTGCCGCTCACCCCCTGCACCTCGACGCACGTACTCCGGAAGATATAGAAGCCGGCAAACCCGAGATCATGGTCCGGGTGATTGAATTGAATGAGCGTGGCATCAGATTGAGAGCCTACGTCTGGGCGAAAGATACCGCTGATGCCTTTGCAATGAGCTGCGACCTGTTGGAAACGATCAAAAAACGGTTCGACGAAGCGGGTATCCGCCTTACCTTCCTGCCCGATATGTTTCAGGCTGCCGGCCAGGCATAAAAAAGCCTGACCGTAAATCCTGGTCAGGCACTCATTAACACTAGTATGAAAAACAATTGGTCTTCATTCATATGGACTCCATGAAAGACCAAATAGTTCGTAGCCAAATAAAAATGGTTGAAGCAGACCGCTTCAACCAGAACATGCATAATCAATAAGGTAAATCTGTCTTTTAATGGGATTTAGTTGGTGATTTACCCTAGGCGGGAGAGACTGACGGCGTTTCTTCCAACGAATTGAAGTTTGCTGTCAGGCCCCCGGCCATTGGGTATTCAATCTACATTTACCAAAGCAATAACCAGGGTCATTCGTTTAATGCAACTGTAAAACGGTTCGTAGTTCTTGTTTTTACAGTCGTAAATATAGAAAAGCACCATTGGTGCAGAATAAAATATCGATCAATGACGTGTTTACGGTAGTATTTAACTGGAAATGCCGTATAGGGCAGAAAAGTGGTTGTTCGGGCTTAAAAAATGGTATTTTATCGCTGATGGGTAGCTTTAGAATGGGCTTTTAAGTAGTTTTGGTAGATTCTGATGAACAAGTACTATGCAGACGAAACTTGAAACAATCCTTTCCCCGAAATACCGCATCTGGTCCCATGCCTTGTTTTGGTTGGTGTACATCCTCTTTTTTACCCTGATGGATTACTCCTTCTACGATGATTACTGGAAGGCCTTCCTGAAAGTAGTGACCACCATGCCGGTTAAGATGGCAGCGACCTACCTGGCGTTGTATGTCTTTATTCCCAACCTGCTGGATAAGCGCAAGTACTTTTCCTTTATCACCTTGTTCTTCCTCACAGCGGTATTGTTTGGCTACGTGGCCCGGGCTATGCTCCATATCTATTGGGTGCCGACCTATATGCCGGAGTACGATTACAACGAGTTTCCCCTGACCCACCTCGGTAAGACAGCCGGGAACATGATCTCTGTCAATATTGTGGTATTTGCCGCAACTGCCATTAAGCTCTTGAAACGCAACTACCAAAATGAAAAACTTACCGAGCAACTCAATAAGGAAAAACTGGATGCTGAACTCAAATTCCTGAAGAGTCAGATCCATCCGCACTTCCTGTTCAATACGCTGAACAACCTGTACGCACTTACCCTGCAGAATTCACCCAAATCGTCAGAGGTCGTACTCAAACTGTCCAATCTGCTGGATTATATGCTCTATGAGTGCAACGTGCCACTCATTCCGCTGCGTAAGGAGATCAGCCAGATCAAGAATATCATCGAATTGGAAAAACTGCGGTATTCCAACCGACTCGTGGTTTCCTTTACAGCCTCCGGCGACATCTCCAATAAGATGTTGCCGCCACTGATGATGCTACCCTTTATCGAGAATGCTTTCAAACACGGGGTCAGTCGTGAGATCGAAAATTCCTTCATTAGCATCGACCTGAACGTGAAAAATGATCACCTCATTCTGCGGGTGGAAAACAGTAAATCTGATGACGATGCGCTCGATAAATCGGATTACACCAAAGGCATCGGCCTGCGGAATGTCCAGCGCCGGCTCGACCTCATCTTCGGCACCAAATATTCCCTGCAGGTGTTTAATGAGGAGGAAGTCTTTATGATCGTGCTGCAAATACCCGTCGATGGGCCCGAAACCACTGATTTTCCGGATTTACGCCATAAGAACCCGGTCAGGGAAGAGAAAGTCGCTCCAACCTTGTAACTTTGTTACTCTTGGTTTCTCTTTATTCGAAAGCGTATGTTTCCCAAAGAAAATATCCAAAAAGTCAATTGCTTACTCGTCGATGACGAACCGCTGGCCTTAGACGTGATCTCCTCGTACATCCAACGGGTGGATGGTCTCGAGATCGTTGCTCGCTGCGAAAATGCCCTGGATGCCTTTGAGGCCATCCAGAATCTGCCGGTGGATCTCATTTTCCTGGACATACAGATGCCCAAGCTGGATGGTATCGACTTTTTGAAATCCCTGCCTAATCCGCCCAAAGTAATCTTTACCACTGCCTACCGGGAGTACGCCATCGAGGCTTTTGACGTCGATGCCGTAGACTACTTGTTAAAACCCATCCCCTTTAGCCGTTTTCTGAAGGCCGTGGGCAAAGCTTATCAACACCTGCACTTCCAGGGAAATACGACCCAGATGGGGAGCGCATCCGATGCCTCATCCGAACTCGACAGCATGGAAGCCATCTTTGTTCGCGCAGATAAGAAAATGGTTAAGATCCTGCTCCAGGATATTCTGTACATCGAAAGCCTCAAAGATTACGTACTTATTCACCTGCCCGATAAGCGCATCATCACCAAGCAGAAGATCAGCTACCTGGAGGAAAAATTACCCGACGATAAATTCCTGCGTATCCATCGCTCTTTTCTGGTATCTATCGACAAGATCGAGGCCTTCTCACCCTCACAGGTGGAGATCAATGAAAAGGAACTCCCCATTGGCCGCAGCTATAAGAGCACTGTCAACGAAATTCTCTTCAGCAATACCGAGTAATCGAGCAATGCCGGATTTTTACCCGGCTTTCGCCAAAAAGAATCGATCAAATCCGTCTGTCCGAAACCTGCCCACCCTGATCGGAAGATTATATCACCCCGTACATTTTTCAATCATGGTGTCTGGTAATGT
>CAYFGK010000022.1:0-15771 GCA_964342305.1 uncultured Saprospiraceae bacterium | reverse complement strand
TGATCGGAAGATTATATCACCCCGTACATTTTTCAATCATGGTGTCTGGTAATGTAGTACTTTAGGTATGGTTCACGGTTCAAGGTCCATGGTCCACGGTCCACGGTCCACGATCTACGATCTACGGTGTGTTTGTCACGTTTATTAAGGCCACAGTTAAGGCCACAGCTTCAGCTGTGGTTCTAATCGGCCATTCACAAAAAAACCTACCACTTTAGTGGTTAAGATATAGCCGTGATCCACGGTTCACGATTAAGTGAAAACAGACGATCAGCCACAGCTTCAGCTGTGGTATAAAACGGGCAGTAAAATTGTTCTTAACCACTTAGGTATAAACTACTAGATGACAACAGCTCTCACAAATATTGGAACATGGAGCCGGCAGCGATGGATCACCATCGGGCTGCACTTGCTTTTTTGGGTGGTTCTGAACATGTTTTATTACCAGATGATACGGCTGGAAGGATGGGAGGAATACTACTGGTTCTACACCGGTTGGTTGCTGCCCGTCGATCTGTCGGCCGTTTACGTAACTGCTTACTTTTTGGTCCCCCGGTTTCTCCTGCGCAAACAGTACAAGACCTTTGCCGCGGTATTTCTGGGGTCAATTGTCTTCTTTGTATTGCTCGAACGGGCCGTGTATTATTACATTCTGTACCCCGTTCTGTATCCGCCGTATACGGAGCGTCCCTTTTTCTTTTTCTCAGCCCTGCTGAGCATCTTCATGGGGATGTACTCCTTTGTGTTCCTCTTCGTCGGTATTCGCTTGTTTCGTACCTGGATCAAGGATCAGAAACGCCAGACCGAACTGGAGCGCCAAAGCCTGAGTAGTGAATTGGCCTTGTTGCGTTCCCAGGTGAACCCACACTTTCTGTTCAATACGCTCAATAATATCGATTCACTGGTTTTTATCGATCAGGAGAAAGCCTCCGACAGCATTGTTCGCCTGTCCGATATTATGCGGTATATGCTCTACGAAGCAAATACGGATTACGTACCCCTCGACCGTGAGATCCACTACCTGAAAAGCATGATCGAATTGCTGCGCCTGCGCCTCAAGGATCCCAATTTTATCTCCTGTACCATCGAGGGTAATCCACACGGAAAGACCATCCCGCCCATGTTACTGGTGCCCTTCGTAGAAAATGCGTATAAACACGGCCGCAAATCGGGGCCCGTGCCCGGCATTACCATTGAATTTACCATCCGCCCCCAGGGGTATGATCTCAGGGTCTGCAATTTCTTCGACGAAACCACGAATGCAGAGAAAGATCAGGTTGGCGGAATAGGATTGACCAATGTGCGCCGCCGACTGGAACTTCTGTACCCCAATCAACATCAATTCGATGTTCGCAAGGAGGGCGAACAGTTTATCGCCTGGCTGAGCATACCGGCGCGAAACGCTTCCCGTACCGATGCCGTCGAACCCGGAAATACCCCCGCCTTTATTCCATCACCCGTAACTGACAACGTATGAAAATCAAATGTATAGCTGTTGATGATGAGCCTTTAGCATTGGAAAAAATGCAGGCTTTTATCGAAAAGGTTCCCTACCTGGAATTGCTGGGTACCTTTGATAATGGTTTTGACGCCATCCACTTCCTGCGCCAGGAATCGGTCGACCTCATGTTCCTGGATATCCAGATGGATGACCTGACCGGCATTCAATTACTGGAGGCCTTGCGGCAAAAACCCTATATTATACTCACTACCGCCTACGATCAATACGCTCTGAAAGGCTACGAACTTAACGTGAGTGATTACCTGCTCAAGCCCATCTCTTTTCAACGCTTCTTGCAGGCCGTGGAGAAGATCCACGATCAGATCAGTGCCCGCAAAAAGACTCCCGCGCCGAGGGTGGCTCCATCCGTTAAACCACGCGACGAATACATCCTGGTGCGATCCGAATACCGCCTGCAAAAGATCTGGCTCAAGGATATTCTGTATATTGAAGGTATGAAGGACTACTCCCGCATCTATACGCCGGAGATCAAGGTCATGACGTTGCAAAATCTGAAAAAAATAGAGGAATCCCTCCCGACCCCACCTTTTCTGCGGGTCCATAAATCGTATATCGTATCCCTCGATAAGATCAACAGCATTGGGAAAAACGATATGGTGATCGGTGAACAGAATATCCCCGTCGGAGGGCTCTACAAAAAGACCTTCCAGGATTTTATTGAGCAGCAAAATATGATCGGTTGACGGCTATGCGGGGATAATTGACCTGACCCCGTATATGGCACACAAACAACCCTTCCACAATTACTTCTGTATCCTGCTGGTGACCGGTATGGCCTGGTTCCCGTTTTTTGCGGAAGCACAAAGCTCCGGTGTCAAGCGGTTGCCCGATGCCGTATTTTTAGACTCACTGCGGCAGGAGATTGAAAGTGCACGGATTAGCGGTGATTCTCAGCGCTTGGGATACGAGTTGCTGGAATTGTCATTGTACTCCTCCTACAACGATCGGTATATTGATTCCGTCCTCCGGTGGCAACGGGAAGCACAGCGGGTATTTCGTGCCGTTCGGGATACCGCCGGGTGGCTGCGCGCGGGGAATGCCCTGCAAAATACCTTTATTGTCCTCGACCGACCCGAGGACCACCAGCGACAAGTAATGGAAACCTTGCGACTGAGCCGGGAATCCGCCGATACCCTGCAGCAGATAATCAATTACCTGGCCGTGGGCAACATGTACTGGGAACGGCAGTCCGCTGGTGCTTTGGATAGTGCGCGGCAGAGTCTGCAATCGGCTATTATGCTGAGTCGCCAGTTCCGTGATACCCTGCATGCGATGATCAGTCATTTGCAGTTGTCCGCGCTTCTTTTTGAGCGGGACGTAGATCTGGCTTCCGCCAAAAAACACCTGGATACGGCAGCTTTCCTTCGACCCCTATCCGGTGAACCGGATGCTTTTCAGCCAGTAATAACCTTTACCTACGGCGATTATTTCAGGCTGACCGGTCAGTGTGCAAAGGCCATTGATTATTACGAGCAGGCCATACGGCAAGCCCGGGAGTACAATGACCTCATTCTTCAGGAAACTTCTTACGACCACTTGGCCACCTGCTACAACGCTCTGGGGCAATATCAATCAGGGTTTGAGAATCTCCGCAAACAGCAGGAGATCCGGCAGCAGATCATGGATCAGGAGCGATTTCAGGCTATTGAGCGCATCGAAACGGAGTACGAAGTGCGGCGAAAGAACGACCAGATCGCCCTGCTGGAAAAGGAGCAGGAACTACGCCAGCAAAAGTTGCGGCGTCAATCACAATGGACCACCGGCATCGTGATCATCGCCCTCATCGCTTTGCTCAATGCCGGGTTGTTCCTATTGCTCTTTCGCCAGCGCAGCCGCGCCAGCAGAATACAGGCCCAACACGAACGCGACCTGAAACAACAGCTCAAAGAATTCTACACCAATATTACCCACGAATTTCGTACGCCGATTACGGTGATCCAGAGTAGTGCCCGAAACCTGCCCGATAAGTGGACCGAAAAAGAGCGTATCCTGCGCAACAGTCAGGGGTTGCTGGAACTGGTAAACCAATTGCTGGATCTGTCGAGGGCAGAAGCGGGTACAGCCCGGCTCGATATGATCCAGGGTGATATCCTGCCATTTATTAACCACGTGGCAGAACCCTTCATCTATCTGGCAGAGCGCCAGGATATACATTTTTCCTGGTCACCTTCAGGATTCGAATCCTATACCGTTGACTACGACCCGGTAAAGTGGCAACAGATCATCGTTAATCTGTTGACTAATGCACTGAAATTTTCGGATACGGGTGCCACGGTCAGCCTCTCCTTCCTGGCTGATAATTCCAGTTGGGGGATCTCGGTCCGGGATACCGGGCACGGTATTTCCGAAAATGATCAGGAACGGATTTTTGAACGCTTCTACCAGGGGACTAGCGGCCGCCGAACCACGGGCTCGGGCATTGGTCTGGCACTGGTGCGCGAATGGGTTGATCTGATGCAGGGACGTATAATGTTGGATAGTAAGCCCGGCCAGGGAACGCACATTCAGGTTTGGGTGCCATTGCACCGGGAGGCCCCGGCTGGTTCTTTCATGGAGTATCCCGGGGTTTCTGCTCCGCTTCAATTGGGTAACGGGCAGGTGGTTTACTCTCAGGGCCAAAGCCTGGAAGATCCACCGCTGGTACTGGTCGTCGAGGACAATCCTGACTTGCGGGAATTGCTCGAAGAATGGCTTTCGAAAAGCTATTTGGTGATTTCCCGGGCCTCCGGTGAATCGGGCCTGGAAACGGCTTTCCAACGGATACCTGACCTGATACTGTGTGACATCATGCTGCCGGGTAAGGATGGTCTGGAAATCGTTGATGCCCTCAAACGGGATGATCGGACCAATCACATTCCCATTATTCTGCTGACGGCAAAAGCGACTCAGTCCGACAAAGTGCAGGGGTTATCCGTCGGGGCTGATGCCTACGTTTATAAACCCTTTGATCCCAACGAGTTGAAGATCCGTGTCGGGAATCTAATCCGCCAACGCCAGCACCTCCGCGAGAAATGGTCCAACCGGTCCGGTAAGCCCCGGGAAGACCTGCTTCCACAGGAAAAATGGCTAAACCGGTTCAACGATTACATCCAGAGCCACCTTGACGATGAGGACTTGAACGTAGAGGCGATCGGCCGGGAGTTCGGTCTGAGTCGGATGCAACTTCACCGAAAAGTGAAGGCCATGACCGGATTGTCCGTTGGTCAGATCATTCAGGACATCCGCCTTAGAAAGGCAAAGGAGTTGCTGCTGCATACCGAATCGCAGATTTCGGAGATTGCCTACGGGTTAGGTTTTAAAGATCCCAATTACTTTTCCAGGCAGTTTAAAGCTATGGTAGGGGTGTCGCCAACTGCGTACCGGTCGGGGCAATACTGATCTCCGAACTAATACCTCTTTTGCCATATCATCCTTTGATGTACTGATTACATGCTTGCTAAAGTAAGCCTCGCATATGATTGGTAATAAATTTGGAAGTAGATCAAAGAGCACAGAATAAGAGTTTGGGCAGGCTGTTCTTATGATAATACGGCGATCGGCACTAAGGTCCTTTTTGCTAACGAAAACGGATCGGGAAATACGGGTATCGGAGCTCTTGCTTTATACAATAATGAAAACGGCCACTATAATATAGCAGTGGGCAGCGATGCACTAAAATATAATGTTAATGGTGGTTTCAATACGGCGATGGGACAAGGAGCCGGTGGATTTGTGCCCAATGTTTGGTATTCTACATTTCTTGGCAATAGATCCTATGCAATTCTTGAAGATACCATTGAAAACGTCACTGCTTTAGGAAATAACACGACCATCCTGGCTTCCAACCAAGTCAGGATTGGTAATGTTTACGTGAATTCAATTGGTGGGTACCGCTCATGGTCTAATTTGTCAGACGGACGATATAAAAAAGATATACAAGCGGATGTTCCCGGCATGGATTTTATTCGACGACTGCGACCGGTAACCTACCGGTTAGAGGTTGAGAAATTGAACCAATATCTTCAACCTAGCTCTGACCGGGCGCTAAATGACCAGGAATCTCAATTCGTGCCGAGGGAAGATTCAGGTGTTCATGATCGTGTATTTACCGGTTTTTTAGCACGCGAAGTGGAAAATGCTGCAAAGGCTATTCAGTATGAATTTAGCGGCATAGACAGCCCCCAAAATGAAAATGATCTTTATGGCTTGCGATATGCAGAATTTGTTGTGCCATTGGTAAAAGCCGTTCAAGAACAAGACGATCAGATTGGCATTTTAAAGCAAAAATTAGCACGTAGCGAAGATCGCATAAAGGAACTCGAAAATAAGCTTCGCGAAATGGATGATATCATAGAGCGATTGGAGAAGCTTGAAGGATCTGATCGGGAAGGAGAATTAAAAGGGAGGGATCTTCCAGCGTTAGAACAAAACCAACCAAACCCATTTGGCAATGGCACTGTCATCAAATATTACCTGCCAAAAGTATATTCAGATGCTAACCTGGTGATTTATAGTGCAAGTGGTCAAATGGTCAAGAGTTTTTCCCTTACAGATGATGGTCATCATCAAATTGACCTGACAACAGCAAATTTCCCTGCTGGAACATATGCGTATGCCCTCCTGATAGATGGGAAAGTAGTAGCAACACGCAAAATGACAAGGATGCAATGAATGGAGTGCATTAGTAAAACCACCTGAGTGGAATAAAATCTACCATTTTGAGTTGTGCTACCCGACGGAGGTTCCTGCAAAATGACCTTTCAGAATTGTGCGGAGAAGTAAAACATGCACGGTTGAGCGGCCACTGTTAAGGTTTTGTTATAACATCGAACACCCGTGGAGCATACCCGTTTGGTAGGTAATCCGGTCAGAAGACTGGTCGCAAAACCAAAAAACCAAACACATGAAAACGCAACTTCGCAATGTTGCGCTGGTATGCTTACTGGCGTGTGCAATCCCTTTTTCTTCTTTTGCTCAGCGGACCGACGGCGCCGTTGGTATTGGATTCCAGGCAGGAAGCCCTACGGGTATTTCTGTGCAATTTTACAATGCGGATGGAGCCTCGCTCGACCTGCTGGGAGCCTGGGACCTCGACGATTTCTTTTTCCTGAATGCCCATGGTCTTTGGGATTCTCATCTCGGCAATTCCGAGGTAGTCCATGTCTATTACGGACCTGGTGCTTTTATTGGCTTTTACGACCGTGGTAACGGGGAAGTGGTCGACGGCGACGACAATATCGATTTCGGTTTAAGCGGACGATTAGGACTGAACGTTTTGGCCGGACCGGTGGAATTTTTCGGACACGTTACTCCGCGAATTGGAATTCTTGAAAACACGGATCTTGAAATTGGTGGTGGCGGAGGTATCCGTTTCTGGTTCTGATATATGGCTTTCGCCAAAAAAATTACCGCTTCCGCAAAGGTTTGGGCTTCGCCCAACCTTTTCACGCGAGTATTTACTCGACTGGAAGAGGTTTTGCTGCGCAGTACTTCGTGCTGGGACACCAAACCACTTCGTTGTCGGGATAAAAGACCATTCCCCGGTACGGAGTGTCCGTGCCGGGGCCTTTTTATGCCTTTTTGCGAAAGCAAAAAAGCGAAGCATTGCCAGTTAACCGGCAACTTTCTACCTTTCCAAAACATTACCTACGAAGAACTATGACCATAGGCAATAAATCGATGCGCGCTTTGGGAGATCACCGGAAAAATCTGGGAAAAAGGATCCGCAATTTTCTGATCACTACCATAGTTGGTGGATTAGTAGTGGTATTGCCCATTGCGTTGTTGATTATTTTGATCCGCTGGGTTATCACCATCGTGGTCCAGATCATCAGTCCGATCGCGAATGTGATCAACCTGCCCGATGCCTGGGCCGGCTGGTTGGTCGATCTTACGGCTCTGTCCCTGGTTCTGGCGACGTTTTTTGTAATTGGCCTTATTGTGCAAACCAACATTGGTAAACAATCCCTGGGGGTGATCGAAAAACAGGTGTTGGCTCAGTTACCCTTCTACACCACCCTGCGGGATACGGTACAGCAATTTCTGGGAAACCGGGAAAAAATGCCCTTTAGCGAGGTGGTTTCGGTGGATGTGTTTAATAACTCTACCCGTATGATCGGGTTTATTTCCGAAGAAATGGAAGATGGCCGGCTTACTATCTTTGTACCCACCGGACCCAACCCTACGAACGGGTTTATTTTTTGTGTGCAACCGGATCAGGTAACCCGCCTTAATGTTCGTCCGGATGAAGCTATGCGGGTAATTGTAGGGGTAGGTACGGGAGCAGCAGTCTTATTCCAACGAAAGGAAGGGGAGCTGACCGAAGCACAAAAATCAGAATAATGGGTACTTTGTGTTGAATATCTTTGGCCTTTGTATAGTTGACAAACATGGAATTTACGGATGTTTTGACTAGTCTCCGTCGCATAATCCGCACGGTCAACCTGGAAAGCAAGCGTATTGAAAAAGAATACGGGATCAGTATTCCCCAATTGCTATGCCTGCATTTTTTGCGTAAGCAAGCGCACTATCAGGCGAGTCATAAACAGCTCAAGGATCAGTTGAGCCTGAACGCCAGCACTATCACGGGCATCATTAGTCGTCTGGAGAAGAAAGGGCTGGTCGCCAAACTACCGCGCCACGGAGATCGCAGGGTGTCCCTGGTAACGCTCACGGCCAGGGGGGAGGATTTGTTGATCAACAGTCCGCAACCGATGCACCTGAAGCTGTCGCGCAAGCTGGAAAAGCTCTCCCCTGAAGAACTGGATAAGCTGCAACAGGCCTTTGTGCTGATCAGTAACTTCCTGGAGGCAGATGACCTGGATGCCTCACCCATTCTCACCAGTGAAACCTCCCTGAACAACAACCCGGAAGGCTAACCGAACCAAAATGAACTTCTGAGCCTTGAAATTGTTTTCAAAAAGAAGGTTTCTACAGAAACTTTTTTTATAGTTAGGTGATCACCCTGTGATCACTGTTTTTTTATGGAAACAGGTTTCAAATACTAAGGACAAAACCAATATCGAATCCTACACCTATGCAAATTAAAATTTTCACTCCTTTCGATAAGGGATCCCAACTCGACAAAGAGCGGATCGTCAATTTCCTGTTCGAGCATCTGGATCAATACGGAGATGCAAGAGCCGACATTCTCAAAGCAGTCGATTATGCGTTGAAAGAGAAAGTAAGCCACGGCGGATTTGTCGTTTGTGGTATGGAAAAGGGCGAGATCATCGGCGCAGTTGTGATTAATCGCACCGGTATGGAAGGGTATATTCCCGAAAATATCCTGGTGTACATCGCTGTGCACGAGAGTACCCGTGGAAAGGGGTATGGCAAGCAATTGATGCAGAAAGCCATCGAAATTGCCGAAGGAGACATCGCCTTACACGTTGAACCTGATAATCCGGCTCGTTTTCTATACGAAAAGCTCGGTTTTACCAATAAGTACCTGGAAATGCGCTTCAGCAAGAAGCAGGCGAACCAGAAGGCCAGTGTCTCCGAAGAGGTGGCGAACCGGCAATCGTAGTCGGAACCATCTGGAGATAGATTTTTTCACTAAAATCAATATATGCTAATAATTGAAGTAAAAGACGGCGAAAGCATCGAACGTGCTTTGCGCCGGTACAAACGAAAGTATCGAAATTCGAAAATGATTCGCGAATTGCGTAAGCGACGCGAGTACAAGAAACCATCCGTACGCAGACGAAACGAATTTCAAAAAGCCGTGTACCGCGAGCAAGTGAAGCGGGAGATGTACGGCGAATAGCAAAAGCCAACTAAAAGTTCTTTGACACACTATGCAGGTAATCGACATTGTCGTATTTGTAGTTTACTTCATCGCCATGCTTGGCGTTGGATTCTATTTCTATTTTCGAAACAAATCTACCGATGATTATTACGTGGGAGGCCGGAATATGGGGGCCTGGCACATTGGTCTGTCGGTGGTAGCTACCGACGTGGGAGGTGGATTTTCCATCGGCCTGGGTGGCCTCGGGTTTATAATGGGGGTCTCGGGATCCTGGATGTTACTCACCGGCCTGGTGGGAGCATGGATCAGTGCGGTTTTGCTCATTCCGCAGGTTAATCGACTTTCGAAAAAAATCCCGCTGCTGACCTTTCCTCAGTTATTCAAATATCACTACAACGGCAACGTCGCACTGTTGGCAGGGCTGATCTCCGGTATCGGATACATTGGTTTTACCAGCTCACAGATCCTGGCCGGGGCCAAGCTTGCTTCGGCTACCTTTCCGGTTCTGACGCTTAACCAGGCACTCCTGATCATGGGGATCATCGCTGTGGTATACACGGTAGCGGGCGGCCTGAAAGCCGTTATTTATACCGACACCGTTCAGTGGATTATCCTGATGGCCGGGTTAATCTTTATTGGTATTCCCCTTGGCTATACAGCCGTAGGAGGATTTCAGGGCATCCGTGAAGTATTGCCCAATGAGTTCATTCGCCTGGATAATATTACACCGGTTCAGTTCATCAACTGGGCCATAACCATTATTCCGATCTGGTTCGTGGGGATGACGCTCTATCAGCGAATTTACGCCTGTCGTGATGAAAAAACAGCTAAGAAAGCCTGGTTTATTGCCGGGCTTTTTGAGTATCCGATTATGGCCTTTATGGGCGTATTACTCGGGTTATTTGCTCGGGTAGCGGCCGAGCAGGGCCAGTTTGCGTATATGGGCTATACCGATGTGGCCACCATGGATTCCGAAATGGGCCTTCCGGTTTTACTCCGTACCGTATTACCGGTCGGGCTGACGGGGCTGATGTTATCGGCCTATTTTTCGGCCATAATGTCCACGGCCGACTCTTGCCTGATGGCAGCTTCCGGCAACGTAGTAACCGATATTTTTGAACGAATTGCTCCCCGGCTAACCAAGCGGAATATCCTGCGTACATCCCAGATCACCACGTTGGTGATTGGTGCACTGGCCCTGGTCCTCGCCATGAACATGCGCAATGTACTGGACCTGATGTTGCTTTCGTACGCCTTTATGGTCTCGGGGCTTTTTGTGCCCGTTTTAGGAATTTTATTTTGGAAAAACAGTCATCCCATTGCGGCCTTCTTTTCGATGCTGCTCGGAGGAGCAACCACGACCATCCTGGAAATAACCCAATATGCGCTGCCTTACGGCCTCGACGCAAATGTAGCAGGTATTACCGTTTCCCTGTTGGTATTTGTTGGATTGAACCTTGGCTTGCCACCGCACGAACCGAGTTATTCCATTGATGATAGCCCGGGGGACGAAAATACAGTTTATGACCAAGTCGCTCGATGAATCAATATATGACCAATTGGTCTCGATCCGTCGGTATTTACACACGAACCCGGAATTGTCGGGAAAAGAATACGAAACAGCCGAATACGTTAAAAATACCCTCGCGGATAAATTTCCTCCTTCCTTTTTCGTCGAAGGATTAGGCGGAACCGGCCTCGCGGCGGTGTACGACTCAGAGAAAGATGGCCCGACCCTGCTGTTTCGGGCCGAATTGGATGCTCTGCCGATTGAAGAGGTCAATAATTTTGAATACCAATCCAATCGATCGGGAGTTTCCCACAAATGCGGACACGACGGTCATATGACCATCCTGATCGGTTTGGCTGCCTGGCTACAGAAAAACCCACCCGGCAGAGGAAAGGTGGTTCTGCTGTTTCAGCCGGCGGAAGAGAATGGCTCCGGAGCTATCAGTGTGTTGGAGGATGAAGATTTCCAGGGGATTGATCCCGACTGCGTTTACGCCTTTCACAATTTACCCGGCCATCCGAAAGGATCGATCATAGTGAAAGAAGGACCCTTTACCTCCGCAGTCAACAGTCTGATCCTCATCTTTCGGGGAAAAACCAGCCATGCGGGCGAACCGCAGAGCGGTGTTAATCCGGCGTTGGTAATGTCCAAAGTAATCGCTCTGACCGACGAAATGAACCAGTTCGACCGGAGCCGTAAAGACTTCTGTATCCTCACGCCGGTTTACGCAACACTAGGCGAAAAAGCATACGGTGTATCGGCAGGGTACGGTGAATTGCACTTTACCCTGCGTACGCGTAACGAAGATATCATGTCGGAAAAACAGGACAAACTGCTATCCGAAATCCGGAAATTAACCGACGATGCGGGGCTCAAACTGGAGGTCGATTATACCGACCGGTTTTATGGTAACTCAAACGACAGGGAAGCCGTAGAACATATTAGAGAAGTAGCTAAAGCAAAATCCTACGACCTGATCGAGCTGGATGACCCGTTGGCTTTTGGCGAAGATTTCGGGGCGTTCACCCAGCAATTCAGTGGTGCTATGTTCTGCATTGGGTCCGGTGAGGATACACCCGCTCTGCATAATCCGGACTACGATTTTCCGGAGGAACTGATTAACTATGGTGTGCAAATGTTTAGCGGATTAACTCAGTTTTATACCCACAAAGACGACTAAGAAATTATATCGCCCGTTGCAACTACGGGTACGTGGTATCCGCCCTGTTGCACACCAGGACCTGATACTCCAACTGTCGATCGATTTTTTCGGAATAGCAAAAGCGCTGGCATTTTTTAGCAGGGCAGCTGCTATCCTAAACCACATCAATCACATTATGGCTTACGTAAAGCTGTACCGCGACCGTTTACGCGAAAATTTTGAATACCTCGATGCCCACTTTAAACGACATAAGAAGGAGTGGGCCGTGGTAACCAAGTTGTTATGCGGTAACGAAGATTATCTGAAAGAAGTCCTTGATCTGGGTATCGGGGAAGTTTGTGACAGTCGTATTTCTAATCTGAAAAAGATCAAGGAAATGCGACCCGAGGTACAAACAGTCTTCATTAAGCCTCCCGGTAAGCGGAACATACGTCGGGTCGTAAAATATGCCGACGTAAGTTTCAATTCCGAAAGCGAGATCATCCGGTTGCTCAACGAGGAAGCCGGCCGCCAGGGGAAAGTACACAAGGTGGTTATTATGATCGAGTTAGGGGATTTACGCGAGGGGATCATGGGGGAGCACCTCATCGATTTTTACGCGTCTATTTTTGAATTACCCCATATCGAAGTGGTCGCCATCGGGTCGAACCTCAATTGCCTGCACGGGGTGATGCCCTCTCAGGATAAGATGATCCAGTTGTCGCTGTACAAACAACTGATCGAGGCTAAATTCAATAAAAAGATTCCCTACGTAACGGGAGGTACTTCGGTGGTCCTGCCCTTGCTGGATCACGGTCAGATCCCGGCCAGTGTAAACCACTTCCGGATAGGGGAGACCCTGTATTTCGGGAACGACCTGTTTGCTGAGGCACCCATTGAAGGCATGCACCAGGATGTCTTTGAATTGTATTCCGAGATTATCGAGGTCACCGAGAAGCCCAAGGTTCCGATAGGAACCATCGCTGCCAACCCCTCGGGGGATGTCTTTGAAGTTGATGAAAAAGACTTCGGGAAAACGTCTTACCGGGCTATCATCGATGTAGGCTTATTAGATATCTCTCCCGATTACTTGCAATGTAAAAACGAAGACGTTGAGATCGTCAACGCCAGCTCCGATATGTTGGTGGTCGATCTGGGGAACAATGAAGCCAATTATCAGATTGGTGATTTGCTCACTTTCCGTCTGAAGTATATGGGGGCGCTCAGCCTCCTGAATTCCGACTACATCGAGAAAGTAGTCGTATGATTTTTTAATTTAATATCAGGTATGTCTAAAGTAAGAAGTAGAAAAGTAGAAATAGCACAAATGTCGAGTACCGAAGTATGGGTACGCTTTGTGCGCCAGCGGTGTCAGGTACGGTTACCCCGCCGGATATTCGAATACCGGCTGTCGTTGGGTAACTGGAGCGTAATACCCTCCGGACCCCGCCCGCCCAAAAAGACGGCAGTCAGGTCGAAAAGTGCCTGAATACCTCAGAAACGGGAACTTTGGCCAACTTAAATGTGTTTCGTATATTGAAACTTTCCGAATTTTGGAATTTTGACTGAATTTGAAGGATGGTCGGGTCCCCTCTCTCTACGACGTATTGCCCGTTTATCAACTTTCTACTTGCATTTGCTTCTTCTCAGACGATTGCCGCAGTAAAACCAATTCGGTATGTTTTTGAAAAAGCTCAAAAGCTTGTTTAATCCGGCTGACCAAAAAGCAGCTAAAGGAAAGGTAAAATTTTTTAATCGACGAAGAGGTTACGGTTTTATTGAGACCGAAGATGTTGAAAAAGACATCTTCGTCCATGTCACCGACTTAGAGGATTTCGTATCCCGGGGTGATCGCGTAGCCTTCGAAATCACTAAGAGCGATAAAGGCTATGAGGCCAAGAACGTGAAACTGGTCAATAGCTGATTTTCTGAATAAAATGCTACACTATGCGAAGTAAGAAAAACTTCACGATGGGGAAAGGGAAGTGGTACTTTACCATCAAATCAACCCCCAATAACATCACCATGTATCGCAAAACAAAACAAGCAGCCGCAGATGCTTTCACACGCTATCGCCGCCTGGGAAAAGAGGTGGAATGGCTCGGAAAGTGGGATGGAAAGAAATTCCAGGAATCAAGCACACCCGCTGCTTCAGCTTAAATAATTTCCTCTCCGACATTTTTTTGCGGCAAATGATTTAGCGGAAAGAAATACGACCATGGAGAGTAGGGCTTTACGCTAAAGCATTTGCATCAAAGCACGGAAATTGTCGGAGAACCATATTTTTAGGTGGCTCAGTACGATCGTACCGGTGTTCCACCACATACCATAAATTAACCTTAAGTATTATGTCTGCAAGAAGTATTAAAGTCAAAGTGGTTAAAGAAACCAGTAGTACGGTGACCATCAAGCTGATGAGCCTTAACCGTAAAATGCCGGTACCACGCGAAGACTTTGAAAAACGTGTTAAACAAGGACTATACGAAGTGGTAGGCGGCATGGACACCGAAGCGGAGTAGTAACGTCCTCCATCCAAAAAAATCGTCCCCGAAAGCAGGCAAGCCTGGTTTCGGGGCTTTTTTATGCCTTTTTCTGATGGCGCCAAAAAACTAACATATACACCAACCAGGCCACCAGGGTGATAATACCCGCGGTGAGGATAGGCAAATTCCCGTTGATGCTGTTGATGTATCCGGCGATCAGTGGTGGGATGGCCTGCCCGATAGATTGCATACTCTGGTTTATACCCAGAACCTGCCCTTGCTGTGATGCCGTCGCTTGCTCCGAAACTACCGCCGTAAGGTTGGGACCCGTCATGCCCTGGGAGACCGCGATTAGAGGAGAAAGGACGTAAAACATGGTCGGATCATTGGGCAGCAGGATCAGGAATAAACTGATAGCCCTTATTACGATAGAAACCGTAATGACGTCCGCCGATTTTATGTATTTCGCGAGCCGCCTTACCAGGATGCCCTGGGTAGCAGCCATCCAGATACCAATCCACCCGTACAATAAACCGATTTCTTTCTCGGTATAGGAAAAGTCCTGGATCAGCTTGACGGAAAAGAACTGCGTAAAAAACGTAAAACCCAGAGATAGCAGTAATACAACCGGAAAGATCTTGCGCAGATTTGGCAGCTTAAAGGCCATGGAAATGTTCCGAATACCGGTAAAGATGCTGACCTTGGATGACTGTGGGTCCAGGAGTGTCTCCTTGAAGCGAGCCTGCACCAAAATCACGTTTAACAGGGTCAGACCAGCGGTAAACCAAAAAGGGGTGGCCGGATTAAACCAGGATACTACTGTGTTGTCAGCGAGAATCCCTCCAATGGTCGGCCCGAGGATAAAACCGAGACCAAAGGCCATTCCCACCAACCCAAAATTACTGGCCCGGGAAGAACCCGTGCTAACGTCAGAAATAGAGGAAAAAATAATGGCAATATTCCCACCGGTAAATCCGGGTAAGGCTCTGGAAACAAAGAGTAACCAAAGAATTTCCTGATCAATAGCTACGGCGAATAGTGCGTAACCGACCATAGTACCAATAAGGGAAACGGTCAGTAGGGGGCGGCGACCGTAGCGGTCACTCAGGGCTCCCAGCATAGGAGCACCGAAAAATTGCATGAAAGGATAAATACCCAGCAGTAACCCGTAGAGGATTGACCTCCTCATTTCGGAGTCTTCCGGACCAAAAAAACCGGAACTGGGTTCAAAGAACAGGACAGGTATAACCGGAATGATGATACCAATCCCGAGCAGGTCGATAAAAACTGTAATAAAAATGGTAAGTAGGCTGGCGCGCTTCTTTCCCTCCACCTCGGGCATAATCATTCTTTGTTTGGGCACCCAAAACTACTAAAAAAGCCTAT
>CAYFGK010000021.1:0-61604 GCA_964342305.1 uncultured Saprospiraceae bacterium | reverse complement strand
ACCCCATGGCCGCTATCGACTGGCGCATTCCCGCCGAGGAGATCGGCGAGCTGGATATGATGCTCTTCCCCAATCCGACCTTCGGGGAAGTGACCACCCAATACTTTTTGCCGGAAGGCGGACCGGTGAATCTGGTCCTCTTCGACGCCCAGGGCCGCTACGTCAGATCCTTGATGGAAAACTGGCCTCAGGATGCGGGGCGCCACCAGGTACAGTGGCAAACCAACCGCCTGGCCGACGGTATGTACTGGGTGCAGATCCGCACCACGGCCGGGGTGTTGGTGCAGAAGCTGAATGTGTATAAGCCGTAGGTGGTTCACGGCTCACGGTCTACGGCTCACGGCTCACGGTTCACGGTCCCCACCTTTACTACCGTTTCGGCGGGCGGGCACGGTCCCCGGTTAACGGATCTAGGGCCACGGATTTAACCTTAATCTAAACCTCAACCTGAGCCTAAGCCTCAACCTAAGCCTTAACCTCTGCCTCAACCTAAGCCTAAGCCTAAGCCTCAACCTTCGCGCTTAAGAGCATTGGTTGCTAATAGTTTATAAAGAGGTGTTCAAAAGAGGGTCGAGCGACTACGAAAGTCCTACTACCTATACCCGGTACCAAATACAAGGTGCGGTGGAGACCTGGAGCCAGTTAGCAGCCGAATCCGTCTCCAAGCGCACGTCTAAGAACTTTATTTCGAAGAAGTGTTTACTCGGCCCTTCCCCTTTTGGGAGGGGCTTTTTTACATCCATAAAGTGCTTTAAGGTGCACTTTGTGGGCGTTTAATGATGGATAGGAGCTTTTTTTGCACGAAAGTGCGATAAAGGGCACTTTTTAAGTCATTAATTGGTTATATGGTATGTATTCTATTAAAAAGAGCTGAATAATGCACTTAACGGAGATCATTCAACAGTTAAAGGAGCGGAGAAAGGAGTTAGGGGTTACCCAAGAGTATTTGGCCGAGTTGTCGGGTGTTGGTCTTCGGACCATTAAGGCTCTGGAGTCCGGAAACAGTAATCCAACTTATCAGACACTGTCTCAGTTGGCTGATGTGTTGGGTATGGAGTTAGTGTTGGAAATAAAAAAGTTAGCAAGAGATGCGTAAAGCGACAGTCTATTACAATGGCGAAAAAGCGGGGGTACTGGTGGAACAGCATCGTACGCTTTTCGAATTTGTATATGACGAATCTTGGTTGGCCGACCCGAATAAGCCGGCGATCAGCCTGACCCTACCCAAATCTCAGGGTGTTTATACCTCCAAAAATTTATTCCCGTTTTTCTTCCATTTATTATCGGAGGGGGTAAACCGTCAGGTACAATGTCGACAATTACGTATCGATGAATCAGATCACTTCGGACTATTGATGGCTACCGCCGGCAATGATACGGTAGGTGCGGTTACGGTCCGGCCAATAGAGGAAGGATGAGCCAGCCCGAAATCCATACCTGCCCTGGTACCCTAGCTACGGGATATTCGACCTATAGCCGTACTTGTCTGAATCGTTTATTTGACGGCAGAACCGTATCCCACATATTGCCCTACCTACCCCCTCCCATAAGTGAAGCAGATGCTGCCAAATTCCAGGAAAATCGCAGACGCATTTCGATTTCCGGTGTCCAGGAAAAAGTGTCGCTCATTCTGGAAAAAAATACATTGCGACTCACCGAGCCCGGGGAACAAGGTACCTACCTGTTGAAGCCTATTCCGCGCGACCTTAAGAAAGTAGATCAAGTGCCTGCTAATGAACATCTGACCATGCAAATCGCCCGGCAAGTGTATGGTATTGCTACGGCGGAAAATGCCCTCATCTTTTTTCAGAATGGAGAACCAGCTTATATTACCAAGCGATTCGATGTCAGGAAGGAAGGTGGCAAATGGGCGGTGGAAGACTTTGCATCCCTGGCCGGGAAAACTTCCGAAAACGCCGGGCCAAACTACAAATACAACTTTAGCTACGAAGAAATCGCGGATCTGGTTCGACGTTTTATTCCAGCCTACCGGGTTGAATTGGAGAAGCTGTTTTCACTAATCGTGTTCAATTTTTTGTTCTCGAACGGAGATGCTCACTTAAAGAACTTTTCGGTGCTGGAAACAACCCGGGGTGATCATGTACTAAGTCCGGCTTATGACTTGGTTAATACCCGAATTCATGTAGATGATTCCGATTTTGCTCTGGATAAGGGGCTTTTCCGCGAAGGAACGCCTAACATGCAAAACCGGAATACCGGACTTTCCGACTTCCTGGCTTTCGCCAAAAAAATCGGCATTCCTGACAGAAGATTTGAAGCTTTAATGAAGCCATTCCAGACCAGACGGGATGAGGTGGAGGCTCTTACCCAGCGATCATATCTGAATGAGGCTACCAAACGGACGTATTTATTGGATTATCAGACCAAGCGGAATCGGCTACAGTAACGCTACTCCCGCTGCACCACGACCCGCTGTACGACCCGCTTTCCGGCGTGCTCCAGCATCAGCACGTACAAGCCCGCCCGCTCTTGTCCCAGCGGGATGTCCAGCCGGTATTCGCCCGCAGCTTGTCGGGCCGCTTCATACACCCGCTGGACCCTTTGGCCCTGCAAGTTGATCAGCGTCAGGCGCACCGGACCTTCCTCCGTCAGGGTAAAGCCTGCCTGTATCTGAGTAGTTGCCGGATTGGGAAACACGTGTAAGGCCAAACCGTTCGTCCGGCGAAGATGTGGTTCCGGTGCCCGAACGGGGTTTGCTATCACCATCAGCTCTGCCGGATCGCACAGATCAGCCACTTGGGCCGTGAACGAAGCACCGGCTTCCACCGAAAAACCGGGGCGGAAAACCAGGTGTTCCCGGGCCCGCATGACCACGGAGTCTCCGGTATAGACGGTGCCGCCCGTGAGATCCAGGGTGTCGATGGACGAATACGTGCCGCTCACAATGGAGTCCATTGCTGCCAGGACAATTGGATCTGAGACGAGACTGTCACCCTCAATCGGGATACACGGATCGGGGTAATTGGTCTCAAAGGGGCCGATATCCGGTGCGGCTCCTTCCAGCCGGGGCATCTGATCGTAGTCGAGGGCATAGCCCAGATCCAGTCCGGCATCAATGGCGGGTGATCCCTGCTGTGGCCGGTAATTGCCGTTGGCCAGGCCGGTGAACAACGGATCGCCGTAGCTATTCCCGCTGATGGTATTCGTATCCACCCCGTTCAGCGCATTGAATGCGGCCACCGAATAATGCGTGCTACTGTCCCGTACAAAAACAAAGTTGCTATCGCTGAGACTGTTGTAGAAGAGGTTATTCTGGAAGGTGTTGCCGCCGACGCCCGTTGTGTCCGGGTCGTAGAGTTCGATGCCGGTGCCGACTGAATAGCGACCATTTTTTGGGTTTTGGCCTACTTCGTAGAGGATATTGTTTCGTATTTGGTGGTTACGGGTAATGCTGTCCCAGCCAAAACTTCTTATTTGGAAAGCAGCTTCCTCAGTGTTGATAATGAGGTTGTGGTCGAATCGATTATTTTGACTGACTAACAAGGTATCATAGACTCCCATAGCAAAGGCAAAGGCCGTACCGTTGACCTTGTTCGGGGAATTGCGCATACCCACTACGATGTTGTGGTGCACCCAATTATTGTTACCATTCACCTGGGATGTGGTCCGGCAGCTATCGATGAAGTTGCGGTAAAATTCGTTATCGCGGCATTTATCCAGGAATCCATCCATACCCAGTGGGTGGGCGTAGGGGATGTCGGGAGCGGTGATGTAGTTGTCGTAGATTTTGTTGTTTGTTACACCTACCGAAAAGTCAGTGTCAGCCAATAACTCTACAGCATTATGCGCCCAATTAATAAATGTATTACCGTAGACTTCACAATTATTCGCCCAATAAAAAAGTTTCATACCGTCACCACATCCTCTTTCGGATTCATTTCCATAGAAAAAGGTGAAATTGGAATTAAAGGTGTTCTGAGTTACTACAATATTTGAGGAGCCCATTCGTGGTTGATTTTTTGGCTTAAAGTCAATTATTGTCAACCCTGAATTAGCATTCCACCCAAGAGAGCAGCGTTGTACGGTAATAAAGTTACAGCCTGCAATAAACAAGGATGCTCCCGACGCTCCCCTTAAATCTAAATCCTGTATTACAATGTGGTCAGCACCTTCAATAGGAGCCGTTTGAAAAAAAATACTACCGACTATTGACGAATAGGCTATCGCAGGATTCTCGGAAGCAACAATAAATAGGGTAGAGTCTGCAAAAAACCAGGCACCGGTTGACCCGAGGGAGTCGGTAACTCCCAGGTTGACAAAATTGTCAGAACGAAGAGATTCCATCCCATCTAAAAAGAGACGGTTCGGGGTTCTGGGTAGCTCCATTTGCCATATCCCATCCGACATTTCCATCCAGTTAGAAGCTAGGTCAGTTCCCGGTATAGTGTCAATTCCAGATATAATTGGGAGTGGCTCAGCAGGACCTCCATATGCACCGTAAACAATTGGCTGACCAACAAGACCTGAGTGAGAGATTCTTAATTGTACTCCCTCCCAGATTTCACCCCTTTGGAGTAAAAACGTATCTCCTGGCTCAGGACCTGAATCTCTAATGCGTTGTAATGTTTTCCAGGCATTTTCGGGTGTCAATCCATCCTTTGAATTATCACCATCTGACGAATCAATATAGTATTTAGTAGCGCCAAGGTGAACCGTCAGGCAAAGAAACAACAAAGCTAAAGCATAGGACATCCATCGCATGTGAACTGGGTTTAGGTGTTGAATAATCTGTTTTTGGGCGGCTTTCGCCAAAAAATGATATGATGAAACTGGCAAAGCCAGTTTCATCATATAGGAAAGTAAATACTTTACCGGACATATAAAAGGGAGATCGGAAGTAGGCCAATACAATAATGGCCGGAGTGTTTTCCACTCCAGCCATTCAGATAACGCTAATCATCAAGCCTTATATCATAGTCACCTTGGGCGTCCAGGCTCCCGTTGCGGCCACTTCCCGGGCGTAGGTGCGAAAGTCTTTAGCCGGACGCCCTAATACCTTGGCTACATCCCGGGTAACTTCCGAATTACGCGGGTTACCCAGCACTTCGGTAAACAGGTATTTGAACAACCAGATTACCGGTTCCGGAACCCCCTGCGCTTCCATACCCTGAGCATAGTCTTCCAGGGAAACGGGCTGAAACTGGATAGGGCGTCCGGTTGCTTCGGCGATCTCATCGATCGCTTCCGCAAAAGTGAGCAAACGGGGACCGGATATTTCGTAAGTCTGCCCATTGTGGGCATCGTTGAGGAGGGTCTCTACGGCTACCTCGGCAATATCATCGGCATCGACGAAGGGAATACGGGCCTCGGGCATCGGCATAGCTACGTGCCCGGACAGTACGGGTTCGAGAAAAAAGCTTTCGCTAAAATTCTGATTAAACCAGGAGGCCCGAACCAGGGTATAGTCCAGTCCGGAAGTAGCTACCACATCTTCGCACCGTTCCGCTTCCCGCTCGCCTTTACCAGAAAGTAAGACGAGTTTTTGCACACCAGCCTTTTTGGCGGAAGCTACCAGACCGGTAATCGCCTCGTACGCACCCGGAACGGCCAAGTCGGGATGATACGAGATGTAAACCCGGTCCATGCCTTCCAGTGCCGCCGTCCAGGTGGCTGGATCCTGCCAGTCGAAGGGCGGGTCCTGGCTCCGGGAGCCAATGCGGACATGTTGATTTTTTTGTTGCAAGAGGTCAGCTACGCGGCGACCCGTTTTTCCGGTGCCTCCCAGGACCAGAATGTTGTGTTGTTGTTTCATGATATTGAATTTTAGTAATTAGGTTGATTGTTGACGGTTCACGCTGCACGGTTGATGCTGCACGGTTCACGGTTCACGGTTCACGGTTACCGTACGCCGTAAACCGTAGACCGTGTCGCGTCGACCGTTAATCCGTTGTAAAAAGCGGTAGCAGGGAAAGTAGGAAAGCGACTACCGCGAACACGGTACGTATCAGGTGCAGTCGATTCCACCGGCCCTCGTATTTTTGCCGGAAGGAGCGCATCTCCTGTTCGCCGAGGGTGGAGAGGTCCAGCGCGTCGAGCATATCGTTCAGCGGAACATTACCGGCTGCCGTTACTCCAAAGGTGCCAACGGCATAGATGACAGTGGCGGAAAGCAAAAGCCAAAAGCTATATCCCGAACCATAATGCTGGATGGTGCTAATGCCCAGCAGCACCGGGCTACCCATAAAGACCAGGAAGAACCACGGGTTTAGGATCGCCCGGTTGATCGATTGCATGGTTTCCAGGTAGGCCGGATCCGCAATGCGGCGCGTACCCGGTATCACGGATACCTGCCAGGCGTAGAAAAAGCCGGCCGACAGACCCGTAATGAGGATCGCAGCCAAAAGCACGAATGTTTTTACATGAAGTGTCATGATGAAGGTAGATTTTGGGTTTTAAGCCATTGTTTAAGTAATTGATAGTCCTCGTCAGCCAATTTGACAGAGTTACCTTTAGGCATTCGTTTGTACACGAATACTTGTTGGTGAATGCGCTTGGCATTCCGTTCCATATTTTTCAGGGAGAATACCCGGAAAGGGTTCTTTTTGCGGTGACAGACATTGCACTTGGCATCCAGTAGCTGAAAGACTTCTGCTTTCAATTCGGGTGCTATGTCTGCCGGGAGTGTTCCAAAAGCGGGTGCTTTCGGCGATGGTGGAGCTATAAAACCGCTGAACAGGATCGTCAGCAGTAAGAGCAGTCCGGTAATTAGTACCGTGTTATGGATCTTTTGCATATTGTTACTGTATTAGGTACAGCAACAAAATTGCGGGAAAGAGAAGGGTGGGGCTTGACCGTTCCGGCCAATCTTTTGACTATTTATGCCATAAACAGGTATGAGGTATGAGGTTTGAGGTATGAGGCTAGGTTAGAGGTTACCTCATACCCCAAACCTCACACCTCAAACCTAATTCATCATTCAACATTTAGCATTCAACATTCTTAGAATTTAAGCTGCTCATCTTTATCCCACAGCCCCCAGTAGGCACCTACGTCGCCTTCGTCACCCACTTTCCAGGCTTCATCGAAGGAGGAGAAGTAGAAGGATTCAATGCCCTCATCTTCCACCCATTGCTGGATGTTGAGAAAATAGCGTAGCGCGTTTTCGTATCCGGGTTGCGCCTCGTTCAGGCCGGTGCCCTGGCTGGGCCAGCCGGTTTCGCTGATGATAACCTGTTTACCCCGGCCGGCGGCCAGTGCCTGGTAGTACATCTGCTTGATGTGGACCAGGGAGTAATCGATGTGGCAGCCCTCCCAATAGGGGTAACAATTGGCCAGTATGACATCGCAGGCTTCGGTGATTTGTGGATGGACACTGAATTCGTAGTAGGCATCCACGTATCCTACCCGAATATCGGGGATTGCTTTTTTCACCCGCATGATATGCCCCAATAGTTCGTCGGCCGGGAGGTCGTTGCGGTACAGTACCTCGTTACCCACGGCGGCAATATCGACGTACCCCTCCCGGGCGAGCTGAATAAGTCCCTCGATTTCTTCCTCATTGAGATCCTTATCCTTGCCCAACCAGGCACCGACCAGCGTTTGCAGGCCAAACTCTTCTTTGGCAATTTTTGCGATCAGCTCGTTGCCCTCGATACAGGAAAAAGTACGCACCGCCCTGATGTGGGGGGCGATGATCGACAGCCGGCGCCGTACCTGTTCGGCCGAGAGAATGGAACCCGGCTGCTGACCTTCTTCGTAGGCACTGAAGCACAGGCCATAAATGCCGTTCTGCAAAACATTGGTGAATAATGCATGCTGTTCGGCCTGGCTTCTTCCGGCCAGATCAATACCCTTTAGTGCTTGTATACTTGCTGGTTTACTCGACATGTTTGTGCCCTTTTCGGTGTGCTAAATGGTTTTTTTTGATGTATACTTCTGTTGTTCCTTACTATCCCACAGGCCCCAACGGGCTCCTACCTCACCTTCGTGGTACACCTTCCAGGATTCGTCGAAGGAGGAGAAGTAGAAAAGGTCAATACCTTTTTCGTGCGACCACCGCTGAACGTTGATGAAATATTTCATAGCATTTTCGGTGGATGGTTCTGCATCCAGGATACGCTGACCGGCACTAGGCCAGCCGGTTTCGGAAATGATCACCGGTTTGCCTTTGGCCGCCTGGCGGGTCAGCTCGTACATTTGTTGCACATACTGGAGTGCCTGGTCACTGTTAGCTCCTTCCCAGAACGGATAACAGTTGATCAATAACACATCACACGCGTCGACCAGATCCGGTTTTTCCAGGAAATGATAATACGAATCGGCGTAACCAACCTGAACATGGTCGGGAAGCATGGCCTTGGCCTTTTGAATGTATTCGATCACTTCCTGCTCGGAGAGTTCGCCACGCAGTAGTACTTCATTACCGATAGCTGCAATATCGACCTGCCCTTCCCTGGCCAGACGGTTTAAATGTTGTAACTCCTGTTCGTTGCGCTCCCGGTCAGTTCCGATCCAGGCGCCAACCATGGTTTTCAATCCTTTCTCCCGGGCAATCTGTGGAATGAGCTCATTACCTTCCGTGCAGGAGAAGGAGCGAATCCACCGGGTATGTGGCGTGATGATATTCATCCGCCGCCAGATCTGTTCTTCCGACAAGATATCACCCGTTTCCTGACCTTCCACGTAGGGGCTAAAGCACAGCCCATGTAATCCCTGATTAAAGGATTTGGTGAATAGGGCCTGAATATCAGCCGCTGATTTACCCGTGAAGTCAATGGCCGGTACGCCATTGGTCGGAATACCATCTTTGAACATGGACAGTAATTTGCCCTGTACGTAGGCCGAAGAGGATACCGGCCCTTGTTTCTTGCGGTCGATAGCCCGGCGTACCTCAATGGCTTTTTCTTCGGTCACACTGTAATCACGCATTACGTACATCGCAATGAGGGTACCCACAATGGGTAATCCGGAGAAAAATATACGGAGGCCGGTAATGGCTCCTTCCTGATCGGTACCAGGAATGCCTTCCTGGAAACCGACGATGGATAAGATCACACCACTTAATCCGCCCGCGATAGCAAAGCCAAACTTGACCATCCACCAGTAAATAGCTCCAAAAATGCCTTCCCGTCGCTTTCCGGTGTTCAATTCATCCAGATCGATCACATCGGAGGTCATAGACATCATGAGTGTGAAAAGGCTTCCGATACCGAAGGAGAAAAATGGCAGGGCAAAGATGAACATATAGGGCCTGCCAGGAATGAGGAGAAACCACAGCATTACATAACCAATAATGGAGATGCCCTGCGACAATAGAAAGGCCCGTTTCTTACCGATCTTTTTGGACATCCAGGCTACAATGGGAATCACCACGAAAGTCGTGGAAATAGCACCTAAGCTTCCGAACAGGGTAGGCCAAAAGCCGGCGTTAGCTGCATCGGCATCTCCATTGAACAGGTGGTATACGATGATAAAAAAGGTGAAAGTTGCTACGGTGTTGAAGGCATTGAAAATGAAAAAGGTGGAAATACACAGTTTTCGAAAGGGTTTGATCTTCAGGGCTTCCTTAAAGCCGAGAATGATCTCATTAAAACTTCCGCCAATGTTTTTGAGGGTCATCGGCGAATAATCTTCTTGCAGGGTTGATTTACTTTTTATGAATATGGCCGGCACCATGGCAACTATCATGAGAATTACGCCCACCCAAATGGCAAGGGTCCGGGTCGCTGTCTCCGCATCCGCAAACCATCCGTCCGGGCCATTGTCATACATGATCACCCAAAACCAGGGAGCGATCACCCAGGCCCACTGACCGATCCACTGGGCGGTAGCCATGATGTTGGTGCGCTCGTGAAAATCGTCGCTCATTTCGTAACCCATGGCCACGTAAGGCACACTGAATATGGTCAGGCCCAGGTAGAAGATGAAGGACCAGATCATGAAGTAGGTGAAGTTGTACGTAAGGGATATGGCTTCCCCGGTTGCTGGATCGGTCTTATAGAGTTGCCACATCATTACAAAAGCGACACCCATTACAATGGCACCGGCCATTACGTACTGGCGCCGCCGTCCCCACCTGGATTTAGTATTATCGGAGATAAAGCCCATAATGGGATCAGTGAAAGAATCAAAGATCCGGGGGAAGAAATAAATTACCCCCCACATCCATCCGGGAAAACCCAGGTTTTGCACCAGAACCACCATGAATATTCCCAGCACAGCGGGGAACATCTGATTGGCTAACATGCCGAACCCAAAGGCTACCTTTTGTCCGAAAGGCACTTTATGCGAGATTGTTGAACTACTCATGATTGGTCTTTTACTGGTTGATCAAAATGGTTTGTACGGCCCGCCCACTGATGGATACAGGCACTTGTTGCTTGCCTATCTGAATGGAAAAGGTCTTTTCGGCCGGCTCCTGGTTGAGTACAACCACGGCAATGGAACCATCCGGATTCCGGGCTGCCGTAGCCATCAGGGAATCATCCGTTAGGTCAAAACCGATCCGGGTAGCGCCGGGACGGATAAATCTGCTGAAGTGGGCCATGGTATAATAGAGTGGGGTGAAATACACCTCGTCCTGCCCGGGATCAACGATCACCGGGGCCACACACCAGTTCTTGAACCAGTTGGGGCCACCCTGGCGGTCCAGCACCATATTCCAGTCCACCCAGCCGTCGACCCAGTTGTTGAGGCAGCCGATGATATCCCGCGCGTACCGGTAGACCGGCACGTATTTGGGGTGCAGGTATTTCTGATCCTCCGAAGCCCAGTCCCAGCCCCAGTCGGTCGCCTCTTTCGACCAGTACCAGGCATCATCCTGCCATTTGGGTACCTCGGCATCAACACAAGCCTCCGTTTGTATCAGGTGTTTATCGGGAGCAGCAGCGTGGGCATCCTGCAGGGCCTGCGGGAACCAATCGTAGGTGCTGGCGTACCAATGCACGGCCATTCCGTTGAAATACCTGGCCGCGGCCTGGTCCGAGTACATAGCGTGGATCCACTCCTGGATCTCGTCACCCCGGTTTTGGTCGTAACCCAGTATCACCACCTCGTGTCCGTCGGCTTCGAGTTGCGGACCCAGATGCTGCTGCACAAAGTCGGTCATTTCCTCCGGCGAAAAATGCATGCTCTCCCAGTTGTTGTCATTACCCAGGGGTTCGTTTTCCACGGTGAACCCCCAGATGTCAATGCCCTCCTCCCGGTAAGCTTCCCGGTATTTGGAGAAGAACTTCGCCCAGGTCCCGTAATACTCGGGCAGCAGTTTGCCGCCCCGCCAGTCGCCATTGTCCTTCATCCAGGGCGGAGCCGTCCAGGGGGAGGCGATGATCTTAAAGCCATCTTTTGAGACGGCCATGGCGTCCTTGATAAAGGGAATAATATCGTCCTGATCCTCGGCGATGGAAAAGCTGTCGAGGTTGGTGTCGCCGGCGACCGGTGCGTAGGAATACTGCCCCAGAGAAAAGTCGCAGGAGTTCATGTGGGTGCGGGTCAGGGAGTAACGGGCGCCGCTTTCGCCAAAATAAGCCTCCACGATCCGATCGCGGTTCGCCTGGCTTAGCTGATTGAGGAGGTAGGATGATGCCTCCGTAAATGACCCCCCAAAGCCGGTGATCGTCTGATATGTCGAATCGGGAAATAGCCGGATTTCGGCGGCTGCTCCTTCGGGAAAGTCAGTGCGTTCTTCCAGTTGATTTCCGGCGGCCGAGGTTTCGTAGACAGTGACGGCCAGTGGTTTTTCGTCGGTGCAACTCGCAAGCATAATTCCCAGTAATAGCAATAGTGTGAATGGGTTTTTCATGTGTGTCGATTTTTAAATCCACTACAGGTCTTTTACCGGAGGAAGCAATACTTCCTCCATTAAGGCTGATTCATCGCCTTGATAGGTTTTGGAAATAGGTTGACCGCCCCGGGTAAGTCCTTCGAATACGCCCTGATCCACCAGGTCCCAAAGTGCGTACTTTGCACGACCATCAACTGTGAGGAGGCCAAAATGATTTTCGGATCCGCCGGGGTTTTGGGCATCTTTCCAGGGTTCATCAAAGGCTTCAAAATAGAAGCAGGTGATGCTTTCCTGATTGGTCCATTGGCGCATCCGCCGGTAGTAGAGTGCTTCTTTGTATTCATCAGTAGCCCTCGAGCCTTCGGGACCGTAGTGTTCATTGGAGGCGCTGGCCCACCCGGTCTCTCCGATGTGTATGGGTTTTTCGACGCCCAGACTCCTGACATAATCGGCCGTCGACTGGTATTGGTTTTTGGCGTAAGCCAGGGCCCGGTCCATCGCTGCTTCGATCTGATCCTCCTCCGGCAGATTAGATTCCACCTCCGCTACCCCCCAGAAGTCGGGGTTGTAGTGGGTATCGTGCATGGGGTAGGTGTGCAGGGATATAAAGTCCACGGCCCGGATCAGTTTTTCGAGGTCGGGAACGTGGTATTCTTCGCCTCCGCCACCCCAGGAGGCAAAGTTGTCGGAGCTGGTTACCCACAACCCCGCTGGTAAGTCCCCGGCTTTTTTCATGTCCTGGAGTTGATTCACGTACTTCAGGATCACCCAGGGTTGTACGAAATAGGCGGCTGCCCACTTGACCATGGCCTCGTTGCCCACGGCAATTATCTTGATGATGTCGGGGTAGGTATTGGCGAGATCTACGGCGCGCTGAATCTCGGCCGCGTTGGCTTCGGCATCCTCCTCATCGTGGTTTGGATGGTCGGTCCAGGCATCCCGGCAGTCGATCCAGGCACCCAGCATCACGTACATCTCGAAATCCGGATCTTCAGCTTTTAGTTCGTGAATGGCTTTTACCAGATTAGTAGCGTGGGGCAAATTGGTATTGTAGGTGCGCAATAGTTTGATATTCATGGCCTCGAGGATGCGCAGGTCTTCTTTAAGCTGGGCGATGGTAGGTTGTTGGTCGCGACTATTTTTCCGGTACCCGCCGTAGGAGATTGCCGGGTAGTCGGGATTGCCGATCAGGTCTTTTGCCATAAGGGTTGTCGTTGTTGTGTTTGGGCCATCATCCGGTCCTCCTTGCTGTTGGCAACTTACCAGCGTCAGGACTGCTATAAGGATCGTGGCCGTTCGTTTGATGGCGTTTTTCAAAATGATTGCTTTCCGTCGCTCACCAATTAGCCTGGTCCTCCAAACCAAATTGTGGGCGGCATAAATGAGAGAATAAGGTCAGCATGACTGACCGTTCATTTGGTCTTTTCGCCACCAAAACACTTAGTGATGGCTTCTGATGGTTTTGTGTTTACCGACCGGGGTCTATCGTAAATACTCTGGAGGGAGGAAAACCGTTATGGACCGTACCTCTCCGGTGCGATTAAATATGGCCTGACTCTGCGCTTCACTTAGCTGTAGGGAACTCTGTTCCCGGGCTTCGCCCTGTGCGGTGTTGATGACGATTTTCTCCGGACCCTTCATCGCATACCTTACCGGAACCTGACAGTAGGTGAAGCAGAGGCTGCCGGCAGGCATGTCGAGTTCCCGATTGTCGCCATTCAAATCCACGTACCGGAAGGTTCCCGGTCGGCGCGTAAAGGCACTTTTCCGCAGTAGTGTGGGTTTGAAGGTCAATTGACCTCCCTCAATGTGGACCCCGAGCTCTCCGAAACGGCTCAGGATATCTTCCTTTACCTGCCCGGTCATCCCCGGTTGTTGTGCGCCCTTACCTGCAGGAGTATGTGAGTACGGATCGGTGGGGAAGGCCCCGTAAAGCGTTGGTGGTTTATGTATGCCAATGCCTTCACTGATCTCGTAATAATGCTCGAGCAGGTGGCCGATTACCTCATCAGATTCCTGATTGTCAATGGCTACCAGGCAACACTCCTGGACCGCCAGTACCAATTTGGAGACCATATGCCAGTAAATAGACCCCAGGCCCTCGTACCCAAAGAAGGTGCCTGACCTTCCGGTAAAAGCTTTATGGTTAAACATGCTTTCGAATACGTTTAGCAGGTTTGCTTTTTCAGCTTGTACCAGATCCGCATATTCATCGGGCAGGGCGTCGAGGCTTCGATTCAGGTCTGTTGCATTGCGGAAAGACCCGTTAAAATGATAATTGCCGTTAATATCGCGGGTGATAACGGAGGTGTTGGCCTCCTTTTCGAGTTTTTGCAGCAGCTTCGATTTTCGGATGGCTCCTGCGGGCAGGGTGTTTTTGTCCATGAACCGGGGCAGGCTCTTATTAGGATAGAGGATATAGCTGTACTGATCTTCCCGGAAGAGGCGACTGCCTTTCAGGGCATCCAGTACGGCGAGGGCTTCCTTTCCGGAAAGATAGCCTGCGCTAAGCACAGCTACCTGTCCCTCGAGCATTTCGTCGAGGTAGGAAAGCGAAACGCTTTCCTCATCCTCCACCGTTAGCAGATTGTAGGCGTGGTACAGATTGTCGGGGCGCTGATTGGCAGCAATGGTATGGTCGGTATAGGCCAGACACTGGTCCACAAAAGCTTTCAGGTCCTTTACCGCAAGGCTCTTCTTTTGTCCTGCAAATTGTTGATCGTAGACCCGAAGCCGATAGCGGCTCGCGGCCTGCCCCAGCCCCGCCAATACCCGGAACCTTTCCCGGTCGCTAAAGGTGCCTGATAGGAGGTGACTATTTTCTTCCAGTGTTTCGACCAATTCCTGGAATAAGTCGTGAAGCTCTTCTGAAATGGCCACTTTTCCCGCAGGGACTGATGCAAATTGCTTTTGCCAAAAGGTCAGAAAGCGTCGCAGGTAATACAGCGTTACCATGGACACTCCATTTCCCACCAGAGCGTTATTGGCATCGTTCCACTCGGGGCGTTGCGTATTCATCCAGATGCCGCCTTCGGGTACGAAATTGGATAGCTTGGCGAGCAAGGTTGCGAGCATCTTTTCCAGGAGATTAACCCGGTAGATATCGCCCGATCGGTCGGTCAGCAGTGCTCCGTCAGCCCCCATCGCTGTCCTTCTGGATCGGATACGCTCGTCTGATTTTATATCGAAATCAATGGTGTCTTTGGGGTTCTGCAGGATGTCACCAAAGGCCTTTATGCGGTAGGGCACATTTGCGTATACGAACAGCTCGCGATCCAACAAGGCTCCTAGTGAACCGGGCTGATGTTTTTCGAGCAGTTCCAGCAACTTCAGCAGGTAGATGATCTGGTGGTCACCCCAGTACCCGATGTACGACCAGGGATCATCGGGCTCAATAGTTTCCCAGTCGAACCCGTCTTTGGTGACCCGGTAGGGGTTATAACCGTCGAAGGTGGTGGCGTTGACAAACTTGTGGATCATACTCTCGATGAAGCCGGGGTAGGAGAGAGCCAGTGCTTCCCAGTTCTGAAAGATATCCCGCCAATTCCCTTCGTAATCGAGGATTTTAGTGCCGTCTTCGGCCCGGGTGTTGATAGAAAACTTATTCCAGGGGCGACTGGGATCACCGTGGCGCCGGCTAAACTTCAGGGGCAGGTATTCGAGCGATAATCGCTGGAAGTCAGGATGGTCGCTTTTTGCCGCAAGGCGTTGCAAATACTGCTGGGTAAACCGCGGTGGTAGCTCATTGAGCAGGGGGGCCATTTCCCGGGCTAATGCTTTATTGGCTTTCGCCAAATAGGTGGTGAAGTCACCACGCTCGATCTGGTAGTGGTGATCGAATATGCCACCCCGCATGATGTTGAAGAGGGTATTGGAAAAATGCCGGGCATCCTGCAGTGGATCGGAACTGTGTTGCAGACCGTCGGCGGATCCGGTCAGGTGCAGTAATCGCTGCGTTCCGGCCTCGATATCAGCCTGTACTTTGTCAGCAAGAGTTTGCGGATCGGTCAGCTCTTGCTGTAACCGGGCCAGGGCCGCGTGATCTTTGTTCACATCGGCTACAATCAACCAGGACTGGTCGGTATCTGGTACCAGCGTCAATTGCGAATGGAGGAAGTAAGCGCCTTTCTCACCGCGCACATCGGTTTCCGGTTGTATCTTTTTTCCCTTTCGGAAAAAAGGCAACTGCCGGCTGGATAGCAGATGCAACGACTGCTTCAGTCCAGTTGACCAGGCCACATTTGCCTTGAGAGCTTCGCTGGGCTCGGCTTTATCGACAATGATGGCGCTCAGGGCAAAAATACCCAGCCCGGAATCCGGTTCCAATTCGCTTTTTTTATAGGCGTCGACCAAGTTGCTGGAACGCATTTGCAATTCGGACGGCACGCCGAAGGGCATGAGGTTCTGCAGTCCGTCCAGGAGCTCAATTTGTACGGTAGCTCCGCTGTTATTGATCAAGTGGGACTGCTTTACGAAGCCGTACTGATCACTGGTATTCCAGGCGTACCGGAAGGTGAGACCCAGGTCTTCGTTTACTTCCTCGAATATGACCTTGTTACCGAACAGACTTTTGTACAAATTCCGGCGTACCTCATACAGGCCATCGAATCGTTCCGAAAAGGGTTCCCAAAGGCGGAACTCATTCCCGGATCCTACGCGAAAGAGGGTTTTGCTTCCGGTGATCTCGGCGGATTCGGTAATCTTGTCGTCGGTCGTATAGGGAAAGAGTGCTTGTTCGGAATCCTTGCGGCCGGCCGTCAGTCCGCCATTACTACTAATGAATAACCAGTGATTGGCATCGCTGACTACGCTCATGAAGAACGGGCGCATGGCGTCGCTGTTGGAGATCTTGAAATAGACCTCATCATTCAGCGTTACCTGTTCAATGGAAACCTCCCTGGCCTGATCAGCAGTTATCATGCAAAAAGGTGTTTTAGGTGTTTTTGTTAGTTGCTTGCTTCGCGGTATACTCGCACGTAATCCACGAGCATGGTCTGGGGGAAATTCGTTTCGGAGGTGGGGAAACCCACGTAATTACCGCCTACTGCCACATTCAGAATAATGTGGAAGGGATGATCGTAGACCCATTCGCCCGGTACATCGTCGGGGGTGATCCGGAAGTAGGGTTGTCCGTCGACAAAGTAGTCGATATAATTCTCCCCCCATTCGATGGCAAACAGATGGAAATCCTTATCGAACCGATCATTGGTAAGACCAAAACTCTTGGTGATCGCACCACCACCTGAATAACCCGGTCCGTGAACGGAACCGTGAATGATGTGTGGTTCCTGTCCGCGCAGCTCCATAACGTCGATCTCACCACACTGTGGCCAGCTCACCTGGTCAATATCCGAACCAAGCAACCAGAAGGCCGGCCAGATACCAGGGCCGTAGGGCATTTTAATTCGTGCCTCAAATCGTCCGTAAGCCTGGTCGAATAGTCCTTTGGTGGTGATCCGTCCGGAGGTGAATGCCGATCCGGCAAAAGATTCCCGGCGGGCGATAATGGCGAGGTTACCGTCACCATCCGTTGAAACATTCTCCGCCCGGTCGGTGTCGTATTCCAGTTGTTCGTTGCCCCAACCGGTACCAACATCGAACACCCAATTACCAGGATCGGGAAGTTCTCCGGCAGATCCGTCAAATTCATCGGACCAGACCAACTGCCAGCTGCGATCATCAATGTCGGACACATCGTCATCTTCACACCCAAAGGCGGCCAGCAGCAGGATCGTCAGTCCACTAAATAGAATGATTTTTTTCCATTGTCCCAGGCGCTGCTGGTACATGATATGTTGATTGTGCATAGTGCTCTTTTTTTTGCTTATTTATGGAAATACATGTTATCCACGAATACGGTGCCTCCGCCAATCGGCTGCCCCGCAATGATATACTGAGCGATGTTCGACTTGGTAGTAAGTCCCGGCAGGTCCGTAAACGGAATATCGAGGCTGATCCACTCACCCTGAGCGGGCATATCGAATTCGATACGGTGTTGTACATCGTCACCACCGCCAAAGGCATTGTCGGCTCCAAAGTCAACGATTACAATGGCCAGCAACGTCATATCCGGTGTCCACACATCCACGTGGAAGTGCGTCATTTCACTGGCGTCGATCGTATTTGTAGTGGTTTCGATCCCCACGAAATCAAGATCGGAATACTTCTTGGTTGCATTGCCGTCGATCAGTACGTCCTCAAAGGTAGCGGCTGACCAATCGGTACGCCAGAAATCTACATTGACATCGGTGTACGCATCGCTAAAGAGGGAGATGACATCTTCCTCAGCCAGGGTCGGAGCGGGCGCCGCCACGGTCGGTTCGGTGGCTGCGTTGCCACCCTCTCCGTAGAAGTACATATTGTCGACGAAGACGGTTCCTTCACCGGTTGGCTGCCCGGCGATGATGTACTGGGCGATGTTCGACCTGGTAGTAAGGCCGGGCAGATCAGTGAAGGGGATGTCGAGACTAACCCACTCACCCTGAGTCGGCATATCAAATTCGATCCGGTGCTGCACGTCATCACCACCATCGAAGGCCCCGTCGGCCCCAAAGTCAACCAGGACGAGGGCTACCTGAGTAAGGTCAGGAGTCCACACATCTACGTGGAAGTGGGTCATCTGGCTGGCGTCGATGGTATTAGAGGTGGTTTCGATGCCTACGAAGTCCAGGTCGGAGTACTTTTTGGTAGCATTGCCGTCGATCAGCACATCCTCAAAGGTGGCGTTCGACCAGTCAGTGCGCCAGAAGTCAACGGGCACATCATCATAGGCCTCACTGAAGAGGGAGATGACGTTGGCGGCATCCTGGGTGGGGGCCGGCGCCGCCATAGTTGGCTCGGTGGCTGCGTTACCACCCTCTCCGTAGAAGTACATATTGTCGACGAAGACGGTCCCTTCACCGGTTGGCTGCCCGGCGATGATGTACTGGGCGATGTTCGACCTGGTAGTAAGGCCGGGCAGATCAGTGAAGGGGATGTCGAGACTAACCCACTCACCCTGAGTCGGCATATCAAATTCGATCCGGTGCTGCACGTCATCACCACCATCGAAGGCCCCGTCGGCCCCAAAGTCAACCAGGACGAGGGCTACCTGAGTAAGGTCAGGAGTCCACACATCTACGTGGAAGTGGGTCATCTGGCTGGCGTCGATGGTATTAGAGGTGGTTTCGATGCCTACGAAGTCCAGGTCGGAGTACTTTTTGGTAGCATTGCCGTCGATCAGCACATCCTCAAAGGTGGCGTTCGACCAGTCAGTGCGCCAGAAGTCAACGGGCACATCATCATAGGCCTCACTGAAGAGGGAGATGACGTTGGCGGCATCCTGGGTGGGCGCCGGCGCCGCCATGGTGGGTTCGGTCGCCGAACTACCCCCATCGTCGTTGTAGAAGTACAAATTGTCCACGTAGACCGTGGTAACACCGGTTGGCTGGCCTACCATAATGTACTGGGCGATATTGCTGGTGGTGGTCAGGCCCTCGAAATCGCTCAGTGGAATGTCCAGGCTGACCCATTCTCCGGCAGTCGGCATTTCGTAGTTGATTTGGTGTTCGACATCATCACCCCCACCAAAGGCACCATCCGGACCGAAGTCGACCAGTTTGAAGCCAAAGAAGGTGAAATCAGGCGACCATACATCAAGGTGGACGTGAGTCATACTGGAAGCATCGACCGGGTTGGCGACGGTTTCAATACCTACGAAATCGAGGTTTGAATACTTCTTGGTGGGGTTATCCTCAACGGTGACATCCTCAAAAGTCGCTGCCGACCAGTCGGTACGCCAGGTATCCACGGGCACATCATCGTAGCTGTCGCTAAACAGAGAGATCACATTGGCGGCATCCCGGGTCGGCTCCGGAGCTGCTTCCGTAAGCTCGGGCAGGGGATCCACCTCATCTTTATAATAGTAAACGTTATCGACGAATACATTGGGCAGGTCTCCGGACAATACCAGTTGGGCGATATTATTCCGGTTGGTCAGTCCCGTGAAATTAGATAGTGGAATATCGAGACTTACCCATTCCTCACTTTGCAGGGTGGGAGCGGTAAACGTCAGTTCATGGGAGGAATCGTCGTCTCCACCAAAGTTTCCATCGGCCCCGAAATCGACCAGCAGCACTTTGAAAGTGGCCGGAGGAGCGGTCATATCCGGTGTCCAGATATCGAGGTGGAAGTGGGTCATTTCACTGGCGTCGATCTTCTCGGATTCCGTAAGGATACCTACGAAATTGAGGTTCTTGTATCGTTTTACATCATCGTTGCCTATTTGGACATCGGCAACCTCGGTCGTCGAGAATTCCCAGAAAGGGTTCCAGGTATCCACGGGTACATTATCGTATGCATTGCTGAACATGGAGATTACACTATCGGGATGCTCCGTCGGGACAGGAGCGGCCGTGGGGGGCAAAAGCGGGTCTCCGGAGGAAGTGATCTGTACCGATCCCTCGGCATTGATATTACCGACCATGGCAGTAACTACTGCCGCCCCGGAGTCGATCACCATGATGGTTCCGGTTTCATTTACCGTAGCAACGGAAGAGTTGCTGGAGTTGAAGTTGAAATAACCGGGAGCCAGGACCATTTGCTGATCAACTCCGTTCGGAAGGTTGAAGCTCATCGAGAGGTCCGCAGTGTTGATGCGGTCACCCGTTTCGGCTGTTACTTCCCGGTCTTCACCACCCTCGATGGAGGGAGTGGGATTGGCCAGGGTCCCGAGTTTTTCAAATTGAAGTTCATCAATCCAAAAAGTATACCCTTTGCCGTCTTCGGGACCTTCGGAGTAGAAGAACATACCTCGCTCCTGGGTTAGTACCGATGGGTTTGGCAGGGGGATGTAATACTTTTGCCAATTGGTATTGACGCTTACGTCGGAAATGGTGGCCTGGTAAGTGGCATCTCCGAGGTCGTTACCAAAACCGAGCAGATCAATGCTGGCTGGTTGCGAGGCTTTCGCCCAAAAGGTCAGTGCATCGTAGCCCGACAGGTCGCGGCCAACATCGGTCACGAAGGCACCTCCGGCAAAGGCGCCTTCCGGATCTTCAAATTCGGGTACGGCAAAACGCATGGATGCTTCACCTTCATACACTTCATCCATATCGACATCGAAGGCCGTTACCTTCGAACCTCCGAAAGCCGCGTAATTAAGGCCGGCGCTAAAGGCATCGATAAAGACATCAGCATTTGTGGGATAGGTCGCGGGCTCCAGTTCATCAAAATCCCTGGTACAGCCAGCCACCAGCGCGAGGATCGTGAGTCCCGCGAGGAAGTACGTAGTATATATTCGATTGTGAGTCATCTCCTTAGTTTTAGCTTACTTACCAATGTTGAAGTGAATGTAGGTGCGCAGTTCCCATTCCTGACCATTGTCAAAGCCGGGCGCATCGGGGTCACAAACGTGGGTTCCGCTGGCATCCAGCGCATGGGTGGGGCAATAGCGTGGTGAAAATTGATTCAGTGAGCGCCAGGTATACATGAGCCCGGCACGGGTATTCGGCAAATTGAACCAGTCGGGCCTGCCGACATTAGTCGATATGTCCAACGTGAGTTGCAGCGGGAAGGTCAGGTTGAAATCGCGGTGGTAGTCGAAGGGGCCCCAGTCATTGACCTTGATCATGCCCATCGCCTTGAATTGCTTGTAGATAGTCCGGACGTCCGCACCGAAGCGTTCGATGAGTCGGGGGTCGCTACCGCGGGCCTGGGCATTACCACCGTACATATTGGCGATAACCCCAAAGTCCGGACTCATCTTCGAAACGATGCGGGCGTGGGCTTCCCACAGGTCCTGTGCCGGTACGGCACCCGGAAATGCGAAGATCGTCCGGCCGTCGGCCAAAATACCGATGGCGGCATCCATGGTGGTGGGGTGGTGTCGGTAGACAAAGCCACCGCTAATTGCCAGCGGGGCATCCTCGGCCATATCGTTATCCCATTCGTACATCCAGGTCCCGGGAGTGGGGTCCCAGGTGAATAGGATCTCACCGGCAATCATTTCCCGGTTATACCGAACGGCAAAGGGGTCATCAAGAATGTTCCGTGGTCGGCCGGGGGCAGGCACATCAGAAGGGATCGGATCCACTAACGGCTTTTGCCACAAGAAGTTGGGTGCAATTTGCAGATCACCGACCAGGTAGGTGAAACCGGTCAGAAAGTTGTACTGGTTCCCGCTGCCACTGTCCTTCAGGCGCCAGCCGGTAAAAGTACGGGTGTAATCAGCTCCACCATTGGCAACGAGGCCCATGGCAGCTGCCTGGGCGTACCAATTAAAAGGACCGGAGGAGTAGGTCAGCTTGATCTTTCCACCCCAGGTATCTTCGGTGCGTATTTCGTCCTGAAGTACTTCTTCCTGTCCTTCGGTATCATTGTACACCTGGAAGGAGCGCCCTACCAGGGGTTGTCCGCCCCAGATACCACCTATCTCGAGGCCAAGGGGGCCAAGCTCGGTCTTGGCGTGGAGGGTCATCCGCCGTGTCAGCGGCATGGGAATAGCAAAGGAACTGACGGTGTTTGCCAGCCGATCCAGATCTTCGTGGAAAATGCCCGTCAGGTCGACTTTACCTACCGAGCGGCTGTATTTAACCAGTACGGCGGGGTTGGCAGCCCACCATAGCTCGGGACCAAAAGCTACCTTTAAACCGTCCAGCGCTTTTTTACCATCGATCTCTACCCCGAACGGGGCAACACCATTATAGATATCGATATTGGGGCCGTAGTTTGCTTCGGGATACAAGCCAAAAAAGTCCCCTTCGTAACCCCAGTGGTAGTGGCCGGTCCGGTAGAAACCGCGCATGTCGTACCAGTCGGTATTCCATTCAAATTCGGCCTGGTACAGATTAATCCGGTTCAAATCGCCGAGCTGGAGGTTGCCCTGGGTCGAGCGGACGGTCTGTACGCGTCCGCGGTTTTCGTAAAAGATCTCGTTGATGGGGTTCTCAGCTACGTTGCCCAGGATGTTTACCGAAGCGTTGACACGTACGTTATTGGTAGGGTTAGCCTCTACCCCTACGAAAAAGGACTGCATATGATCAAAGCCCAATTCATCGGGATACTGCACCGTGTTAGGCTCGGGATCTTCGGGAGTACTGATCTTATCACCACCGGTAATGAAGGTGGTAAGCTCGGCGCGTAGGCCGCTAAGGCGTACTTTCTTGGTGACCTCGCTTTGCAGGGCTGCCTGGTCTCCGCGGGCTTGCAGTACAGCTTCCGTTATTTGGATGTCCTGAAAATGATTGCGAATATCGGCGAGATCAACTTCGCTGGCATAGGGATCGATCTGATGGGCCTCTTTCAGGGCGTAGTAGGCTGCCCGCGGATACAGGTCGTACAGACCACGCGGGTTGGTGGGGCCTTTGGCACAAATACCGAACCACTCTTCGTTCATGTTGTTTTGCCCTTCGACAAAGTCACGATCGTAACCACCATTTGCCCAGGACGCGTTGGCGTCGTGAACGTCGAGATTGGTCGTTTGACCGTATTTCCACCAACCGTCGCTGAACTGAAACGTAAATCCACCGATAGAGTTGTTGGCGAGACCCATGCCGGCGGCATTTTCGTAGATCTCTTTCCAGTTACCGACCATATAATAGGCCTGACTGGCCTGGTCTTCACTATTTTCGAGCACGTTGAATGCATCCGCACCGAACTCGGTAAACATAATGGGTTTTCCGTACTCATCGGCCACGCGCTGGAAAGCGTCGCCAAAGGAAACACCGCGGTACATATTAGTGCCGTAGATGTCGACGTCTTTACATTCTGCTGCGATGATTTCCAGGAAGAGCAGGTCGCCGTTACACATAGCCACGGGATGGTTGACATCGACGGCTTTCATGGCTACTGCGGCCTCATTAAAGAGTTTATACATGGCCTGGGCGCGAATAGTGGATTGACGGTCCTCGATGGGGATATCCTCCGTCTCGGCACCCTCCCAGAACAGTCCGTAGTTATTCTCGTTTCCCAACAGATACATGATCAGCCCCGGCGTATTCTGGTACTCCCGTACCATGGCCTGAACTTCGGAAAGCAGCAGTTCGCGCACGCGCGGATCGGCGTATTCCGTGTTTGCCATCCAGACGCCGTCGACGGTCAGCCCGTAGCGGCCAAAGGAGTGGTTGAGCATGGTATAGATGCCGTAATTCTCGTAGATGTACTGGATCCACTTGGGTTGGATACCGGTGTATACCCGGATGGTATTGACGCCCATGTTCTTCAACATGTTCATCTCCCGGTCCAGTGCCGCCCGGATGATATCATCGGGCTGGTTCCAAAGGCTGTAATTGAAGTTGGTACCAATCGGAAAGTAATCCCAGTTCATACCGTTGATCATGAAATCGGAGCCATTGACGGTCAGCGTCATTCCCTGGCTATTTTGCTCAACCCGCACGCGGTCAGCCTGGGCGAAGACCGAAGTGGCGGCTAAGCATAAAACGATTAGTAGGAAGGTGTTTTTCATAGAACCCTGGTTTTGGTGCAAGAGCGCTTGTCATTAGACATGCCCCGGCGGGCATTTGATTAGTATGAAATCATGCATGCTATATTAATGATTCCTAGTGCTATTTTAATCAGAATTCAAATCATAAAAACTTCACAATTCTTTCGTCAATTGGCATCAATACTACATCATTGTTCGGTAAAATTGCCGGCAAAGCTTTGATTATTAGCTATCTTGTAGCTGTAAAAAACTGCACACAGGCAAAATGTCGCACATCATACAGTACGTTTTGTGGATACTCCTGATCGGGTTGCTGTCCAACACATTGCTGGCAAATCCCGGTAAATATCCTATTCAGAATTTCACGCCGACGGAATATCAGGCCGGCATTCAGAACATCGATTTCGTTCAAAACCGGGATATGACCCTCTTTGTGGCCAATAATCTGGGGGTGCTTTCCTATAATGGCAGTACCTGGGGCAGGCACGATTACAAGACCGGTAAAAAGAAGCGCTCCCTGGCCTTCGATGAGACTACCAATCGCCTGTACGTAGGATCACAGGGCGAATTCGGCTATTTCGAAGGGGACTGGGAGTACGTTTCGCTCATTGATCGTATCCCCGAAGGGGCCACTGATTTTGACGAAGTTTGGGATGTGTTCCTGATCCATTCCAAGGTGTACTTTTGCACTTTTCAGGGTATTTATGTGTTCGATGGGGAGCGAATAGATGTCGTAACCAACGGTAGAGGCCTGGAACGCTCCTTCCAGGCTGACGGGACCCTGTTTTCACAAACTACCAACGGGCAGCTGCTGGAATTATCCGACGGGCAGCTGGTGGCTTCATACCCCCAGAATCTGCGATCCCAGATATTGGCCGGGGTGATCCCCTATGAGCGGGGTTACCTCCTCTTTTACAATTCGGGCCAAATCGAGTGGACCAATTCCTTTGGCTCCAAAACCATATTCCCCGAACTCATCCAAAAACTGCGGGGTACCTACGTCAATCATGTCCTTCAACTATCGGACAACCGGTTGGTCATTGCCACGCAGCGTTCCGGCATCCTCCTGTACGATCCCAAGACCAATACCTGGGAGACTATTTCCGTTTCCGAGGGCCTGGCATCCAACGCCTGCCTGCGCACTTACCAGGATTATGCGGGCAATGTGTGGGTGGGCATGCAAAACGGTATCGCCCTCATCCACATCAATTCGCCCATGCGGTTGCTGAATCGCGATCTCAATATTCAGGGCAGCGGATACGAAGCCATCCGTACTAATGACGGCATGTACTATACGACTTCCAACGGTATCTATTTTCGGCCGGAAGGTGCCGGTCAGAGCCGCTTCCTGGAGGGAACCGAAGGGCCGGCCTACAGCATCCAGGAAGTGGCAGGGCGTTATTACGCCGGCCATCACCGCGGATTATTCCTGCTCGAGAATGGTACCGCCCGGCAGGTGGCCACCACCAATGGACTGTGGAAAGTGGTGCAGCTTCGTTCACGCCCCGGTTACGCCCTCGCCGGGACGTATAACGGCCTATTTGTTTTTCGGATCAACGACCAGCAGCAGTTGGAATCCGTAGGAGCAATCAGTGGTTTTGATGCTTCGACCCGCTTTTTTGAGGAGGATCAGAATGGGCGGATATGGGCAGTACAGTATTATAAAGGGCTGTACCGACTCGAATTATCGGAGGACCTCAGGCAGGCAACGGTGACCAATGTGTCTACCAATTCCGACTTGCCGATTAAGGAACAGATCATCCTGAGCCGGGTGGAGGATGAGCTTTTTTTGGCCACCAAAAGAGGGTTGTACCAACTGGATCCAACGGATGGCTCTATCGCCTGGGCAAAAGCTTTCGCCGACGTGCTGGGAAAAGAACCCGTATACTTCTTCGAACAGGACCAAAAGAACAACGTCCACGTTCTTTCCGAAACGACGGCCGGTTTTTTTAAGCAGATCAGCCCCGGTAATTACGCGTTCGTGCCTTCCTCTTTATACCAGTTGCGCTACCACCTCAATAATGACCTGTTGCACGGATCCATGCAGCTGGACGAAGGGATTCTCTTTTCCGCCAATGAAGGCTTTATTCAATATTTCCCCGGCCTGGAGGATCCGCTGAAAGTGGAAAAACCTATGATACTCCGGCAGGTGTACAGCATTACCAGGGGGGATACGCTGTATCACCAGGATCCTTTTGCCGAAAGGCCAAATACCCTGGAGTCCCTGCAAATCAGCCCACAGGATAAGGTGCTGACGTTCTCGGTGGAGTCCTTCCAGTTCAACGATATGGACAATGAGCAATTCCGTTATTTCCTGAAGGGATTCGATGAGGATTATAGCGCATGGACAAATTCAACCTCCAAGGAGTACACCAATTTGCCGGATGGTGATTATGAATTTGTGGCCCAATCACGAAATTACCTCGGAGAGATCGTCAGCACGCAGACCCTCGCCCTGCAGGTGGTGCCGCCCTTCTATCGCAGTACGGGCGCAAAATTCATTTACGCTCTGGCAGCAATACTATTAATCGTATTGATCGTAGGGATCCAACGGTTTCGCTACCGGCAGAAAGCCCGGAAATTGGAGCTGGACAAACAGATGGAACTGGCCCGTAAACAACAAAAGCTCAATGATATCCAGCGCCAACGGGAAAGAGATCGCCTGGAAATGGAAGAGGCCCGCATGCATCAGGAACTACAGCACGTCAATAAATTACTGGCTACTTCCACGATGAACCTGGTGGTGAAGAACGAATTCATCGAATCGATCAAGGGCGAACTCAACGAGGTGAAAACCAAGGGTGAAAAGCGGGAAACCAAACGGGCCCTGGACAAGATCGTCCGCGAAATCGACAGCGCCCTGCGACTGGAGGAAGACTGGGAGCAGTTTGAATATCACTTCGAGGCAGTCCACGGCGATTTCCTCACCCGCCTGCGGGCCGACTATCCGGATCTGTCGCCCAACGATCAAAAGCTCTGCGCTTTCCTGCGGCTCAACCTAAGCACCAAAGAGATCGCCCAACTGCTCAGTATCTCCACCCGCGGCGTGGAAGTTGCCAGATATCGCTTACGCAAAAAACTGGACCTGGAACGGGGACAGAATCTGTCGAAGTTCATGCTTGAATACTAGATACAGGTTTGAGGTGTGAGGTTTGAGGTTTGAGGTAACCTCTGACCTAGCCTCAAACCTCAAACCTCACACCTCAAACCTGTATCTAATTGCTTTCGATTGCGCCGGTCTTTTCCCGGAACAGCTCAATCGGCCCGTCGAGCAATACAGCGATTACCGTATAGTATTCATCGATAGCCCGTTCTGGAAGCTCCAGGTAGGTGAGGCCCGGATATTCACTCCAGTAGACCGAACAGAAGTTCTCCGAATCGAGGATGCTGGCTTCGCCCACTACGTAGGCCCGGTTAATCTTGTTTTTAATGCCTTTCAGTACCACTTTGCCGTCTTTGGGGATATCGCGCACGTAGAGGTAGAGGGTCGTGCTATCGGGGGACAGTGCGGTGGGGCCGTAGTAGTGATCGTAGGGGATGCCCCGTCGGGTGCCGTAGATAGCTTCCCGGTGTTTATTGGTCCATTGGCCGAGTTCCTGCAGAATGTGCACCTGCTCTGCGGGGATGGTCCCGTCGCCCTTCGGACCAATATCGAGCAGCAGGTTGCCACCCTTGCTGATGCAATCCACGAATATATCAATTACCTGCTGCGGGCTTTTGTAGTGGTCGTCATTGTGCTGGTAACCCCAGGAATCGTTCATGGTCATGCATAGTTCCCAGTAGCGCGCCTGCGGACGCAGGATGGGCATACCGATCTCGGGTGTCTCGTAATCGCCCCGCCCGTTCAGACGCGAATTGAAGATGACGTCCTTGTTTTTTTCCGAAAGGAAAGCCTTAATATGATCCACCTGCCACTCTTCGGCGCTGTGCTCCCAGTCCCCGTCGAACCACCATAGGTCGGGCTGGTATTGGTCGCGCAATTCCCGCATTTGTCCGTGGCTGTAGGCCAAAAAGCGCTCCCACCGCGCGGGCTCATCGGCGATCGTGTAGCGCCGCTCCGTGCGGGTGAAGTGAGTGTAATCGGGATACGACCAATCGGGCAGGGAGTAGTACAAGCCTATCTTAAGATCCCGCTCCCGGATGGCCTCCACAAAGGGCGTTAATACATCGCGGCCCGCCGCTCCGGAATCCACGGCGTTCACGGTGCTATGGTCCGTATCCCACAGCGCAAAGCCCTCGTGGTGTTTGCTGGTGATCACTGCATACTGCGCCCCGCTACCGGCGATCAGGTCGGCCCACTGATCCGGATCGTAGTTGGCAGCGGTAAAGCCACCGGCCTGCTTCATGTAGGTGTCGTGATCAATGTATTTATTGAAAAAAGCCCACGATTCACTGATCCCGTTCACCGAATACAATCCCCAGTGGATGAAGATCCCCAGCTTGGCATCCTCGAACCACTCCATTTTCGTGGATTGACCGACTAGCGTGATTGGAGTGAGGAGGAGGGCAAGGATTATGGTGCGCATCGGGGTATAATTATTAATGTTGAATGTTTAGAGCGTGTTTGGGATTTATCCTTTGGGCTGCAAATGTCTATTATTTGAACCTCACTTCAGCCTTTTTTCGCCCCGTAGCCCTGCTACGAAGCTCAAAAATGGCTTTGTGAGAACCAAATTCAAGACATTTTCGCCTTCAAAAACAAATCCCAAACACGCTCTTAATTTTTAATTATTCGGCTGCCGGGATTTAATTAAAAATTAAACACTAAAAATTATAAATTATTTCTGATCTCTGACCTCTGATTTCCGATTTCAAAAACCTAACCCCTTGATCCCCTCTCCTGTTCCCGACCGTATGGTTACTTGCGAATGCAAAGGAATGTTGGAGGAGAGGGGAAACGTCCATTAGTACATAAAGACGTGGCCAGCCTCAAACTTCAAACCTACTTCTGATTTCCGATTTCCGATTTCGAAAACCAAAACTGTCGTAGGCGAAAACCTAAATCTTAGCCTCAACCTTAAAAGCATGCGCATACTTACCGGGCGGTTTTTGCCGTAAGGCCTTGGGAATGGAAATAGTAAACCCTGTCCCGTTCGGTGTCCAGGTGAGGGGTTTATCGTGACCCAGGAGGAAGACTTCGCTGCCGTCTTCGGGGGCGAAATCGTCGATCTGAATGAGGGCGGGCATGGTGGTTTCGGTCTCATCGGCCCGGTAGATGGCATAGATGGTATTGCTGTTTTTTTTGCGGGTGTAGCTGATCTTACCGGTGGCGTAGGGCTCAATGGCCCGGGTACCGTAAATCGCTTCGCCGTTGACCTCGATCCAGTCGCCCATATCGGCGAGCAGGGCGTAGGCATCTTCGTGCCAGGTACCGTCGGGCCCGGGAGCGATGTTGTAGAGCAGGTTACCACCTTTGCAGACGATATCGATCAGCATATGGATAGCCTGGTGGCCGCTCATATACGTAGCGTTGGGCGTGTACGACCAGCCGCCGCCGGCAATGATGCAGCTTTCCCAGGGGTAGGGGAGGGCGGCTTCGGGTACGCGATTTTCGGGGGTTAGATAGTTCTGATTGGGGCCTTCCACGGCGCGGTCCACGACGATAAGGCCCGGTTGCTTTTCGCGGGCTTTTTTCACCAGTTCATCCATGCGGATATCCTGGTTCACCATAGAGCTTTTCTGGAAACCCGTTTCCAGGCCGGCCATCTGACGCACGTAGTAATCCTGAAGATCATCTTTAGAGGATTTCTGAACCCAGCCACCGTCGAGCCAGAGGATGTCGACCTTGCCGTAGTCGGTCATCAGTTCCAGGATCTGGTTGTGGGTATACTGCACGAAGCGCTCCCACCGCTCGGGGTAGGCCTCGGGGTCGTAATTCACGTTGCGGTCTTTGGGCGGAAAGTAGGGCCACCAGTAATCGTCGCTGTGCCAGTCGGGCTTAGAAAAATAAGCACCGGCCCACAGGCCCTCAGCCCGGAACGCATCGAAGAGCTCGGCGGTAATATTGGCCCGCGGGTGCCTGCTGAAGGGCGTCTTTTCGTCGGTCACTTTATAGTCGGTATACTTAGAGTCAAACATGGAAAACCCATCGTGGTGCTTGGTGGTGAACACCAGGTATTTCATGCCGGCATCTTTGGCCGCGGCGGCCCATTTCTCGGGTGCGAATTTGGTGGGATTGAAGGTCGTTTGCAGGTTCTCGTAGGCTTGCACGTATTCGAAGTAGGTGCCGGGTGTGCCTTCCTTCTTGCGCTGGCACCAGCCATAATCCTCCGGGCAGATCGACCAGGACTCCACGATGCCCCACTGGGAATAAGCGCCCCAGTGCATGAGGAGACCAAATTTCATATCCTGCCATTGTTCCAGCTTTTCCTGCACCAGCGGGTCTTCCACCGGGTAGTAGGTCTGTTCTTCGTGTTGGGCGGTGAGGATGGTCAGGCTTCCGCCAAAAAGGAGTAGGAGCAGTATTCTCAGTGACATGGCTTGCTGGTTTTGTAGTGTTAACGGGGGGACCAAAATAGTAATTCCAGGCTTTTGAAGATTGTAATAAGGAAATTTACGGATATTGGACTACAAGGGCCAGGGGCCAGGGACTAAGGGCCAGTTGATTCAACCTTGGACCGTGGACCTTGAACCATGGATCACGGACCAGCCACCGGGCTTTAACTATCAATGTACGCTAAACGAAATGCATGCCTCATCTAAACATCTACCAATACGAAGATAAGGACATCAAGATCTCCATGGATCTGTACTTCAATGAGCAGGACCAACTGATCTTCGATGGGTACGACATTGGCCGCAAGGTGCTGCAGATTCGTGGAAGATCCGACTACGAATACAAATACACCATTGCTCCGGACGATGTGCAGAAACTGGCCGAACTGCTCCGGGTTGAATATTCTGATCGTAAGGGCCTGTTGCAAGCGATCAAGGACAAGTTCGGGGGTAACGAAGCGTACTCGAATTTTGGCGCTTTTATGGATCAAAACGGGGTGGCGTACCAGGTGTTTATGTGGGGATGATAGGTTGGTAGAATGTTTGACTTAATAGAAAAGCCCCCTTCTTTTTTTCAAGAGAAGGAGGCATGCCCATGAATTCCAGGTAATGCGTGGGCCGGAGTCATTCTGCCAGGTAAAGGGGACGGAATTTCCCCCGACATCTCAACGCTCCGATTCCGTTTGGATCCTGAACGTTACGGGGAGTTGCTCTTCGGAGGTGATGTGAAAATTTCGCACCTTCGCTTCGATGGTGTCGGTGCCGGGCTCAAAAACCAGTATTTGAGAGCTACGGGGTTTCAGGATCATGTCGTTGAAGTAGGCACCAGCCATGCCGGAGATAAACTCGATCTCCAACAGAAAATCAGAGGTGTTGTGGATTTTGACGAATTTCCGTCGACGGCTATCCATGTAGTGTGGATTGGCTACTTCAATCGCGTTGTAAAAGAGAGGCTCGAGATGCTCGCGGCGCCCCACTACCAGGTCATTGACCCAGACGGCCGTGCGCTTATCAACGAGTGCTTCCCGAATGGCCTCGGCCGTGCGGTCCTCGGCGAATACCAGCGTGATATTCCGGCGGTCCGACCGGGATGATTTGTTGGATATACTGTGTGGGTAGTGGTAATCGGAATTACTCAGGAGCGTAAGGTCGTATTCCAGACACCACTGAAAGGCCTCGGGCCAATAGGCACCCCAACCGGACACTTCCACACCGTGTAACAGGCCACTTTCGAAAAGATCAATGTGCTCCTGGTGTAATGTGAGGCTATCGTAGGCACCGGGAGGGCCGGGGTGGTTCCAAAACACAAACCCATCTTGTTCTTTGACTGCTTCCAGAGCCAGCAGATAATCCTGATGATTGCGGTCGATGGAGTCGACAAAGGCATAATCAGATGTCTTTTCCTGGAACCGGGCGAAGCGATTCTTGATGCGCTCCGTAACGATCTTATTGGCATCCTCAATAAAGATGGCGTTCATGTGACCGGGAGGCATGTTACGGGTGATTTCCACGCCTCCGATTACAATAATATCCTTGATATCGCCTTCCTGTTTGGCAATCTCATTCGGTGCATTGTAGTCGATGGGGACGTATTTACGGTAGGGCTTTCCTTCGATGTGATCAGTAATGGAAATGGCATCGTAGCCATATTCCCAGGCCTCTGTGACCCGGACGGTGGGCCAGACGGTGCCATCCGAGAAAATTGTATGCAAGTGGAAATCGCACTTCAGGGTCTGATATCCGGGGATATTCGGTACGATGACATCCTGGCGGTCGATATTCTCCACCTGGGCATTAAGTAATATGGGTAGTAGCCAAAAGAACGAAAAAAGCAGGTGTGTCCTCATTGAAATAGGATATTAAGGTAACGTAAGGTTGGGTCCGATCTATTTGTTAAATAACTGATTGTAACAACCTTACGTTGTATTTGGTAAAGGGTAGTAGGTAGTAAGATCTCCTTAAATCCAAATACCCAATACATAATACGTTGTACCGGGAGGTCATTATCTGAATTTTACGAAATCATTCAAGCCCAACCTCACGAAAGTTAAAAAAGAAGGATGCAGCCAGGCGACTACATCCCTCTACGATTAATAGATTCTGGATTACCAACCCATGATCTGCGTCAGGTTAGGATTGACACTAACCTGATTGGCGGGTATAGGACGGTAATAATATTTCGGTTCTACGAAGGTGCCGCGTTCGTTGATCGTCTGTACGGTACCACTGGTACCATTTTCCAGATACACTCCACCGGTTGCATCGGGCAGACTGGCGCGGTAGTAGATGAGGGGAACCCCCAGGGAGTTGAGTTCTTTATTCTCACCGGAAGGGATCGTTTCACCTTCGTCGATCAGAATGATGTCTTCCACACCGTCACCAGTCAGGTCGTATTTACCCAGACCAGGGAAGTACATGCCTTCGGGCTCGGCTTCCAGCAATTTGCCGGCGGCCCAGCGCATCAGGTCATCGTGGCGGTAGCCTTCCAGGGCCAACTCAATCCGGCGTTCACGACGGATCTCCAGTAACTCAGCACTGGTAACCATGGGGAAGCGGGCCTGCTGAACCGGATCCACCGGCACGCCCATCATCAGGTGTGGCATGCCAACCCGATCGCGCAGAACATTCACCGTTGCGTCCAGGTCGGCCTGGGTAAGTTCGTTCAGTTCGGCACGAGCTTCGGCGTAGATCAATAAGACTTCTGCGTAGCGCAGTACCGGATAGTCCACATCATTTACCACCGTTTGATTGGTGGAGTTGACGTACCCCTTGATCTGGTGATAGCCCGAGAAGTTTTTATTCAGCTGCTGCACATAGATGCCGCCACCTTGTGCGTACGCACCCGTGCGGATCAATTCCCAACCCGGGAACGCATAGGTTTGCGACAAACGAGGATCGCGGTCAACGAACTCCTCCACGAACTGCTTGGTTTGGTAGTCGGCCTGCTCGGTGTAGTACGAACCATCTTGCATCAGGTAAGCCTGGAGCAGATCCCGGCTGGGGCTGGTCTCGTAGTTGCCGAAAATGGTGATAGAGTTACCGCTGTTTTTCAGTTCATCCTGGGAGATATTGGTAAAGATAATCTCCGGATTGCTGGTCAGGTCGCCGGAAACAAAGAGATTGTAGTAGTCAGAACCGGGGTTGCCGGTATTGTAGATGCTGTAGTTGCCACTGTCCATGATCTCTTTCGCCAGGTCTCTTGCCAGCTGCAAATAGTCATTGGCTGATGATTCGAGGCTCAACTCGGGATGGTACTTACGGAAGGTTCCTTCGTACAGGGCAGCACGGGCCATCTCCGCTTTCACGAACCACTGGTGAACAGCACCGGCCGGTTGGTTCTCAAATACATACTCGGCGGCAAACTGAAAATCTTCGAAAATCCGGTCAATCACGAAAGCCCGCGGATCGCGCTCCTTGAACAAGGCATTCTCATCGCCGGTTTCGATCACCTGATCGTACCAGGGAATATCAGAATAGCGCTTTACCATGTCCATGTAAAAAGTAGCCCGGAAAAAACGCCCCAAACCTTCAAAGTGGTCCTTAGTCCTTTCCGGAACGTCCGCCTTATCCAGGTTTTCCAGGAAAAGATTGATAGTTCGCAGGCGGTTCCAGTTCCATCCACCCTGAATGGTGGTCGCATTGGGATTGGTGACCATCATGGTCTTGAGCTCGGTATTCCCCGTATTAGCCATGTTATCCGAAGTGGCGTACCCATCGGCGGAATACATGCCGCCACCGGGAAAGCTGTACAGGTTGTTGACGTACAGGTTGAGGTCGTCTTCGGTATTGAAGAAGTTTTCGACTCCGATCTGGGTCTCGGGGAACCGGTCCAGGAATTCATCATTACAGGAAGTAAAGAGGAACAGGACCGCTATGATGCATGAAAGAGACAAATGCTTTTTCATAATTACAGGTTTCTGGTTTGTTTAATTAAAAGGTGACATTGATGCCCGCCGCGTAGCGACGTTGGAATGGGTATTGGTAGCCCGATCCCGATCCGCGTCCGGCACCTACCGCCGGGTTGAAGCGAGCACTAACCGCGTCGGTGATGGCCTCGGGGTCGTAGTAATCTTTCACGCCGGACCATTCCACGAGATTTTCGCCGGAAACGAAAATGCGGAAACGGGCAATGTTCACTTTTTCCGTAAGGGAAGCAGGCAGGGTATACCCAATGGTCAGGTTCTTGAAGCGCAGGTAGGAAGCATTCAGCAAGTGAGCCGTCTGTGGTATAGCCAGACCTTGTGATTGGTCAATTCGCTCACCCAGGTTGCGGTCGGCCAACCAGGCTTGAATATGCGGGAAAGCAGCATCGAGGTTCTGGTCGGCAAGACCAGCATCGATGTATGCCTGAGAGTGCTGAGAACGCAGCGTCTCGGGGTCATCCTGAGCACGGTAGAAATCCAGTGCGTGTACTGCACCACCTTCGTATGGCTGCTGGTAGAAGCTCCAGTACAAGTAATCGGAAGGGTAGTAGTCACGCTTGCCGATTCCCTGGAAAAAGGCGCTGAAGTCAAAACCATTCCAATCGAAGGAGAGGTTGAGGCCAAAGTTGTAGCGCGGCATGAAGTTGCCGATCACACGCAGGTCACCCGGATCGTCCGTAGTCAGCGTTCCTTTGTTGATCACTCCGTCGCCGTTTTGGTCCACGTATTTTGGCCATCCTTCGACGATTGAAAGCGCGCCCCAGGGAATGATAGCTGTCTGGTCCAGGGCATCAATTTCGGCCTGTGACCGGAACAGGCCATCGCTTTCCAGTCCCCAGATCTCTCCGATCTCCATTCCCTCGTAAAATTGTGTCAGTCGATTGGTGGGGTTATCGAAGCGGGTAATGTACGAGCGGCTATCGGAAACCACACCGCGAATATTGAAATTCATAGGTTTACCAAGTACCTCCAAACTGTTGCGGTATTCGATCGATAGGTCCCAACCCTTGGTTTCCAGGTCGGCAGCATTTTCGCTGGGTTCGTCGGCACCGAGTACATCGGGCAGGTCTTTACCCAGGGTCAGCATACCCATGGTGTTGCGCCGGAATACATCGACACTAACCATGAAGCGGTCATCCCACAACCCAAGGTCTGCACCTACGTTAAGCGTCGATACATCTTCCCAGCTGTAGTTGGAAGAGACCAGTGCGGGAGGGGTGATACGCTGTGGTACTTCACCGCCAATGATGTAATTACCGGTAGTAGCCGACAAGGAAGGAATGTACCCGTAAAATCCAACCGCCTGATTACCCAGGGCACCGTACGATCCGCGGAGCTTGAAGTGACTTATCAGGTCAATGTCGAAGAAGTTTTCCTTATCGACCCGCCAGGCAGCAGAAGCAGACGGGAAGAAGCCAAAGCGATTATCGGTCGGGAAGCGCGACGAACCATCGTAGCGACCGTTAAATTCCAGGATGTATTTGTCTTTGAAAATGTAATTGATCCGGCCGAACACACCACGTACTGCCCAATCGTAGATCTGCTCGTTTACCTCGTCTTCACCGGTCGCCAGGGCAATGGTAGGCAGAGAAGCAGAGATGAGTCCTTCGCGATCAGCATAGAACGACTCGGTGCGGAAAAACTCCTGGTTGAAACCACCAACCACGGTGATGTTGTGGTCGTTGCCAATCTTTTGGTTGAGGGTACCGTAGATGTTTAGGACATCGTACCGGTCGAACGTAGCTTCGCGGTAGGCACGGTTAGAACCTATCTCGCGCACATCATCTTCACCGTAACCGATCAGGTATTTTGTGGTAAACCAGTTCCAGTTGGTTTGACCGCGGCGGGCGGTGTATTCCGCGTTCACTTTGATCACGTCTTTTAACAACCAGGCTTGTGCTGAGAAAGTCGACTGGTAGCTGTTGTAGCGTTGCTCAGAGTTGCCGCCGTCGGTCAATTGAGCAGCCTCAATACCTACTTCGCTGTTAGCCCAGGTACCATCGGGGTTCCGATCGTAGGAAACAGGGTCCATGTTGTAAATGTCCCAGATAGAAAACTGACTGGGATTTTCCCGCAAGGTAGAGGAGAGAAAGGTGTTATTGCCGATGGTCAGCCAGTCATTGACCCGGAAGTTGACTTTACCGCGCACCGAGTAGCGATCGAAGTAATCATCTGCGATCTTCAGGGAGCCGTTATACCGGTTGAAACCACCCGACAGATAGTAATCGGCATTTTGTGAGCTTCCGCTGATGCTGATGTTGTGGTCCTGGGAAAAGGAATTATTGTCGAGGAAATAGTTCACCCAATCGCGGTTACCCATATATTCCCATTGGCCGGAGTTGGGGTTCATGCGAACTCCCGGTACTGACTCGGGATTATCGGAGCGTTCCCTGGCCCACTGGTAGGTTTCGTCACTGAAATTTTGGTTATCCCAGGGCGTGTTGTCGGAAGCGGTTTCTTTTACGCGCAGGAAAATGTAGGGATCGGTAATGCGATCGCTCAGGACGGTAGGCTGGCTCAGCGACAGGTTGTTGGTATAGGTTACACGCACACCATCCTGTGAACCATTTTTTGTGGTGATTAATACCACACCGAAAGAAGCTCGTGCACCATAAATAGCTGCCGCAGACGCATCCTTAATTACGGAGATGGAGGCAACATCCTGCGGAGCGATCCGGTTTAGCTCAATGGGATCAACCGGCACGTTATCGATCAGAATCAGGGGCTCACCACCATTAATGGAGGTAAAACCCCGAATATTGAAGGAAGCGGCCTGACCAGGAGCACCGCTGTTGAATCCAATGTTCAGGTTTGGTGCCACACCTTGCAGGCCTTGTGCCAGGTTGTTGATGGGGCGGCTTTCCAGTTGTTCGATGTTTATGGCATCAACGGCACCCGAGAGATTTTCCTTTTTCTGGGTACCGTAGCCTACGACGACCACTTCGTCGAGTCCAACGGCATCGGTTTCCATGGAAAGATCGATGGTCGACCGTCCATTAATTGGTTCCTCTCTGGTGATCATACCTACAAAGGAAAATACCAGAATACCGTCGGCAGGTGCTTCGATGGAATAGGCTCCTTCCAGGTCGGTTATGACGCCGTTCGTCGTTCCTTTTAACATTACGGTAACGCCGGTCAGCGGAGAATCATCTTCCTGGTCAACAACTTTACCCTGAACGGTCATCGTCGCTACCTGAGCTCCGAGACTAAGGGTGCTGACGAGGAAAAGAGCGAAAGCTGTCAACCAATTTTTGGAAAACAAGTAATTGGTAGTGAGTGCTTTAGGAGTTTTCATTGCACATGTTTTTTGTTAAATAGTTTCAGGGGGTAATTTCGCCCTTTAGGCAAGAATTTGAATGGTCATTCAGTTAAGTTTCGGTTAACTAACTGTGAATTTTTTGAATGGTCATTCAATGTTTTTCAGTCGCCTGGAGGGAGCTATTTTTTGAATAGCTATTCAGTGAAATTTGGTTTATTTGTCCCCCTGATCAGGCGCGTTTTCCGGTGCGGAATGAGTGGTGGGTATAGGGCGGAAAAGTGGCTATAAAACCTTACTTTTATCTGTTTAAGCGCTGGTATTTGCTGGCATAACAAATTGTACTCTATTGTGGGAAAGAAGAGTATCCGGGAACAACGAAAGGCGGAAATCATTAAGGCTTTCTACGCGGTAGCAAAGAAGGAAGGCCTGGAGAATGCCTCTATTTCAAAAGTGGCCGATTACGCTAAGATCAATCCCAGCCTGGTGATGCATTATTTTAAAACCAGGGATGAATTAATGGTGGCCCTGAACGACTTCATCCTGGAGCGGTACCTGAACATTTACAAGGTGAACGGCGCCGTACTGGACACCCGGGAAAAGCTGATCCAGTTGATCGAAAATTTGTTCTCCAGAAAATGGAACCGACTTTTTGATGATGGTGTGTTCTACAGTTTTTACGCTCAGGTGTACCGCAATAAAAACTTTCGCGAAAGCTTTAAGCAGCTACACGATACACTGCACCTTACCCTGAAAAAGGCCCTGGACGAAGCCGTGGAGAACGGCGTTTTGGATCATCCGGATACCAGTGCTTTATCCAACAATATTTTTGCCCTGGTGGATGGGGCTTACTATTACCTGGGATTGGTGGACGATAAGGAAGAGGTGGAAAGGCGGTTGGTATCCTATAAGCGTCTGGCTATTTCCATGCTCGAATTTGACTACCAAAATCAGGATACTACGATTTAGCTAATCGCAGCCGCAGGATTTTTGCTAAAGCAAAAAAAGCCAGCCCTCCCCATACCGCATTGACTACGATATTGGGCATATCGGACAGTATCAGGGCGTTGATTACCAAACAAATGCCTCCGAAAGCATTCATGGCGTGGTAGGTCGCCTGTTCGGCTGATAGTACCTTGATAACCAGTAGGAAATAGGCCAGAATGTACGATACTGCGCCCACCCAGCCAATGATTGCATAAAAATCCATAGACATCTTTTTTGCAAGAACGAGCTATTCTGTATTACGGAGAAATATGGGGCATATTAATTTTTTGTTAGGCTTATTCTACCTATCTGATCTTAGGGCGCTAGTGCGTACATTTGGTAGCACCACCAGTACCTGATTTAGCTTTCGCCAAAAAGGTCCTGGTCTTTATCATCTGTTTACCTATCCCTCCTGCCATGGTGCGGTCAGTACTGCCAATCATCGTTTTCAGTTACCTGTTATTGATTTGCCCGGTGGACCTGAATGGTCAGTTGGAAGCCTGGGACAGTGATCAGGATGCCATGCCCAACGCCTGGGAATACCATCGTGGTCTTGACGAAGAAAATCCGCGGGATGCCTGGTTGGATCCGGATCAGGATGGTGTGTGCAACCTCTACGAATACTATTTGGGGAGCAACCCCCAGGACCCCGATCAACCCGTGGTGCTGGATTATACGGGGAACCAATCACTGGAAACCTTCATTCGCGTGGCGCCCAGAGGAGCAGTCCTGCGCATTCCGGAAGGGGAATACATTTTGAATTACCGCCACGAAGCCTACGCCGAACCGCCCAGGGTATTGATCCAGGGGGGCTGGAAGGCCGATTTTTCCGAAAGGGACCACTGCCGGTACAAAACCGTGTTGAACGGAACCGGAAAAAACCCTGTATTCCACTACCTCATTTCCTACGGGAACTCTTCATCCCTCATACTGGATGGGTTTATTCTGCAGGGTGGAAAAGGGGAGGCCATCCAGTATACCAGCTACTTATCCAAGGCGCAATTATTGATAGCCAACTCCACCCTCATGGGCAATGAAGCCAGTCGCACCTCTGCCGTTGTGAAATACGTCGACGGCGACTTTACCCTGATCTCCGACGTGATCCTGATCAACTCAGTGATTGCTCATAACGCGGGTACGGGTTTGTTGATCAGCCAGCAAGCCAATCTGTCTAATCTAAAGGTGTTACATTCCCTGATCGCTTACAATGATGCTGCTACCTCCGATTCGGAACCTATCGAATCCGGCTACGGCATGGTGTATTCACCGGGAGCTGATTCCCTGGTGCACGTCCAAATGGCCAATTCCATCTTATGGGGTAATGCCCTGGCCGATGTTTGGTTTGATGATCCTGATCGAAAACGTGTCCGGGTAAACAGTCGGTACAATGTGTACGGCTATATTGAGCGGGACTCCCTGTCGGCACCCTTCGCACACCAGTCCGATACCGGTCTTGATCCGCTGGTCCTGCACCGTGGAGAACAGTATTTCCTGGGACCCAATAGCCCCGCTCGTGGATCCGGTCAGAGTATCGGCTTTAGCGAAGAGGAGCATCCCGACGCAGGCATTGTGTCCTGCGGAGACCCCCTGGTGTCCACCCCTTCACAACCCGTTAAGAAGGCTTCCGATTGTCGGGTGTATCCGAATCCTGCCCAATCCGGCTTAGCCTTCGAGCTCAACCTGATTGCGCCAGGTATAGTGTACATTGTCTTCTTCGATCAAACCGGCCGGCAGGTATTGCATAAGAGTATGGGGTATTTAAGTAGTGGCCCGCAGTCGTTCAAGGTCGATATCAGCCACCTCCCGAGCAACTCATATTGGTTGGAAGTACGGTCGGGAGGTCAGCTTTTGAACAGACCGTTCAAACTGATAAAAAGATAATACGGAGCGGCTCAATTGAGGTATTTCCTGCCTAGTATTCTGTACTTTTTAACCAGCTTGGGCCTTTACTCCTCCTTCTTGTCTGATTCCACCCCATCCTTTTCCACCCGTACATATTCTACGAAAGTGGCGTATTGGTTAGGTTCGATCTTAGCGCCGGTCTGTAATACGTAGGCCAGTGTGATCTCTGCTCCCAGAAACAGGATGACCGAGGAATAATACACCCAGATCAACAGCACGATCAGCGAGCTGGTACCTCCGTAAGCGGAAATGAGGCGGGTATCGGTCAGATAAGCACCGATGATGGACTTGCCAATAATGAAAAGAACACTGGTAATCGCTGCACCAATAAACGTATGCCGCCATTTAATGACGGCGTCCGGAAGGATCTTAAAGATCAGCAGGAAAAGGATGGTGATAATGATGAACCCCAATAAATACTCTCCGTAGTAAACGAGTTGTATGATCTGATCGGAAAAATTTTCTTTTAAACGATCCATGAGTACCTCCAGAACCGTGTTTACCGTCAGGGAGATGAGGAGAATGAATCCCAGCACCAGGATCATGGAAAAGGAGGTCAGGCGTTTCAGGATCAGGATCAGCCAGCTCTTCTCGGGCTTGGTCTGTAATCCCCATATCTGGTTGATGGAATCCTGGATCTGTCCGAAAATACCGGTGGCAGCAAACAAGAGGGTACCAACACCGATGATGGTTGCCCAGATATTGTTACCCTGAATTTTAAGGTTGGCCAGTACATCCTCGATCTGACCGGCTACTTTGGCCCCGGCGTAGTTATCGATAATGTGGTATAATTCGCCCTGCAGCGCTTTTTCACCGTAGAGCATCCCGCCTAACGAGATAATAATGATCAGCATGGAAGGCAGGGAGAAAATGGTGTAATAAGCAAGGGCTGCACTGTGCTTCAGGCAACGGTCCTGAAAAAAGCTGAGCACTGCCTGTTTTACTATGTTCCACAATAGGGTTAATCGCTTCATATTGATCGGGGCGGTGAGACAAATCGATTGGGCTACTATAGAAAAGTCAGGACGCCAGTTTGTTTGTTGGGCGGAAAAGAATACTGACCCACCCCACCAATACCCTGCTCTTGGAAAACGAGGTGACATAGCGGGGACTTGCACCGGAAACCGATTACAGTTACGGGATCTTTACCGGCGAGCAAGGAAGTTTTTTGCCGAAAGGCACAGCCATAAATCAAAGGTACTTAGGATACAGAGTACTCAGCACCAGAGATTAAACTCGACCAGTAGCCATGATCGGTCCGTTGGTCTATTTGAGGAGGCAGCCGGGAAGTAATTCCGGTATATTCCCGCGCAAATAAACTACATGGACGATATCCAGGATCAATTCCGGGCAGTTCAAGGGGGAGATCTGTCTGCTTTCGAAGCCCTTTTCCGGCATTACTATCAAGACCTGTACGTGCAGGCGTTGCGGATCGTCGGTACCCGGGAGGTGGCCGAAGAATTGGTTCAGGACTTATTCATTCACCTCTGGGAGAACCGACGGAAACTGGTTATTCCCTCTTCTCCGAAAGCGTACCTGTTTACCGCTATCCGCAACCGGGCTTTTACGTATTTGAAAAGCCGGATGGCCCGTTCATCGGCTGACCTGCCACTGGATTTCGTGGCAGAAGCTATCGTACCTGCTACCACCTACCAGGAGGAGACCGAGCTACGGCAACTGATCCAACGCGGAATCGCTAACCTTCCGGAAAAATGCCGGATCATCTTTCAATTGAGTCGGGAGATGGGCATGTCCTACGAGGAAATTGCCCGGGAGCTTGATGTTTCCCGGGAAACCGTCAAATCACAAATACAGATTGCCTTGAAAAAGCTGCGTCAATTCCTGGGTGATCACTGGGGTACCTTGTTGTGGGTCAGTGTGTTAAGTCGAATGCTGTATCATTTCTGGATGAGTTCTTCCGATTTTTTTTGAAAAAAAGTAGTTTCTCTTTCCCCCTTACGGGAAAAATTCCAGTCTCCCTACTAGAAGCCATCCAACATGGACAACGAAGTATTAATCGAATACCTGAACGGACACCTGACTTCGGAAGAAGCTAAAAAGGTGGAAGCCTGGCTGCAGGCTTCACCGGATAATGCCCGCCACTTGGGGCGTATCCGGAAAGTATGGGAGGCCGGCCGGGTGGAGCCGGATGGAGCTGATGTGGATCGAGCCTGGGAGCGCGTCCGTTCGGCGATTCGGCCCGAAGCGAGGATAAAGCGTATGCGGTGGTTGCGGGTGGCCGCGGCGGTGGCTATTCTGGTAATTGGCGGCCTGACCTGGATGAGACTGTACACTACTTCCATAGAAGAGGTTCGCAATTTGTCGGGTGAGGGCCCCCTGGTGGTAGCGCTTCCCGACGGAACCAATGTGTGGCTCAACCGCGAATCGGCCGTTCGCTTTCCGCGTCGATTTGCCCGCTCGGAGCGTCGGGTCGAGCTGGAAGGGGAAGCATACTTCGAGGTAACCCGACGGGAGGATCAGCCTTTCCGGATTGAGGCGGGCTCGACGGTAACGGAGGTGCTGGGTACAACCTTTTCGATCATGGCCTACCCGGATAGTCTGCGCAGTTGGATACAGGTGTATTCGGGCAGGGTGTCCTTCTCCGGCCTGAGTGGTGCGGCTGACCGTGTGATCCTGGAAAAAGATCAGGGGGCGGTCTTTGAAAAAGGCGTAGCGCAATTATCCAGGCGTGATGGGTCTAGTTTGAATGCTCTGGCCTGGAAAACAAAGGTTTTTCAGTTTGATGATACGCCCCTGGCGGAGGTCGCCAGGATCCTTTCCCAGGCGTACGACGTGGACATTCAACTGGAACGATCAGCCCTGGCGAATTGCCGACTGAATTCTATCTACGAGGAGGAAGAGCTCGACGTGATATTGCAATCGATCGCTTTGGTATTTGATCTGGAAATAAATCGCAAAGGAAATACTATACTTTTGGATGGAACCGGATGCGCCACTAATAATAAATGATATTTTTTGCGGAAGCATGATGAAGGTAGCCTTGAGAAAAATGTAGTATTTGAAGAAGGCTAAATACCCTCTACGCTCTACCTAATACTAATTTACTTTAACCAGAATTCCAGCGGTCATTCCTGGATTCTCTGAATTACGTACCATGTACCGACTGTTATTGCTATTGTTATGTTGCCCGATCTGGAGCATTGCCCAATCCGATATTCTGGAGCAGAAGATCGAGGTTAACATCCGGGAACTGCCCGCCAGGGAAGCTCTGCGGGTGATTGAGCAGGCGGCTTCCGTTCGGGTAGTTTATGCCTCCTCGCTGCTGCCGGAGCCGGGGCTTACCGTCACTCTGGCGAGGAATCCACAAACCGTAGCCGCTGCCCTGCAAGCGGTATTCCGTAGGCAAACACTACATATGGAAGTGGTCGGCCGGCGAATCCATCTGCGAGCCGGTGAACCCGAAGAAGCCTCCACGTTTTCCCTGAGTGGGTACGTGCGGGATGCGGGATCCGGGGAAGCGCTGGTGGGAGCAACCGTTCATATCACGGATCTGGCAAATACCGGTGCCGTGACCAATGCGTACGGATATTTCTCGCTACCCCTGCCGCAGGGTAGTTACCGGGTATACAGTTCCTATCTTGGTTACGAACCGATGGAGGTCGGAGTAGAGCTTCGGTCGGACCAGCGCATTTCAATTGACCTGAAAGGTTTGGAAAACCAACTCGACGAGGTGGTGGTTGTGGGCCATGTGGAAACCCCCTTTAGCCGGCAGACACAAATGGGTGCTCACCGGATCGCCGTCCAACAATGGAAAAACCTTCCTGCCATTGGTGGGGAGCCGGATGTCCTGAAAATGGTTCAATTGTTGCCGGGCGTTAAGTCGGCGGGTGAGGGGTCTTCGGGCATGTACGTGCGGGGCGGCAACCTGGACCAGAACCTGATCATACTCGACGAAGCACCGATCTATAATCCCAGTCATTTATTGGGCTTCTTCTCGGTCTTCAATACGGATGCAGTACACCACGCCGAATTATATAAAGGGAATATACCGGTCCAGTACGGTGGGCGTTTGTCCTCGGTATTGGACTTGCGGATGCGCGAAGGGAACCGGGAACGCCTGGGCGTACAGGGCAGCGTGGGCACCCTGGCCAGTCGCATCCTGCTGGATGGTCCGCTGAGCGAAGCGACCTCCTTTATGGTCTCGGCTCGCCGCACCTATCCCGATCTGTTCCTGAAATTGCTGCCGGACAACGGGGGTAATAAGTTACATTTTTACGATCTGAACGGGAAGGTCAACGTCCGGATGAACGAGAACAACCACCTATTCCTGTCGGGCTACTACGGCCGCGATGCCTTTCGCTTTTTCGACAAATACGAAAACACCTGGGGAAATGGTACGGCTACCCTCCGCTGGAATCACCTGTTTTCGGAGGATATGTTCGCTAATTTTAGCCTGATCTACAGTCAATACAATTACTACATCGATCATTTGATCGAGGGGCAGTCTACGTTCAACTGGCGCACTAATGTTACCGACCTGAACGCCAAGGCGGATGTCACCTGGTACCAGAATCCACAGAGTCGATTCAAATTTGGTGCCAATGCTATCCTGCACCGCATCGACCCCGGCAGCGAGACGGAGGGACGCCTTCCCGGTGTCGGAAACCAACGTGGCTTAGAGTCTGCCATCTACGCCGGTCACGAGTGGGAGCTTTCGCCAAAAGTATCCCTCGCCTATGGCCTACGCCTGGTCATGTACGGCAACCCGGACAAAAATGTGGTGTTCCAATACGACGACGAAGGACAGCCGGTGGATTCTGCATTTGTGGGTGGTTGGGATCATACTACCTGGGATGTAGTACCCCGCTTTAGTCTTAGCTACCAGCTAAATGCTAAAAATGCTTTAAAGGCCAGCTATAGTCGTACCGTACAACACCTGCAGGAGTTGCGTAATTCCTCCAGTCCTTTTAGTGCCTTTTATATTTGGGTAGCGACCAGCCCGTCGATCCCGGTGCAACGGGCTGACCAAATTAGTGTGGGTTATTACCGGGAGGAGGCAGAGCGTGGCCTTTCCTTCTCGGTGGAAGCCTATTATAAATGGCTGGATAACCAGATCGATTTTGTGGATCACGCCCGGCTACTCCAAAACCCCTACCTGGAAAGAGAGATGCGGTTTGGTAAAGGACGTGCTTACGGTCTGGAAGTACTTTTGCAAAAAACTACGGGCCGTTTTACCGGACAGGCGAACTACACCTACGCACGGACCCTGCGGTCCATCGAGGGCGTGAACGGAGGCCTGGAATATCCGGCTTATTTCGATCTGCCGCACGAGGCCGGTCTGACCCTGCTGTACGAGTTGTCACCGCGTTGGTCCCTCGCTGCCAGCTGGCAATACGCGTCGGGCAAAGCCGTCAACCTGCCGGAGGGGGGATACCGGCACGAGGATACGGTCATTCCCATTTACCGTGGCCGGAACGGGCAGCGCCTGCCCGACTACCATCGGCTGGATCTGTCAGCTACCCTGAGGCGGAAGGACCGGCAACATCAAAAGAATGAATCGTACTGGACCTTTTCGGTTCAGAATGCCTACTTCCGTAAAAATCCATTTTCCATCGATGTGCTACCGTATCGGGAACCCACTACGGGCAATGTGCCAGATCCAACCGATGTGGCAGCCTATAAGACCTTTCTGTTCGGTATTGTACCCTCCGTTTCCTATAACTTTAGCTTTTAGATTATGACGAATAACCAATCAATCTATGGCCTGCTGATCCTATTGTTCCTGGTGGGTCAATCCTGCCAGGAAATAGTCGACCTGGGGCCATCCGAATTACCACCCCGACTGGTAGTGGACGGTCAGATCACCAATGAGTGGCGTCGACACGAGCTTCACTTGACCGTGAGTGGCGATTACGACCAAAATGGTGACTACAAACCAGCAACAGATGCGGTAGTTTACCTGAGCGACGGGCAACAGACTATTTACTATGCCGAAACCGAGCCCGGCCGCTACCTGACCGATAGCCTGCAGGGTGTCCCCGGGCGATCCTATACGCTGACCATTCAGTGGCAGGGAACGACCTATACGGCCACGGATTCTATGGGAGCCGTTCCGGAAGCATTCGAGCCGGTCTCTTTCACCTCCGAATTGGGCTTTCGCCAATTCGAATACCGGAGGCACCAATTCGGATTTGCTCACCCCAACCAGTGGCAATTGATCGTACACCGGGCCGACACCTCCACCGCACCTCCGGTCGAAGAACCCTATTACGGTCAGCAGGTGGGACAGGTTATCCTGCCGCCGGGCGACACCCGGTTCACCTTTTTCACCCACACCAACATCGAAGTGAGCGGACTGATGAATTTCGAAGATGCCCATTTCTACGGCTTCCGTCCGGGGCGGTGGGTGACTCAGAAGCGGTTTAGCCTCTCGGTGGCTTACTACGATTATTTGCGGGGTGTATTTCTGGAGACAGAATGGCGGGAATCGCTGTTTGCCGGCACCCCGGCCAATCCCCGGGGGAACGTCAGTCAGGGAGCACTCGGCTTTTTTAGTGCCAGTGCGGTCCGGACGGAGCGTTTTCGGCTGGAGTAGAAGGGATTAAAACCGCTTCCTGTTTCTGTTGCAAAAAGACTAAATCAGGTGTCAGGAAGTGCGAATGGCAACAGAAACAGGAAGCAGTCGGATTATTCGTTGCTTGTGAAAACATAGGTCGTCTGGGAAGAATACTCCTCTCCGGGGCGCAAAACCACACTCGGGAAATCCGGTTGATTTGGAGAATCTGGGTAATGCTGAGTCTCCAGGCACAAGCCGGACCGGTGGTTGTAAACGGTATTGTTTTTTCCCGTTAACGACCCATCCAGGAAGTTTCCGGAATAGAACTGAATGGCGGGTTCCGTGGTGAATATTTCCATCATACGACCGCTTTCGGCATGAGAAAGACTTCCGATGCGCCGGGGAGTATCGGTGCTGCCACCGTCGAGTATCCAACAGTGGTCGTACCCCTGGCCGAAAGCCAATTGCTGATTATCTTTTTTGATGTCTTGGCCGATCCGTTTCGACCTGGTGAAGTCGAAGGGAGTCCCGTTAACCGGGCGTTCCTCTCCGGTAGGTATCAGGGTGCTGTCGACCGGGAGGAAGGCAGCTGCATCTAATTGCAACTCGTGCCCCAGTATGTCCTCTTCCACGTTGCCGGATAGGTTGAAATAACTATGTTGGGTGAGGTTGACCACCGTCGGTCTATCCGTAGTGGCCAGGTAGGTGATGTCGAAGGTAGATGGAGTGAAGGTGTAAGTGACCGTGCTGGTCAGGGTGCCGGGGTACCCTTCCTCGTCATCAGGGCTAGTGTACTGCATGGTAAGGCTGATCTCATCGCTACTTTTTTGCTGATCAATTACTTTCCAGACCACTTTATCAAAGCCCCGGTCGCCACCGTGCAAGTGGTTGGGCCCATCGTTGGTTGCCAGTGAAAAAGTATCGCCTGCCAGGGCGAAGCGTCCGTTGGCGATGCGATTGCCGAAACGTCCAATCAATGCGCCGAAGTAAGGCGTTTCTTTCAGGTACCCATCGAGTTGGTCGTATCCAAGAACAATATCCTCTATCCTCCCTGACCGATCAGGTACTTGCAGGGAAGTAACAATACCACCATAATTTGTCACCCGGGCCATTAGTTTATTTGGAAAAGTAATGGTGTACAGATTTACTTCCTGACCGGCCACTTCGCCAAAAGGCGCTGTTGTAATGGTGCCACGGGGGCGTTCCTGCGTGCAACTGATAAGCAGGCTTACCGCCAAAAGGAGAAGTGATAGTTGGTTTTTCATAATCGATATGGCTTCTGGATTTTTTGCGGAAGCAGAAATCTGGATCGGATCAGCGGGAAATTGCCGTTCCAAAGCGGATAAAAATATAGTCTAAGAATTCGACATAGAATAACTCATAACCCCGGATTGCGGATAATAACTCGTATATTTTAAGGAAAGAACCTAAAACTAACCCATAATTGCCCAAAGAGTGCCCTTTTTGCCTGCTCAAATTGTCGATTCGATCCACCCAAAAGGTCGATGAATGGTGCTTCTGACCATCGAACGTCAGGTTGCTGTTCCACGGGGTCCCGGTGGGTCATAAGCCTGACTTATCTGACCCTCCTTCTTTTTTTTGGCTGCAGCCAAAAAAAAGAAGGAACGGAAGAAGTTCAAGTGGACGCTCGATCTCAGACCACCCTTCGGCCCCTCGCCGATCTCTTCGATACCTCCTCCGTCTCTTCCGTAACCGGTGTTCAAATGGATCCCGAACTGATCCGGCCCCCGATTCGGGAACAACTCGCCGAACCACCCTCGGTAACTACCTCTTTTCCGGAGATATCCAAAATGGGTGTCCCGGTACGCATACCGGTTCCGGGCAACTTAGCCACCATTCGGCCGGGCCAGGGAGATTATCCGGCTCCTGATACCTTGTCGGTTCAGGGCAAAGAGGTGGAAACGAGTATGCCCCGACCTACTCCGGCCCTGCCGTGGCGGGGGCAAAGCGATGCTTACTATGATGTACAATACCTGGATACAGAACAGGGGTTGCAGTCAGCTATGGTTAGCAATATATTCAAGGATAGTCGTGGCCTTTGGTGGCTGGCGACCGACCAGGGGGTGAGTCAGTACGACGGATCCACCTTTTACCATTTTGGGGAGTCGAATGGGTTGAGTCATTTTAGGGTGGATCCCATCGAAGAGGATATACCGGGCAATATGTGGTTCGGGACCTCCGGGAATGGGGTTACCCGGTACGACGGGAACGTTTTTACTCATTTTACGCCAGCCGAAGGTTTAGCCCGGCAAAATGTATGGACCATCGAAGCGGATAGTAAGGGTAACCTCTGGTTTGGAACGGGAGGAGCAGGTGCGGTTTGTTTTACCCCCGATGCCAGCGGTACTAGTGGCACCTTTACCAATTTCAACAAATCATCCGGTTTAAGTGGTGATTATATTTACGAAATACAAGAAGATAGCCGGGGAGATATTTGGTTTGCCACCAGTGATAATGGCGTTTCCAGGTATACGCCCGGTGCGAACGGAGAGATGGGCACTTTTATCCATTTTCCGAGGGAAACCTACTTTGACAAATCCTCCGTTTTAGCAATCGAGGAAGATGCCTACGGGAGGATGTGGTTTTTGACCAGGAATGGCGTGTTTTACCGTTTTGACCCCAACGATGCACGTACTATAGATCGTTTTGTGGTGAATCCGCAATTGAACTTTTCAGGCGCTAGAGACCTGTTTTTTGATAGTCATAATAACCTTTGGTTATCAACTCCTGAAGCAGGGGTTTTTTATATATCCTTTGATGAGGCGGGAAACCCGGAGCATTCCGTGCAATATACCAACAAGAACGGTTTAAGTTTGAACGCCATCAATACTATCATGGAAGATGGATCGGGGAAGATCTGGCTTTCACTTGGAGGAAGAGGCCTTAACCGACTAGATATAAACGGGTTTTCTCACTTCACTAGTGAAAATGGGTTGTATAATCAGCATATCGGTTCCTTCGGTGAAGATGCCCGGGGGAACATCTGGTTGGGGTCTATCGGGAGTGGCCCTAGCGAATTTACCGCTAATGGAGTAGCGGGGGGAGGCCGGTTAAAGCGGTTTACCCTGACTGGGGGTATGTTTAACAACGCTGTCTGGGCGATTCACGGCGATCGTAGAGGGAACGTCTGGATGGGTACCTTACGGGGAGGTGTCACCCGTTACCGGCGGGCTGCGGGTAATGCAAAGGGAACAATTGACCATTTTGCGGCCGATCAGGGGTTCACCAATGGATCCGTAAATGACATTCAACAAGATACCCAAGGACAATTGTGGTTTGCTACGCGGGGTGGCCTTATAAGTTATGATCCAAATTCGGATCAATTCACGCACTATACGATCGATCAGGGCTTGATCAGCAATCAGGTTACCGCGGTTCATCCGGATCAGAAAGGACGCATTTGGTTGGCTTACCAACGGGGGACAGCTGGTTTTAGTTGTCTGCAATCCACTGGTGTTGATGGAGCATGGGAACTGGTCCATTACCAATCACTGCCAGACACAAAGGCCATCTCCGTAAATACCTTTGGAGAAGATTCATCGGGCGCTATCTGGCTGGCAACCTTTGGGCAGGGGATCATCCGGTTTGATCCGGAGGTTGCTTTCGCAAAAAGTCAGGCATCTCACTTTGTTTCAACGAAGGGGCTGACCCACGACCGGGTATCGTCTATTCTGGAAGATAACCAGGGGCGCATGTGGATCAGTACAAGTAAGGGCATCACCCTGCTGGTACCGAAGACCACGGATTTGCCCGGGACGGACGCCATGGATATTACCCATTCGTACCAGCCAGTTGCTATCACCAAAGCAGATGGTCTTCGCAACTGGTCTTTTCTCGAAAATAGTGCCTTTCTGGATTCCCGGAATCGAATTTGGTGGGGTTCACACGAAGGGGCTACAATGCTGGATTTGAATCGTTTTTCCTTGCCAACCAATCCACCCCAAATTACCCTGGGGTATCTGGAGGTAAATGGTCAGTACGTTGATTACCGCGAGCTGCTTACTGGTAATGATTCATTAGCGGCAAACCGGCGCTACCTTTCCGGTATTACAGATAGTGTGGCCACGTACGGCAATTATCCTATTAATCCGATATTCCCGAGTAATGCGGATCACCTGACTCTTCATTTTGCCAGCCTGGGTTGGTCGGAATCCAACCAGATACACTACAGTTTCCGGCTGGACGAAGGAGCATGGAGCACCCCTTCACCGGATACTAAGGCCGATTTTCGAAACCTGCCCTACGGTCAGCACACGTTTCAGGTGCGCGCCCTTAGTACAAATGGACTCGAAAGTGTGCCCTTTACGTATGCCTTTGAAATTCGCTACCCGTGGTTTCTGCGTTGGTGGGCCTGGCTTATCTATATTGCCGCTGCAATTGGTGCTGTCTACGCGTTCATCCGTTGGCGGACTGCCGAGCAAAAAAAGAAACTGAAAACCGCTCAGGAGTTAAATGTCAGGCTACAGCAGGTAGATCGCCTCAAGGATCAATTCCTGGCAAATACCTCCCACGAACTGCGTACTCCCTTGCAGGGAATCATTGGATTGTCCGAGGCGGTATACGACCGATCTTCCTCCCATCAGGACCAGGAAGATCTGTCGATGATCATTTCCTCCGGAAAGCGACTCAATAACCTGGTGGATGATATTCTCGATTTTTCCAAGTTGAAGAACCGCGACATCCAATTGGCTCGCCGACCGGTGAATATGCGCGTGTTGGTCGATGTCGTGCTGCGCAATAACCAACCGCTCGTTAAGGGGAAACCGGTAACCCTGGTCAATGATATCGATTCGGACTTACCCTCCGTTTACGGCGACGAGAACCGTTTACAGCAAATACTGTACAACCTGATCGGGAACGCCATTAAGTTTACCGAGCGCGGCCAGATCGTAGTAGGTGCCATCGCCAAAGATCAATCAGTAGAAGTTTCTGTCTCCGATACAGGTACCGGTATACCAGAGGATAAACAGGAAGCCATTTTTCAGGAATTTGAACAACTGGATGGCTCTATTTCCCGCGAGTTTACGGGTACCGGACTGGGGTTGAGCATCAGCAAACGTCTGGTTGAAATGCACGGCGGCGACTTATATGTCGAAAGCGAGGTCGGCACGGGATCGACCTTTTTCTTCACCCTGCCCATTTCCGTTGAAGCCGCTAGCACGCTCCCGGATCAGGAGCCATCATTGGAGGCACGGACCAACGAGAAATCAAAACCAAAGCCTCTGCTATCAGCATACGATCGTAGTCAGGACAACCCGATTCCGGTGCCTGCTACTGCCGCCGGAGGCATTCGTATTTTGGTCGTCGATGACGAACCGGTCAACCAGCAGGTACTGAAGAATCACCTCTCGGGGCAGGATTTTTACTTACAGCAGGCCATGAACGGCGAAGAGGCCCTGGACGTACTGCGGCGGGAGGGTCCATTTGATCTGGTACTACTGGACGTGATGATGCCTAAATTGTCGGGCTACGAAGTGTGCCAACGTATTCGGGAAGAATACCTGCCCTCCGAATTGGCCGTTATCATGATTACCGCCAAGAATCAGCTCCACGACATTGTGCAGGGATTGTCGCTGGGGGCCAACGACTACCTGCCAAAGCCCTTCCACAAAGAGGAACTGCTGGCCCGAATAAAAACACAGATCGACCTGCACCATATATTTACAGTTACCGGGCGCTTTGTTCCTAATGAGTTTATTCGTTCGCTCAACCGGGAGCGGATCACGGATATCCATTTGGGCGATCATACGGAATTAGAGGTGACGGTACTATTCACGGATATACGGGATTACACCACCCTTTCTGAAACCATGTCCCCGGAGGAGAATTTCAAATTCGTCAATGCTTTCCACGGCCGGATGGGGCCCATTATCCGGGAGCACGGTGGATTTATCAATCAGTATCTGGGCGATGCCATTATGGCCCTGTTCCCGAATAGCCCGCAAAAAGCCCTGGAAGCGGCCATTGATATGCAACGGAAGCTGGTAGATTATAATGCGCAACGTATCCACGAGGGTCGGACAGCGATCCGCATTGGTGTTGGTTTGCACACGGGCCCGCTCATTATGGGTATCATAGGTGATCAGGACCGGATGGACGCCGCCACTATCGCCGATACCGTGAATACCGCTTCCCGAATCGAGAATCTTACCAAACACTACGGGACGCCTATCCTGTTAAGTGAAGATAGCCTGGAACAGATCCCGGAAGACGCAGATGTCAACTTTCGCTATCTGGGTCAGGTCCAGGTCAAAGGAAAGAAGGAACCAGTGGGACTATACGAATGCCTCAATGGGGAACCACCGAACATTCGGGCAAAAAAGAAAGCGGTCCAATCAGATTTTGAAAAGGGGCTGGAGCTTTTTTATCAACGCGAATTCGGCGAGGCTACGGTCGTCTTCAACCGGATCTTGAAACAGAATGATCAGGATCATCCCGCCCGCCTTTTTATGACCAAGGCCAGTGAGTTGTTGATCAAGGGCGTTCCGGAGGAATGGACCGGTGTGGAAGTAATGACGTTTAAATAACCAGGCTGAATCGGGCTTCACTCCCCCGCCAGCCAAGCTTTAAAGTCCGGGGTATTTCGCTGACTCACGGCCAGCCATTCCGTCCAGGCCTTTCCCATGGAGAGGAGTACCGTGGTTCCCTCCTGCCTGATCTCCTGTATGGCCGACAGGTGCACGATGCATTGGCGATTGATCCGGAAAAAATGTCGGGGATCCAACAGCTGGCTTGCTTCCTCCAGTGTGTGCGGGAAGGGGTACCTTTTTCCCGTAAGGGAAACCAAGACAATAATCTCTTCCTTGAGCAGGCAGGCAATCTGTTCGACGGGAATGACCACCAATTGCCGACCACGTTTCACCAGGAAGCGCGATTTATATCGGGAACGTTGCCAGGGTAATACCTGCTGTAGATACTGACTGTTGATCAGCGGACTTTCGGGTCGCTGGTAGAGGTCGGCAAATTTTTGCAGACTGCGTTCCAGATGCTCCTTACGAATGGGTTTGAGCAGAAAATCGAGGCTGTTCACCTCGAAGGCCCGTTGCAGAAATTGATTATAGGCCGTCGTGAAAATGATGGGGGTACGCAGCTGAACCTCCTCGAAGATCTCAAAACTGAGTCCGTCGGATAATTGTACATCCAGGAAGATCAGATCGGGGTGCGGATTGTTGTGCAAATAAGCGATGGCTGCACTGACCGAGTGGATGGGACCCTGCACCTGCAGGTCCATCGCTCCGTACTGCCGCACCAGGCGCTTCAAATGAGCTGCCGATTCTACTTCATCCTCAATTATCAGAACATCCATCATTGATTTTAAGTGCATTTTTCAGGTGTATTGATGTGCTATTTCATAGGACCACGGGCTAAGGGCCAAGGGCCACGGTTCACGGTTCACGGGTCAAGGGCCAAGGGCCATGGTCCACGGTTCCCGGTAGTTTTGGCATCGAAATATATCAGGCCGCAGCTTTAGCTGTGGTTTAACATGCGCCCCTCTCACACGCTACCACTTTAGTGGTTAATAAAACGGTCCACGGTCCCTACCTTCGCCAAGGCTTCGGCAGGCAGGCACGGGCCAAGGTCCACGGTTCCCGGTCCACGGTTCACGGTCCACGGTCCACGGTCCACGGTAGTTTTGCATCGCAATATATCAGGCCACAGCTTTAGCTGTGGTTTCACATGCGCCCCTCTCACACGCTACCACTTTAGTGGTTAATAAAACGGTCCACGGTCTTCATCCATATATTATTGGTATCATCGTTTTGGTACGTTAGGCTACTCTGAACCCTTGAATAACGGAACCTTCACCGAAAAAATATGCCGGTTCCGGACAACCGAAATCGACTTACCCAGACGGTACTTATGACGCTTTTCCAGGTTCTCCAGGCCGATCTTGGCCGATACGGGTACGGAGCTACGGGGGATCAGATTGTTTTCCACGCATAAACCCTGCTCGGGTGTATAGTAAATCCTGATCGTCAGCGGCTGCTCGGCTTCCACCTGGTTGTGTTTGATGGCGTTTTCCACCAGCATTTGCAGGGCGAAAGGGATCATTCGCCGGTCCATGATCTCGGCCGGTATGTCCTCTTCGTATCGGAGGGCATTGCCGTAGCGGATGGTGACCAATTCAGTATACACGCGCACCAGAGCCAATTCCTCGGCCACGCTTACCGATTCCCGGTCGATATGCTCGAGCACCAGCCGGTAAATATCCGACAATTTCAGCAGGAAAGCCCCCGCCTTTTCGCTGTCCTCGTGGATCAGGCCGTAGAGGGTGCTGAAGTTGTTGAATAAAAAGTGGGGGTCGATCTGTTGCTTGAGCCCCTCCAGGCGGGCCTGTACCACATCACGCTGGTAACGCTCGGCCTGCAGACGCTCCGCCTCGCGGACCTGAATCAGCTGGTAGCCAATTTGAATGACGTTGATAAAGGTGGTCAGCATAAATCCGATCGCCACCGAACTGGCCAGATGTACCGGAGACATCACATTATCGACGGCCTCGAAGGTGTTCTCGTACCAATTGAGGACACTATAACAGGCCACGAACACCAGAATGCTCCCCAGGTTAGACCAGAGTAATTGCGTACCCAGTCGTCGTAAAAAATGGTCGTTCCACGGCAAACGCTCGTCGAGCTTACTGCCGATCTTCAGGTTCAGGCCCCACAACAAATAGGTGGTGGCGATCATCCAGGTGAAACCATACCAGGTGAGGCCAATGGGCTCCCGAAACATGGATTGCAGAGTGACCATCAGGCCAAAGAACAGAGCCAGCAACAGGGGCACGATATAGCGGATCCAAAGATTGGTCGTGCTCATACACGTTATTTTTGTCCGGATAATACCTCCTTTGAGGCGTGTGTTTCGGGTATTACCACGAAGGCGTCGTAACTCCAGATCACCTTTTCCAGGGCCGGATCCAGGTCCTTAAGTTCGCCGTTAAAGAGCATGGATCGTAGCGGACGCAGGTCGAAGAGGCTCCATTGTTCATCACCGGTAAGCTCCAAAACAGTACGCACATCTATACGGTCGAGGTACTTTTCGGGATCGTACGCCTGTTGTTTGGCCGATTCGTCGGCAAAAGGCGTATAGGCATTTTGAAAACCGCGCTTACCGATCACGTATAAATGACAGGACGCCGTACCCTCCCGGCTCGCCAATTCACTTACAAAGTTACCAATATCAAAGACGTTCAGTCCATTGGCACCCCGGTACATGTGATTCGCCCCGAATTTAAAGACCACTTTTGGCAGCTTATTTTCCGTACGCGCCTGCTGGTAGTACGACCAGAAATGTCGTTTCATCATCTCTGCCCGCATTTTATTGGATGCATACCCCTTGCCGGTAAAATACAAATGATAGATCATCCAGCTTTGCTCCAGCTCATCGAGCAAACGGTTAGCTGTGGGGTCGTCGTTGAGGGCGGCTCGCAATCTGGCAAAATCATCGGGGGTGGCCGAATAGAAAAAGATGCTTCCGGGGTTTTTGCTGGTCATGGTTTTTTGAAAACCCTCCATGGCGCGGTCAGCATATTCCCGGATGACCGCCCGCCCGGCATCATCGGCGGCGTGCTTCAGCAGAGTGGGGAAAAACAGACGGGGTGAGCCGATAAATTCCTGGTCCAGTCCCCAGATGATGGGATGCTCCTGGTTTTTGCCCTCGAGTATGGATTCGATCATTTCTACTTCCTCCTGCATGGTGTAGAAGGGGATAGCCCAAGGGTATTTAGACAAGGTATCCCGGTATTCCCGGATGAAGGATTCGCGCTGACCCAGCTTTTGCAAAAGCGCTGCCGAAAAAGGCCCGGTTTCGGTCGCAAAATACCGGTACCCGTCGGATTGGATTTGTTGATACAGGGCGGCAGTGAATTTAGGTAACTCAGCAATTCCATGGTCTTCGCCGATGAGTACGAACTGGCCTGCTGCCGCTTGGTCGCTGAGCCAGTCAGCCCCGTCCCCGGAAAGGATTCCCCGATCAAGTTGCAAATGGTATTGATGGTCCAGCAGAGCTTGTCGCAGAAGACTGTCCTGAGCGGAAAGCGGCAGGCAAAACAGGCAGGAAATAAGCAGTAGAAAGAGTAGTCGGTTCATGTGTTTTCCGTATAAGCTATTACCAATTCGGAATTCATCAGACCCTACTGGTTCTGAGCGCAGCAATTACCATACTGAATGCAGGATAAACACCTTTTGCTGACAAGCAACACACCATTGTAAGCCTTATCTTCATCATATATATACCGCTTGGGAAGTGATTTGGGAGTCCCAGCGCGAAGTACTGCGGAGCAAAACCACTTCGTTGTCGGTACAGAAATTTCCTTAAATGGATCTCCTGCTGGTGAGAATGCAATGGATTTGCCTATTCATCTGGTGGATTGAGATGGCTTCTAGCCATAATCTGTAAGGAGGCACTCATAGATCGAAGTTAATAATACATTATATGACTATTCATCCCTTGCTCCGGGCGGGAATCATTCTTGCCGTTTTTACCACGTTATGCATTGGAGCTGTTCGTCTGTTAGGGGGAGGAGAACCTGATTTACCCGACGAAAAACCGGATAGCTCGCTCAGCTCCGATCATCCCGGATTCATCCGCACCATTGAAAAGAGGTACCCAAATAGCCAGGTCGACGGCTACAATCTGTATATACCCAAATCGCTGGATTCCCTGTCAGACCCTTATCCGCTGATCGTTTTCCTCCAGGGAGGGTACGGAGTGGGGGGTGACGTAGCCGATATCCTGCAGTGGGAATTGCCCGCGGAATTAGTGGATGGCAGAGCTCCCGATCCCATCCTGAAATCGCTCAAGTACGACTCCTTTGTGTATTTGATGCCACATATTTCTACCGGGGAATATTATTTTAATGTATCTGCCTTTCGGCAAATGCTGAAGGAGGTTCAGGACCAGTACCACATTGATGCCAACCGGGTGTACTTAACCGGACTAAGTCGCGGCGGCCACGGTACCTGGGGGGTGGCCAGTAAAATGCCGGAACAGTTTGCGGCCATTGCGCCTATTGCCGGAGGCGGCCACGGGGTTACCGATTATGAGCCTCTGGCTGACCTGCCGATCTGGGTAGCACATAATAAGCTCGATGAATCGGTCCTGTACGATCGGTCCTACAGTATCGTCAAGCGACTGGAGCGTATATCGGGCGATACGTTTCACCGCACCGAAACGATTGCATCGGCCGACTACCTCAACCAGGACCGCATTTTTACCTCGGGGAGTAATCCAACCTTTCAACACGATGCCTGGACGGAGGTGTATAACTCACCGGCATTTTATAAATGGTTATTACGATTTGAACGGTGAGATTGAAGGCTTTTTCCGGGTTGATTGAAAATAGATCTTTTTAAGAAGTATGATAATTATGGCCAGTCAATTAATACTATTTTTCCTGGCTACTTTCGGCCTCAGCCTGGGACTCTTTTTTAGTATTATTCTATTGCGGAAGCAAAAAAGGCCCCCTTATTCGAACCAAATACTGGGCTTACTGCTGCTGTTTCTGTCCCTGCGAATTGGGAAATCCGTTTTTTATAATTTTGTGGACCTGCCGACTTTCGTGAAAAACCTGGGCCTGGCCTGTAATCTGGCGGTTGGCCCATTATTATTGCTCTACGGATTTTCCCTGCGGTCCGATATGTTTTCGATTACTAAAAAGCATTTCCTGCATTTTTTGCCAAGTCTGCTGTTCGCATTCGGTTGCACCGTCATTCCCAATGATACCGATAGTATAGGTTGGACGGCTGCCTATTCTTTGGTTTTGCTGCAATCATTCGTCTACGCAGCCGGGAGTGCCCGGCTCGGATACCGGTCACTGCCCGGGAATACTACCTGGTCTGACTGGTATATTAAACTGACCATCGGCCTGGCAGCCATGTGGACGGTATACCTGCTCATCTTCCTGGAAATCATTCCGGTGTACATTGCCGGCGCCTTTTCCTTCACCGTATTAATGGCCATTATGGCATTTTTGGCTATGAGCAGCGGCATGCAACTCCAACCAACTTCAAGAGGCAAATATGAGGCTTCGACACTTGATAAGCATAGCAGTGTTGGCATAGTCAAGCAGTTGAATCAGCTACTGAGCCAGGAACCCCTGTACCTCGATGGGAAAGTGTCCCTCCGTTCATTGGCGGAGCGGATAGCCACCAACCCCAAAGCGCTCTCCCAGGCCATCAACGAAAACACGGGCCAGAATTTCTCGGCCTATATCAATGGTTTTCGGGTTGCTTTCGCAAAAAAATTACTAAACGATCCGGATTGGATGGAGGAAAAAATGATCAGCATCGCCTACGAAAGTGGATTTACGTCGCTCTCCTCCTTCAATACCGTGTTCAAGCAACATACACAGTGCACGCCTACCGAATTCCGGGAAAGGAGCCGAAAAAGAGCCTCATCGTTATCAGGAACATGATCCTGGGAGATTATGTGCCTGCCAATTCGGTTTTTCGCCTTATAACTTTTTACACCCAAGGAAAATCGAATAGGTATGGTACGCATTTGGTTCGCAATCCTCAGTGGTTGCCTGTGTTTGGTAGGGAGCACTGCTGCTCAGGAAACCGTTTTTGACCGCAAGGTACACCTCATTGACACGATGATGGAGGTACCCGTAGTTCCCCGTCTGGAAGAGTCTCTCCATATGGAAGGGCATTTCGAATTAGTGGGGGAGGTCAACCTGTGGGTCGAGCAGATCGGAACGGGAACGCCGCTGGTCCTGGTGAGTGGTGGTCCCGGTACCAGTCATCATTATTTTCATCCCCACTTTCAGGAGGCTGCCCGCTTTTCACGACTCACCTTTTACGATCTGCGCGGGGTTGGCCTTTCGGATGCCAGTCCCGATGAGCTTTATTCCATGGAACAGGCGGTCGACGACCTGGACCTACTCCGGCAAAAATTGGGCATTGACCGGTGGGTGGTCCTGGGCTTATCCTTTGGCGGGGCTATTGCGCAGGTTTATGCGTTGAAGTATCCCGAGCACCTTCTGGGGCTGGTACTGGTCAGTTCGGCTCTGCCCATGTCGATCGATATTGGTCTGGGTAGTCGCCAGTACACCTTCCAGTCGGAAGAAGAACGAGCCCGGATCGCGGAGATATATACCGTGGATGGTGAGCGGGCTATTCCGGTGCATTCGGATCAGGTAACACCGGCTATGCAGCGCAAAATGCTGTTCAACGCCTTTATGAACGGTGACTGGAAGCGCAGGCACCTGCAGAAGTGGACCGAGCGGGATATCGCGATGTACGCCCGCTACGAATTTGTGCACGCCCGTAATTACTACACCGCCATGCTGCAGGATTACTTTACCTATGATCTGAAAGATCTGTTTCTATCCTGCCCGATACCAACCTTGATTTTTGAAGGGAACTGGGACATGGCCTTCTCGGCGGATAAGGCTCAGATCATGTTTGATCAATTCCCAAAGGCCGATCATCAGTTTTTTGAGCAAGCGGGCCACATACCTTACGAAGATGAGCCGGAGCGATTCATGGCAGCTCTGGAGCAATTTCTGCGTGATGTAGAGACTCCTGCCAAAAGATCCATGGATCGTTGGATATCGCAAGTGGCAGGGGCCGATTATCGCAGAGAGTGATCGACATCCAAAGGCGGTCGATCCTCCTGCGACCGCTGAAGCCCGTACGGGCGCAGGCAGGGCTGGATCGACCAGGATCATGTCCGGAAATTCAGAATGCTACAAGAATTAAAATGACCTCGGTAGTGCTGCGGATCAAGAATGCAATATTTTCGGGTTCATGAAAAACCGATCCGGAGGATCGACACCCAATGGCGGTCGATCCTCTGTTGCCGCGGTTCAATAATCTATAATTTTCCTGTTTAACCTGGATTTTAAATGGAGGCATGGAGAGGACGATCTCGGAGAGATCGAACATTGGAAGAATTACACAATGCCAATAATTGAAACGACCTCGGAGAGGTCGCACTAGTCTGGCTGAAAGCACCAAGGGCTAAGAATTAGCAGTTTTGTGCAGGTCTTTTTGAAAACGGATAATGGTAAGATAGACGGGCCGGAAGGTGCGACCTCTCCGAGGTCGATGGAGGTTTTTGCCCTCTTTTCTGCTACCAATATTGGACCTCTCCGAGGTCTTGAAAACAGGGACTCAGTAACGAATCTTGATCCGCAGTGATACCGGATCGACCAGGATCATGTCCCAAATACCGAATCTTGCTCCGTGGCATAAAAGTAGAAGGACTCCCACAAGTAGCAGACTTTGTAATCCGGAGTACAATCAGAGCCAGGGTATAAATTGACTCCTCCAAAAAATAACCGTAGTATAATTGCAAAAATATAATTATGAGACCCATTTTATACCTATTTATTCTCC
>CAYFGK010000020.1:0-63534 GCA_964342305.1 uncultured Saprospiraceae bacterium | reverse complement strand
CTTTTTCGTTGACATTTTGAATAGATTTGTTGTCAACGTATTTCAGTCCAACACAAGGCAGAAGTTAGAAGTCGGAAGTAAGGTTGAAAAATGAAACCAGGAAGGCCTTAACCTCAACCTTAACCTCAACCTAAGCATGGCTATTTTTCCAGTGCTTCCGCTACAAAATCATTCAACGGCTTACCGGCTGTGTAGTAGTCTATGACGAAATCCAGGAAATCGTCTTGCGAGGCTTTATCATCGGGTAGTTCGGCCATGTAGAAGTACTGCTTATTCGCGATGAGGGGTTCCTGCTCCGCGAAGTCGCTGAATTCTTTAGGGATTCGCTTGTATTGCTCCCCTTTCACCTGCTCGAAGTGCTTCACGAAGGCCGACGCTTCTACGATCGACCGGAAACGATCGTGTTCCAGTCGGATCTTATTCCAGATGTGGTCCAGCGAAGCACGCTCTACGAAGTAAGCTCCACCACCCAGCATCAGGCGGCCTGGTTCCAGATGGAAATAGTAGCCCGGATATTCCTTCCCTTTGCGACCGTACTTGGAAATGAGGGCTCCTACGTGGGTTTTGTAGGGCGTTTTATCCTTGGAAAAACGGGTATCCCTGGCAATCCGGAATATGGCATCCTTAGGCTGGATCTGTATCTCGGGATCCAAGGCCTGCAAACGAGTGATCAGGTCACCCACAAAGGCTTTGAAGGGTTCTTTGCACTCCTTCTCATACCGCTTCTTATTGGCGTGGTACCACTCGCGGTTATTGTTTTGACGTAAGTCACGGAGAAATGATAACAGATCTTGCATGTAAAAATTTTTAATGTTTAATTTTTAATGCTCAAGGCCAATTATTTACGTGGGACATCGGGATTGGTTCGGGCGGAGGTGGTTAATTGTGTGCTATTTTTCAGACGCGATAAATCGCGTCTCTACTTCTGATCTCTAACTTCAATTCTCTTCCCACCCCATGGTACGCTCCACAGCCTTTTGCCATCCCTTGTACAATGTTGCGCGTTCACTGGCATCCATGTCGGGAGTGAATGACTGATCGATGTGGTCACTCTTGGTCAGGTCGTCCTGCGTCCAGAATCCGGTGGCAAGTCCGGCCAGGTATGCGGCACCCAGAGCCGTGGTCTCAATGATGGCCGGACGCTCAACGGGGGTGCCCAGGATGTCGGCCTGAAACTGCATCAACAAATTATTGGCACTGGCACCACCGTCGACCCGTAGCATCTTCAGGGAGGTCCCGGCATCTTTTTCCATGGCGTCGAGTACATCTTTTGTCTGATAGGCGAGGGATTCCAGGGTGGCTCTAATGAGGTGTGCCTTGGTGGTGCCACGAGTGAGCCCGAAGATGGCACCACGCGCGTACATGTCCCAGTATGGCGCGCCCAGCCCCGCAAAGGCAGGTACCACGTAGACACCATCGGGATGCTCTACCTTCATGGCGAAGTACTCCGAGTCGGGGGCTTCGTCGATGATCTTGAGGGCATCGCGTAGCCACTGAATAGCCGCTCCGGCAATGAAAACACTCCCCTCCAGTGCATAGGTCACTTTGCCATCTAATTGCCAGGCGATGGTGGTGAGCAGGCCGGCCTTGGAAGCGATGGGTTCACTACCGGTATTCATCAGCATAAAACAACCGGTACCGTAGGTATTTTTAGCCATGCCCTTCTGGAAGCAGGTCTGCCCGAAAAGAGCGGCCTGCTGGTCACCGGCGATGCCCGCAATGGGAATGGATGTATCGAACAGGTCATCGGCCGTGTGTGCGTAGACTTCGCTGGAGGGCTTAACTTCGGGAAGCATAGCCCGGGGCACATCCAGCACCTGCATCATATGGTCATCCCACTCCAGGGTACGGATATTGTAGAGCAACGTACGACTGGCGTTGGTCACATCGGTGATGTGTTTTTGACCGTTAGTTAGTTTATAGATCAACCAGGAATCGATGGTGCCGAACAACACCTCTCCCTTTTTAGCGCGATCTCTGGCTCCGGGTACGTTATCCAGTATCCACTTCACCTTGGTACCCGAAAAATAGGCATCGGCCACCAGTCCTGTATGTTCACGGATGTATTCTTCCTCTCCCTCGGCCTTCAGTTTTTTGCACAACGCAGCGGTGCGCCGGTCCTGCCACACGATGGCCCGGTGAATAGGATTGCCGGTTGCTTTATCCCATACCACCACCGTTTCCCGTTGATTGGTGATACCAATGGCCTTTACCTGACTGGATTGAATGCCGTTTTTCGACAGTACTCCGCGGGCCACCGACAGCTGGGTGTTCCATATTTCCAACGGATCGTGCTCTACCCATCCGGGTTTTGGAAAGTACTGGGTAAACTCTTGTTGTTCAACCGCGCGAATCTGTCCGTCCTTGTCAAAGAGTATGGCACGGGAAGAGGTTGTGCCCTGATCGAGGGCCAGGATAAAGTGCTCCATTCCGTTTTAAGGTGTCGTTTATTAAACTAAGTTGTGGAAAGTGCTATTCTATACATATCAGCTTCTGCTCAGCAAGCTGCTCTAATATAGCTGGAACAAAACGATTAACAAAAACGAGATACCGCTTTGATGGAAGTACAAAAAATTCCCTTTCAGGAAATCCCTCACCTATCTACCAAAGATATTGCCTACGCCACGCAAGACGAAAAATTAAAACCTTTCTACAAATACCCGGTGCAACGGGAAAGTTTCCCGCAGGTGATTGCCGATAAGAAGAACGACCCCATCAACCGCCAGGCACTGGTCGATGCCCTGCAAAAACAATACGAAGGCCTAAACACTACCGAACAGGTCAAGGCCAATATCCGGAAGCTGGGGGAGGACAATACCTTTACAGTCACCACCGCCCACCAACCCGGCCTGTTCACGGGTCCGCTATACTACATTTTCAAGATCATCTCCACGATCAATCTGGCCGAACAACTGGGTAATACCTATCCCGATTACCAGTTTGTCCCCATCTTTATAAGTGGTGCCGAGGATCACGATTTCGAAGAGGTCAACCATACCCGTCTGTTCGGCAAAGACATTACCTGGGAGAATGACGAAAATGGCGGAGTGGGTTTCATGAAGACCGAAAGCCTGAAACCGGTGCTGGCCGAACTGAAGGAAATTCTGGGCGATTCCGACGATGCGCAGCGTGCCTATGCCCTCGTCGAAGAGGCCTACACCAGTCACGAACGCTACGGGCGGGCCACCCACCACTTGGTAAACCAATTGTTCAGGGACTACGGCCTGGTTGTCGTGAGTATGGACGATGCGGCCCTCAAGCGATTGTTCGTCCCCTACATCAAGCAAGAGATCTTCACTCAGCCTTCGCAAAAACTGATCAACGAGGCCCAGGAAGCACTGGAAAAAGTCGGATTTGGGGAGCAGGCCCACGCGCGGGAGATCAACTTCTTTTACCTGCAGGATCAACTGCGGTCGCGCATCGTGCAGGATGGCGACCACTTCACGGTGTTGGATACCGACATCCAATGGACGCGTGACGAATTGGAAAAGGAGATCGACGACCATCCCGAGCGCTTCTCGCCCAACGTAGTGATGCGCCCTATCTACCAGGAATGTGTACTGCCCAACCTCGCCTATATCGGTGGCGGCGGTGAGCTCAGCTACTGGCTGGAGCGCAAAAAGCAATTCGCCCACTTCGGTCTGAATTTCCCGATGCTCATTCGCCGTAACTCAGCCCTCTGGGTAGACCGCGGTGCCTGTAAGCGGATGGATAAGCTTGGCCTTTCGGCAAAAGATATCTTCGAAGAGACGGAAAGTCTGATCAAGCGCTTCGTTCGCGATGAAACCGAGCACGAAGTCGACCTCGGCCCCGAAAAAGGCCAACTGCATCAATTATTCCAGGCCATTGCCGAGAAAGCTGCCGAGATCGATCCCACCCTCAAAAAGAAAACACTGGCGGAAGGGGCCAAACAACTCAAGAGCCTGGAAAACCTGGAAGGTCGTCTGATGAAAGCCGAAAAGCAACGACACGAAACGGCCATCAATCAGATCCGCTCCCTCAAAGACAAACTCTTCCCCGGCAACGGCCTGCAGGAACGCAAGGAAAATTTCCTGAATTTTTATCTGCGCTACGGTAATGAGTTCTTCGAGACTTTGAAGGAGCATTTGAATACGTTGGAGGAAGGGTTTGTGGTTTTTCTGGATCGGTAGATTGGTAGCTGGTAGTTGGTATTAAGTAATTGGTAGCAGCAAAAGACCGGCTAATCAGGTGAAACAATTATTGTTTGCCAAAAAGCAACCGTTGAACCTGGTTGCCCGGCAACTTGATGACCAGCAAATAGATACCGCTGTGCAAAATGATTGTCCTTCGGCATCCATAAACATGTCAACTGCCGGTAAAATCAAATGGGAGTCCCTTGGAAAAGCGAGTTTTCGTACCTTCCAACGGAGATTCCTAAAATGGACATATGAAAAAACTGCTTCCACTCTTTTTTTGTCTGGTTACATGTTTCACCCAACAGCTTCAGGCTCAATCCATTTCGGAGATCATCGCTACCCTCGACATCGATACCCTGATCGGAGAAGGTCCCAGTGATAACCGAATCAATTGGGCATTTGCTAATATTGACCACGCCTCATCCAGCAAAAAGGATCGGGAAGCGACATACCGGCTGATCTGAGTCCGTTCCAGGATGGCGTTTACTTCGTTCAGCTAAGTGATGTAAATTCGGGTCATATATTTAGGGAGCGGGTGATAAAAAGCAGATAGGTCTTCACCAATTAATTATTGTTTTCAATTGTGGCAAACTAGTCCACCAAGAACGACTTTATGGATTATCTGAAGTTAGTTAGACTCCTTACCAAATACCCGCTGCGTGTTGTCCGAAACCTGAATAAGGAAAATGTGGCCAAATACAGGCAAGCCATTCGTACGGAGCATCCCAGACAGATACTTCGAAATATGGAGCGATACCTGACAAATAATCACCTATCTGTCAACCCTGCGCAGGAGAAAGATCTCTCGGAACGAATCGATGCTTTCGTAACTACAGTTCGAGATCAGGTAAGCCAAAACCCACAACCCATATTCTTGTTCGTTTCCCACGAAGCGACATTAACCGGAGCTCCGTTGATAATTCAAAAGGTAGCCGAACATTTTCAAAATCGTCAGCAAGCTTTTCCGGTCTTTCTTTTGTTGAAAGGAGGTCAGATCCAGGACCTTTTTCACAGTGCATTTCCTACCTACCAATTGCCTAATCAATCAACGGAATATGAAAAAGCGAGTGAACTCAGGAATCTTCTTGATGCTCTGACTGCTGAAGTATCTATTGATTGTGTTATTGTAAACTCTGCTGAATCAAGATTCACTCTGCCATTACTCCGTAAAGCGGACATACCCCGAATTATTTCCCTGGTTCACGAAATGGGGAATTTATACCCCAATAAATCGTGGCGAATCATTAGCCGCTATTCCGACCATACCGTTTTCCCTTGTGCATTCGTGCAGGAAAAGGCTAACGAGAACTGTACATTCCACCCCTCGTTGACCTCTGTCAGGGGACAAGGGCTGCTAAAACCAGCTATTTTTGATGCCAATTATCCGGCCTCCAGGAAATTCGTACGAAAAGAGTTGGGGATTCCTGAAAACGCCAAGATCGTACTTTCCTGCGGTACGCCCATTGCCCGTAAGGGCATTGATATTTTTGTGTTTACCGCTATTTCGGCTTTGTCTCAGTGGCAAGATTCCACTCCGCTGTATTTTCTATGGATCGGAGATGCCCCTGATAATTATTATCAACAGTGGTCTCGGAGGGATATTGATCAATCAGGTTACGCTGATCATATTCTCTGGATTGATTCGCAGGATGATACTGTACCCTGGTTCGCAGGAAGTGATCTCTTTTTCCTCACTTCCCGTGGAGACCCATTTCCTTGTGTTGTCCACGAAGCATTAGCAGCAGGTTTGCAGGTCGTCGGCTTCAAAAATGCCGGCGGGTTGCCGGAAATGCTACCTCCGCAAGCAGCCGTACTGCAGTCTTATGGCGACCTGGCCTCTACGAGCAAGGACATCATTACTTGTTTGAAAAATCAGGACCCCGCCAGAAGAGAGTCGATCATCAAGTACGCGAAAGAAAACCTGGACTATTCAATGTATAGTGATTACCTCTACCAACTAGCAACTAATAATGAGGACTTCAATGGTTTGCAGGAGTTACGACGTTTAAACGGCAGGCCTTTGAGCGTAGAATTACCGGTACCACCTCCTGCTTTCATGCATTATGGCGAAGCCCCGGAGGCCCATTTGGCAATGGGCAAAAAAGAGGTGGAGAACATTGGTTTATGCCTTCAGCAGAGTGGCTATGACGTGGATACCTTCCATAGGGTATTGGAATTTGGGTGCAATAACTGCCGGCTATTGCGTTGGTTCTACGATGAAGAAAAACCTAGAGAACTTTGGGGGTGTGACGTACATGAACGCGCCATTCAGTGGTGCAAAGAAAACCTGGGAGAGGTTATGCATTTTATGCACAATGATCACACCCCAGAGCTAGCCTTTGAGGATCATTATTTTGATTTGGTATTTGCCGGATCCATTTTCACTCACATTGATGACAATGATACTACCTGGTTGCAGGAATTAGCCCGAATTACCAAGCCGGGAGGCCTTTTGTATCTGACATTTATTGATGAAAAAAGCATAGAAACACTAGCTGATGAACCCGGTCGATTTGTCTATAATAAGGTTTCTAATCATCCCGACGCTCCGCAAATCTGGGAAGGGTCATTTGAAAAAGTAGCCATATACAATACCAAAGACGCCAAACGAGTCGGGTCACCCTTGGTCCTGAGTCACTCTACGTACATAAAAAGCATGTGCCCCGAAGAGCTGGAAATCATCCAGGTGATGGAAAAAGCTTTTGCTAATTTCCAGACAGCCTATTTATTGCGAAAGAACATCCGGGAGATTGTCAAACCCTAAGGTTATTCACAGCATAACCGATAAGGGCTTGCTCAAATCCATTTACTCTATACCTACGACCCTGTACCGGAAGATTGGCCTTGGATATCTTGCCTTACGAAATTGTACGTGCCCAACCTCAAGGTAGCTTGAACATCTCCAAGTTAACCAATTTATGGTTATAGTTTTGTGATCCCTCCTCGTTGGCTATACATATTTTTATTTGATGAGGCTCGGTTTGCGGTTTCCAATGAACCTCCCTGGTTTCCAGGCATTGCAGTGTTATCGTGTCCAGCTGACGAATGGGCTTTTTTGACTCATCGATTTCCTCGACAGAGATCGTGATCCCCTTGCCGACTAAGGATGGATTCAACATTTTACACACCATTCGAATCGAAGTAGTCGGAAGGGTCAAGAGCAATGTAAGTGGATCATCTTTCACCGGGTTTGGATGTAGACGAAAGTGGGCAAATACATCAGACGGAATAGTGTTCCAGGGAGTCTTAGCATGCAGCACCTGAATATCCTGCCGGAAATTTCCCGAGAATAAGAATGAATCATTGGGTACAAACCCATCTATTTCTGCTCTGGTAATCGGATATCTCCCTATATGCATAGCCTCTTGGCAATGGTGCAAAAACACTTCACGGTCTTGTGTACTCCAGGGAGTTTCTTCCAATGCAATATAGTTGGTAGTGCCTTGGGCCGTCTGTTCCACCGGATTAGTCAATAAATAATTTTTTAAAGTTGAAGTAAGGCGGGTAGAGGCTTCAATCTCCAAGTGATCTAACAGCTTTGATATCACTTTCTCTGGAGTCAGCAAATAAGCCAATTGATCAACAACCAGACAATTCTGGAACTGGTTGCCCTCAAAAAAAGAAATAATACTCTCCGACCAGTTGGTACAAAAACCGGGACGAAAAGATCCGTCCCCGAATTTTCTGGATTGGGACAGTACATTTTCGACACCCCGCCGCTTTAGGTAAATTACTTTTGCTTCCGGATACAGCTCCAGGATCAAAGGTAGCGCTTTGATAGCGCTAGGGTTCGGTGTTTTTAAAAACCAAGGATTATTGCCATACACTTCCCTGATGTAGGATTTGAACAAGTCTTTGAGGTCTTGCTTTATTTCCAGGCCAGGTTCAAATACCAGTACCTCCGATCTGTTTTGGAAGGCATTCCGTAAAGGTTGAAAATGCTCTTCCGTCGTACAGATTAACTGGTCGAGAAGCGTGAAGAAATGAGCTTCATGATGACCTGAATACCCCAGGAAATTTTTTATCATGCTCATCATCATGGAGGTTCCCGACCGGGCAGCACCAACAATAATCACGGGTGATTTCATGAGCAAAATAATTTAAGGGGGTGTTATTTCAATGAATGAGTACTTCCTTGCACATCCTTCCCGTATTTACGCAAGGCGGGAGCTTCTATAAATAGCAATCCTACTTCATCTCCGAATTTGTGCTCTATTTCTAACTGCAACTGGTGAAACCGACCCCGGGGAAGTACTAATTGTTCCATCCTTTGGTGATCGACTATCGGACTTCGGGGGTCGTGGAACATTTCCCTGAAGTGAAATCTTTGGGCACCAACAGTTCTGCCTCTTTCTACCAATAATGCCATTTCATCCACATTAGCTTGTGTTACTGTGGCTATAAACTGTATGATAACTTCCGGACAGGTGATACTAAATTGGTTCAGGTTTCTGAAAATACGCTCCAATTTGGCACCACCCCGCAAAGCACTAAATGTTTGTTCATTGGCCGTATCAATCGAGACCGAAAGGTGAGTCAGCCCCGCTTCTTTAATAGCAACTGCATCATGCCGGTTTAGCAAAGTACCATTTGTGTGCACTTTAAGCTGACGACTTGGCCTTGCAGGAGATTCAGCAATGATCTGCAGAAAGGAAACCATGCGCTTGTCAAGCGTTGGTTCCATTTGACACCCGATTTGAAAGTTCTCTAGTTCCAGGATTTGGTGATGGACAAATCGCTCAAATTTGCCCTGATCAATGGCTTTCTTGGTTCGGGGATTATGACAGTATACACAATGCAAATTACAATTATCTATGGGGTCGAATCCTATCCAGGAAAAAGCTTTGGGAGGCTGATCCAACATGTAATCTACGTTGTTGGCGTTTAGGTAAACCCTAACCATATTTTTGTCCTTTTCCATGCGAATAGGTTTACAATAAGTGGTACGTAACCAGTATTGGAAGCATAGGAACCTCCATTTAATAAGGTACGAAAAAGTACCGCTCCGGTTCTCCCAGGTAGACGCTCCAGGTTGTTCTAAAGCCTCCCAAAAGCCTACAACGCCTTATAATCCTCCCGCACCGGTTGAAAGGCATCAATTACCTTCACTGCGGTCAGTGCGCGGGCCGAATGCGGCACGTTACTGGCAATGGTGATCACGTCCCCCGGTTTGCATATCTTCGTTTCACCACCGATCGTCATCTCCAACTCGCCACTGATGATGTTGGTGATCTGTTCGTGGGGATGGTGGTGCTCAGGCAATACCGCATCTTTTTCAATGTACGCATGTAGAATGGTCATGCCTTCGGTATGAACCAGCTTGCCGGTAATACCGGGAACCAGCGTTTTTTCAGGAAGGGCATCGACGTTGTGGAAAGGACTTGACATATTTGTGAGGTTTGAAGTATGAAGTATGAAGTTTGAAAGTACAAAAACACCCGCATGGAACAAACCCTGATTATTGGTGCCGGCATTTCCGGACTCACAGCGGCTTATCGCCTGCACCTGGCCGGAAAGCCGTTCGAAGTGCTGGAAGCGGATGATCGCCCCGGCGGACGCGTACGTAGCCTGCCCGCACAACAAGGCTCCGGCTACCTGGAAATAGGACCAACCTGGTTTGGCGATAAGCACCAACGACTCATGGAGCTTATTAGGGAATTAGACCTTCCCTACTTCACCCAGTATGAGACCGGCAAAGGTATTTATCAGGTGATGTCGTTCGTGGCACCACACGTTTTTGAGATTCCGCAGGGCCAGGAACCCTATTATCGGTTCGCGGGAGGCACTCGGTCACTCATTCAGGCCCTGCTCGATCAGATACCCACGGATTCCGTAACATTCCAACAGCAGGTGACAGCTATTTCCCTTACGGAAAAAGGAATCAAAGTCCGCACCAAACAAGGAGTCATTTTCGAAGGAGCTGCCCTTATTCTGACAGTACCCTTGCCACTGATCGTCCAGGATATCAAATTCGACCCAGCTCTGTCCCCTACTCTACTTCAGCGCTTCCGGTCCACCCAGACCTGGATGTCCGACAGCATTAAATTCGCGGTTGAATATCAATCCCCTTTTTGGCGCCAAGCCGGATTCGCCGGTCTGTTGATGAGCCAAAATGGTCCTGTTAAAGAAATGCACGATCATTGTGACGAAGCAGGCTCTACCTTTGCGCTCATGGGCTTTTTGCACCCCAGTGCCGTCACATTACCCCCGGTAGAACGGGAAAAGCAAGTCCTTCAACAGATCGCTCAACACTTTGGGCAGGAGGCATTGTTACCCCTGGCCTACCACGATACGCTCTGGGCACAGCAACACCTCACCAGCGAGACGGGAGTACAACCCATGACGATGAAGCCTCCCTATGGGCATCCCGATCTCCGCCAACCCTACTGGAACGGACGACTCCACTTCGCTGCTGCCGAAACCGATCATCTCTTCGGCGGGTACATGGATGGGGCTGTCGGTGCTGCGGAACGAGTTATTCAATCAATGATGAATGCTAAATGATGAATGCTGAATTCAACATTCAACATTCATCATTCGTTATTTAGAATCCCGGTAACAACATCACCGCATTCTGCATCAACCTGCTCGGGCCGCGCCAAAACATACGGTACTGTGTATTATCCGCCAGGAAGACCACTTTCCCACTGCCCATATTGACCACTCCCGCAAAGGTGGTTCCGGCCAGGTGCTCCAAATTCTCGTCGGAAGCGTAGCCGGCCACCAACAGGTCATCCTTGTCTTTGGCGTAGTAGCCGACGGTTTGCAGGTCGGTGCTGGGCTTCATGCCCGTATTTCCGAATTTTAGACTGTACAGTTCTGGATTCATTCCGAATGCCAAAGGATGGGTGGTATCCAGCTTGGAGGTGAGGGCCGAACCGGGGATGCGCTTCTTACCGTAGTAGTCTCGACGCTGATTGTAAGGCAGATAATTGGCTACCTCACTACTGTCTTCCGGCGACTTTTTCAGCTCCACATTGGTGAACTCAGACTGTCCTTTCGTGAAAAAGCCGGCAGCACTTTCGTTAGCGATCAGTACGCCGCCGCTTTGCACCCAGGCCTTCAGTTCGGCCAGTTGTTCCTTCTGGAAAAGCTGACGCAGACCGCTACCACCGTCGGGCAGGATCAATACGTCATAATCCAGCAGATCAGCACCACCGTAGCGCTGGCCGAATTTGGGCATGGCGGTTTGTTGCAGGATGCTGGTGCGAATGCGCTCTACCGGCAAGTGGGTCTCCTGATCAAAAAGGAAATACAATTGTCCGCCGGTGTAGGTATCGAAGGGAGGCTCCACCATGAGTGCTACCCTTGGTTGTTTCACCGGGCGGTTGCTCGAGCTGGCCAGATCCCAACCGTCGGCCATGCGGCCACTGTCGTAGCCCACTATGTCCACCCCGGCTTCCTCCGCAATGGTTTGCAGATCAGCCTCTATTTGATCGTCCTTGTCCAGGTTGCGACCGCGCAGGATGACCAGCGTGCCTTCGCCGTAGGTGCGTTCCCCGTCGGTAAAAGGCTCTTCGGCGGCCCGGACCCGGTATTCCTTATCCCACAGCATCGCCAGCGCTTTGGGGGCATTGCGTTGCTTCCACTCGATTACGTAGGCGTATTGCGCATTCGCATTGGTCAACCCGGCTGATTCGGCCAAGGGCTCGGTGACCTCCTCGGTATTAGCAGTGAAGCGACTAGATGTTGTAAAGCAATCCAGGTTATAGGCTAATGGTGCTGACCAGGTGGCCATGTCGTACATGACCGAATCCTCGATCTCCATATTCCGCTCCATAATACTGGTAATGAAAAGGCTTCGTGGTTGATCCGTGCTCACTACGTAGGTGCCTTCCGGCAAAACCCGACGACCGCGTTCCCCGTCCCGCATGTTCAAACCATCGGGCAGTACCGTTTCGGAGGTGGTGCGGCCCACCGTTACCCCTTGGCGCAAAAGCATATTCACCACGTCGGAGGAATAGGTCTGTCCAGCGGGGATAAAGTACCCCTTGGTGGCAATCTTACTGCGCTCCGGCTGCCAGGATTCGTAGCTATAGCGTAGCAGGTCCTGCCGACGCTCGGCCGACTTTTTAATGGTCGCCACGGAGGTAATATAGTGGTCGAACACCCGCTGACGCAGGGTCAGCTTATAACCGTCGTTCGTTTCAACGGCCAGACCAGCACCAATACCGCCTTGCTCCGTAAGCATCCCTATGGCCCCCATCACCGACGGATAACTGGATCCATAGCCCGGATAGAAGAAATCAAAGGCCTGACGGGTGAAGTAGTTGAGTCGGTTCTCATCAAAAGCTTTGACATTAGCCATTCCAAAAGTATCGGATAGGGCCTCGTAGCTATCGGGTAATTGTTTATTGCGTGGCGTGGTGCCCGGCATGGTAAAGTAGTTGCTGTTGTAGCCCTGTTCGTGGTAATCCACGTGCACCTGTGGCATCCAGCGCTGGTATTCAGCTGTATGTCCACGCGATTCAGGATGAATGCCCCAGATCCAGTCGCGATTCAGGTCAAACCAGTAGTGATTCGTTCGTCCGTTGGGCCACGGAGCGTAGTGCTCCAAGTCGGTGGGTTCTACCCCCGCTACATTCCGGCGCATGCCCTTATACCAGTACACGTAGCGGTCGCGGCCATCGGGATTGATACAGATGTACATGATGATCACGGAGTTGTCCAGCACTTCGCGGGTCTCCGCATCGGTGGCTGCGGCCATACGGTAAGCAACCTGCATGGCTGCTTCCGTACTCGAAGCCTCGTTACCGTGGATATTGTAGCTAAAGCTAGTGAATACCGGCGTCTCGTTGATGATGGATTCCGCCTCCGATTCACTGGCGGTCAGCAGTTCCATATGCCGGGTCCGGATCTCCTCCAGGTTGTTGATATTTTCTTCCGAACTGATCACCAGATTTATCAGGGGGCGTCCTTCGTAGGTTTCGCCGTATTGGTTGATCTCCACCCGGGGTGATGCTTCGGCCAGTGTCTGGAAGTAGTCCACGGCATGGGCATAGAGCGTGAATTCGGCCCCCAGTTCGTAGCCAAGATGCTCGGCCGGCGTGGGGATGGAGCTGTTCACCGACAGACCGGGCTCGAAGGCGAAGCGTTCCAGGTCAAGCAGGTTCTGCTTTTGCCCAAAGGCGAATGGGGTAAGGAATAACGTAAGTAGAACATAGAGCGTAAGTCGCTTCATAGGTTGTTGTTTTTAAACTGCTTGCTTTTTCTGATGAAAAGCACTTATGAGGCTTTGACCCGTTCCTTTTTTTCATCAGAAAAAGCAAGCAAGCGATACTAATCCGTGTTGGTTGTTTAAGAATAATCTTTGCTTGTAAAACCCTCCCTCCTGCTCCCTCCCTTCGAAAAGGGAGGGAGGGTAGCTTTCGAAAGACTATTACTAAGGGAACAAATGTCATCCTGCGATTGTATTTCTCCCTTCCCTTTGCAAAGGGAAGGGGGCCAGGGGGATGGGTTTTGATCAGAATTGAGCAAGCGTTTACCGCCTACCTCCGCGGGATGAGTGTCGTCGGATACACCACCACACTTTCATCGCCCTGCTTATTTACCGAGGCCACCCCAAAGAGGTAGTTATCGATAACGATGTTCTCCAGGGTGTAATCGTTGGTTCCGGCGGGAACGAAGCGGCTGTATTGCCACTGCGCTTCGGTAGTTTCCCGCCAGTATACCTTATAGCCGGCCAGGTTATCGTCTTCCACAGCGTCCCAGCGCAGACGGGTCGATGGGCGCACCGCTCCGCCGATCTGCACATTTTCCGGTCCCGGAGGGGCCCAGGCCATGGAAGCCAGCGTAACAGCATTCACACCGGTCAGGCGGGCGGCGTAATCGAAATCTACCTTTTCGATAACGTCCCCGTATTTGATGCCGTCCTCTTCGCGGATATCCTGGTGCTGGCGATTGTAGTTCTCGTGGGTCTCCATGATCCGCACGCCGGGAAAGCCTTCGTCATTGAACGGACGGTGGTGACCACCGCGCCCAAAGCGGTCCAGACGGTATATCATCATGGCATCCAGATTGGTGAAATATTCGTCGGTCAGTTTGTCGACGTAGCGGGCTACCTGCCGGGAGGGGCCATCCACTTCACCTCCGTAGAAGCGCTTCCAGATGCGATCGCGATCGGTCTCTCCTACCGGATTGGCCTGACTGAAAACGCGAAAGGTAGTATTATCGATGACGCCATCGATGCCTTCAATGTTTCCGATCATATCGTTATTGAGAATGGCCATGATATTCCACTCCTCTTCCTTCGCAACCTTGGCCATGATCTGCCCGCCGAAGAGTCCCTGCTCTTCCCCGGAGAGGGCGGCAAACACGATAGTCGAGGGGAACTCGTACTGAGTCAGCACGCGGGCGGCTTCCAGTGTACCGGCAACGCCCGACGCGTTATCATTGGCACCAGGCGAATCCGTTTCCGCATCAATACCGCTGGAAGCACGGCTGTCGATATCGCCCGACATAATCACGTAACGATCCGGGAAGGTAGTCCCTTTCAACTCGGCGATTACGTTCACCACGTACACATCCTCAGGAATGCGACGGTTCTCGGAAGCAAGCACCAGATCGCGCTGGTAATACACATTCAGGCAGCCTCCGCAGTCTTCCGAAATCTTATCGAATTCGGCCTTAATCCAGCGACGTGCAGCACCGATGCCCCGACTATCCGAGGTAGTATCCGACAGGGTATTTCGGGTACCGAAGTCCACCAGTGTCTGTATATCAGCTTCGATGCGGTCCGGTGAAGGAGCACCGGCAATATCAAACAGACGGGCATCCCGGGCGGGAGGCTCTACCGTCTCATCCATCTGTGCCTGTAGCTGGCTTACGCCAAAAAGCATCAGTAAAAAAAATAGTTTCTGTACGTTTGTCATTGTTTTGTTGTTAAAGTGAGTGTGTATTCTGTGACCGATTCGATCTTGTCACGGCTGTAGAACAGCGGAAAATACTGATCCCGGGCCCAAAGGTCAAATAAATTCCGATAATGCGCATGGTCGGGATCGCCCGACTGCCCCGGCGTATTCGTCGACAGGGTGCGATCCCAATCTCCGGTATCTACGATTATCTTAAAGGATGCACCGTGACTTTGGTTGTCGTTTCCGCTGGTATTATTTACCGTAAAACTGTTTCCGCCACGCACGGCGGTTCCCACTTCCAATTGCTCCCGGATTTCAGGGTTGACCGCATTTGACAGTGGATGGCGCAGGCGCACATGCTTGTACTTTGGTTGTCCGTACACCCACTTGCTCATATCTTCGGTGCCTAATTTTTGCGTAAGCTCATCCAAAGCCAGCTCCAGGCAGTGCAATAGGTATTGATCCCGGCCGGCCAGCGGATCTTCCCCGAAATGACCATCCGGCATCAGCAACCAATCGATAATGCGTTTCATCTGAAGGCGAACGTAAGGTCGACCTTCTTCGGGCACCATTACCTCTTCCATATTGCTGCGCAATTGCCCCTCCCAGGCATTATAGATCCCGGCCGCTATGCTGTTTGGCGTAAGCCGGTAATCCCAGTCCGACAAATAAGCATAAGCTTGTTCAGACCGGTCATCAGGGGCTTGGAGAGCCATGAGTAAAGGCAACAACTGCCGCGCCGGGATCGACAGGTAATCCGTCTGCAATTGGGCCATGTCAGCCATACTGTGTCGTCTCCCCGATCCCAGCACTTCCCGTACCCTATTTCCCCGGTAGGGGTCAGACCAGGAGAAGCCGATGGCATCCCAGTATTCGTAGGTGCCGGGTGTTACATTTTCATTGGCCGTGGCAAAATACCCCTCAGCCGGATTTTCCAAATTGGGTTTAGCTTTGATCGGCAGATACCCATCCCATTCGTAAGTCCCATCGCCCCAGACGGGAACCATGCCACTAAAATTGCGACGTACCGGGGCAATACCCACCGCCTGCCAGCCGATATTTCCTTTGCGGTCGGCCCAGATCATGTTCTCTCCGGGAATGTGGCTGTAATTGCAAGCCTCCCGAAATTCCTCGAAAGTCTGCGCCTGGTCCATCCGCAGACTGGCCAGATATGGTGAGCCGCCGATCTCCAGCCAGCCGCAGCGCATGGCAGTTGCACTCGAGTTATCATCACTTTGCCAGGTTACCGGACCGTGGCGGGTATAGCGGTGCTCTACGATTACGGGCTCCTGACCTTTCACCGGAATGGTGTCGGGAATGATCAGCATGTCTTCCCAGCGTCCCTGGTACCAGTACTGGTCTGGGTTGTCGGGGTTAGTCTCATACACGTAGAGATCTTCCGCATCGGTGCTGAAAACCGTGAGTCCCCAGGCACCGTGTTCATTGTGGCCGATAGAGATACCGGGTATTTCCGGTTCCCCGCCCCCGATCACGTTCCACCCGGGCCCCACCAGGTGGGCCATGTAGCGCAGGGAAGGCACCGCCTGAGTACGGTGCGGATCATTGGCCATCATGGGAAAGCCGCTTTCGGTCAGGCGACCATCCACGATCCAGTTGTTACTACCGATGGTGTTGATGTCATTCTTCATGGCCCGCTGGTAGTCCGCTTCATCAGCTGCAGCCAGATTCCGGTATTCCTCCAGGTCTGGATTGCGGACATCAGCCACCAGGTCCTCGGGCCGGAAACGGACCGAACGGCGGTAGGCATTATAGGGTGCCAGCAGATCCTCAAACAGAATGTCGGTATCGATGCGAGGGTCAATAGTCAGGTCCGGCTCTTGCGGGTGAAACCAGGCCAATTCCTTTACCTGGTCTGCCCCGAGGGTTGCCACGGCCCTGGCCGTTGTCAGTTCTGCCCCGATATTCCCCAGCAATCCCTGGTGTCGACTGATCACCACTTCGGGTGTCCACGGATGTGGTTGTATCCCCAGTAACTGAAAAGGCAGCGGTAAATCTTCAGGGTTTTTCATAGCCTCGGCGATATAGGCATTCACACCCCGTACAAAGGAAGTAATGATCAGGGAGCCACGCGGATGGTAGTAATTCATTTCCTGTTCTATATCGCCCCGGAACTGGAAGAGTCGGGTTCCGATATCGCGTTCCAGCTCCCGTTCACCCAATATTTCAGCCACCGTCCCCGTTGCCTGCCGACGCCATATCTCGAACTGAAAAAGCCGATCCCGTGCCGCATAGAAGCCCTGTGCGAAGAACAAGTCGGCTTCGGTCTGGGCGTAAATGTGGGGTATCCCCCATTCATCAACTTTGATCTCGACGGGCTTTTCCAACCCGTCCATGGTAAACGTTTCACTGGATTGGCTCCATAACGGCAGCATTCCGCTGAGCAGCAATAAGAATAGGATGGTTCGTTTGTTCATACCTTTTTTTTTGTGGACCATGGTCCAAGGTCCTTGGTCCACGGTCGTGTTTACTGATGTTTTTCCGGGGTTCTTTTTATGAGTAGTACTAACTAAGATGGAGCCGTGATGCATCGCTGCTTTACTTGTCTGTTCGGTTGGGTCACCCAAAGAAGCTGACCGAGCATCGTGTCCGTGATCCGTAAATCGTCAACCCTGGACCTTGGACCCCGGACCTATTCCTCAATCTCCACCACCATTTCCACTTCCACGGCAATATTCCGGGGCAGGGAGCCCATACCCACGGCCGCACGAGCATGCTTGCCCTTATCCCCAAACACCTCAACCATCAGATCAGAAAAGCCATTGATCACTTCGGGTTGATTGCCGTAATCCGGTGTACAATTTACCATGCCGGTTACTTTCACGATGCGCTTAACACGATCCAGATTGCCTATCTCAGCTTTGAGTGCAGCGAGCTGGTTTATGCCGGCAACGCGGGCAGCATCGTATCCTTCTTTTTCCGTAAGGTCGGCACCCACTTTACCGGTAATATATTCACCGTCGGCTTTCTTAGGGCCTTTGCCAGCCAGGAAAACCAAGTTGCCCGTAGTTACGGCGTTAACATAATTTGCAACGGGGTTGCTGGGCTCCGGAAGCTCAATCCCCAGCTCGACGAGGCGTTGTTCGATCTCATTGGTGGTGGTTCTCCCCGATTGCCCTTTAGCGGTTTCGGCATCAGTGTTGGAGTCACAAGAAAGGAGGGCCAGAATTAGCAAAATGGCAAGCAGGAGGTTTTGTTTTTTCATGGTATTCCGTGTTGTTTCGTTCCAATAAGTATACAAAATTGCCGTAAGAAACCGGGATAGCAGTGCCGGGATAGCAATTTAGGCTTTCGCCAAAAATAGCGGAAGACCCTGGTTTTTCCGGCCTTCGACAAATAAGGAGAGCCCTCAGGCAATATCCCGCTTCAGGTTACGTATTTTTACCATAATCCTCCGACCTTTCCCGACGCTGAACTACCCTGCTGAGATTCCCCCCATAACCGAAATGTCCTATGTACTGGAAGCACCTATTGTTTGCCCTTCTTTTTGGCGGAAGCCTGGTTACACTGTCAGGTCAGACTTACGTACGAGCTAATGCGACTGGTGCCAACGATGGTTCCTCGTGGACCGATGCGTACCGCAACCTGCAGGATGCGCTGGCCGACCCGACCGTCACTGAGATCTGGATCGCCCGGGGCACTTACCGCCCGGTAGCCTGTAATACTTGTAGTGAAGCTCAACGGCAAGTATCATTTGTACTGCGCCGCAACCTCTCTGTTTATGGTGGCTTTGCCGGTGATGAGACGGTACGCAGTGAGCGAAACGTACTCCTAAACCCGACCATCCTCAGTGGCGATATCGGCAATCCCGTTGATAGTACGGATAACTCCTTTCACGTGGTCATGGCTTCCGATGTCGATGAAACCCTCGTACTCGACGGTTTGATCATACAGGAAGGCAACGCTGATGGCACCTTTGATAATGACGGCTACCACGGGGGCGGCATCCTGATCGATGCTACTTTCGGTACGGAAGGCAGCCTCGTAATGCGTCGCTGTACCATCCGCAACAACTTCGGTGGCGGTGGCGGTGGCCTGCAAATACGCGGCAACGGCGGCGGAAGCACCATTGAACCTCTTATTCAGGATTGTCTGTTCGAAGGGAATACGGCCTCTTTTGGCGATGTGAGCAGTAGTGGTGGGGCCGTTTTTATTTTCGGTCAATCGGCCGCCATAAACCCTTCTTTTCTAAGGTGTACTTTTCGCAATAACCGATGCGGAGGGAACGCCGGGGGCATGGCCATCAATAATTCCAATTCCGGTGGGATGGAGTTGATTCCCATGAATATCCGGATTGACAGCTGCCTGTTTGAAGGTAACCGGTCGGCTTCTAATGCCGGGGCAATCATCATTGACCCTTTCGGAATGGTCGTGTCCAGATCCCTCATCCGGGCATCTGTTTTTCGCGATAACCATTCGGAAAATCCGATTCGGGACGGAGGTGCTGTTTATTTGCGGGGACGTTTTGAAGGGGTCAACCGGGACAGCCTCATCGGTTGTGATTTCCATAGCAATTCTTCTTTACAAAACGGCGGGGCCATTATGATTCGTGGATCTCAGGATGGCACGAATGAAGCCGCCATTATTAACTGTACCTTCCGGCTAAACCGAGCCTCCAATGCGGGCGGCGCCGTCTACCAGACTTCCTCATTTTCTGGCCCCGGTACCGTCTCTACCTCACTAACGAACAACACTTTTTTTCAAAATGCTGCCGACAGTACCGGTGGTGCCATTTTCTGCGAAGGGTCAGAGGGGGTGATGACCTCGGATATTCAAAACAGCATTTTCTGGCAAGACAGCACGGGTTCGACCGCCAGTGCCCTGGAAACAAACGGCGGAACCATCTCTGTGCGGTCTTCCCTGATCAACCAGGAGTTCACCGGCAATCTGGTTGATGGTGGCGGCAATATCCAGGGCAACCCAAATTTTGCGAAAGCGGAAACCGGAAACCTACATCTACTCCCCAACTCTCCGGCCCTCAATGCCGGAAACAATGGTCTGGTCCCCGCCAACGTAACACGTGACCGCGACGGCGATCCGAGGATCAACGCGACCGTGGAGATGGGGGCCTACGAAAATGTCGTTCGCTACGTCGACCAGGATGCTTCCGGCATCGAATCGGGTGATTCCTGGACGGATGCCCATCGCGAATTACGCGATGCCCTTCGGGTCGTCCAGTCGGGTGACGAAGTATGGATTGCCGAAGGCACCTACCGACCGACCCAATGTACCGGGTGTACGGTTGATCAACGAAATATAGCCTTTGAGTACCCGGATGCGGTAGCGCTGTACGGTGGATTCCAGGGAACCGAAACACAGCGGGAACAAAGAGACTGGGAGCAATTCTCCACCATCCTAAGCGGAGATATTGGGAATCCGGGTGACAGTCTGGATAATTCCCTGCAGGTCATCCGCCTGGCCGATGTCGACACTTTTACCATACTCGACGGGCTGATCATCGAAGGGGGTAATGCCGATGAATCCTTTTCCAATGGGTATGAATCCTCCGGCGGAGGCCTTTTCATCGATGCTACCTTTGCCCAACACGGCAGTCCGACCCTCCGCAACTGCATCTTTCGCAACAATTTTGCGGGGGGTGGTGGCGCCTTCGCGGTAAATGGATCGGCCGGCGGGACGATCGGGATACGCTTTTTCGACTGTACCTTTGAGAGCAACAGCAGTTCGCTGGGAAGAGTATTTAGTTTTGGGGGTGCCGGGCATATTTTTGGGTCAAGTGCCATTATTGATGCCTCCTTCCGGCGGTGTACCTTCAGGAACAACATCTGTGGCAATGACGGAGGTGCTTTATCGATGTTTGCCAGTATAGCGACGGAAACAGAAGCCAACAAGCCCCGACTGCTGATCGATAGTTGTCTGTTCGAAGGCAATGTCGCCAGAAGCACCGCCAACGCCATTGGTGGTGCCATCTACGTACGCGCCATCAGCACTAACGGGAGCCAGACGATCATCACCAATTCCCGATTCCTGCAGAATTCAGCTACCGGCGAGAGTGCTGAAGGCGGGGCGGTGTATCTCCGCGCATCTTTTGCAGAATCGCTCTCGCGGGATGTAATTGCCAATTGTTACTTCGAGGGTAATCAGGCAACCCGATACGGAGGAGCTGTAATGATTCGTGGATCTCAGGAAGGACGCAGTGAAACCCGAATCATCAATAGTGCTTTCGTAAATAATGCTGTCGAGGAACAGGGGGGAGCAGTATACATGACTTCTAACCGCTCGGGAGCTGGGGAAGTAAGTACCCGAATCCTGCAATCTTCCTTTGCTAACAACCAGGCCCGACAGGGTGGCGCATTGTTTCTGGATGCAGCTGAAGGGACCGGAGATTGTCAAATAGCCAATTCCATTATTTGGGAAAACGACAACAGATCCATCGCCGATAGCTCAGGGGTTTTCCAATTCCGGAATGTTATCCTGGACTCCACCATACAGTATGCCGACACCGTAAATGTGGTTCGACTAGATCCGGCCTGGCTAAATGTCGCCGATAGCGATTTACGCATATCGGCCTGTTCGCCGGCCATTGGCATAGCCAATCCCGCCTTTGTCCCCGCTGACACCTTTGATCTCGACATGGACCTGGACTCCACCGAATTATGGTCACTCGACCTGGCCGGCGAGCCCCGGCAATTTGAAGAAACACAGGACCTGGGCGCTTACGAGTGGACCGGCACTCCCACCCGCCCGATCCTGGAACTCGTGAGCCAACAAGATGCTTGCAACGGATCCGATCTGGGTGAAGTAACCCTGCAAGCCTCCCAAGGATTCGCTCCCTATTCTGTGGACTGGTCAGATGGCGACACATCCCTGATCCGGACCGACCTGGATACTGGTATGTATAGCGTGGTGTTGACCGACCAGGCCGGATGTACCGACACCCTGGAGATGCTGATCAATGACCTCGGAGGTGCCAATGCCCATATTCAGGGAGACAGTGTGCTGTGTGAAGGGCAAACACTCGATCTGTCGATCACAGGCTTTGACTCCTACACCTGGTCTACCGGCGATACCACCGAAACAATAAGCGTGAATCAGGCCGGAACATATTTTGTCGATGCCCGCTCGGAAGACGGATGCACGGGGAGTGATACGATTATCGTCACACAGGCTAATTTTCCACCACTGGCCATTACGGGACCAACCACTATTTGTCCGGACACGGAGGCCTCACTGGGCGCCTCTGCGACTTACGGCCAATACGAATGGTCCGATGGCAGCACGGATAGTACATTTATTGTCTCCGCTGCGGGGACCTACGGTTTAACCGTTACTTCAAGCAGCGGCTGTCAGGACTCGACCAACATTACCATCGAAGAAGCGGGAGGACTCACCGCAGCAATCGAGGGTGACTTGTTTTTTTGCGAAAGCGAATCAACGATCCTTACCATCGGGGCCTTTGAACAAATAACCTGGTCGACCGGTGATACCACTTCGTCTATCACTGTATCCCAGGCCGGAATGTACAGCGTCACCGTTACCGATGGGACGGGTTGTGCCGGTGATACGACGGTCGAAGTCCAGCGTTTATCCGGCCCAGAAGCCGTTATTAGTGGTCCGAACACCATCTGCCCCGGCGCATCCATCCAATTAAGTGCCGTGGATATCGACGGCATTTACCAGTGGTCGACCGGGGATGATTCACCCTCCATTGAGGTAACCAACCCTGGCATTTACGGGGTGACCATCACCGACGAAGCTGGATGCCGGGATTCCACCGAATTGGAAGTCACCGAATCGGGCATGGCAGAACCAATGATTACGGGATCTCCTATTTTGTGCCCTGGAGATAGCACCGTTCTGTCGGTAACTGGTTTTCAGGAAGTATTGTGGTCCACCGGTGAAACGACGGAAGCCATTACCGTAACCGATCCCGGCCCGATAAGCGTAGAGGTTGTCCAGAGTGGTGGTTGTGCCGGTTCTGATACGGTGACCATCTCTACGGCAAATGGCCCGGAAGCGATCATTACGGGCCCGGGTACTATCTGTACTGGGTCCAGTGTTACTTTAAGCGCAGATGAGTCGAATGCAATTGACTATTTGTGGTCTACGGGTGATACGACTAACTCTATCACCGTAACCCAGGGCGGTTCCTACGCGCTGACCGTAACCGATGCTAATGGCTGTATGGAGGATACGGGCATTGACCTGGTGGAATCCGATATATTGCGGCCGGTGATCAGTGGCATCACGGCGATCTGCGACGGAGCATCCACGGAATTGTCCATCGAGGAATTCGACCAGATCGAATGGTCAACCGGAGCAACAACCCCTTCCGTCACGGTGAGCGAACCGGGCATGATATCCGTTGTGGTCATGCAGGAAGGTGGCTGCGCCGGTGCTGATTCAGTTGTGGTTACCATTGGTCAAAATCCCGAAGTAAATCTTCCGCAGGGGATCACCATTTGTCCGGGTCAGAGCGTAAATTTGGAACCCGACACTCCCTTCGAGAGCTACCAATGGTCGGATGGCTCTACGTCATCTTCCATTTCGGTGAGTGAAGCCGGCACCTACGGATTAACCGTTACAAACGAGGTCGGGTGTATCGCTGAGGCCACCACGCAGGTGGAACAGGAGGAACTTCCTCCGGCCTCCATTGATGAGGATCGTTCCGTTTGTGCCCCCACTACCGACCTGATGGGTAATTTGCCGGAAGGTACAACCGGGCAATGGAGTACCAATAGCGGTGCAACTATTGCCGACCCGACCGAGGCACTAACGGTGGTCACGAATCTGCCCGCAGGTACCAGTTCATTTACCTGGACATTGTCGACCGCAGCCTGTTCCGGTTACAGCCAGGATATGGTTGCGATCACGTTGCCCGTTGCTCCGGTGACCGAAGATGATGATTTCACCCTCCCGGCTTCACAGGGGCCTGCTTATCCCTTACCGCTTACGCAAAATGATATTTTGCCGGCGGGGGAGACCAACCTCCAAGTCATTGGTCTGCCCAACGGATTTGAAGTCAGCACCTCTGCGGATGGCGAGCGCATTATTCAGATCCCGGTAGGTGTTTTTGGTACATATTCCTTCTCATACGAAGTATGTGCCGTTGATTGTCCCGGATTGTGTGATATGGCCAATGTCACCATCGAAATTCCCTTCGATGCACAAGACATAGATGTGCCTAACGGCATCACCCCCAACGGCGACGGCCTCAACGATGCCTTTGTAGTCGACCTGTTGAACAATGTAGACCCGGAGATCTACCCCGATAACCGCTTCACCGTATTTAACCGATGGAATGACCTGGTGTACGATGTCCGCAATTACGCCAACGATTGGCAGGGCACCAATGAGCAAGGTAATCCACTTCCGGCGGGGACTTATTACTACATCCTGCGGCTAAACATTGCGGAGGGGATCATCATTCGGGGGGATGTAACTATCGTTAGGTAATTATAATTTTTAGTGTTTAATTTTTAATTGAATTAAGAATTAAAAATTATCAACTAAAAATTTTAAGGTTACCCGTACCACTTCAGCGCCTCCAGCACCTTATCCCGGTGACCTTTACTGAGGGGAACGGTCGCTGCGCCCATTTCCAGGACACTATCCTCCAGGTTGACGGAATCTACGTGGGCTTTATTGGCGACGAAGCTGCGGTGGGTTTGTAGAAAATGATCGGTTGGCAAGCGGTTCAGCAGTTCGCTGAAGGGCATGCGCAGCATGTACTTTTGGTCGGCGGTATGCAGGGTACAATAGTGGCCGTCGGCTTCGGCGAAGCGCACCTGATTCAATACCACCTTTTCCAGTTTCTGTTTCTTTTTGATGTAAAAGTGGTCTTCGAAGAGGACATCTTCTTTCCACTCCTCCCCTTCTGAATCGGTCTTTTGATGAGCCATTTTACGGACGGTCCATTCGATGGCACGTTGAAGTTGCAACTCGTCGAAGGGCTTCAGGATAAAGTGCACCGCCTGGGTCCGGCTGGCGCGGTTAAAGGTAAGATCATCGGCCAGGGAGGTGATAAAAATGACCGGCACGGGATGCTCCTGGTGAATACGCTCGGTGAGTTCAATGCCGTCGTGATCGCCCCTGATATGGATATCCATCAGGATGAGGTCGGGTACTTGCTTTGCGAGCAAACGGATTACCTCATCCCCATTATTAAGGGTATCCAGGTGGTCGTAACCGAGTTGGTCGATCAGTATTTCCAGTTGCCCGGCGTAGAGGGCTTCATCTTCCACGATAAGCACTTGCATAGTGAGGTCCTTATTTGCCGGTCAAGATACCGATTTCCTGTTTACCAACTATCGAACAGCAAAGCCTTCATGGATCTTGCCGTGCAACTAGCCAAAGACGTATTCCTTGATTTCTTACTGAGGATTGAGCTTATTTTTCTGCTAAAAAAGCGTATTATACTTAATCAATGCTCCCCAGAGACTTAGAAAGCCTGCATTGATCCCTCAACACTTCTTCCTGAATACATCCCCTTTTTCAGATTACTGATTTACTATTCGCGACGGCAAGGACCCCACTCGTGACGTCCGAAACCCCATTCGTGTCTTCACAGACGGCATTCGTGCCATTTTGCCGCAAGGCAGAGGGCAACCAACTATATTCGAATATACCGACAACGAATTGGTTTGGGCTTTGCCACACCTTTTCGGAAGCGGTATACATAAGGCTTGCTATAAATAACGGACGGTAGCCACACCAATTGGCGGCCATTTTTAATAATTACCCTAAAACTTTATGATCATGCATAATCTAATCAAATCTGGAATTCCTGCAATGTTCTTCCTGCTGGTCGCTATACCAGCCAGCATAGCTCAACTAAGGCTGCTTCCGGGGGAATTGAAAATTGATGCACTCGGTGATGCCCTGATGCAATTCAACAATATCAACAAAACAGTGGGATATGATATATCTTTTTTCGACCAGCAGGGATTTGTTATCAATGAAACCAACGTAGGACCACGATTTACCATTGAGCAAGGAGGGAACGTGGGTATTGGCCTTTTGAATCCGGAAAGTTTGTTTCATGTTGCCGGATCGGCTGAAATAAACGGTAAGCTCTCCCTGTTATTCGGAGATGACAATGTCATCGTCGGGGACAATGCCGGTAATGCCCTGAGTGGTGGCAGTGATAATACCTTCGTTGGCGAAAAAGCCGGTAACCTGACCACCACCGGCTCCGATAACGTGTTCCTCGGCAACGATGCCGGGCGTTTTAACACCACCGGTTCCGGCAATGTATTTCTGGGCGGAGATGCCGGAGAGAATAGTACCACGGCTACCGGAAATATAGCTATTGGCCGGGCAACCCTGTTTCAGACTACCACAGAAACGGGTTTGGTAGCCATTGGGGATTCGGCCCTATTTAACAATAAGGAAGGGATCATTTTTGATGACCCAATAGACCCAATCATTGGCGGAGGTAATCGAAACATTGCCATCGGAACTAAAGCATTGTATGCCAATACAGTTGGGGCTTTCAATACAGCTGTCGGTTGGATGGCAATGGAAGCTAATACAACGGGCTACTCCAATACGGCCGTAGGGGATATCGCATTGCGAAATAATACGGAAGGAATAGATAATACGGGGATCGGATATGCTGCCTTAAACGCCAATACCACTGGGAATTTCAATAACGCTTTGGGAGCCTATTCACTTAGCAACAACCAAACCGGATCGGGAAATACGTCTGTAGGAGATGATGCCATGAGGTTAAATACCAGCGGAAGAGTAAATACCGCAGTTGGATTGGAAGCTCTTCGCGGAAATACCACCGGAGAGGAGAACGTTGCATTAGGCTTTTCTGCCTTTAGTACTGGCTCCACGTACAGCAATAGCACCGGCCTCGGCCACAATGCCGAGCCCGGCGCATCCAACACCATCCGCCTGGGTAATGATGCGGTGACCACCATCGGCGGCAATGTAGACTTTACCGTGACCAGTGATGCACGGTTTAAGACAGAGGTCCGGGAAGATGTACCCGGCATGGCATTCATCGAATCCCTGCGACCTGTTACCTATCACCTCGACTGGCAGGCCATGGACGACTGGCGGGCGGAGCACCTGGGCGAACGCGACTCCAGCGACTATGCCGAAAAGCGGGATATTGAAAAAATAAAATTCACCGGATTCCTGGCCCAGGAAGTGGAGGCAGCCGCTGATGATATGAACTACGACTTCAGCGGCGTGGATGCCCCCGATACCGATCAGCAGGCGTATGGCTTACGCTACGCAACCTTTGTGGTGCCATTAGTGAAGGCTACCCAAGAGCTTCATGAAGATCTTAGACAAAAGACCGAAGAGATTGAAAGTCTGAAATCAGAGGTCAGAGATCAGAAGTTGGTGAACGAGCGTTTGCAGAATGAATTGGATGAGCTTCGCTCAATGATGGAGCAAATGATAGGTAGTCAAAAAGAGGAATCCCCCGTTATCCTTAACCAGGCCCCTTCACTGGAACAGAATGAACCCAATCCCACCAATGGTATGACCCGCGTGCGTTACTTCCTGCCTTCCGGCAAAAATGGGGAATTAGTGATCACCACCATCGACGGCAAGGAATTGCAACGGATAAAACTTTCGCAAAAAGGCAAGGGACAGCTTGACCTGCAAACGCGCAATCTGCCTTCCGGCACCTACAACTATTCACTGGTGGTGGACGGGCAGATCGTGGATACGAAAAGGATGGTGTTACTAAAGTAATTTTGGAAACTACACCTGGGTATAGCAAAATTCAAAGTCAATTACCTCCCATTTCATGGCTCCATAAACTTTAATCTCCATTAAGTATTGAAGTTGGTTTGATTATCTTGAAAAAAAAAGCACCTATGAAAGATAAGCTGATATCAACTTTAATTATATGTCTGATCAGCACTACAGGCATTGCTCAGATTAAGCTCCATGTCGACGGCGATACCGACATTCAAGGTAGAATTGTACTAATTAATTCTCCCGAAGATAGTTCATTGTTTATTGGGCAAGGTGCCGGCTTTCATGACGATGGGTCAAACAATCGAAACCTCTTTATTGGGATAAATGCAGGATTCTCAAATACTACTGGTTATTGGAATACGTCTATAGGAAAAGATGCACTTTCTTTAAATGTTAATGGATTCAGTAATACTGCAATTGGAGAAGCTGCTCTTAAGTTAAATATTTCAGGTCATCAAAATACTGCTCTTGGAAAAAATGCCCTCAATTCAAATTCCATTGGATTAAGCAATGTAGGAGTGGGCCATGATGCTTTAAAGTCAAACAAAACTGGTCATGGCAATACTGGAATTGGAAAAGACGCTTTACATGGTAATGTTAGCGGATTAAGCAATACAGCGACTGGAATATCGGCACTATTTTCAAATACCACCGGGCATGCAAATGTAGCTTTTGGGGTAGATGCTCTTCTTTCGAATCAAATAGGCAATTACAATACTGCTATTGGATGTGCAGCTTTTAGGGACAGCACGGACTTTTTCAATGCTGCTGGCTATGGCTTTCAAAGTCAACCTGATGGCAGTAATCAAGTAAGGATTGGGAATAATTCAATCACAGATATAGAAGGTCAGGTTAATTTTGCTGCTACAAGTGATGGCCGATTTAAAACAAATATCCGTGATAATGTTCCAGGAATGGAATTTATTTCTGAACTCAGACCAATAACTTTTCATTTTGATGTTTCAAAAATGGAATCATTTTACAATCGACATTTTAACAATCAATTTCATGAATATCATGGAAAGTATGACATCGAACGTATAGAATTCAGTGGATTCATTGCCCAAGAAGTAGAGCAAGCCGCTGTAAAAATCGGCTATAACTTTAGCGGGATTAGTAAGCCTGCACATGACAGAGAGGGATATGCTCTGCGATACGCGGAGTTTGTCGTGCCATTGGTGAAAGCGACTCAGGAGCAACAAACTGAAATCAGAAGTTTGAAATCGGAGGTCAGAGATCTTAAATCGGAATTGGGAAGTCGGAATGCGGAAATAGACAACTTACACACTGAATTGGATGAGCTTCGCTCAATGATGGAGCAAATGATAGGTAGTCAAAAAGAGGAATCCCCCGTCATCCTTAACCAGGCCCCTTCACTGGAACAGAATGAACCCAATCCCACCAATGGCATGACCCGCATTGGTTATTATTTGCCTTTCGGCAAAAAAGGAACCTTAGTGGTGACGACTGCCAACGGACAGGAATTACAGCGTATCGCACTCGAAAGTACCGGTAAAGCCAACATAGACCTGCAAACACGAAACCTACCTTCCGGCACCTATAATTATTCGCTTGTGATCGAAGGGCAGATCGTGGATACCAAACGGATGGTGCTGCAGAAATAGATAACTAGACTATGAGAAGCTAGACAATAGATGTTAGACCATTTAATTTGAGTTCGTCTAAGGTCTATTGTCTGGCTTCTAACTTCTAAAAGAATGGATACCAAGCGGATGGTAGCCCCTGGTATCTGATTGCACTTGTCTACCCGACACATCTAAGGCCTCACCACCCGCTTTTGCAGGCGGCCATTGGAGGTCTCCAATACCAGTAAATAGACTCCGGGTGGTATGTCCTGGACGTTAAGATACCCGATAACAGATTCGCTTTCGTGAATCACCCGCCCCATCAGGTCGACGAGCAGTACCCGTTCCACCTGATCCATATCCGCCAGCCGATAATTCAGGACGTCGGCCACGGGATTGGGAAAAACTTGAAAATCAAGCGATTCCGCAGAGTTCGGGACTTCTACCGGAACCAATTCCCCGTAGGACCGGGCGGCCGCTTCCGGCGCCGCACAATCAACAATTCGGGCCGACAGGGTCGACAAGGCAAAGGTCCGAAACCCGGGTAACAGCCGGATGCTTTCGCCGGCAGTAAGCTCGACATCCGCTCCGATGTCCAGCCAGTTGCTGGCGGTCAGATTGCGCTCGGCGCGGTAAGTATGCGTACCGAATCCCAGCTCCTCACCCGTTAATTCAATATCTATGTCATCACAGCCATAAGCGCCGCTGATGCATTCGATAAGTACGGTACCCATCGAATAATCGCCGCCGCTGCCACCCGCTTCGCCACCGATGTTGGTCTGCACGCTCCGGGCAGTATTGCTCACAAAATTGGTACCTCCATCACCGATCGCATAACCTGCCTGTTCGTAGTCGCGGCCCCAACCACCCGAAAAACCGCCACCGCCACCACCACCGGTGGAATTGGCATCACCGGCACCACCGCCGCCGAAACCAGCACCACCGGCACCACCGCTCGAATTAGTCGCAGGGATACCCCCCGAAGAAATAAGCGCAAAGGTGGCCTGACCACCGCCGGTTCCACTCAGATTGCTGACACCGGCCGATAATACACCGCCCCCACCGGAACCACCACGGGGCCATTCAGCATTACCGCCAAAACCCGTTCCGGTAAAAATAGATGCGCCGCCGCCCTCTACGTCCTCCACGCAAACCTCTTCCTGTATATCTTCATCAAATTCCGTATCCAAACAACGGGCCGCACCGCCGCCACCGCCCGCAACCACCAGTAAGGTGGCCGCACCGATATTACAAATGGCCGAGTTAAAACCGCACTTCATCACCGCCGTGCCGCCACCGCCGCCGCCACCAGTTGTCCCACCACTGCCGGGGCAGCCAATGATGACCCGAACCACTTCCCCGGCCACCGCATCGAACACGGCCACTACCCGCCCCCCGGAACCACCAAAGGCATCAAAGGTATTACCACCGTCCGCCCCGGTAACCGTGACCTTCATATGGCCGGTGGTGGGTACCACAAAGTCGTATAATCCGCAAACGGAAAAATTAAAACAGACCTGCGCCCGTACCTGAACCGACGAGCAGCACAATAAGAACAGGAGACTTAAGAACCTGGTATATTTCATCGGGAAAGGTGTTATGGGTTTTAGCGAACAGCGTTAACGCATTCTTTACCAAAATGTACGTAATAATCCCTACATCCGGCCATTAAAAATTCGTACTCAGCCCCGGACAAATCGCCCTTCTCTAAACCCAGGCCCGTTTTAGGGTCACCATTCGTGCCACCCCGGATACCATTGGTGACAAACTCTCCGTAGGGTAACCGTTCAGCCTTATCTTGGACTTATATAAAAAAAGAGCCTGGTAGACTTTTCTCCCGGACCCATCCCATTTTTAGGTAGATTGTAGTAGGTTTTCGGATTATGAAGACCATAACCTATTCACTCACCTTTCATAACACCCATAGTATGATGCGTTCACTGTTGTTGACAGCCGTAATGGCTATTTCTTTTTCCGTTTCGCTTTCCGCTCAGAATCACGTTGGCACCTGGACCTGGACCGGGCAGGATCAGGAAGGCAATGATATGCCGATGGCAATGATCATTAAAGCCGACAACACTTACCAGATCGATTTTGGTGCGGATGGAAATCCCGAACTTCACGGTAAGTACACGTATGAAAACAACACCATGACCATTGCCGACGAAGTCGGTGATTGCAAAGGCGCCAAAGGCGTCTACAAATTCGTAGTCGATGGGGATACCGTTACGGCATCTATAGTCTCCGATGAATGTCCGCCCCGGGCACAGGGTAGTGCCAGTATGAAGCTGACCCGTAAGAATTAAGCTGCCGGCAGCCGGACGGTAAAGGCCGTGCCCTTACCTTCCTCGCTATCGATGAGCAATTCACCCTGGTTCAAGCTGGTTAACTCCTTGACCAACACCAGGCCCAGGCCGGTACCACGCTCGCCGTCGGTACCGGCTTTTCGTTCTTTTTTCAATTCGAACAAATGCTCCAGATGCTCCCCGGGAATACCGATTCCCGTGTCCTTGATCTGAACTCGCACCTGACTTCCTTCTTTTTTTGCCGAAAGGCGAACCTGCCCCCCTTGCGGTGTAAACTTGATGGCATTGCTGATCAGATTACGCAGGATGGTCCGCATGCCCGTATCATCCGCGTGCACCCGCAAATCATCGGGAATGGCATTTTCCAGCGTGATCTGTTTATTGGCGGCGTGCAGGGCGAACATGTCGAGTACCTGCTGAGAGAGCTCCCGCATGTGCAGGGGCCTCGGATTATTGGGCAGCGTTCCCTGCTGGGTCAGTGCCCAATTCAGCAGGTTGTCGAGCAGGCCGGTGAGCCGGTGGGTCGTCGTATCCATCAACTTAGACAAGTTCACCAGTTTATCCGTATTGCCCTTGCGCAGGTGGTACTCCATTTGGTTGCCCACACTTTCCAGGGCCAGCAACGGACTGCGCAAGTCGTGGCCGATGATCCCAAAAAAGCGATCTTTGGTGGCATTCAGATCTTCTAATTCCTGATTCTTATTCTCGAGGGATTGTTTGGCTTTGCGCAATTGGGCGAACAGGTAACCGCCCACCGCCAGTAGTAGCAACAAGGCAAGCGCAACGATCAGGTACAGCTGGTTGCGCGATTGCAGTAATTGAGCCTGCAGTGTAGCCGCCTCCTTTTCCTGCTGGAAAGTCTGCACATTTTGGCGAACCTGCTCTTGCCGCAGGATCTCCTGGGCCCCGGCCGTATAGATACTATCGGTCAGGGTGTGAAAGGTCGTGTAAGCTGCCAGGGCCGACTCGTAATCTCCGTCCCTGGCGTAGGCTTTCGATAAGGCCTCGTAATTTTCCTGTTTCAGCTCCGCCCGGTTCAGGGTATCCGCCAGGGCAATAGACTTTTGGTGGGTAGCGATAGCCTTCGAATACTGACCCTGCTGGAAATAGATATTGGCCAGGTCGAAATAAGTTTCCGCCTCCAGGTTTGGACGATCCCGTTCCTGACAATAGATGAGCACCTCCTGCAGCAGGGGTTCCGCCTCGTCCCAGGCTTGCTGTCGACTCAACACCCGGGCCTTTTGCTTTTTCAGGGTAATAATATTGATCACCACCCCCGACCCCTCCGCAATGGGTGTTGCATCTTCCAGGACCGCGAAGGCCTTCTCCAAATTATCCTGTAGCAGGTAAGCATCCGACTGGCGGATGACGGCCTGCACTACACGCAGGGAATCCCTTACCCGATCGTAATATTCGTAGGTTTTATCAAACGACTCCAAAGCGGGCTGAGCTTCCCCCAGATCCAGATATATATCCCCCAGCGCCTGGTAGAATTCGACCACATCCTTTTCGTAGCCCAGACCTTCGAAGATCTGAATGCCAATGTTCAAATTGGTAATGGCCTCTTCGTACTTACCTTCCAGAGCCTGCAATTTCGCCAGGTGCCCCATCGTCCAGGCCTGGTTTTCCTCCAAGTTGTGCTTAATGCAATAAGCAACGCTCCTTTGGAAGGTTTTCAGGGCCATGTCCATATTTCCTACCTTTTGGTAGGCCTGACCCAGGTACACAATCGTCTGCGACACATTATTGATGCCTCCGTCAGCATACATGGCGCTGACCCGGTTCAGACGGTGGTGCTTATCCGGGTTGGTGGCTACTTCCTCGAAGGTGGTCAGCGCCAGCTCATAATTTTGCAGGGCCTCTTCATTCATCCCCAACTGGGATTGGACATAAGCCAGGTTCTTGTACGTATTTCCTTTGTTCTTCAGGGTGACCCGGTCGTCAAAATCAGCGATAGATGCTTCTAGTATCTCCCTGGCCTCCTCAAAAGCACCCTTTTCGTAGGAGAGGTTCTCGGCGTATTGATAGCGGGCAAAGGCGATCAGGTCGGGGTCATCGGTAGTAAGCGCCAGATCCAGGCCTTCCTTGGTAAGTCGCACGGCTTTTTCACCGTCACCTTCGTACCGAAAGGCAATGACATTATCCCCCAATATGATGGCCGCGACCATGGCTGCTGGTTCATTGTATTGTTCCGCAAGTTGTTTTCCCCTGGCGATCGTCTCCTCAAATAAGTCACGGTCCCCAATGAATAAAGACTCGCGAAGTATGCCCATCCAATAATCAACTTTATCAAATCCGGGTTCTGCTTCCGCAAAAAGGGCTTCCAGGCTGTCGATGCGGGCTTGCGGTTCGGTTGGCTGCGCCTGTAAGTCGGCTACGAATAGCCATGGCAAGAGAAAAAGGAGAAGGTGTTTCATCAGCAAAAGGTGATTGACGGTTAAGATGTCTTCTTAAGTAAGATAGTAATTCCGTCCCGATAGCCAGACAAGCACCATGAAACCGTACCACCTGAACTTCGTAATACAATAGTGCCGTACGGCCCATCTACCACAACCTGTTCTACTATGATCGCCTTAAGAACCCTGTTCTTTGTATTTCTTTTAATTGGATGGTCGACCAGTCCGTTGAGCGCACAACTCACGCTTGAGCCTGAGCAAATTGATCTGCCACGGCTATCAGGCGGGGAATCCCGGCGTCCGGTTATATGTCCGCTAGGTATGGAGGCCCTGTCGGATTGCCGGTTTCAGCACACCAGGCTGCTCGGCACCAACACCTCCGGCAAAACCAATCCCATCCATGACCTACGGTACGGTGCCGACATCCTACCAGCCACCGCTGACCCTGACTATGCCATTACCGGCATCCATCACCACGGGAGCTCCATAGTCCCCTTCACTTTGCGTTGCAGCACCTGCTTAGCACCGCTGGTCAAAGCCACTCAGGAGCAGCAGCTCGAGATCGAGGAATTGCGATCAGAAGTACAGTTCTCACAGGAGCGCTACGACCAACTCTACATCGATTACCAGACGCTGAAAGCCCAACTGGATGCGTTGGAAACCCTGGTCGACGAATTACTCGCAAAAGGAAGTACCCCGGAGGCAACCACAGCCCTCCAATTGACCCCCATCCTCCAACAGAATAGCCCCAATCCGTTCCGCCGCGAAACCAACATCGAATACTTCGTACCTCCCGGCTACCAGACAGCCAGTATTCACCTTTCTACGGTGGAAGGAAAAGTCGTTCGCCAGATCGAACTGACGCAAAGCGGACGTTCCACACTCCACCTGAAAACGGGGACATTCCCGGGGGGTACCTACCAATACAGCCTCATTATCGATGGTAAACTCATCGATACGAAGCGGATGGTCATCGTTAAATGATGAATGCTCAATGCTACATGTTGAATTACTTCATGCTACCTGAATATTGCTACTTCTAATCTCTGACTTCAAACCTCTGATCTCTCAATCTGGCTTTCGCCAAAATAAACCATCCTATCCTCCGCTTTAATGGTGGGTATGACGGTTCACGCTCCACACCCTATGCATAATACTCTACGCGCTTAAGCCCAGTACCGGAACAAGGGTGGAAAAGGAGGTTATGCCATGTCAAAACCTCTTCGTCGCTATAGTTCTTCCGGCCACTTACTCCCTGGCAATCGAACAAATGACCGCCTGACCATTTCCACAGGTGAAACCATAAACCAAATAACCAATGAAAACGCTTTTCACCATACTGGGCCTGTGCCTGGCCACTACCCTATCCGCACAAGACATTGTCGGAACCTGGCAGTGGACAGCTGAGAACGAGGAAGGGAACGAAGAAACTGCCATCCTGGAATTCGATGAAGATCTTACGGTGACCATGGACCTCGGAGCGGATGGCACTATTGAGTTTGAATCCGATTATATCTACACCGAGGGACGTCTATTCATCCGCAGCACCAATGAAGAGGACGCCTGCGCCGGAATGGAAGGTATCTACTCCTTCGAACTGGAAGGTGATATGGCCTTTATGGAACTGGTCAGTGACGAATGCGAAATCCGCAAAGATGCAGCAGCTTCCATGGGTACCATGATGCGACTGGATCACTAGTATTTTTACTGAGCTCTTTTGAATGAGAAGGTCCAACCAAAATATAGTTACCTTAAGGTCCATACCAATCCAACGGTTATGCCAAAGACTACAGACCTTAAAGCATTGCGCCTCATTTTTTATATTCAGATTGGCTTGGTGGCACTTATGGGCCTGTTATTCTTACTCGGATCCATCAAAGGAGGTATTCGGGTGGGTGCTTTCTTTTTCACCATTATCTTGGGAGCACTCGGGGCCAGCGTTTCCCTTCTGCGACAGATACTAGAACAATCACACTTCTCCATTGGTCTGGATGGTCCCTTTAAGGTCTTTACACTGATGATGCCCATCATGTACGGCACGGTCATGGCCGGCATTGCCTACCTGCTCTTTATGTCGGGCATTCTTTCCGGCGACGGCGGTAACGGATTGCTGACCACCAATCTCTTTCCCAATTTCATTCATCCCGAAACCAAGAACATGACCCTCATGGAGCAATTTCGGCAGGTGACTCCCGACGGAATGCAAAACACCGGAAAACTACTGGTATGGTGCTTCCTGGCCGGCTATTCCGAACGCTTCGTCACCGGCATCCTGGGCAGACTCGAACAACCATCGGTGGGAGGGTAAAGGGGAATGGGAGAGTTGGGGAAAGGGAGAATTGGAGAAAGGGGTCGATTCCATATTTCACAGGTCTGCCCGGTTTAGCACTAGTCCAAGGTTTTGTTATGTAACGTGCCTGACTGCCGAAGCCACGGCGCAGGCAGAGGCCTTGAGCCGTCCATCGAAAGTCGTATCTTGTCATTTCAAAAAATAAACAATATATTGAGTTGGTGAATCGTTTAATTCACACACTCCATCCTACACACCTCCTGTTCTAAGCACACACTCCTTTCATTAGCAACAATTACAGTAGTTCCAAGACTTTTAATTTCCGCAAAGGAACGTGGGAACGCTGTTAAGTTAATGGCCTGCCTACCCCCTTTGTGGTATTCTCAACCCATAAACCCATACGTATGTCTCGTACCGCACACCACGGACGGCACAGTTTCGCGGGCAAGAATCGCCTGTGCAACGTGCGCCATCACCACGAACCCAAGGTTGGCCGCTTCGGCCGCATGTTCCCTCAATTACCCCCGCTGTATACCGCCCCAAAGTGGCTGGAAGCTCTGGGTGGCCCCGAGGGTCCCATGCGTACCCAGGGCGACCCCAAACGCACTAAGTCGGTTCCCCTCGGAATGATCTTCCTGGGGCAGTTTATCGACCACGACATCACCTTCGATACGGCATCCAATTTCAGCCGGATCAACGAGCCCGAATCGATTGAAAACGTCCGCACTCCTACCCTCGATCTGGACTGTGTATTTGGCGGCGGGCCCGAAGCCAACCCCTACCTTTACGACGACCCGAACGGTCGGGGCTTATATCTGCTTACCGGCAAGACCAATAACAACCTGGGTCAGGGGCCTAATCTGGAAATCCATGATCTGCCACGTAACGGCAGGGGCACAGCTCTGATCGGCGATCCGCGCAATGACGAAAACCGCATCATATCGCAGTTACAGTTGGCTTTTATCCGGTTCTACAATTACGTCTATCAACACGTCGCCAACCAGCACCCCTCCTACCCCGCTATCGAAGTGTACGAGGAGGCTCGTAGCCTGGTCACCTGGCATTATCAGTGGATTGTCATTCACGAGTTCCTGCCGCACATGTGCGGACAGGCAATGGTCGACCGAATGCTCGGACAGGGTCGCCAGTGGTACTGTCCGCCCAACGATCAGCCATTCATACCCGTAGAATTCTCGGTGGCTGCTTACCGGTTCGGGCACAGTATGATCGCTCAGAATGTATCTCTGCAACCCGGTGCACCGGAGAAATCCCTATTCGACCCGTCGGTTGGCGGAGGTTTCAGTGCGATCAGCAATCTCGCTCAGGTAGTAGATTGGCAGGGTTTCTTTGATTTTGACGGCAGCTTTCAACGAGCTGAACAATTAGACGGGCAGATGGCCAATATTTTGCTGGCCTTACCCTTCATCAACGGTCCGGCAGCAGATAAATCATTAGCAACCCGCAACCTGCGCAGAGGGCAGAGCTTCCTGCTTCCCTCCGGCGAAAGCGTTGCACGGGCCGTGAACCGTACCGATAACGAGATCAATGACGTGCAAAATAAGATCCAGAATCTATTGCACGGTCACCACATCCACCTGGAGGCCGGCACACCACTCTGGTACTATATTTTGGCGGAAGCCGAGGAGATCGGACGGGAGGAAAACCACGGTAAAACCAGCAAAGGTGAAGGCCTGGGGCCCGTAGGCGCCACGATTGTCGGGGAGGTCATGATGGGCCTGATGGAGCTCGACAACCGATCGTTTCTCGGAACGAATCGGGACTGGCGGCCCTCCGGTATCGGCCTGGACGCACACGATGGTAAAGCCCATTTTACGATGGTCGATTTACTCAATCTGGCAGAGCAGGGTAAGGACCTGTAGCCTTTCGGCAAAAGATACCCGGATGTTCCCTGACCGGTCATCCGGGTACCTTGTTAACAATTCATGATTCCACACGTAAGAAGTAGTTGTAACGTTTTGCCTACAAAACAACACCGATGAAAACCTTCTTACGCATTTTCGGCTGTGCCTTTCTACTTTTCGTCATCCTGTCACTGGGGCCTATTATGAATCCCAGCCTGGAAAAAAGTGAGCTGGTTATGGGTACACTGACGGGTGTGATAGAAACCAATACTCCGGGAGGAGACGTATTCCTTAAACTGGCCGAAGACGATCGCCGCTTTTACATTAACCGTGGCACGGAAAACGGAATTTCCGCTAACAACTGGAAGACCGACTTTACCGGCAAACCCGTCAAGCTTTACTATGCCCGCCATTGGACGCCATTAGATCCCTTCGGTTCCACCAAACACGTCACCCGGGTCGAATTAAATGAGGAGGTGCTCTACTCCGAGTTTTGACGGAAGGTAGCAGGGTAATAAGCCATAGTACAGTTTTTACCAAATGGTAACTCCGGTATCACAAATGGTCTGCATTTTGCGAAAGCAAATATACCGACAACGAAGTAGTTTTGCTCTGCAGTACTTCGTGCCGGGACACCAAACCACTTCGAGTCGAGTATGTACTCGCGTGGAAAGGTCAAGCGAAGCCCACACCTTTTCGGAAGCGGTATAAATCAAGGACCATGCCACAGAACACCACCGTATTACTTACCGGCGTTACCGGCTTCCTCGGTTCCCATACCACCATTCAATTACTAAATAAAGGATATCAGGTATTGGGCACCATGCGGAACCTCGACCGGGCGGATGCTATCCGTAAAGTCATTGCTGCTCATACCAAAAATATCGACCGCCTTACTTTCGCCCGGGCCGATCTGACCGATCCGGTCGATTGGGAAGAACACCTCGAAGGAGTGTCCTATGTGCAGCATATTGCCAGCCCTTTTCCGCGCACCCTGCCGAAGCGAGAGGAGGATCTGATCCGTCCTGCGGTCGATGGCACTTTGGCCATTTTACAGGCTTCCGCCAAAAAAGGTATCAAACGGGTGGTCCTGACGTCCTCATCGGGGGCCATCGTTTATGGCAAACCCAAAGGACAGGAAAGTGGCACTTACGACGAAAACAATTGGACCGACCCCGACAATTATCGGGATACTACCCCCTATTTTCGTAGCAAGACCCTCGCCGAACGGGCTGCCTGGAACTTTATCGAGAAAGATGATTCAGGCTTGCAACTTAGTACCGTCTGTCCGGGAGCTATTTTGGGTCCCGTATTAGAGGAGGATTTTGGCACCTCCGCCAATATGGTAATCAAACAATTGGACGGTTCCGTACCGGCCATCCCCAGGATCGGTTTCGACATCGTCGATGTACGGAACGTGGCCGACCTGTTGATCCGGGCCATGGAACAACCCGGTGCCGCCAATCAACGGTACGTGGGTAGTGCCGGTTTTGCCTCCTTTACCGACATTGCCCATACCCTGCGCAAAGCCTATCCCAATCGAACGTTTCCCAAAAGGAAATTACCCAACTTTGCCGTGCGGCTCTTTTCAAATTTCGATGCATCCCTCAAACCCATTCTGATCGACCTGGGACTGGAACGCAGGGTCGACCACCGCAAAGCCGTTGATCAATTAGACTGGAATCCGGGCACACCGGAAGAAGCTATTCTGGCTTGTGCCGAAAGTGTCTTAGCTTTAGGAATAGTCAAATAGTACATATGGATACCTTAGGAGCAGCTCTTTCCTTCGGAGGCTTTTTGTCGACCCCGAATATTAAGCGTGTCCGGCAAGCATTTGCTACGAGAGATCTGGCAACCGAAGAAAGCCTTCTTCAAATCGGTGATGTATGCCGGGAGGTGGCCTTTGTGGAATCGGGTATACTCCGCGTTTTCGCCATTGACACTGACGGGCGGGAGGTTACTAAATACTTCTCCCGTGCCGGCCAGTTCCTCGTAGAACTGGAAAGTTACTACAACCGCACCCCCAGCGAGAATGCCTTTCAGGCAGTCGTTCCAACTCGTGTGCACACCATACAGCAAACCGTTTGGCAACGGCTTAACGAAGACATACCACAGCTTTTCATTCTCTCCAAGAGCCTGACCGAGGCTACCTTACTCAACAAACTTAAGGACAACGATTTCCTAAACTTCGGGACCGCCCAAGATAAGTATCGGGTATTTCTTGAACGCTATCCCGACCTTGCTTTACGGGTGCCGCAACAATACATAGCAAGCTACCTGAAGATTACGCCACAGTCGCTAAGTCGAATCAAAAGGCAGGTGCTGCAATCCGGAAATCAGAAATCAGACGGCAAGGTGAGACCATAGCAACCGGTAAAACGGGCACTCCCCAATCTTGCGGGGTAAAGATCACCACCCACAGTGACAAAAGTCATTAACGCGCTTCCGGGAAGTCTTCAAATTTAGAAAGTACCAACTAAAACAAACATGATAACACTGATCAACTGGGGTACGGCCAACCTGATGATGGCATTGGTTACCCTGAGCCTGATTCTGATCCCTGCCGTAATGCTCTACGTTGCCTTCCGCAAGCGCAAAGGAGCGGATGCCAATAAAGAGGAATACGATAAAGATCATCAGGCGGTATAACAAAAAATCCCGCACCGTCGATGACCGTGCGGGATTGCTGCAAATAGCCGGGCCTGATTGGTTAGTGTAAGCCCGGCCGCTGATTCTCTTACAATACTGAAGGAATCGCCTCCGGGTTGACTAATTCAAACAACCCCAAATCCAGGCGGCGCATGAAACTACGTCGCGGAAATTCACAAGTGCGACCAGTGTCAACGAACTGGACCAACACCTTGTGGGGCATCATTTGCAGCAGCTTCACTTTTTTGATTCCATCATTCATAAGCATAAAATATTTGTGTAGATAATACCCCCGAAAACTACATGGGCTGGCCGGCATAAAGCCTGCAGCTTGGTGAAGAGAGGGTGTCGTAAATGCAATAAAGAGCGGATCGGCTAACCGCAGCGAAAGCCCGCTGCGTCAATTGGTTGAGAAGTATTCATGGGACTCATTGATAGGAGAGAACAAATCTTACAGCCCTATCCGCACGAAATCAAATATAGCCATTTTTTCGCTATTCTGCAAATCATTGACAGCCAACCAATCATGCAACATACTGATAATGAGCACCTAATTCAGGCAGTCGAACCAATCCACTGGGATTTATCACTTTTGCCGAAGATTGGCCCGGCTCCTAAAATTCTGGCGGTATAATATTTTTGAAGTGTCCGTTCATTTTTACCCGCTGGCGCAGGCGATTGGCTTCTCGGACCATGGGGATAAACTGCCCCAGATGGGCAATCATGAACTGCTGTCGCTCTACCTCCGACGTGATGCACAGGAAATTGTATTCCTGCTCCAGTGAAAAACCCACGTGGTGCGCCAGAGCGTACGTCGAGAGTTCTTCGGGCCTAACCGGTAGTTCCTTATCGATTTTCAGCAGCTGAAATAAGGTTTTCACCCGTTCGAGTATACGTTCAGCCAGCGCTGGATCCCCTTGCATCTCCACCGGTAGTTCCTGAACAGAGGCGCCGCTGTAGAGTTTGTCGGGGGCGGGATTGTACAATTCCGTGATCCGGAAAAGACTTACACCTTCCGTTCGCACATCCATCTTTCCATCCGGATACGTTTTCTCAATTTTCGCGAGGCGCATTTTGGTACCGACCTGCATGACCTTTCCGTCGATAAAGGCCGGAATACCAAATAATTGCCCCGTCTTTTCCGATTCGTGAATGAGCTGACGGTAGCGCGGTTCGAAGATGTGAAGATTGAGTGGCTCGCCAATAAATACAACCAATTGCAAGGGAAATAAAGGCAAAATGGGCTCCATGGAAATCTAACAGTATTAGGTATTGGTTTTAGGTTGTTAACACAAGAATAATACAATGGGTTTTGATGACCACCCAAAAACGTGATCAGAATCATGAGCAAAGTTCAATTACTGACTCCGCGAAATAAAAATGCCCCTTCCATTTAAATACAGCTCGCTTATGTTATCTTGGAAGGGAAAACAATCGCAACCAACCCAAGGAACATGCTGTATTTGACCCGCCCTTCCCAATGGTTCATGGCCGTTGCCATGCTGCTAATCCTGCCAACCTGTAGCAAAAAGAGAACCGACGTACAATCCATTGCCGACGTCAATCCCTATGTGTTCGCCTACACAAGTGGAACTATTTCCAAAACGGCACCCATCCGGATCGAGCTCGCACAGGACGTGGTAGCTGCCGATCAGATTGGTTCGGCTGCCGCCAAAAAATGGCTCAGCCTCTCCCCTGCTGTTTCCGGAAGCCTGACCTGGGAAAACCGACGCACCCTCTTCTTCCAGCCTGACCAGTCCCTGAAGTCGTCCACTACCTACGAGGCCGATCTGGATCTCGGTGACCTTTTTGCGGAAGCAACCAAAGAGAACAAAACGTTCCACTTCGAATTCCGGACTCGTGATCAATACCTGCAAGTGGATATTGAAGGCTTGCAAGCCGTACAACTCAACGACCTGAGTAAACAGGAATTACTGGGAACCGCCTTCACGGCGGATCAGGCATCGGAAGCAAACGTAGCGTCCTGCCTTTCGGCAAAACAGGGCAACCGCAACCTCTCGATCCGCTGGAACCACTCGGCTGATGGACGGGAACACACCTTTTTTATTGAAGGCATTGAACGCACCGATAATCCGCAGTCCGTTACCGTAAACTGGAACGGTAACCCCATAGGTTCCGGCGTAAAGGAGTCACGTACCATCCAGGTGCCTCCCCTGGGGGAATTCTCCCTGCAGTCGGCCGAGGTGGTAGCCCGCGACGGTCAACACCTGCAACTCCGTTTTTCTGACCCCATTGATAGCGAACAGAACCTGGATGGCCTGATCACCGTGGACGGATACGATGGAAACTTCCGTTTTCTGACTGATAACAACACCATTAAGGCCTACCCTGCCAATTCGATCAACGGAGTGGTCCAGGTACGCATCAGTGAGAACATTCGCAACATTGCCGGCACCCGCCTGGGTACCACCGCCAACCGGACGGTGGAATTTGCCGAGATCCGTCCGCAGGTCCGTCTGGTCGGAGAAGGGGTCATCATGCCCGAAACTGAAGGTCTCCTCTTTCCGTTCGAAGCGATCGGTCTGCGCAAGGTGGTCGTCGAGATCTTTAAAGTGTACAACAATAATGTGCTGCAATTCCTGCAATCCAATCAATTGAACGGTTCGTCCAATATGCAGCAGGTGGGAACCATAATCCGTACCGAGGAGGTCGACCTGGTCCAGTTGAACCCCGACGCATCCGGCACGCGTTGGACACGGTACGCACTGGACCTCAAGGATCTGGTAGCCCGGGACGATAAGGCCATCTACTCCATCCGCATAGGTTTTCGTCCGGAACACGCAGTGACCGAATGCGCCGCTCAGGCCGCTTCCCGCATTTCCTTCCGGGAGGATTATGGCTACTATAACGACGGGATGGACCCGAATGGCCAGCGCAGTATCATGGATAGCTGGTACGGCATCATGGGGTACTACGATGATTATTCCTACCAGAATCGCGAGGATCCCTGCTTCCCGGAATACTACAATGCCGACCGTTTTGTCAGCCGCAATGTGGTGGCCTCCAACCTGGGACTGATTGCCAAAATGGGGACTACCAATGAGGTGACGACCATTGTTACGGACCTGCGCTCCGGTAAGTCCGTATCCGGTGCAACGGTTCGGGTTTTCGATTATCAACAACAGCCCATTGGCCAGGCTACCTCCAATGGAGATGGTATTGCTAAGATTGCACTGGACCGCAAACCCTTTATGCTGGTGGTTCAATCCAATGACCAGACCGGTTATCTGCGTCTCGTGGAAAACGAATCACTGCCCCTCAGCCGATTCGATGTGGGTGGAGAGGAAACACAGGAAGGCCTGAAGGGATTCCTGTACGCGGAGCGTGGCGTCTGGCGTCCGGGTGACTCCGTCTTTCTGGAATTCATCCTCGACGATTCCGCCAATCCTCTGCCCGCACAGTATCCCATCCAGTTTGAGGTAGTCAACGCACGGGGGCAGCGACACCTGGAACGCACGGTGGTTGAGCAGGTCGGTAAAATGTATCCCCTGCACTTCACCACACCTCCCGATGCACCAACGGGCTCGTGGCGGGCCATCGTGGAAGCCGGGGGTGCCACCTTTGAGCGTACCTTGCGCATAGAGACCGTTAAACCCAATCGTCTGGAAATCGACCTGGACGTCGGTGCCGAGCAGATTATCGGGCAAAATCCTATTTCCGTTGACCTCGAGGCCAAATGGCTGATGGGGTCGCCGGCTTCGGGACTAAAAGCAAGGGTTGAGGCACAGCTTATTCCCACCCGAACGAATTTCGATAATTACAGTACCTATTCCTTTGATGATCCCGCCCGCAGGTACCAGCAGAACGAAGCCCAGGTTCTTTTCGACAATATGCTGAATGGATCAGGCCGGGCAACCTTCACCTGGGATCTGCCCTCCGACAACAGTGCTCCCGGCATGATGCGGGCGGCACTTCGCAGTCGCGTATTCGAACGCGGTGGCGACTTCAGCACCGACAGCTATTCGGTTCCCTATTCCCCGTATCGGGTCTACGCCGGGGTAGAAATCCCCCGCAACAAGTACCAGGAACCACGCCTGGAAGTCGATGAAGAAGGTACTCTGCAAATCGTCACCGTCGATCCGCAGGGCCGCCCGGTCGGTAGCCGATCTGTCAGTGCCCGGATGTACAAGGTGGACTGGCGCTGGTGGTGGGACGACGGCTACGATAATATGCGACGCTTTAATACCGGCTCGAACTACAGCCCCGTTGCCAGCACCCGTCTGGTAACCAACGCTCAGGGACAAGCCCAGTGGACGCTGACTCCCGATGATTGGGGTCGCTACTTCGTGCGTATCTGCGACGAGGAAAGCGGGCACTGCACCGGCGATTTCCTTTACGCTGGTTACCCCTGGTACGGTGACGATAATAGTGTACAGCGGCAGCAAGCAGCCATGCTGAATTTCAGTGCTGACCAGGATGCCTACGAGGTGGGTGATCAGGTTACCCTCACCATTCCCAGTGGCCAGGCCGGACGCGCACTGGTGACCATCGAAAATGGTAGTGGAGTAGTAAAGTCCTTCTGGCAAGCATCAACCGAAGGGGAAAACACTATTACCTTTACCACTACCCCCGACATGTCGCCCAACGTATATGCTCACGTAGCCCTGATACAACCCCATCAACAGGTGGACAATGACTTGCCCATCCGGATGTACGGCGTACTCCCCATCATGGTAGAAGATCCGGCAACTGTATTGGAACCCAGGATCGCCATGCCAGATGAATTGCGGCCGGAAGGTACCTTTACCGTCGAGGTGAGCGAAGCGAACAGAGAGGCGATGTCGTATACCCTGGCGATTGTCGACGAAGGTCTGCTGGGGCTTACCCGATTCCAGACTCCCGATCCGCACGGACACTTCTACGCCAAGGAGGCGTTGGGCGTTCGCACCTGGGACCTCTACGATCAGGTGCTGGGAGCAACCGGTGGTGACCTGTCGAATATCCTATCTGTCGGTGGTGACGGAGCCGTTGACCCCGCTGCCGCCAAACCCGATGCTAACCGGTTCGAACCGGTAGTGCGTCACCTGGGGCCTTTTGAGCTTAAGAAGGGTAAAACTAATAAGCACGAGATCACCATGCCCAACTACGTGGGAGCAGTTCGCACCATGGTGGTTGCCCGCTCGGGCAAAGCTTACGGCAAGGCCGAGAAGCGGGTTCCCGTAACCAGTCCGCTGATGGTGCTGGCTACCCTGCCACGGGTATTAAGCCCGGGGGAAACCCTGGATCTGCCCGTAAACGTGTTTGTGAATGATCCACGGATCACCAATGTGACGGTTGACGTGTCTGACGCGTCGAATCTGGTTTCCCTGCCCGAAGGAGCTTCCCAGCGGATCTCATTCCGCGGTGCGGGAAATCAGCTGGCTTCCATTCCCCTTCAGGTCGGAAACCGTACGGGCATAGCCCGCATTCGGATTCAGGCCAGTGGTAACGGCCAGGAAGCCAGTCAGGACATCGAAATAGCCGTTCGCAACCCGAACCCCTATCAAACCAGATCCGTGGCGACCGTGGTGGACGGAGGCGAAACCTGGTCACCCGAATTTACACCCATCGGAACGGTGACTACCCGACAGGCTTACCTGGAGGTATCCAATATCCCGCCCATGAACCTGGGCAAACGGATCAATCAATTGTTGCGCTATCCGTATGGCTGCGTGGAACAAACCGTTTCAGCCGCCTTCCCGCAATTGTTCGCGGATCGTCTGTTGGATTTAACCGATGAGCAAAAGCAAGGCATTCCCGAACGCATTCAGGCCGCCGTGCAGCGTCTGCAATCCTTCCAGGGAGCTGATGGAGGTCTGGCCTACTGGCCGGGGGGCACCAACGCCAATACCTGGGGAACAACCTATGCCGGCCACTTCATGGTTGCCGCCCGGGAAGCCGGATACCGCATTCCCCCCTCTTTGTTGAATGACTGGAAACGCTTCCAGCAAAAAGCATCCCGCGAATGGCAACCCACCGCCCCCAACCGGTCTGCTTTTGCCGCAAGGCAAAATCAACTCGATCAGGCCTACCGTCTGTATACCCTGGCCCTGGCCGGATCGGCCGACCTGAGCGCCATGAACCAATTGCGGGAGCAGGCATCACTAAGTGCTGCTGCCCGCTGGCGACTAGCCGCCGCGTACGCGCTCAGCGGTAAGGATAATATTGCCAACGATCTGGTGGACGGACTTGACCTCGAAGTACCCGAATACCGCGAACTGAGTTACACTTATGGCTCCACCCTTCGCGATCAGGCCATGCTGCTGGAAACACTGGTCTTGTTGGAACGCGATGATGAAGCCGGGCAACTCGTCCAGGATATTTCTGATCAAATGAGCAGCCAGTACTGGCTGAGTACGCAGGAAATGGCCTACGCCCTGCTGGCGGTAGCAAAATTCGTAGGCGACTCGGAGGTCAGCTCAACCTTCCGGATAAACTACGCCGTTAACGGCACCAACCAACAGGATGCAGGAAGTCAGCGCCCCTTCCTACAGCTGGATATCACCAATCAATTGCAAAACGGTGGTAACCGGATCGCGGTTACCAATCCCGGCAGCAACCGCCTTTTTGCTCGTTTGATCATGGAAGGTCAACCCCTGCCCGGTGAAGAAACCGGCCAGACCAACGACTTGCAGATGCAGGTCAACTTCCTGAACCTGGACGGCACCCCGCTGGATCCGGCATCCATACCGCAGGGTCGCGATTTCCAGGCGGAAGTGCGCGTCACTCACCCGGGACAACGCCCCGTTTCGTACGATGAGCTGGCGCTCGATCAGGTCTTCCCCTCGGGCTGGGAGATCATCAATACCCGCCTGGACGAACTCAGCGGAGCCTCCCAGAGTGCCTACGAATACCAGGACATTCGCGACGACCGGGTCAACACGTTTTTCGATCTGTCACGTGGACGCAGCCACACGTACCGGGTGCGGTTGAATGCTGCCTACCAGGGTCGCTTCTATCTGCCGGGAACCTCGTGTACGGCCATGTACGATAATAGTATTTCGGCCTATCAGGCCGGGCGTTGGGTGAATGTGGTGACACAGGAGGCGGGGCTGTAGGGAGACTTGCAGAGACTTGAAGGGACTGGAGAGAACCTAGAGACCGCAGGGAATTGCTCTGGGTGGTGATTTGATTAAATTGACGTGAGTCCAAGGCTTTGCCCAGATTTGCGTGGAGCGCCGAGCGTCGGGCATTGAGCGTAGCGCGTAGAGCCTTCACTCTATCACTAAAGTGGTTGGGTATATATTAATTTTGAATACCGGTCACCACAGCTAAAGCTGTGGCCTGATGGGTTCCATGTAGCAATTATCAGTACATCCAAACCGTGGACCGTGGACCGTGGACCTTGAACCTTGGACCTTGAACCTTGAACCGTGAACCGTCTACCGTTCCCCGTCCAATTGTTTTACATCGATCTTGATCGCTCCGGAGAGGAGGACGTCGGCGCTTAGCCCTTCGCGCAGTACGTACACATCGCGGATGGTGAGTTCATCGACGCGACCGGTCATGCGGACACCGGGAGCGAGCTGGTAATTGTTGAGTTGCTGCTCCATCAGCTTTTTGGACTCCTTAATGTTGGATTCGAGGAGGAAGTTCATATTGTCCTGGATGCGGTTCTTGATGGTGCCTTTGAGGAGCCAGCCGGCGCTTTTGAAGAGGAAGTTGCGGGTATCTAGGGTGTAGTCCAGGTCGCGCAGCTCTATGGCATTGTCGTTGAGGTCATAGACGGGTCGCCCCTGGAGATAGATCTCTCCGTTGTAGGAGCCGCTGAGTTTGGTGCTGACGATCACCAGGTCTTCCTGTCCCCAGAGCGAAATATCCTCGACGGTGACGGCGCGTTTTCCCGAGGTGAAGGTCTCCCCTACTAAGGATTCGCGGGCCAGGCGCTCTGCTTCGTCGTAGGAAATGGTGGCTCCGATATTGATCAGGAATCCTTCGAATGTCTGTGGTTCTTCTTTAAAAGGTGGCAAGGTAGTTGCCTGCAGGGCCTGTGGCTTGGGCCCTACGGAAAGCGTCGGTTTGCCTTCGATTAATAGTTGGGTGTACAGCGAGTCTTTAATGGTGGTTATGGGGGACATGCCAATCCGCTGGGGGTTGACCAGCAGCCAGGTGTTGTACTCGGGGGAGACCAGCATGGGTTCGTAAAGTTGCTGCCAGGTGTCGGCTACGAGGCTTTCCAATCCTCCCTGTTCACGTACCATGCCGTCGATGCTGCGGGCAATGTACTGACGGCTGTTGTTAAGGACCAGGTTGGCAATGAATCCGACGGGGATACTGATGCCCGCCATGCGCACACGGGGGGTGCGAATCCATTCGTGCCCTTCAACGGCGGTTTCAGTTTCGATGGCCCAGTCTTCCCGGATGCGGAAGGCGGTCTTAAAATCCATGCTGATCTCGCCATTTGCTTCCAGGACCGTAAGGCCCGCGTCGTATTGGATCTTGAGGTCGACCGGAACCTGGTAAGAGATCACCTGGGAATCAATGCTAACGCGAATGGGCTCTTTCTTTTCGGCCCGGATCTTCATTTTATCACCGTCTTTAAAATCGTTATCCTCGTACACTACTCCGTCGAGTTGTTTATTGAGGGTGCGCTCGAGTTCGGTGATGCTCAGTTCGATGGGAATGCTGAGCACCGATCGTTTTTGTTCCACCAATTCCTGGTACTTTTCCATAGGTCGCTGCAATTGACGGGGCCCCGAACAAGAGACCACACTCAGGATGATCAGGAGGCAAAGCAATGATTGGCAAAGGAGGCGCATGTTAACACATTTTTTTGAAACCACGAATTATGGTTTTCCCTATGTAACGTGAAGTTGGGGCCGAGTTGAGTGCTCAATGACTGGAGGTCACAACCTCACGTTGTATCAAGTAATGGGTATTGGGTAGTAGGACTTCCAAAAATCCATATACCAAATACCTACTACCCTGTACCGGGAGGTTGGGCCTTAACAATAATCAATTTACGAATTAATCTATACCGCTTCCGAAAAGGTTTGGGCTTTGCCCAACCTTTTCACGCGAGTATATACTCGACTCGAAGTGGTTTGGTGTCCCAAACCACTTCGTTGTCGGTATATATGCCCAAACTCCCAATATGTAAATGTGCGGAATTCTAGCGGGATATGGAAGTATTCAGTGAGGCTGCTTCGGGGTTTGACTAGTCAGGATGTTATGATATGGCAAAGATATTGGCGTTTGATAAAAATCACCGGGCCATATTATACATCCTGGCGTGGGTTTTGGTCTCTGGCGGCGTGCGTTTTGTTCTTTAAAGGGGGTGCGGGACTGCCGGATTTTTTGATCGGACACCTACGGTAACTGAAGATCACTGCGAATTACCGATCAAAAATTCCGGCCAGGCGGCCAGGCGCGGAGGTAAGGGATAGAGTCATAAAAAAGGACAGAGCAGAGCCTGTACCACCGCTGATTTTTGTTTGGGGACCAGTTTTTATTTTTGCGGACAGATGCCATCCCCAAACAAAAAACAGCGGCAGTCCCCTATCAGGCGCAAAGCACAAAAGCTTGCGCCCACCGATGCAACCCTTTTGGCGAAAGCCTGTCATTACTGGCGAAACAAATACCTGCAAAGACGATGAAGCACCTGTCTATACTTGGATCTCTGATAACCTTTATGCTGCTTTGCCTGACGCCCGCCACGGCGCAGGTGATCTGGAATAACTCCGGTGATGATCGCGCCTTCCTGGGCGTGACCACGGATGACATATCCGAACGCAAAGCCGAACTCCTCGGTTTCGAAAACCGCCATGGGGCCTACATCACCTCCATCACCGAGGGAAGTGCCGCCGAAAAATTTGGCTTCCAACCCCTCGATTACATCGTAGCGGTCAACGATGAATCCATGGATTGGTCGACCGACCTGTCCGACCTCCTGGAAGACTATGAACCCGGCGACGAAGTAACCATTTACTTTTACCGTAAGGGAAAAAAACAATCAAAGAACGTGACGCTGGGTAAACGGCGCAACTCCTGGAATACTTCTTTTAACCTGGCCAGAGTGACGGGCAGCAACGACCCTTTCCTGGGTATCAGTCAGCATTCGGCCGATTCGGAATACGAGTTGGGGGTGCGGGTCAACATCATCGACGGGTCCACAGCCGATGAGCTGGGCATGAAGGACGGTGATGTAATCATGAGCATTAACGGTTACACCATGGTCGACTGGCAGGATATCCAGGGATCCATTAAAATGATGGAGCCCGGCGACCAGGTGTCCGTTGCCTGGGAACGCGAGGGTCAGAAATACAGCAAATCCGGCACCATCAAATCGGAGGCCGACCGCCGTTCTAATTATTCCCTGTCGTTCGGGCGTATAGCCGGTGGTAATGATTATGCCTTTCTGGGCGTATATTCTAACCCCATTAGCGCCGAGAAGGCCGAAAAGCTGGGGTTTGATAACCGCTACGGTAGCTACGTGACCGGTGTAATGGAACGCAGTGCCGCCGAAAAGATCGGCCTGCAGCCCTTCGATTATATTGTGGGCATCGACGAATACCGCACGGGTAAGAATCAGGACCTGACCGATATCCTGCGCAAATACGATGTGGGTGAATCGGCGACCCTGCACTTTATCCGTCAGGGCCGGAAGATGACCCGCAACGTCACCTTTACCGATCGCGATGATGCCCGCGATGCCCGTCGAGAGCGCTGCGATGACCCCTTCCTGGGTGTGCAGCAGTCTTTTTCCAGTAAGCCACAATCGGGTGTTCTGGTCAATGTGATCGAGGAGTCTACTGCCGAAAAGGCCGGTTTGGAAGACGGTGACATTATCACCTCGATCAATGACTTTACCATCCTGGACTGGGAAGACCTGGGCACGGCAGTGGATGTGATGCAGGTCGGTGCCGAGATCAAGCTGGATTACCTGCGCGATGGCCAGCGGCAGACCGGACGTGCACCCATCCAATCGGATTGTGACCGCCGGGAACGGTCGAACCGTGCCATCAACCTCGACTTCGGCGACATGACCATCAACCTATTCGGGGATGATGAAGATGAGGAAGACGAACGGGAAGCCTTACGGGATATGCGGGTGGACCTTCAGGATATGGGCAGCTCCGATATGAGCCGACTGCGCAACGACTTTGATCTGGATGTCCCCAACAGCAGTAACCTGAACGTTCGGGGCCTCCAGCTGTATCCCAATCCCGAGACGGGCAGGTTCCGACTGGAATTTGAGCTGTCCCAGCGCGGTGATACCGGTATCCGTATCTACAACAATAGCGGGCGTGAGATCTACCAGTACGACCTGGGCGGATTTAGCGGGGATTTTTCCGATGACGTCGACATTGCTCAGAACGGAGAGGGATCTTACTTTCTGGTCATTCAGCAGCGGGGTCAGGCTTTCGCCAAAAAAATTGTTCTGAAAAAATCCTAAAATCCACCTTGTAGCGGCACCATGCATAGTGCCGCTACAAGGCGAGGTTTTTCTCGAGACGCAAAGCGTCTTAGTCGAGGTCATCTGTTCCACGGATGACCTTTTTTTAGTATCCTGTCGGGTTCCCATTCGTCACAGAACGATGAAGTAGACACGTTAATCGTCGCCCTGTAGGCTGTGAATGTTTTGTCAAACCTGCCTTTCGGCAAATTTCTCGCGTTTCCATTTTTGGATTGCCGAATTCCTTACGATATTCCCGAATCAACAAGCATTCATACGATTAACAACAAAACTATGCAACAACTAATGACAAAAGCCCGTGTGTGGACCTTTCTGTTCGTACTCGGCGCCTTATTTATGCTACCTCAAGCTATCCAGTCGCAGGACACCGAAGATTTTGAGGAAGCAACCTACAATAGCCTGGATTACCGGCTGGTAGGCCCCTTTCGCGGTGGTCGATCCGCAGCGGTGACGGGCGTTCCCGGCAAACCTAACCTCTTTTATATGGGTGCTACCGGTGGTGGCGTCTGGCGCACCGAAGATGGCGGTCAGACCTGGGAGAACATCTCCGATGGCTTCTTCGGCGGATCTATCGGATCAGTGGCCGTAGCTGAATCCGATAACAACGTAATCTATGTCGGCGGTGGTGAAGTAACCGTACGTGGTAACGTTTCGTACGGCTATGGCATGTTCAAGTCGGTAGATGCCGGTAAGACCTGGAAGTCCATTGGCCTGCCCAACTCGCGACATATTCCCCGCATTCGCGTACACCCGAAAAACCCCGATCTCGTCTACGCAGCCGTGATGGGTGACCTGTACAAACCTACCGAAGAGCGCGGTGTCTACCGCTCAAAAGACGGGGGCGAAACCTGGGAGAAGATCCTCTTCGCCAACGAAAATGCGGGTGCCGTAGAACTCGTAATGGACCCGACTAATCCGCGTAATCTGTATGCCTCCACCTGGCGCATTCGCCGTACGCCCTACAGCCTGGAATCAGGTGGCGAAGGTTCCTCCATCTGGAAGAGTACGGATGGTGGTGATACCTGGACCGAGATCATGATGAACGAAGGGTTGCCGGAAGGCCCCATCGGGATTATTGGTCTGGCCGTTTCTCCGGTAAATCCCGAACGCGTGTTCGCTATCATCGAAGCTGATAACGGTGGTGTGTTCCGTTCCGATAATGCCGGTGAGACCTGGAGTAAGGTTAATAGTAGCCGTTCCCTGCGTCAGCGCGCCTGGTACTACAGCAAGATCTATGCGGATACCGAAGACGAAGATATTGTCTACGTAATGAACGTTAGCTACCATAAATCGACCGATGGGGGCCGCACCTTTGAATCATCCAATGCTCCTCACGGTGATCACCACGACCTGTGGATCGCCCCCGAGGACAATCAGCGGATGATCATTGCCGACGACGGTGGTGGACAGGTAAGCTACGATGGTGGTGAGAACTGGACCACCTACGGCAATCAGCCCACGGCTCAATTCTACCGGGTCACTACGGATAACGCATTCCCCTACCGTATCTACGCGGCACAGCAGGATAACTCGACTGTACGCATAGCGCACCGTACCGATGGGTATTCTATCTCCGAAGACGACTGGGAAAGCACGGCCGGTGGTGAATCCGCCCACATCGCAGTTGATCCGGAAAATCCCGATATCGTGTATGGCGGTAGCTATGGAGGTTTCCTGACACGGGTAAATCACGCCACCAACCAATCGCAGGCGATTAATGTGTACCCCGATAACCCCATGGGTTACGGCGCCGAAGGCATGAAGTATCGCTTCCAGTGGAACTTCCCCATCTTTTTCTCTCCGCACAATCCCGACAAGCTCTATACCCTCTCCAACCACGTTCACGTGAGTACGGATGGTGGCCGCTCCTGGGAAACAGTCAGCGATGACCTGACCCGCAATGATCCTGAGAAACTAAAGTCTTCGGGTGGACCGATCACGCAGGATAACACCAGTGTGGAATACTACTGCACTCTCTTTGCCGGCGCCGAATCCCCCTACGAAGAAGGCCTGATCTGGGTTGCTTCCGATGATGGGCTAATCCACGTGAGCAAGAACAGTGGAGGGAACTGGCAAAACGTTACTCCCAAAGGTGCGCCCGAATGGATGATGTGGAACAGTGTTGATCCCGATCCATTCAACGAAGGTGGAGCTTTTGTCGCCGGTACCCGCTATAAGCTGGGTGACTACGAGCCGTATCTCTACCACACGACGGATTACGGAAAGACCTGGACCAAGATTACCGACGGTATTGCTGACGACCACTTTACCCGGGTAGTACGTGCTGATCCCGACCGCGAAGGCCTGTTGTATGCCGGTACAGAAACGGGCATGTACATCAGCTTCGATAACGGCGACAGCTGGAAACCGTTCCAGATGGATCTGCCGGTAGTGCCCATTACTGACCTGACCATCAAGAATGACAACCTGGTCGTTGCTACCCAGGGACGTAGCCTCTACATAATCGACGACCTCACGGTGCTGCACCAGGTAACGCCGGAGATCGCCGATAAGGATATGCACCTATACAAGCCTATGCCCAGCTACCGCATGAGCGGGGGCGGACGTCCGGGTTCTTTGACGGCTGGCACCAACCACCCGGGTGGGGTCATTGTCAATTTCTACCTGAAGGAAAAACCAGCAGAAGACGCGACCGTAGAGATCGCCTTCCATGAAATGGATGGTAGTCTGATCCGTAAGTATTCGACCAAGGCCAGCGATCGCTCCCAGCGTATCCGCGACCTGAAGGCGGGTGGCAATACCTTCAACTGGGATATGCGGTATGAACCCGCTACGGAATTCGACGGTATGATCCTGTGGTCGGGCAGCATGGCCGGTCCGATGGCCGTGCCTGGTCCGTACAAGGTAACGCTCACCATGAACGGCAAAACACAGGAACAGACGTTCGAGATCCTGAAAGATCCACGTTCCGAGACCGACCTGGCCGGATTCCAGGAACAGTTCGACTTTTTGATCGATGTACGGGATAAGGTGAGCGAAGCCCACCAGACCATCATTGACATCCGGACCATCCGCGATCAGTTGAACCACTTCCAGAAGCTCTGGAAAGGCGACGACAATATGAAAGACCTGGTGGAGCGCGCCAAAGAGATCGACAAGAAGATGACGGAGATCGAAGAGGCCCTTTACCAGACCAAGAACCAATCGCGCCAGGATCCGCTGAACTATCCGATCAAGCTGACCAATAAGTTAGCCCACCTCAACTCCCTGACGGGACGCGGCAACTACCCGCCCACCAAACAGGCGTACGAGGTGAAAGAAACGATCGGTGAGCAAATCGACGATGAGCTCGAGAAATTCGAGTCCGTGAAAAACAGCGATTTGCCCGAGTTCAACCGGATGGTGAAGAGTAAGTCGATCGATGTGATCTCGCTGGATAAGAAGAAGGATACGTCGTCGTAAATAGAATGATGAATGCTGAATGTTGAATGATGAATTCAACAAGAGGCTAGACTGAAAGAGGCTAGATAGATGATTCTGGATCTTCTATTTAGCCTCTTTCTGTCTCCTATCTTCATATGAAAAGGTCGTTCGGGGCCGCTTCTTTTAATAAGGAGCGGCCTTGTTTTTTTGGTTCCGGGCAGGTGGCATCAGGAAACAGGACTATAGGTCACCAAATCCATGACTTTTGATCCGGAACTTCTTGAAGCTCTGTGGTAAAAACTCGTATCTTACTGTTAAACGAGTACTACCTCCATGTCCCATAACACCAACAAACCCATCCTCTACGCCGACATTGTCGGCTACACTAAACTGCTGCGCAGTGACCGGGAAGATGCCCTGCAGAAGCTGGCTCGGTTTAAAACACAGATACGGACCCAGGTCGAAGCCTACGGAGGCAAGGTGTTGCAAATACAACGCGACAACTGCCTGGCGCAGTTTGAGCTGGCAGGGGATGCGGTGGCCTGTGCCGAAGAATTGCAGCGCCTTTTCCAAACCGACAAGCCCGTTCCCGTGCGCATGGGTATACACGTGGGGGAAGTTGTGATTCAGGATGGACAAGCCTTTGGCGAGGATCTACTGGCCCTGACTCAACTCGAACGCATTGGTGATGCCGGTTCCATTGTACTTTCCGAAGACCTCCTTATCCTTTTGCCGAAAGGCGAATCCTACCCTACGGAGCCTCTGGGCACCTGCGATTTTACCCAGGTGGAAACTCCCGTGCGAGTATATGCCCTGGCCAAAGAAGGGCTTACCGTTCCCAAACCAAAGCAGGAAATCAACACCACGCAGGACGACCCAAAGCGCCGCCGTTGGTTTCGCGCTGCTCAGCTATTTGCCGGTTACCTGGTGGCGGCCTGGACCCTCCTGCAGTTTGTGGATTGGGTACTGACCCGCTATCAGATCTCTCCCTACTGGACCGACATTTTATTGTGGACCTTTTTGGGTATTATTCCTTCCCTCCTGATCTATTTGGTTCATCAGGAGCGCTTCCACCAACGAAAATTTCTGCGACGGGAGAAAGTGATCATTCCGATGAATGTGCTCTTTCTGTTTGGTGGTCTGACGGTTGCCTACGGGGGCGTAGAGCTGGGATCGATCACCAAGACCGTGAGCTTTACGGATATTGACGGTAGCACGGTGACCGAGACCATCATCAAGCCCGAGTTCGTCCGGGAGATTGGTGTTTTTCCCTTTACCCAGGAAGGAGGCGCTGATTCTACCCAATGGATAGGTATTTCTACAATGGGATTTCTGGGAGCAGATATGAATAACGATAAGTATCTGGGCATCACGGTTTTTCAGAGTGAGGAATTGGAAATGGAAAAGATTAACCGGGCCAAGCTGATGAACGGGGACTATTATATTGACGGTCGTTACCGCGTCCGGGAGGGTTCCGTCTTCGAAATCACCCCGGCACTCCGTGATAAGCGCAATGGGTCCCTGGTCCGGGAACGTACTTTTAGGGGAACTAACTATTTTCGATTGATCGATTCCATGAGTGTTTATCTGCGCCAGGAGATTGGCCTGTCCCCCCAACAGATGGCACAATCCGTCGACTTACGTTTAGAAGATTGGGCCACCAACAATTTGGAAGCCCTCAAACAGTTTTCGTTGGGAATGGTAGGAAATGGTGCTGTTCACTTTGAAAAAGCCATTGAACTGGACTCCACCTTTGTTGGGGCAGCATTACAACTTGCAGCAAGAAGATATAACTCCCCGAGGGGACAATTGGAGGCCAGGCACTACGCTCAACTGGCTATGAAACACCGCAAAAAAGCTCCGTTCGAGCTACAAGTGTTAACCGCATTATTCAATTACCAGCTCGAAAATAAATGGGATAAAGCAGAAACCCTGATCAACCTGCAATTAGAAACGCAGCCCAACAATGCAAATCTTGTCAATTCAGCGATTAATTTTTACCGCACTTCCGGTCAATTAGACAAGGCCTACGAACTTCAAAAGTCGGTACTGGAAAGATTTCCGAGTCTCCGAAATCAATTTACCCTCCTTTTCTTAATGCTCCGCAAAGGTCAATTGGATCAGGTGATAAAAGAGGTTAACGTTCTCCTGAAGCAATATCCCCAGCAGCTTGCACTAATGGATATACTGGTGAATGCGTATATGCAAAAGCGGGAGTACAATGCCGCCCGGGAAGTCATCGAGCAAATGATGGTGATCGACCCCGACCAGGAAAAGACATTGGCGCTATATTTTGATGCCATTGACTTCCTGGAAAAAGAACCTGATAACCTGGAGCAGGCCCTGCAAGATTTTGCTGGCTATTATCGTGCTCAGCTAGGGGAAAGAGTAGACGAAATTACCGTCTCGAATGGTGCTATTTATGCGCGAACGATAGGTACTTCCGGTTGGTACACTTATCCCTCCGGAAAAAATCGGGTCGTTCACGGTGGTTTGAACCGGTCTCTTGTTACGTACCACATCCGTAATGACCAGGGTGACATAATTGCTGCCCTGGATAGCTTTGCCTCCAATACGAATGACCTCAGTTCCACCAATTACATCTGGAAGCAGGATTCGATGATCTGGCAGGCAGAGGAATTGCTCCGTGCCCGTAGGTACGATGCGGCAGCAACGGCCTACGCGAAGGCCATCGCCGCCCATCCGGAGCATTTTTACCTGTACGAAGCGCAAGAACATATCACCTTTATGCAATCCAAAACGGAGGAAGAAATAAAGGAACTTTATCAACGCTACGTAGGTAATTACGGAGAGGTGCGCATCTGGATCGAAGGCGGGGAACTGTACTATGATCGTCCCGGACTGGCGAGACGTATTTTTCGACCGGTGTCGGATACGGAGTTCATCACCCTCTTTTCGTATGGCTACAAATACGGCTTTGAGGTCGAAGCGGGCGAGGTTCAATCCATATACATGTACGAATACAACAACGAAACGGAGGCTTTTGAGCTCGATGAAGACTGGTCATATGCCCGTACTGAGTTGAAGAATTGAGGTAATTACTCATACTGGCGGAGTCTACTGTCTGGCCTCTGGTATCTTTTAGTCTTTCGAAGACGAGTAGTGCTTCTTCTTAAGACTCGAGACTGATAGATTCTAGATCTTCTATCCAGCCTCTTTTTGTCTCTTATCTTCCTCTAAATAATGTAGTCCGAAGCCGCTTCTCCTATTGGGGAGCGGCTTCGTCATTCTGGCACATATCCTTGAACCTTGGTCCATGGGCCAAGGTCTGATTTGGGTACCAGCACTACTTAATTCTTATCCTACTACCCAATACCGACTACTCAACCACCACCACCCGCTTAAACTGCATCGTCTCCCCTATCCGTACGGCCAGGTTGTACATGCCCGGAACCAAATCGTAGCCATCTACTTTGTATTCGTTGATACCGGCGGGTTGCAGGTTAGCGGGCAACACCGTAGCGAGCAGTTTGCCCGTCATATCGTAGAGGCGGATGTCCACTTCGCTTTCTTCCGTCAGGTCCAGCACGACGGTGGCCTGATCGGTGAACGGGTTTGGGAATACACGGATATTATCCAGTAGGGCCGGCCGTACTTGTTCGGTTCGAATCGCCGGTACTTCCCGATTGGCTTCCAGGCATTCCTGGATACGGGCCGTAAAGGTAGCACCAGCTTCCACGGTGAAGCCGGGCGTGAGGGTGATGCTTTGCTCGGCCTCGAAGGTCACGGTGGATGGTGATGCCACAGTACCGTCGGAGGTAATGGTCGATGACGATTGGTAGATACCGGCCGCAATTGGGTCATCTCCAATATCCAGGGGCACGGGTGAACAGCCGTTGTCGGGACCTCCACAGGTTACCTCCAGGTCGAATGGACCGGCCACCCCTGCATAGCCATCTACCATGATGTAATAGGTTCCAGCCGCCAGATTCGTATTGATGAGTTCCGTTTGGTTTCCGCTGCCTTCGCTGGAGGCGATCTCCGAATTATTCGGGTCCGAGGCGTCGGTAACGATAAACAAATCCATATCGACGTCCAGACGGGATAGTTCGACGGTAACGTCTCCGCCGGGAGCCTGAAACGAATAGAATAGTTCCGGTCCGGTCCAATCACTGAAGCCAGAATGGGTATCGAAATTATCCTGGCCATCATTCGTATTCCCGGCCTGCAATTCCCCGCAGGCGATGGCGATGGGATTGTCAAAAGTACCCGGAGTACCCGAGCAAGTCACACTCAAGCTAAAGGAGCTGGTAGCTCCCTCGTAGCCCTCGACGATCAGAAAATAGGTACCGGCGGACAGATTCGTACTGATAGACTCCTGGTTGGTGGTATTCGTACTGGCGGCTAACTGAGTGTTGCCGGGGTCTTTGCAATCGGAGACCAGGAAGAGGTCCAGGTCGGCATCCAGGCCCGACAGGACCACATCCACTACTCCACCCGGAGCCTGGAATTCGTAGATCAATTCCGGGCCGGTCCAGTCGGCATCGCCGAAGTAGGTCTCGAGGTTATTCTCCCCATCCCCATTATTGCCATTGGCCATGCCACCGCACGCCAGATCGATCGGGTTATTACAGGTACCGGTGGCACCGGAACAGGTCAGGCTGAGATTAAAGGTACTGGTAGCCCCATCAAAACCATCGACGGCAATGAAATAAGTTCCGGGGTCCAGGGTGGTGGAAATCGTTTCCGCATCAGTGCCACCGTTCCGACTGGTAGCTTCTACATCTGCCGTACCGATCGGATTTTCGCAGTTATTCAGAAGAAAAAGGTCCAGATCATCCGACAGTCCGGTCAGTTGAATATTGACATTGCCACCAGCGGTCTCGAAGGTATAGATCAGTTCCGGGGCCGTCGCCTGATCCCCGTCGTAGCTAGCGATATTGCTTTCACCTTCGGCGTTATTCCCATTTACGTTATCCCCACATGCCAGCTCAATCGGATCCGCACAAGTACCCGGCGTGCTACAGATGACCGACAGGTTAAAATTACTGGTTGCCCCTAAATACCCATCCACCACGACGTAGTAGGTGCCAGCCGTGACCGTTGTGGCAATGGATTCACTGCCTCCCGAACTGGTACTGGAAGCTACCAGGGTTCCGTTGGGATCGGAACAATCGGTAACCAGAAACAAGTCCAGATCCGCCGTAAGTCCACCGAGTTGTATATCAATCTGGCCCGCCGGGGCCTGGATCTCGTAGATGAGTTCAGGCCCGGTCCAGGATTGGTCATCGAAATAGGTATTGATGGTACTTGCACCGTCGCTATTGGCGCCATTGACATTTCCTCCGCAATTCAGGGTAATGGGATTAGCACAGTTGCCGGTAGTACCCGTACAGGTCAGACTAAGATTAAAGGTACTGGCTGCCCCCAGATCGCCATCCACGATAATGAAATAGGTGCCGGCCGTCAGGTTTTGGCTAATCATTTCTGTGTTAGTTCCCCCATTGGTACTAAGCGCCACGACATCCGCTCCGGTGATCGGGTCGGTACAGTCTTCCACTACGAACAGATCCAGATTGGCATTCAGTCCACTCAGTTGAATATCGACGGTACCGCCAGCCGTCTGGAAGGCATATATAAGCTCCGGTCCGGTCCGGCCGCTTAGCGCAGCATAGGCAGTCAGGTTATTCTGCCCGTCATTAGTGTTGCCATTCAGATTGTCCCCGCAGCTGATGGTCAGCGGGCTTCCACAAATCCCATCCGTATTACCTCCACCCGGTGCGTAGCCGTTGATGGCCAGCAGACCAGTATTGGTGGGATCCAGCCAATCCTTGAGTCGTTGACCCGCAGTAGGGGCGCCATCATTCAGCCAGGCATAGGAGAATTTACCGTACCAGTCGGGGGAATCATTCCCACAGGCTGCGCCTCCACCGGAGAGCATACCTACCAGTCGTTTGGTAGTATTGTCGAACAATCCGGATCCCGAGGAGCCTCCTTCGGTGGTGCCGCTGTCCCAATCACCGACTCGCCAGTGCGGAGCTGCTGGGTCCGGGGTCGGACTGCCGTAACTCGTACTGGATAGCGGATCATTTTCCATGGAAATTTTCTTGGCGTCTCCCGCCGGGTGATGAATGCCGGTAACCCGCTGGGGAGTGGTACCGCGGGTATCCCAACCGGCGAAGTAGACATCGTAGGCATCGGCCGGATTCTCGGCGAGTTCCATCAGTAAGTGATCGGCTCCGCGCACACCACCACCCGGGGTGCCATCCACATCCGAGCGCAAGGTGGCTCCGGAGGTAGTCTGGGTATCATCGGGTGTACCCGCGCCGCAGTTGGGGCGTTCAAAATTCCAGTATACCACCACCGCATTGGAAAAGCCACAGTGGTTGGCGGTGAGAAATAGCGGACGGTTATCGCCGGTAGTGTTTCCGACCAGGGTGCCACTGCACAGGCCACCCCCGGCGATGGTTTTACCCACTGCCTTGATCTCATCGCGCCAATCATCGCCCTGGGCACAGATAACATCTACATTACACCCTCCGGAACTGCCCAGATCCAGATTTCGCTTATCGAAGATGGATCGGTAGCCGTGCACGACCGTACTGATACTGATGGCTGCTTCCTCGCTTACCTGCGGTGGCTGGTAGTACTCCAGATAGGTTACCTGGCCGTAGACCAGGGCGGTGGCGAACGTACGGTCGGGTTTGTTATTGCGGGCGGTGAAGGCTCCCAATACCTGACTGTAGTCCTGGTTGTGCAGGAAGAGTTTGGTGCCTTTCGGCAAAAAGAAATCGTCAAAGATGAGGTTGATGGACAGGGCTTGCGGTGCACGAATGGCCAGGCGCCAGATCCGTCCGCCTTCGGGGGTGGTTTTCCAGTAGCCGGCGTTCTCCATATTCAGTGATACGGAATGCTCGATACCGAAGCGGTAGGGCAAGTCGGGTTTCTGGTCATTTACCGCATCCTCGGCCGCGACTTTGGCCAGATCAATGGCGGGTGTCTGGACAATGGGCACCTCACTTGTCGTCATGCTTTTCTGTAAACCATAGGGGGTGCCGGGTACACTGATTTGGGCCGATAGCGTACAACTGAAAAGAATAAATCCGAGGAAGAGTAGATGCTTTTGCATAGGGCAATTAGGTTGGTGTTACATGATGAGTGCTCCAAAAGTGACGAGCCTTGCCCACTTACGTTATAAAACGGATGCGCAGCAGCCCGAAAATGGAAAACGGAATGAGCGGCAGTCAGACAGGATACTCTATTCAGGGTTCCTGACTGAACTGCAGACCATGATCCACAGCCTTGTTGTATTCGATTATTTCTCAGAAGTGTTCAGAGGCCACCAACGATAAACGTCTGATGACTCTAAGTAAATCTACATTAAATTTCCGACATTTCTCAGATCAACGTATCGCAGAAAGTGGCTGACAGGAGAAGAAAGATCCTGCACAATACCCAGAATTATGGATCAAATGGGCAGCAGGCCCCTTTGAAATTCGGATTTATGCTATTTTGTCGGGCTTTTTTAAATAACGTCCATTCAAAAACACCCTGAAATGCCTAACCCAATTCGATGGGCCTTCCATTTTCAATCCGATAAATCACTGGATGACATCTTAGATATTTTTAATACCAAAAGCCCCTGGGAATGGTCTGGTCGGGAAAGCTACATATTTGGCGATTACCTGAATTGCAGGCCAGAGGAAGGCGTGCGACTACAGGTGCATTATTTACCGCAGGCATTTGTGCAAAAACCAGCAAGGGAAGGGTATCACGCCCTGCTCGAAGTGCCAGCAGGCAGCTCCTCCCAAAAGGTAGTTGATGACACTTTCCGCAAGCTTTTGACGCAAGTCTCCGCCCGGGATATTCGGTCGATAGAGCCTTACGATTAATGGGAGGAGAGACGCTGGTATGGGGTATTGAGTATAGGGTATTTGGATAGAGGTAAGAGGCCGTCCAAATACTTACTACC
>CAYFGK010000019.1:25387-64109 GCA_964342305.1 uncultured Saprospiraceae bacterium | reverse complement strand
TCAACCCAGTTGTCGCCTTCCAGGTGCGTTCATCTCGAATATCTTGGTAACTTAAAGCCATAACTTTTGTAGTAGCCTGCTAAAATACGAATATTGATTGTCAGTAAGTTAGGTTGCAACAACTCTATTAGATCGCATGCACCTTAAGAAATAATTTTTTTACAGTATTCTCCTCCGACTCTCAGGGTTTTTCCTGTTAGCTGGTATAGATTATGGTTTTGGTGGTTGAACGGATAAAGGAACATTGAGCCTAAATCTGATTAAAAAAGTAAACCAACAGTCCAAGCATTGCATACCCTTCCTCGGGCGCTGAAGCTACCCTGTTGAGGGGCCAGGTACGCTCCGAATACTGACTCAAAAGGACCTCATAACTCCCGCACGGCCTTCTCGATCAGCGTACCATTTTCATACACATTCAGGATGTCCGCTTCAGCATCCCCTTTTACAAATTCGCACACGACATTACGGGATGTTTTTCCTCCTGTTAAAAAGAACGGTTGAGAAAAAATACTTCTGACCTCTGACTTCTGATCTCTAATCTCACTTCCTACTCCCCAACTTCTCCGCAAACAACTCACCCATCTCCAAATAATGCCGGCTCGCATAATGCCAGCCGTCGTCCAGGAACTCGATGGGTTCCTGCAGGCGGATCAGCTCCACGTGATCGTTGTCGCGGGCGAAGCGTACCTGAGCATCCCAGACAGTTTCGATGTATGGCATCAACCGCTCCTCGGGAGTCTGGCCCGAATCCTGGATGCGACAGATCACGATGGGTAGTTCCTCCACGCCGAAGGCACCGGTAATGTCTTTCATCAGCTGGGAGAGATTTTCGTAGTAAGCCTGAGCGGCATCCTCCTTAGTAGCGTCCGATTCGCCCTGCATCCAGATGATGCCGGCCGGAACCAGCGTGTCCTGTAGTCCGTCACCATTGATGTCTTTTTGGGCGAAAGCCAGATCCAGGGTGTGCTGGAAATGATCCCACTGGTTGATGGTGGTACTATCGGGGTAGTTTTTCTTCCAGGTACCGTAACCCGAAGCACCCAGTTCGATGGAGGAACCGCCGCGGGCGTATTTGATGATGGCGATGGGCTCCCCGGTCAGTTCGGCCATGCGCTTGCCAAAGCTCAACTCGGGACCGAAGCGGTTCGACAAATACACCGAATCGGCGGATGCCTGATAGCCCGTGCCGAAGCCCGACGAGAGGGGAAGCCACTGGCCGGTACCACCGCCTTCCACATCGTCGGGCACGGTATGGCCCGAGAAAATGCGAATGTCGTGCCCGAGGTTGCGGTATTCGTCCGGCAGGTCCTCTTCGAATCCAAAACCCTCCATATTGGATTGCCCGCCGGCAAAATACAGTTGGTAGGTGGTGCCGGTTTTCGCTTCGGTAGCATCGTCAGAAGTACAAGCCATCAGGGAGAACATTAAAGCCAGGTAGGGTAGTGCGGTATACAGGAATCGGTACATAGGTACGTGGTTGGGTACCGGTGAATATAGGAAAATGGGGTGGGAAGGGGTTGTTTTTGGCGTTTTCGTTTTTAGTGTACATGGCCAATGTTCCGTGCTGCGTGTTCAATGGAGCACGGAACATTGGCTGAGTTGGCAAGTCTATACGACAATACACCTTACTCTTTTCGTATCAGGTATTGAAAACCAAAGAACAAATTGCCAAGCCCAATATCTAACCCAAAATTAGTTTCCGTGTTTTTTGGATCTAAACTAACTCCATTCGGCATGCCATTTTTTTGCCTGGTATACGAATAAGATAACCCGCCAAAATTACTGACACTAATGGCCCAGTTGTCGGAAATGAAATAAGTCAGACCTACCGTTAAGCTGGTTCCAAATTCAAGTATATCGGTCTCAAAAACATCACCTGCCTCCAATTCTGAGTTGCCAATGCCAACTCTTGCGTTTAATTCGGGAACCAGGTATAGCTTTTCGGTCAGATTGTAATATTTTGCGACCCTTGGATGCAGGGAGACTACCAACTCTTTAGCACTTAGAATATCGCGAGGACCAAACGTGTCAATTTCTCGGTATGAATTTCTTCTAAAAGAAAGACCTATCCCAATCAGGGTTGAATTAGACAAGAAAAAACCAATCGAAGGGCCGATCGTTAAGCTATTGTTTTTGCTCCCGCGATTAATGGGTGAGAAGTTGCTGGTAAACTCATTGTCCGTATTTACGACGGAATAATTTACCCGGCCCTCTAATAATATCATTCCCTTTTCTGGCTGGGCATGTACGGTGCAAAGGGCAATAAGAGTTAGTGCTAATACAATAAGGAGCTTTTTCATGTCTAGGGTTTAGTGTTAACTAAGGTTTAGCGCGTTGCGCAATATCAGGTATAAGGTATCGAATGCTCCGGAGAGGCATTAGCATGTTAAATGCTAATTTTAGCAATTATGTGTTAAGGTAGTGTCGGGCTTCCTTTTCTTCTATTTTCTGCCTTTCGGCAAAAAAATTACGAATCGTTCTGACCTTTTCTTTTTGAATACACCATGTTTAAAATAAAGATTACCCAACTTCCGTAGTAAAGCAGTTTTTCTAAAACGGAATAGGCTGGTGGTATCCACAGAAACAGATTGACCAGTATGACCACAATATGAATGATTGATAAGGGATAAACAGTCCGTCGATTCGTGAAGTAAATGATTCCATATCCGATCACAAACACAATTGAAGGTAGATAGCCTCCCAGCCAAACGAAATTAGTGATGTCATTTCCCCAGCCAATCGACTGGTTCAAGTTGTATGTGCGGACCCATAAAAAGGAAGACCCTATCTTGAGGAGTCCGATAACCAGTATGATCCAGAAGAGGTATTCTTCGAATAGCTTTTTCATGGTGTGGAAGTTGATGTTCGGGAGTAGCTTTAGAAAGGGGTTGGTTGATAGAGGGAAAAGTTCAGCATTCTTTTATGGGACCAGGCTTGAATTACTTCGGTCTAAAGTTCTCAAAAGACTGCCAATACTTATCTTTATAAATGTCATAGGTTGGTTTTAATCTATTATTGTCCTGTTGGATGTCGAAAAATACTTTGGAGGGTAACCGGAAGTCCTTGCATACAAAAAATACATGGCGTTCATTAGGGCATGTTTCCCGACCCAGATACAGGCATCCGTTATTGCTTGAAAGTCGTTCTTTCAGGACGTCTTCAACTTCATCTAATTGCTGGTAGTCCTTTTTGTGAGGCATGCCATTTTTTTCTTGTCCGTCAAAATGGAAGGTTATTTCAGCAATCCAGGGATGGGATGCCTTGCCTTCCCAATTAAGAAGTGAGGTGTTTATAACAGCAATCAAGCGATTTCCGTTTTTTGATGTAGCTTCCAGAATGGAATATTCATCGTCATCCGTTTCATAATAGACTTCCTCATATTTTTCAATGAATTCCTTTTGACGCCAATTCACGAAGTCTTTAAGCTTTGCAATTGGAACAAGCTCTTTTTCGGCTTCATCTTTGCCAATGACTCTGTATTGATCGATGTTATTTACAAAGGCCAATTCACCTAAATAATTATCCAGGAACAGGGCCGTTCCAATGTTGATTTGGCGACTGTTTTCTTCGGTCAGATCGCAATGGATAAGTGTGATATCAATTTCGTCCGGATAGTCAGAATGGTCGTTTGAGTAGAAGAATATTTTCTCGCTGGAAAATTCATAGCCTGCCATATGTATGTTTACGTTCTCAATACCCAAGGCAGGTTTGAGGGCGGTAAATTTCCATCCATGTATTTTCGGGGCATGAGCCACGATTTCCTCCATGAAAACAATGTTTTTGATATTGCCATCCGCGGTGAATATCAGCTCAACGGTGTGGTCATCATACATGCCTGTCAGAAAAAAGTAGCCATCTTTAAGTTCCCCCAATTTTGGTGAAAGCTTCTTAAAAAATTTCTTTTCAATGTCCCCACTGCTTTTAACCACCTTGAAAAAGGACTTTTCGTTTCTTTGAAACCAATCCCAAAAGTCACGGTAGCTTTTGATGGGTTTTTCTTTTGGGGCAAAAATTTTTTTAAAGAAACTCATCGACCTGGTCTTAGTTTTTCTATAACCTCAGTGCTGACCCAAAAAATATCAACATTCTCGTAATCATCCGATCCCATATTCCTGTTAAAGAAAAGGTATTTACCATCCGGTGTGACGCTTGCACAAGCCTCCCAGGCTTTTGTATTTATTTTACCTCCTACATTAATAGCGTTACCCCAAGAACCATCTTTTTGACGAAAACTAATATAAATGTCTGAATCACCGTATCCATCTTCTCTTTTGCTATCAAATAGTAAGTAGGATTCATCCGGGGCGATAAAAGGATGAAAGCTTTTCCCCATATTGATACTTTCATTAAGTAATCTTGGTTCTTCATATTTCCCATTCACAAATCTTGAATATCGAATATCGCCTGTAAGGTCACGTTTGAACTCATCAAAAAAATAGGTGCCTTTAGAAGAAGCTGTAAGACGCATAATTGGCAGACTATCGAATGGTGTGTCAAGGTCTTTTATTTCGGACCACGCTCCATTATTGGTGCGCTCCTTATACTTCCTGCCTAAATGCATTGTTTTACCATCGGGAGAGATAAAGGGGGTTCCCACTCTGGGTGATATGACAGAGTCTTGCCATTGGTTGTTATTATGTTGAATAACTACAAATTCCGTTTTTTTATCCTCATCTGTTTCCCCAACTTCTCTAAGGAAATAAAATTCATTTAAATCAGGAGTGAAGCCTCCGCAATATTCCCAACCATTCGTTGTGACTAGACCAGGGGCAAAAGGTTCAGGTATTAGACCAGGCGGTTTTTGACCAAGATAAGTACTCCCAACAGACGAAGAATTATTCTCTTTTGTATTCGGTTTATTGGTGTCGCAAGCATATAAAAATAGTACAAGTACTAGAGCTAAAAATTTAGGTATGTATTTTTTCATGTTCAATTTGTTTTCATTATTACCATCAGGATGCAATCAGATAGTAATTCCGCTAAAACAATAATTCCCCTACCCATAATATCGCCCAATCCACTCACTTCCCCAAACCCAGAGCGGAGACCATCTTAAAGCCACCATGGGTGTTAAGCTTTGAAAATGAGTACTGCAAAAGGTTGAGGTTCCGAATCGGCCTTGCCTGCTTGCGAAAAATAGGAGTAGGGGAAGGCAGGAACCGTGGATCAGAAGCCTTCTCTATAGACCTTCTTTTACCAAAAGTGTAGTCATCTATTTTTTAGGTGCGATCAGCATCTTGGAGGCTTCTGATTTTCCCCGGCTGCCAAAGCCCGACCTGCCCGCTGAAGCTTCAGCGAAAGTGGGAATGGGCGAAGGCATGCCGATTTCCCTGCCCGCCGTAGGCGTGGCGATTTCCGATTTATTTCCATCAGTCGCTTCGCTCGTGTCCGACCTCCCTTTACTCCATCCGCCCCATCGCCGCCTCCAATACCACATCCCGTCCCAAACGGATGTCCTCGATCGTGGGCGTGACCTGGATACCGGGGCGAATGCCCTCACCGTGAAAGAGTTCGCCATCCTGGTCCAGCACCCGCATGCCAGTCCAGGGAATGGTGATGCCGCCCGACAGAAAGATGGTGTTCACATTGCCCGTAGTGCCGGCCGTGCGGGTGCCGATAATCTCCCCGATCCCGTAGTGATCGAAGACATTCAGGATGGTCTCCGCGTAGCTGATCGCATGGGCATCGGTCAACACCAGCACTTTTGCTGATAAAAAAGGGGAGGCCGGTGCGATGACCGACGCCGGTGCATCCGGGTAGGTGATCGCCGACCGATCCGGCGCATCGACCCGTGGAACGAGGGTGGATACCCGCCGCAGTGTGTCGGTGGTCAGATGCCGGAGGATGCGATCGTTGCGCCAACCCGGATAGTCGCGCAAGTCCAGGATAAGGTGGGTTGCACCGGTGAGCTGAGGCAGCCTGGCTTCCAGGTCTGCCCAGCTCATGTTGGTCAGGTTGATGTAGTACTGATCGGGAGCCAGGGTATCGAATTCTGGTCTGACTGGGGCTGTTTGTTCGGCGTAATTCTCCTCCCCGAGGCTGCGGATCAACCTTAGGTCGCGGTCGTCCACGGTGATGGTCAGGGGAGTGCCCTGTGGACCAGCGAGCGATGCTTCCCGGGCGCGTAACTCCTTGCGTAGACGAGTAGCGCCGGGGGATCGGCTCAGGGCCTCGTTCCAATGTAGCTGCCAATCCTGGCCATTCACTGCCTGTACTGCATCACCCGGTTGCAAACTGAGGGTGGAGTCGAGCACCTGAGTAATGACCAATTGATCGTCTACCACCATCCACTCGATCGGTGGAAAGTACAGCGGCTGATTTAAATAGACCCCCATATGGCTGTCGTTCAACGGCGTGATGAGTTCCTGGAGCGTACGGACGTGATCGAACAGACTGATATCCTGCTTGTTTTTGGCGAAAGCCAGCAAAAACTGCTGATCCCAGTCAGTATTAGATAGATCGAAGTAGGGGTAAAAATGATGAAGCGTGGACCATACCTTAATAATGTTCCCCAGCCGCTGATGGTAGGTGAGCCCCGACGCCCCTTCGTCGGCAATCTCCCAGTTTTCCATTTGCCGGATCAGTTCCGCAGGATCGCCTTCCGGTTGTGTGCGACCATTCGCTAAAGCCACCTGCAATGGCATATTCAGTGTCAGTCGGGGATGAATATCCAGGGCATAGATCTGCAGATTATCGATGAGTGGATATAGGGTGGAATCCGGTTGGAAGGAACCGGGATTACGGGCAATATGTAGGAGCGGGCTATCGGTCCCCGGTTCGACGGAGATCAGGTGGTTGGGACCGGCGGAGCGCCATTCCCCCGCCAGGCTATCACCACGAACCAAGGGGATCGGATGGTGGGATTGCCGGACCGTCAGACGGAGGTCTTTAAAATCCAGGGCACCGTGTAATATAGCGCTGTAGAGGATGATCCGTAAGGCACGGGCATCCTGCGGCACGGAGACGGTGGTTTCCAGGGTATGCCACTGACCGGGCGTAAGATCGGTAGTTCCCGATGAAAACCGTTGCCGCTCGTCGGTGGTCACATCAAACAGAAATTCCGTACGCCCCACGAAGGCCAGATCGGGGCGGACCAGGAGGGAAATGGTCACCTCCTGACCCAGGAAAGGGGAGATATCCGCTCCGTCCATGGATCGGAGCAAGTAACCAAAATCATCGGTACTCTCGGGGAGGGCAAGGACCGGCCGGTTGGTACGCAAACTCTGGTAGACGGGACCGACTTTGCCTTCTCCGTTACCCAGGTGTTGCCAGCGAACGATCAGACCGGAATTACCGGACACGGTCACCGGATCCCGTTCGTAGGAGCTGCCGTTGGAAAAATGAAGCAGGGGTGCGACCGGCCCGAACAAACTGTCCATGGTTACCTGCCAATCGGTACTCTGCTCTAGTCGCCAGGCACCGTATGACCCGAATTGATCCCAATCCAGTCGGGCCGCTTCGTCGCCGGGGTAAAAATATTTGGTGCAGCCATAGGCTTTGGCAAAAGCGAGCATTTGCAGGGCTTCCTGATCTGTGGCGGGTGGTTGGCAGGCCGTGATCAGGATCAGGCCAAAGAGGTACCAGGAGCGTCTCGGATGTATCACGTGCGATGAGTTTTAGGCTGTAAGCAGTATTGATACCCTTAAGAGACAGTATCCCGCAACTACAGTTGCTTGGGGGCAGCAAAGGCACACAAGAACCCTGGTGTCCTTGTGCCCTTTGTGCCTGGTGGTATATCACGTCAGACGCGATAAATCGCGTCTCTACAATGATTCGGGGACCTACGCTCCCTTATACGCTTTCGCAAAAATCCGGGCAAAATCCTCCAGGGAGGTCTCCGCATTTTTCTTGGGATGATTGGCGTTGTCTTCCATCAATTTGCCCTGACTGGCGGCCTGGCTGAATTCCACGTACTGATCGGCCAGGCTTTCACTGAAACCCATGGCCATCATGGCCTGCTTGGCGCCATCGGCGGGGAAAGCCACGTAGTTCAAATCCTCTTTGCCAATAGCTTTACCGAGAATGGTGGCTGCCTGATCGAGGGAATACGAACGCTCGTGGCCCAGGAAGAGCACATTATTACCCGTAAAGTCCTTTTGCAGCAGTTTATCGGCCGCCGTGTTGCCGATGTCGCGGGTCCAGACCATATCCATCTTCGCATCGCCGGCGATCGGGAACCCGCCCAGCACACCCTGGTCTTTGATAACCGGGATGGAGCCGAAGAAATTCTCAAAGAAATAGCCGGCCCGCAGGTGGGTGACGTGGGTTCCCTCAATGTCGTTCAGATGCTGTTCCAGTGGGTATAGTCCGCTTACTACGCCGCCGCCATCGGGCAGGTGGGCGCCGTAGCTGCTGAGGGTGACCACGTAGGGGACTTGATTCGCACGGACGGCGGAGGCCACGTTTTGGGCTACCTCTCGCTGGTACCCGCGCATGTCGGGCGCATCGAATTTGGGCGGGATCAGGGCATAAACGCCTGCTGCTTCCCGCAGGGTTTCTTTCAGAAAACCGGCATCCTGCAGATCTCCGACGGCGGGTTCGGCTCCGGCATCCACGAGTGGTTGTAGGCGCTCCCGCGAGCGACTCACGACCCGCACGGATTCGCCCGCATCGAGCAGGCGCTGAGCAACGACACTTCCCGTATTTCCGGTGGCTCCTAGTACAACGATCATAATGATAAGGTTTTTTAAATGTAATAAAAAATGTTACAGTTATATGCAAAAAAAAGGTCAGACGAACTGAGCGTGAAAATCGGCCAGGGTAATACCCGACAGCTTGTCGAGGATCGCCTGATCCACCTCGGCAAAGAGATCAGAGAGCCGGTCTTGTATCTGAGAACCGATCACGCACTTCTCGTGCGGATCATTTTTGTACAGCGACAGCACGTTTTCTCCATCCTGATGATCCGCCAAAAAAATGTCCGAAAAGTTGATCTGATTCGAAGGTCTCGCCAGGCGCACACCGCCCGACTTCCCTTCCTTGCTTTCCACCAGTCCGCTCTTCTTCAACTTGACCACCTCCTTGCGCACCATCGCCGGATTCATATTGATGCTGGCCGCAATAAACTCCGAGGTCAGGTACTCGCTCTCAAACTGAGTGAGCAAAGTCATAATGTGCACACAAACGGAGAAACGGCTTCCTTTCATAATGTAACAAAAATAGTTACAGAAAGTGTAAGAGTCAAGTTTGGAGAGTGAAAAGATTAGCAATTAGAGGTCAGAGGCTTAATTCAATCGCCGGTACGCTCCCGGACTCATCCCCGTTTTGGCCTTAAACAATCGACTGAAGTGTTGTGAATACTCAAAGCCGAGATCGTAGGCAATGTGACTTATCGCCTCCGTCGACCCCAGTAGCAGGGTCTTGGCGCGATCAACAACAAAATGGTGAATATGTTCCTGAGCGCTTTTTCCGGTTTCCTTTTTAAGCAGATCACTGAGGTAGTTCGGAGACATATTCATGGCTTCCCCGCAATACTTGACGGTCGGCATCCCTACTTTGGTCAGCATATCGGACCGATAATAGTCCCGTAGCAGGGCGTTGAAATCGGAGACCAGATCCTGGTGGAGGTTGGTACGGGTAAAAAATTGACGATCGTAGTAACGGGTGCAATAATCCAGCAACAGTTCGATATTGGAGACGATTAGCTTTTGGCTGTGCCGGTCAATGTGCTGCTGGTACTCCAGCTCAATCTTATGTACCAGTTCCTCCAGCGAGGTTTTTTCCAAATCTGATACGTGGAGTGCCTCGGTCACCTCATAATCAAAAAAATTGTACTCTTCAATTGTGCGACCCAATGATGATTTTCGGATCAAATCGGGGTGAAACAAAAGCGACCATCCCCGGGGGACCATACCATCGTCGTGGCTTTCCAGCGTTATTACCTGTCCGGGACGGGTAAAGATGATCGATCCTTCCTTGAAGTCGTACGTGTTCCGTCCGTAACCGAAGGACCCTTCATGGCCGCTCTTGAACATGATCTGGTACAAGTTGAGTTGCAAACGTACGCCATCGTACGACTCGGGGAGAATGCCATCCCGGTGGTAAAAAACCGATAGAAGGGGATGTTTGGGTTTGGGTAATCCCAGGGATTGGTGTATTTCAGAAATACTGTCTACAACCAGGATATCTGCCATGGTAAAACAAGTTAGTTGGATTCGGCTTTCGCCAAAAGAATAATATCTCTTGGATCGATGATGTTCCGGTCGTATCCAAATCGAGTTACATTGATCATGGCTAAGCCCAGCTGAGTGGTGTTAACCACTGAGTTGGGTGACACAGCCTTTATGAGTCTGATCAACCACATAAAATAATCGTAGAAAAACTGGTACATCTTGGTCCGTGAGGTAATCCCACGCAGGGGAATGATGACTCCCGGGCGAAACATATAGGCTTGCTTAAAGCCTAACTTCAGCAGCGCATTTTCGGTGCGACCTTTCACACGTGGCCACATCGAGCGGCTGCTTTCGCTGCCGTCCGTGCCCTGCCCCGAGACGTAGGTGCAGGTTATACCGGCGTTCTTATCCACCAGCACTCTCGCCAGCGACAGGGTGTACTCATACGTAATGCGTGTGTAGTCGGCTTCGTCCATGCCGGCCGAACTCACGCCCATACAAAGGTAGGCTGCATCGTAGCCGGTCAATTGATCGGCAATGGGTGCAAAATTGGAAAAATCGGCGTGCTCGATCTGTCGGAGCTTGGCGTGCTCCAGGTCGACCCTGGAGCGACCAATGGTAAGCACCTGATCGACCGACGGGTGATCCAGGCATTCCAGCAGAACACCCATTCCGACCATCCCCGTCGCTCCGGTTATGATTACGTTCATGTTGCGTCTTTAACTTGACTCAAAATAGTTGTTCAGCAATATATCTATTCCAATACCATGTACCAAAATTGAAGACGGTCCACGGCTTACGGTTCACGGTCCACGGTTCACGGCTTACGGTTTGCATCTTGCGAGGCGTAACTTTGGTGTATTTGCTCCAGAATGCAACAACTTAACCGTTCACGCCCGCCTTCCGCCTTCGAAACGCCGTTAGCCGTTCAAATTCCTTACATCCTCCACTGTCTTGTTTTCCAAACCGTAGTAGATAAGATCGTGGTTCGCTATGCTATCTACCGGGCACTGAAAGGAAACACCCACCCGCACGGTATCCGCCGCCGGCATAGCGGCCAGGCGGGCCATGTAGTAATGTTTGTCATCTTGCGACCAGTGCATGGCGTAGACATTCCCTTTACGCACCAGCTTTAGCCACAGGGCTTTGGTTTGCTGAAAAAAAGCACCGTTGGCATCATCGGATACGCCCCGGGTCACTACGGTGACCACGCTGGGACCGGTCGCATCCGATTCTTCAAAGGCGAATTTGATCCAGTGGTCACGATCCTGTATAACCATCAGGGAAACTGCATTCCAGGTGCCGCCAAAGTCGGGTCGCACGTAGGCTTTGGCCACAAAATCGCCGACCACTTCTTCGTATACAAAGGGTGCAGTGGCAATGGAAGTACTATCCACGGGATCAGCGAAAAAGTCAGTCCCCTGACCTACCTCCACCTGCATATACTGGTGGACAAAGCCGCCGGAAACGGGTTGGTTAATCCTGCTGAATCCGGAAGAGTCGGGATCCATTCCACCGTAGAATACTTCTTTCACCCGGTTACCCGGTACCAACGCTTCGTCGGGCGGTTCCACCAGATTATTCATACAGCTTTCGCAAAAAAAGAAAAGAAGCAGGATGGGTAGGAAATAGGTGCGCATAGTCAGGTACTGTTAATTAACGTGAGGTTAAGGCCGAGCTGTTTGCTAAAAGACTGAATGCCAAAACCTTACTTTGTATTTGGTACAGGGTATTAGGTAGTAGGACTATTTTCAATCCTTATACTCAATACCTACTACGATGTACCGGGAGGTTGGGCCTTGATTATCTTTCATTCATGAAATAGCCTGTGCCCAACCTCACGTTTGAGTAGTCATCAAAATACCAAATATGCTTTAGAAGAGGCTCAATTGATCATCGTCGGGCGGTTTGGACCACTCCCTGACTGTTCGTCCACCGTACTTCCAGGCTTCTTGTTTCTCTTTTTTGATCACATCTTCTACCGTTCCGGTAGGCGTAAAACCGGCTTCCGCTTTTTGCGCAAGCTCCGAAAGTTTGGCGATAGCCTTTGCCTTATCCGAATTCCCCACTTTAGCTTTTTCAACGGCAGTCTGGAGGGTTCGAATGGTCTGATCGTACACCCTGGTGGGTACTGGTGCCGGATTGCCGCCCTTACTTCCGTGTGCAAACGCAAAACGGGCCGGATCGGTAAAGCGCGAAGGCGTACCGTGGATAACTTCGCTGACCAGAGTGAGGGATTGCAGCGTTCGGGGGCCAAGTCCTTTTAGTAAAAGCAGGCTCTCAAAATCAGTGGTTTGGCTTTCCTGTGCCAGCCAGAGGACGCTGCCCAGCCGCTTCAGGTCGACATCCCCCTTACGAACGCCTTTCTGCATTGGCACCTTCAAATGCCGGGCTTCCAACAGGATGTGTTCTGGCTTTTGGGTGGTCAGATCCAATATCCCGGTTTGGGTAGGCTTGGCGGCTTTGGCTACCAGATTAAGAATATCGCCTTGTTGGGGCCCACAAACAGCCGCGTGCGGGTCCTCAATGAAGGAAGAAAGGGTGCCGGAGTGCCAATGGTAGCGGCGGGCACTTTTATCTTCTGGTCTCATACCCTGTTGTATAACCGTCCAATCACCATCAGCACTGACCACAAAACTGTGGAGGTATAGTTGATATCCGTCCTGGACGGCTGTATTATCTACCTTGGCAATGAGTTTGCTGGAGCGTCCCAGGTCGTCGCCGTCCAGTCCGGTAATTTCTCCCACGCGAAGTAGTTCCCGCGGTGTTCGCAGGGATTGTTTCCCCTTGCCGCCGCAAATAAAAAGTCCCAGGTCTTTAGCGTGAGGGTTGATGGCATCGCTCATGGCCCGCATGACGGTAGTCGTAACCCCGGAGGAATTCCAATCCATACCAATTACGGCGCCGAAACTCTGAAACCAAAAGGGATCCGACAGACGGGACAAAAAGGCCTGGTGTCCGTATTCGGTAAGTATAGCCTCCACTACGGCGAGGCTCATACGCTGCATGCGTTCGTAGAGCCATTTGGGCACACCACCGCCCATAAGTGCCAGGTCGGCCGATCCGGATCGTTTCATAATGCGGTAATGTAACGGTTAAACACAGGCGGGAGGGGCTTGGTTTTCAGGCAGATCTCTTCTCCATAAAGTAGGCCTGCACAATAAGCAGAAGAATAGTACTGACCTCCTCAGTACGTTGGTCAGTCAAATATATACGGCTCGTAATCGGCCCACCACTGTGGGATTTCCACTTTCGGCTGACGACAAACGTAGAGCGGGATCCCATTTTCCTCCCCGATTGCGTAGGGATGATAGATCATTTTGACCAGGCGCACGTCCGCAAAGACGTGGTTCACGGAGCCTTCTTCATTGCCCAGACTGATCCAGACCGCGGCATCCGGATTTTGATAACCCCAGGTCCAGAAGGTACCGTGCCGGCTGATCGGATCGGGGAGGTCGTAGCGGTCGCCCAGAATGGTCAAGGCGCCTGCTTCCCCGTAGTTCTCGGCCCAGAGCACGCAGTTGGATCGCTCGACGGGTGAAAGGGATCGGTACACACTATCCACCAGGGCCACCTGTTCTTCCCAGCCAAACATATCAGCGTAGTCGCCCGTGAGCTCCACCCGTCCGTTCTTGCGGGGCAGGTCTTTGTAAGCTACGTAATCTTCGATCGGGAGGATGGGGGTCGCTTCGGGAATGAACGGAACCGTCGGCAAAAAGACCACCGCCGCTATGCCGATCATCCAGGCTGGATGCTTTTCTCGCAACCAACGATCCACCTGCACGGCGCCGGCCGCAAACAAAATGGGATACACACCAAATACGTAATAGGCCTTGGCCCGGAGTATCCACATGGTAGCGAAGATGACCACTGTTGCCACCCCAATGGCCCGAAACCGGGCGCTTTTCAGCAAAAACCAAATGCCGAGCAAGCTGACGATCAGGGTGAATGGATAATCCAATTGCGCCATTCCGAAATCCCAGGTGCCCATCTCGCTGAGTTGGCTTGCGCGGAGTTCTGCTAAATGTCCGAAGAGTGGAAAGTCGCGACTGGCCTGCCACAGCACGTTGGGCAGAAAGATTAGGAGCGCAATGCCCGCTGCCAGGTAGGCTTGCCCTTTACGATATATTCGTCCACCCTCGAAGAAAGCCAGGCCCACTACGGCGGCAAAGGCCCAGACCAACATGGTGTATTTATTCAGCAATCCAATGCCCGTAATTAATCCCGTCAAATAGAGGTAGCGATTGTCTTCATCCTTGAGGTAAGAAACCAGATAGTAGAACCCGAGTGTCCAGCACAACTGATCGAAGGCCACGGGCTGGAACAGGGTGTGATTGCGGAAAAAGGGCAGGAAACCCAGTACACAGGCACCAGCAACCAGGATCGCCTTCCAGCTACCACCCCATTTTTTTGCCGAAAGGCAGCAAATAACCAAAATGACCACCCCGGCCAGGGTCGGGAAAAGCCGCACACCCATCAGAGAGGTGTCGAATATGATCGTCGACAAGCGGCCCAGCCAGCCGATCAGGGGCGGGAACTCCATGTATCCCCAGTCCAGGTGCTGCCCAACCGAGAGGTGCAGCAATTCATCACGGTGGAAGCCGTAGTGGCGGTTGCCCAGTAATTGAATGATCAATTTTATCAAAGCCAGGGAGGCGATCAGGGTTAGGTGTTTGCGCATGGCAAAAGATAGGAAATTCTCGAGCTATCGTATGGGCTGCAAAAAAATTGTTCCGGCATATTCACCTACTTTTCGTCCCAATTCAAAACCTGCTTCTGAATCGTACCTGAAATGAATACCGAGGTACACCCTCGACATGGCTGCCTCCATGCCTGCTTCGGAAAAAGAAGTAAAAGACCGGGTAGGTGGATCCATCGCCATTTTTCCGGAGAACAATCCGGCTATGTCCACCGAATCGGTGCGCATCGTGAAGGTGTAATCATCACCGGTCCCCAGTGTAGTGGCCAAAACGGTCATGGCTGCTGAACTGGCCGTACCGTGGGCTGATGGGTAGGAAGGAAAAGCATAAGTGTTCCGGTGTAGGTTGTTCCAGGTGGTATCGGGGACCGTATTAGGGTTTTCATCATTGGCCGCCCAGCGGATGGCCGTGTAGGGGCGCCAGTGGTTGTAGTGAAATTTATCGTCAAACACACAGACGTAGGCGTCAAAAATGGTCATATTCAGCATCGCAAATAACCGGGCCGCTTCCCACAGATTCAAAGATTCTTTTTGTACCAATTGACGAGCCAGCCGATTGTGTGAGTTTTCTACAAAGTCTTTCCACCACATAGCTAGGTGAGCCTGATCCTCGGTCCGCTCACTGCTATTGGTGTGTCCAACCGACTTTACTTCATTGAAGGCCCTGGTGTAAGCTTCGCTTTGAATCATAGGCGGAGGTGGAGACCGAAATTGTTCAGGGGCTTCCAGCAGAAATGGATGCGCTATGGCCCAGCCGGCGCCAAAGACAAATCCTTCGGGGGTGCCGCTGTGCTCTTTGAATTCGGCATATACGCCGGGAGCCATCGGGTGCCAGGTGTACTCCGCTTCTCCGTTCCACGCATCATCAGCTCTGGCTTGCAGAATTGCTTTTGCGCTTGCCATCCCAAGGGCTAGGCTCCTTTCGCGCATGGAGCCGGCAGGAATATCGACCAGCCGTTTGCTGCGAAGCGCGTCAAACCGTTTTTGTTGGTCGGGGTACTGCGAGGTGCCGATTTGGTAAGCGGCTTCGGTGGCTGCTGCCAGGGGATCGACCGTTTCATCGATTGCATGCTGGTAGGCGTAACGCTGGTACCGGGGATGAATCGTATTGAGCACATCGTGAATGGCAATGTGCAACATGGCTGCTGTGCGTAAACCCTTGAGGGTGCTGAGGCCATCTTCCGCAACGGCGATGTCGAAGATGGTCTCATTCCAGTCTAGTAACAGCTCGGGTGACCATTCCTCTGGATCCGGGGCAGTCGGCGAACAAGTTGCACAAAGAATCAGCATGACCAAAGCCAACGAATAGCGGGATATCGACACTACCTTTTTCATAGAGATCGGTATTTGGGATGGAGGGAATACCAAATAATTTCTATGATTTTCGCACCGGGTGCAATTTTGGGCGCGTAAATATTCTAAAATCAGGGGTTTACCACCAGAGGGTCCGCCTGGAGTTGATGATACTATCCTTTTTGGCGAAAGCCAGCCAAACCAAAACAAGTTGCGGCACCAACCAATAGCAATCCCGGAATGAGTCCGCCAAGGGCGAGCCCCAGCATAGCATCACCCAGCACCAGCAAGGAAACCAGGTACAAAATGGGGCGGGCACTTTGTGGTTGGAAAAGGGCCAAGACCCCAAAAGCAGCCAGTGCCAGCAAGTGAAAGGAGGGGTGAGCAAACAGGGCGGGCACGATGTCCTTCAGGAAACCGGAAGCATCGGACGATTGGATGGACTTGCGCACGTACCAGAAACCACTGCCGTGGAATCCGGCCATGATTACGAGCATAGCTATACCGATGATGGTAAGAACTCGGGAGGACTTGGGCATAGGGCGTAGGTTTTACTGTGTAAAGAAGATGCAAAATACACCTGGATGCCCCTAGATCACCTTTTTTTACTTCGGGAAGTTCTGATAAGTCCCCGGGCATTTCTGCCTAACGAAAGCCTTCCTCAGACGGCCATCTTTGCATTGTATTTAATTACCAACCAAAACAACAAATCATGGCTACCTTTGAAGTTCCCACCCGCAATCAAGTTTCTGAGAATAACCAACAGATCTTTGACCAACTCGAAAAAGGCGTTGGTTTCGTCCCTAACCTATACGCAGCCTATGCCTACAACGACACGGCCCTGGGCGATTACCTCGCTCTGCAAAACCGCAAAAGCACCCTCAAAGCCAAAGAGCGCGAAGTGATCAATCTGGTGGTCAGCCAGGTCAACGATTGCCGTTACTGCCAGAGTGCACACACCGCCCTGGGTAAAATGAACGGCTTCACCGACGAGCAGATCCTCGAGATTCGCGGTGGTTCGGCCTCCTTCGATCCCAAACTGGATGCACTGGCCAAATTCGTCCGAAATATCACCATCAACCGAAGCAAGCCCGATCCCGAAGTGGTCGATGCCTTCTTCGCTGCCGGCTACAATAAAGCCAACCTGGTCGATGCCATTATCGTGATCGGTGACAAGATCATCAGCAACTTTATCCACGGTACCACCAACGTACCCATCGACTTCCCCCTCGCACCCGAACTGGAAACACAGGTTGCATAGTTAACGAGAGGTTGGGCTTAGATGGTTTTGTAAAATACTGCTAATCATCGCCCAAACTCCCGGTACAAGGTAGTATGTATATGGATTTAAGCAAGTCTTACTACCCTATACCGTATACCAAATACAGCGTATGGTTATGACACTCATTTATTTTGTACATAGCTTGGCCCCAACCTTACGTTAGTCAGGTAATTCAGATGCGTAAACGGAATGCTCCTGCCCGTGTGGCAGGGGCGTTTTTTGTTTGTGGCTTTCGCCAAAAAAGCTTCGTCCGTGGTCGCGGTCCCTTGCTCAGGTCAGTTGGTGAATGACCTCATCGCCTTTTTCACCCCGGTACAAGGCTGCAATATAGTGCCCGATCTCTTCGGCCTTCAGCCAATCGGGCGGACCACTCGGACGAGTCCGGGTAATGACCGGAGTGAAGGCGGCCACGGAATAGACTTCGACCTTGGTTCCCCTGGTTTCGGCCCGAAAAACCTGTGCCATCATCTTCTGTGCCGCAGCAATGACCGACATGGGACCAGCTCCGGGCACCACCATTTCGGAGGCCCCGCCGTTGATCATTACGTAGGTACCGGCATCCCCCTCATGAAAATACGATAACATCGCCTTGGCAAAGACAAAGTGGGCGTTCAGGTTGTTGTCCATCACCTGCAACCAATCGGACATCGGGACCTGGGCCATTCGACCACCCTGATACCAGCCGCCGATGGACGCTATGGCCAGATCGATCCGGCCATAGCGCGCAACAACCTCCTTAATGAAGGCCATGGCGGAATCGTATTGCCCGGGTTGGGCGGCGATCAGATCCAGGTTCGACGGATTACCGGTGTATTCCCGCAGGCTGTTCCCTTTACCTTCCGTGCGGACCGGAACAACGATGGTTGCTCCGGTCTCCAACAGGGCTTTGACGATACCTTCTCCGACGGCGCCGGTACCCCCGGCGACTACGATTACTTTTTTGGTAAGATCCATTTTTATTGATTTGTAGCCTTTTCGACCAGGCGGTCGGTCAGGTTGCGTACGAAGGGCAGCACAATGGCCACCGTGGGAATAACAATAATCCAGGTACTCAAGAATCGATTCAGCCAGATGAGCAGGAAGTTATCGACGAACCCCGTATTCATAGCGGTCAGAATGAACGACAGGATAAGGCCGATAAAGAGGGTCATCAGAAAGATGAATACGATCATATAGTACTTAGCGGGTAGTTTCTTCATTACAAGGCGTGATTACCCCAATAACTGAATTGCTGATACAGTTCTCCAACATGCGGACCTTCGGGTGTTTGCCAGTCTTTCATGAGTTCGCTGGCCAGGGATCCCCAACTGGTCATGGCGGCGCCCGCCTGGGTCATGCGCATCATGGCTGCCATTTCGTTCAATTGCGTATCGGATCCCGAAGCGTCAACCACTACGAAAACCTCGTACCCATTGCGGAGCAGATCGAGGGTGAGCATAGTCGTGCAGATGTCGAGGGAGATACCTCCGATGATCACCTTTTTGCGACCGATCTTTTCCAGTTCGGCAACAAAATTCGGTTCATCCCAGGCGCTGGGGGTATGCCGTTCCACACGCACGCCGTGATCGAGGTGTTGCATCACTTCGGGAAAGAAGTTGCCCCGGAAGTCGCCTTCTTCTCCCAGCACGATCGTTGGCAGCTTAAAGATCTTGCCAATACGGGCCAGAGCTTCGGCATTAGCGCGGAACAGAGATCGCTCAATGGTCCGCAATCCGGGGAGGAATCCGTCGAGAAAGTCGACCATAATGAGCATTGAATTACTTGGTGTTAACCGTTCAGTGTAGTCCATTGTGTTAGAATTTAAAGATCATTTTACCGATGAAAAAGTCATTGACCTGCCCGGGATTCCGTTGTTCCAGAAAATAATCCCGGGCTGTGAAATGTGAATAGATGACGACCAGGGTGAGATGACGATTGATCACCTGCACCGCTGTAAAACCTACCTGATTACCCAGGAATTTGTCAGTCTTTTGTTCGGCCTGGTAGGCCGGAAAACCACCAGGGATGAAAAGCCCTTCCGTGGTGCGGTGTCGCCAAAGGAATCCTGCATCCAGGGTCAACAGGAAGGGGAATAGATTCAAATCCAGTCGGGGCCCCGTAAACAGTATATTCATGGGGAAGATCCGGGTTGCCATGGCTCCACGGAAGCTGGCTTGCTGTGGGAAATAGGGGTTGAAGCTGTTCAGCTGTTCATCTTCCGGGTTATTATCTCCTGAGGACAAATAGCCGTTCCAGGAAACCTGCACGGGTAGGGAGGGAAGCTGATACCCCAAGATTGCGGCCAGTTGATATGCACTGACCGAAAAAGGGCCGGATGATCCCGCCTGGTACACGCCCGCCAGGGTATAGGTAAGTGGACCCTCGGAATCGAAGATGCGTAATCCGAAGGAATGTCTTGTTTCCGCACCGACGTACTGGGTGTAAAAAGCCAGTGGGTCACGAAGGCCAATGTAATAGGGCTCAATCTGGGGCAGGCCCTTCCCCGGGCGGAAAGCGGCGTACAAACCCCAAAGGATATCCCCATCCGTATCTAAAACCGGGTTGTCGAAGAATCCAGGATTCGTATTGACAAATGTGCCGGCAAAGGCATCCACCCGCCACGAGGATTGCTCCCACCAGACCTTAGCCGCGTCGAAGGTATAACGGACGTTGGTTCCATTCCGGATCGAGATCAGGTTCTCACCACCGTACGTAAGTTCTTGCCGGCCTACCCGCACATTCCATTGGTTACCCCGGTATTCACCGAAGAGGTTCAAAACATACAGATCATCCCGGTCAATGACCCGAGGCCCGTTCCTTCGGCCGCTGATCGTACCGCTGCCCAATTCCCCAAAAAACCGAAACCCGCGGCCAAGCTCCAAATTTCCGTGTACCATGAGTCGTGACAGCCAGTATGCGTCTTCGGTCTGATCGGCAAAAGGGGTCCGCACGTATTCGAAGGTCTGGTTGATCTCGCCGCCCAACGACAGAAGACCAGAGGAACCGATCTCGATATTCTTCAGTTTGTCCAGGGGTTTTGCAATTATACTGGTATCCTTCAAAAAGCTGTGGTCTTCCTCAAATCGCAGAGTCTGGAAAGGCGGACGCATTTGTCCGTAAACGCTACTACCCACTACCTGCATTACCAGCAGGAACAGCGTAAAAGTAAGCGGCTGAATATACCTCATGGTGTTGCCCGAGTGGTTGCCGTTCCGGTAAGAAAAGCATGCATAAAATCAAATAACTCATCGGGGCGCTCCTCTGCAATGAGGTGACCACAGTTTGGGATTACTCCACCGGTTACTCCATCGGCAATGACTCCTTCTATCTGATCTTTGGTGTAAGGAGTTCCGTATTCACCACCTACGGCCAAAACAGGCATCTGAAGCTTGCCCTTTCTGATAGCTTCGGAAAATTGATCAGTGGTGGTCAGCAGATCACGGTACCAACCGTTACTCCCGGTAATACCTTCTTTGCCTGTGTAGGTACGCATATACTCATCCAGGTCTTCGTCGGTGATTGCTTCTTTATTAGCCAGCATCAGGCCATGCAGGTATTGGAAAAAGGCCCGTTCTTTTCCCTCGATCAACAACTCAGGTAAGCCCGGAGCGTGATTGAACCCAAAGTGCCAGTACCCTCCGTAGTTTTCTCTGGTAAAGGCACTCAGCTGATGGATGTTGACCGAGGGTAGTGGTTCATCGAGGTAGGTTAAGGATGCTACTTCCTGTGGATAGTGGGCAGCAAACAGATAGGCAGGAAGCGCTCCCATATCCCACCCCACAACGTGCACTTTTTCGTGAACGCTTGCGGCTTGCAGTAATTCCCGCATTTCCTGGACCAAGGTCAATCCGTCGTATCCATCTTTGGGTTTATCCGAATCTCCATACCCTTTCATATCGGGACAGATCACCCGGTAGCCTGCCTCTGCTAATTTTGGGGCTAGTTTTCGCCAGGTATAGCTGGTACCTAACCATCCGTGCATGAGTAAAATGGTGGATCCCTGCCCACCGATTCGGTAGTTTATTTGAACCCCGCTGGCAAGGGTTATCCGATGTTGGTTGAATTCAGAATAATGCATTGATTATGGATGTAGTGTTTCGGTATGTTCTTTAAGCTGTTGATTCATCTTTTCGAATCCTGCGGGTGCATTCTTCATCATTGGCTGGCGTTGAATGATGGGAGCCAGGATCCCGCGATAGACCTCCCGGTTGACCAAAAGGGTCTGCCCGTCTTGTTCTTGCAACTCAAAGAGGTGTTCTCCGTCGAATATGCCGGGCATACCCGTGCGGGCGATCCAGCCGATGGTTTTACCGGGTACCCAGTGATTGATGAGGGGGGTGAATTCGTAGGGATCAGCTCCCCCTACCGATAGCCGGAGTCGCACGCGTTCCCCCTTTGAGGGTTGCCCACCTAGGAATGCAAGCTGGTCGTTCCAGATGGCATAGCCTTTCATATCCGTAAGGACCTGCCAGACCAGACGAGGTGGTGCATCGATAAGGATGTCGGCCCGTACTTCAAAGTGGTAGCGGGAAAGAAGCAATAGGCCAGTGAGTACTGCAACAATGATCAGGATGGTGATTTGCATGAGTGTCTTGACGTATTTCAGAAATCCTTTGAAAGGAGTGTGTGAAATATGAGCATAAAACACGGTTTAACGAAATTTGTTGCAACAAATATTGGAGAAACTTTTTTGGTTTAAATGAATTTTACGAAAGGGTGAACCTATCCCGCTAGGAGCCGGGATAGCTATCCATTCTCTTTCTGCAACCGCAGTTTATTGAGGATTTCGTTGAGGGCTATGGCCTCTTCCGGAGTCAGGTTGTTCAGGCTCTGGATCTTGTTCATCAGTTCCTGATTCAGCTTTTGGGCCATTTTCCGCCCGTCTTCGGTGATGACGATGTTTACCTGGCGACGGTTCTCTGGATTCGGGGCCCGGTCGGCAAAGCCTTTGGCAACCAATTTATCGACCAGGCGGGTGATGTCCCTCCCCTTATCCATCATCACCTCCCTAATATCTTTGGGAGTACAGGGTTCAGGGTATTTTCCCTTCAGGATCATCAGTACGTTGAAGTGTTGCGGCAGGATATTGTGGTGCTTGAACAGGTCGGCCAGGATATCATCATACCACTTATAGGTGTAGTACAAATTGACCATCGCTTTGTGAAATTCACTGCGAAATCTGCTTGCCTTGATCTCCTTGCCAATATCCATGCAACCACAATTTTCGTAAAAACAAATATACGCAAGACAAGTTAGAGGAAAACTCTGAAAATTCTGGTGAGGCAATGCTCAATACATGTCACTTTCGACGGGAGCGATCAACCGAAACCCTAAAAAGTCATAACAAATCCGCCATTCGGAGGCAGATTTACCTCCATGCGGCCAGCGGTCACCTCCTTTTGAACTATAGTAGCAGCAGTGTCATCCCCGTCTGTATACAGGATTCCTCGTTGGTCTTCGAGAAAAGACAGGTCGAGGGATATTGTTTTGGCGGAAGCCTCTCCATTAATGCCGACAATGAACCACCGGTTGCCTGCCCGCCGGGCCAGCACCACCTCTTTGCCCGGGTAACCCGTAATAAAGCGAAGCTCCTCCCACTGAGTAGGTACATCCCTTAGCAATTGGACCACATAGTCTGGCATCTTTGCCATGCCGGCCGGCTTTTCGGCCATATGCTGAATGCCGGAGGTAAACAGAAAGGGCAATGCTAATTCAAAAGCAGCAGTGGTACGACGCTTGATGCCGGGGATACTATCCAGTACCATAGGCGTAAAATCCATTGGATCGTACACATTGCGGGTGAATGGAAGGAGCGCGCAGTGTGCCGGTTGCCGATCGGCATTTCCCTGATCGAAGGTGACAAATTCTTCGCCCTTGATCGCCTCCACCGTCATCAGATGGGGATAGGTACGCTGCCAGCCTCTCGGCAGGGTTGCTCCGTGAAAATTGAGCATCAACTGATAGTCGGCTGCGTCCTGCAAAATGTCGTGGTAATAGGCGATCATGGATTGGCCGTCGCCACCGAAGAAATCGACCTTGATACCGGTCACTCCCATGTCTCGCAATCGGGAGAATTCCGCCCGGCGACCGGCAGGGTCCACCAGCTTGCTCTTGGGAGTATATGGGGTACTATTCCAGGAACCGGAAGAGTTGTACCAAAGGATAATCCCCACGTCCTTGCCGGCGGCGTAGTCGATCAGTTCCTGCATCCGGTCGTACCCGATCTTTTGATCCCAGTCCACATCGATGAGACAATACTTCCAGTTCATTTCCGATGCATAATCAATGAAGCGCAGCGAGGTCTCGTAATTGATAAAGTCGTCTTTAAGCAGGATCCAACTCCAACTGGCCAGGCCCGGCTCAATAAAGTCGGTATCCATGTCGATGGCCGGTGCGGCCAGGTCAGTGCCCAGGGTATTCTCAACGATTTCTTCCAGGCTGCCAATGGCAATGGTTCGCCAGGGTGTTGTAAAGGGAGGTACCCCGGAAGGCAGCAGATTCCCCCCGGGAAATATCTCTTCGGGTTGTGGCATGGTCACCCGTAATTGCTGGATAGCCTCATCGTAAGTTAATCGGGTTCCGCTGTACCGTCGGTGCAAATCCGTTTCGCTCAACAACACCCAGTTTTGCCCGGTCTGGAATAATGCCGGATATACGTAGCCTTCACCGATGGGCGAGGGATGCGAAACGGGGACTTCCATCTGGTAAGATTCCTCGTAGGAAGGGTTGGTCCCATTCCATCCGGTTTTAGCCCTCGACATGGGCTGCATCCAGGCTTTGGTGTCAGCGGGGAAGCCAAAGGAGGATGCTTCTTTTACTACATTTAGGGAATCGCCTTTCGGCAAAAGATAACGGAAGGCTACGCCATCGCCGGATAAGTTGAATTGGCATTCCAGCGGTAACCCGTCTTTATTGGTCAACTGGATGGTGTATTGTTGCGCCTGGTAGGTGTATTCCCTTTGTTTTCCGTGAAGTAGTTGGTAGGAATCGGAGATGGGAGTTGGCCCGTGAAGGCTGCTCAGCGTCAGGTCTTTTTCAAAGCTGGCATTCTCCGTGGTAAGGCCCAGGTAGGAGGTGTCCAGGACCAGGGCACCATCGTGGTGAATCCGGAAAAAAGCCTGAGCAGAGTCGGTCAACCCGATGTACACCCGGATATCTTCTGCTTCATTGGTGAGTTCGTAAGACCGGGGAGATTCCGGTGTACACCCGAACAAACAAATAAAGAGCAGGCAGCAGGGAATTACATGGTTCATAGGTGTTGGTATAAATCGTTGAGGCTTAAGCCCTCGTAATGATCGATAAACCGAAGAATGTTGTCGTACTTCGCAAATTCCTCACGGGCGTGCGTAGTTGTAACGATCACCGATCTGGCGCCGGCGCGGTGGGCTGCTTCTGCGCCCGTAACGCTGTCTTCGAAGATCAGGCAGTCCGCAGCGGGGAGGTCCATGGACGCTGCCGCCTTTTCAAAGATCTCGGGATCAGGCTTGCCTTTGGAAACACTCTGGGCGTGGAATACTCCGGAAAAGTAGTCGCTTAGCTCCAGGTGTTTAACCACAAATTCCGCGTTTTCGGGTGGTGCTGCGGTGCCGATGGCCATGGGAATACCCATGTGCCGGATGTGGTCCAGAAAGGCGGGTAAGCCGTCGATGAGCCTCAACTCGGGCAGGAAGATCTCCCGGTAGGTGGCTTCTTTTTCCCAGGCGATCTGCCTGCGCTCTTCAGGATTGAATCGATCGCCGAAAATGCGCTCCAGGATCTCCTCGTTGATGCCGTGGATCTTTTCTTTTACTTCTTCGATCGACATATCCAGTCCCAGGTCCCGCAATTTATGTTGCCAGGCCCGGTGGTGAACCATCATATTGTCCACCATGGTACCGTCCATATCGAAGATGATGCCTTTAAACATGTAGTCGTTTTTGTGGTTGGTGTTCCATCTTCGGCCCGGCGGGCCGAAGATGGAACAATAGGTAGTTCTGGTTACCCCTGGAAGTACAGGTACGCAGCCAGGATCAATACTACGACCAATACCGAGAACACGATATCGATGGTCCGGTAGGTGGATTTGGTCTCGGCCCGTTGCTCACTCGAAACGGTGCTGATGGTGAGTCCGTCCAGCTTTTCCCAGGCCGGGGCCTCGGAAGCGTAGCTGACAACGACCATGGTGATGGCAGAGATGAGGAAGATCAACAGACTGTAGTACTGGAAGAACATATTATTCAGAATCCAGAAAAAAGATCCTTCCTCATAGGTAAAGCTATCGCTCAGCATCACCGGTGTGTCGATGATCAGGCGGAACAAGCCCAGTACAAAACCGACAATTAGAGCCGCCAGCGCACCCTTCGCATTCAGTCGTTTATTGAAAACCCCGAAGAAGAATACCACGAAGATCGGCGGTGCCAGGTACCCCTGTACACTCTGCAAATAATCGTAGAGTCCGCGACTACCCTGGATAACGGGAATCCACAGCAAACCGATCACGACCATTACGGCGGTGGCGATCCGGCCTACCCGTACGAGTTGTTTTTCCGATACGTTGGGACGAAACTTGGAGTATAAATCCATGGTGAAGAGGGTCGAAGAGGCATTGAACACACCGGCCAGCGAACTCATCAGTGCTGCCAGCAATCCGGCCACTACGATCCCGCGAATACCCGGAGGTAAGATATTGGCCACAAGTAGCGGAAATACCTGTTGGGCATTGGCGTTGATGATATTCCCTTCGCTATCGAGAATCTCGTTGGCGATACCCGGCATTTTGCCGCTGGCAGCCAGGGCAAAACAGATGATACCGGGAATGATAAAGATAAATACCGGCAACAGCTTGAAGAAGGCAGCCGCAATGGTACCCCGGCGGGCCTCCGTCAGGTTGGCTGCCCCCAGCATGCGTTGTACAATGTATTGGTCGGTACACCAGTACCACAATCCGATAATGGGCGCACAAAAGAGCATACCTACCCAAGGGTAATTGCTGTTGAAATACCAAGCCATGCGGGTATCCGTTTTTACGGGAGCCCAGGTGCCTTCCACCCCTTCCGGAACCAGTGGTTTCCACAGGTTGAACATCTCCGATCCGGCAATGCGTTTCAGCTCGCCCCATCCACCCAGGGCATCCAGTCCGTACCAGGTTACCAGGATGGACCCCAGGATGAGTATCACTGTTTGAATAGCCTCCGTATAGGCCACCGCCCGCAAGCCACCAAGGATGGTGTAAATACCGGTAAGGACGATCATCAGAATGGACCCGACCCAGAAACTGTTAAGCCCCATGACATTCACCTCCGGTAAAAGCACTCCGAAGACGATACCTCCCGCAAAGATGCCAACGGCGACCTTGGTGAGTACGTAGGCGATCAGGGAGATGATCGATAGTACGTACCGGGAGGTCGGTGAAAATCGCTTTTCCAGGAATTCCGGCATGGTGTATATCTTGGATCGCATGTAAAAAGGTGCTAACAGCCACCCAAGCACCAGTAAGCACCAGGCGTGGAGTTCATAGTGCGCCAGGGCCACACCGTCGGTAGCGCCCGATCCGGCCAGGCCCACAATGTGTTCCGAACCAATATTAGAAGCAAAAATAGACGCCCCGATCACGAACCATCCCAGGTTTCGACCGGCCAGGAAGTAATCATCTGATGTCTCATTCTTCTGGCGGATGACCCACCAGGCAATGCCCAAAATGATGGCAAAGTAAACGGCAATAAAAATCCAATCAATAGTCGCTAATACTGACATGATCCAGGTTGCTTTAAGGTGTTGTTATGGTGTTCTTGCAATTCGTTCACGATTGAAAGAGGTGGTAATACACCTCGTTCGAACGCAACTGATTCTTGAAATCTCGGATGCGCGTTTCCGTATCGATCACCACCAGCTCAATGCCGGCGATATCAGCAAAATCTTCCAGATACTCGGTAGTGAGCGCCTGGGTATACACGGTGTGGTGGGCTCCGCCCGCCAGTATCCAGGCGGTGGCCGCCGTGTCGAGATCAGGTTTGGCATCCCACAGTACCCGGGCTACGGGCAGCTTGGGAAGGGCCTCCATGGGGGTAACGGCATCGACTTCGTTCACGATCAGGCGGAAACGATTGCCCATATCGATGAGGGAGGCGTTCAGGGCCTGTCCGGGTTTTCCATCGAAGACCAGGCGGACCGGGTCGGCCTTACCGCCTATTCCCAACGGGTGTACTTCGCAGGAAGGTCGGTGATTCGCAATCGACGGACAGATCTCCAGCATGTGCGATCCCAGGACGTATGATTTTTCAGGGGTAAAATGGTAGGTGTAATCCTCCATGAAGGAAGTACCGCCGTTCAGCCCATCAGCCATCACTTTCATGGCGCGCAAGAGAGCGGCCGTCTTCCAGTCGCCCTCCGCGCCGAATCCGTAGCCTTGTTCCATCAGGCGTTGTACCGCCAGACCGGGCAGTTGTACGAATTCGCCCAGGTTTTCGAAGGTATCGGTGAAGGCGCCAAAGCCCCCTTCCTTCAGGAAGGATGATAAAGCCCATTCGATGCGAGCCGCTTCTACGAGTGATTGGCGTTGGCCTCCACCGGGACGCAGGGCTTCCGTCAGGTCGTATTCATCGGCGTAGGCTTCCAGCAGGGATTGAACAGGTACGCTGTCGGGATCAGGCAAATGTTGTAACACATCGGAGGTGTCGTATCCATTAACCGAAAAGCCAAAGCGCATTTGGGCTTCCACCTTATCGCCTTCCGTAACGGCCACCTGGCGCATATTGTCGCCGATCCGTGCCACCTTCAACGTTTGCATCTCCTTCCAGCCCAGGGCAACCCGTGACCAGACATTCAGCTTTTCGTGGATGACGGGACTTTCCCAATGCCCGACCATAATCTTGCGGTTCTTGCGCATGCGGGTCATCAGGTGACCGAACTCCCGGTCGCCGTGGGCCGACTGGTTCAGGTTCATGAAGTCCATATCGATGTCTGACCAGGGGATCTCGGCGTTGAACTGCGTATGCAAATGACAAAGTGGTTTCTGCAAATTAGCCAGTCCGCGGATCCACATTTTTGCGGGAGAGAAGGTGTGCATCCAGACCACCACGCCGATACAGCTTTCGTCGGAATTGGCTGCTACGCAGATGTTCAGGATCTCTTCGGGCGTGGTAACGACCCCTTTTTCCGTAAGGGGAACCGGCAAGCCGGCCTGGTCATTCAGGCCGCGGACGATGGTGCGACTATTGCCGGCCACTTGCTCCAGGGTTTCCGGACCGTATAAATGCTGACTTCCCGTGATGAACCAAATATGGCTGCTGGTCATTTTTTCCATAAGGGTGAAAATAGGTTTTTCCTTCGTTTGAAATCGATGATTCAGAATTGGGTATGCTCCGTTCGCCGCATTTCACTGTCCGTAATAGGCGTCTTTGCCGTGTTTGCGTTGGTAGTGTTTTTTGATCAGGGCATCCTTTAACCGGGGGGCACCGGGATTGATCTGCAGGGTCAGGTAGGCCATCTCGGCGACGGATTCCAGTACCTTGCTATTGTACACAGCCTTGTCGGCACTGGGGCCCCAGGTAAAGGGGCCGTGGTTGCCGATCAGCACCATGGGCACCTCCCCGTAGTCGAGACCCCGCTCCCGAAAGCAGTCGGTAATCTGTATGCCGGTGTTGTGCTCGTAATTACCCTCGATCAGATCGTCCCGCATCGGCTCCGCACAGGGAATATCCGTGGTGAGGTGATCGGCGTGTGTGGTCCCGAAAATGGGAATATCGCGCTGAGCCTGGGCCCAGGCTACCGAGTAGGTGGCGTGGGTGTGGGCAATGCCACCGATGTTTTCCCAGTTTTTGTACAACCAGGCGTGCGTTTTGGTGTCGGAGGAAGGGCGCATTCCGCCCTCCACGATCTCGTTTTCGAAATCGACAATGACTATATCTTCGGGACGCAGGGCTGCGTAGGGTACCCCGCTCGGCTTTATGGCAAAAGCGCCGGAAGTCCGGTCGACGGCACTGACATTCCCAAAAGTATAGATCACCAGCCCCAGCTCGTTGAGAGTCATATTGGCTTCGTAGCATTCCCGTTTCAGGTCGGTGTATTTGGACATAAGGTTGTTTTATGAATGGGTGGCTTCCTGCCTGGTGCTTTCTTCTACGAAATCACTGAGTGCCTCGTATTTTTTCATCAGACCTTCAAAGAAAGCGACGGCATCGCTTTGGGGTTGATACTCGGCTTCGTAGGCGCTCGCCAATTGCTGGCTGGCCGCCAAAACACTGGTGTACAAGCCAGCGGCGGTGGCGGCGTAGATGGCCGCTCCCAGGGCCGGTGCCTGATCGGATTCAGCGACAATGATGGGGCGGTTTAATACGTTAGCCAGGGTCTGCATAATGTAGGGGGACTTGCGGGCCACCCCGCCAATGCCGATCACCTTCTGGATGGGTACGCCTTCTTCTTCAAAGCGATCCACAATTTTTTTGGAACCGAAGCAAATGGCATGAACCAATGCCTGGAAGATGTGGGGAGCCTTGGTGCCGAGTGAAAGACCGGTAATGGCCGTTTTCAGTGACTGGTCGGCATCCGGTGTACGACGACCGTTGATCCAGTCAAGGGCTACCGGTAAGGCATCAGATAAGGGTATCTGCTCCGCTTCCCGCGATAATGCACTGATCATGTGCTGATCGACCTCCTCGCGCAGTTGTTGCTTTTGCTCATCCGTAAGTACCTCACTATTAGCCAGCAGGTGATCCAGGGGCCATTGTAATACGTCCTTGAACCAGGCCAGCAGATCACCGAAAGCGGATTGTCCGGCCTCTAGTCCCACCATGCCCGGGATGACTGATCCGTTTACCTGTCCGCAGATACCCCTGACGCAGTTCGTGCCGATGGCTTTCTCATCGGCCACCATGATGTCGCAGGTGGAAGTACCCATCACCCGCACCAGACTGTGGGGTTCCACACCCGCTCCCACCGCGCCGGCGTGTGCATCGAAAGTGCCTACGGCGATCACCGTATCCGTGGTCAGGCCCGTTCGTTTGGCCCAGTCGGGGCTCAGATGGCCGGCCACCGTGTCGGAAGTATAGCTGTCGGTGTATAAATGGGCACGCAAATCGGCCAGGTAGGGGTGGAGTTGGGCGAGAAAGTCCTTGGGAGGCAAACCGTCCCAATCTTCGTGCCACATAGCTTTATGGCCGGCGGCACACCGGCTGCGTTTGAGGACGTGGATGTCGGTGTGTCCGATCAGGAGGTGGGTCATGAGGTCGCAGTGTTCCACCCAGGAGTAAGCCGCTTTGCGCACGGCCTCGTCTTCGCGAATGACGTGCAGGATCTTCGCCCAGAACCATTCCGAGGAATAAATGCCGCCTTCGTATTTGGTGTAATCGGTGCCGCCCCAGTTCCGCGCCAGCTGATTGATCTCTTCGGCCTCGGCAATGGCCGTATGGTCTTTCCATAGCACCATCATGGCGTTGGGGTTCTCGCGAAAGTCATCGACCAGGCAGAGGGGCGTGCCTTCTTTGGTGACGGGAATGGGGGAGCTGCCCGTCGTATCCACACAAATACCCCGAACCGTTTCGGGAGCGATGCCCGATTGTTGCAATACTCCTTTAATGGTGGCTTCCAACCCTTCGATGTGATCGAGCAGATGTTGCCGGAACTGGTTTTTTGCGGGCACGCAAAAAGCACCTTCTTTCCACCTCGCGTACTCGTGCACACTGGAGGCCAATTCGGCTCCCGTATCGGCGTTCAACAAAACGGCCCGCACGGAATCTGTACCGTAATCCAATCCGATGACGTGGTTGCTCATAGTTGCTATGGTTAGGTGCTATCTATTCCCTTTACTGATGGACTATTGAACCTTAAAGACTACCACCGAGAAGGCGGGAATAGTCAACTCAATGGTGTCATTATCGGCCGTAAAATCGGAAAATGCGGTCGGCTGTATGTGCTCCGGCTCCTCAAAAGTATTGTGATCCTGCACATCATCTGATGCCAGAATGGATGCTGATACCCGACCCGCCTTCGCCCCGTCGAGCCGGATGGTTACGGGGTGATCTGCGTTCGCGTCGATATTTACCAGGGTAATGTGCATATCCCCGTTGGCATCGCGGGAGGCAGAGCAAGACAGGGCGGGCAGACTTTCTTCGCGGTAGTTATACCACTGTGCATTTTCAATGGTGGATGGCAACAGGGTGGCATCGTGGTGCACATTGTACATTTTAAAGACGTGGTAGGTCGGTGTGAGGATCATCTGGTCGCCCCGGGTCAGGATCATAGCCTGCAGCACATTGACGGCCTGGGCGATATTGGCCATTTTAACCCGGTCGGCGTGGTTGTTGAAAATATTGAGGGTGGCTCCGGCCAGCATCGCGTCTCGCATAGTATTTTGCTGGTACAGGAAGGCGCCGTTAGTACCGGGTTCCACGTCGTACCAACCTCCCCATTCGTCCACGAATAAGTCTACATTTTTATTGGGATCGTACTTATCCATAATGGCCACGTGCCGGTTAATCAGTTCGTCCATCTCGAGGGCTCGTTGCATGGTGGTGAAATATTGCCCTTCGGAAAAGTCGGTGGCCGATCCTTTATTTCCCCAATCGATCACCGAGTAGTGGTGCAGGGCAATGGCCTCCAGCAGATTGTGCTTGATGTTTTTCATGAGTACCTCCGTCCAATTGTAGTCGCTACTGCTGGCTCCCGAGGCAATGCGCACCAATCCGCCGGAATTGGACCACCCGGTGGTAAAGGTGGCGTACTGACGGTAAATGTTGGCGTAGTATTCGGCAGTCATATTACCCCCGCAACCCCAGGCTTCGTTACCCAGCCCCCAGTAAATGACGTCCCAGGGCTCTTTGCGGCCGTTCTGTTCACGCAGCTCGGTCATGGGGCCACTGCCGGGAGGATTGTTGGTATACTTCACCCACTCGGTAAGCTCCTGTACGGTGCCGCTACCCACATTGGCGGAGAGGTAGGGTTCGGCCTCCAGCATTTCGCACATATTCAGGAATTCGTGGGTGCCAAAGCTATTGTCCTCCCGCACATTACCCCACCAGACGTTCAACATGGAAGGACGGTCTTCCTTGGGGCCGATACCGTCTTTCCAGTGGTAGGTGTCGGCAAAGCAGCCGCCCGGCCATCGCAACACCGGCACCTTCATGTCTTTCAGTGCTTCGATCACATCGTTGCGTACTCCATTAGTGTTGGGAATTTCGGTATTCCCTTCGCCAACGTAGAATCCGTCGTAGATGCAGCGACCGAGATGCTCGGCAAAGTGTCCGTAGATGTTTTTGTTGATGGTGTGTTCGCCCTGGTCAGCGCGAATGGTGATGGTGGTTTGTGCTCCCAGATCCATGCAAACTAGCAGGGCCAGGCAGGTGATAACGATCGTTTTGTTCATACCCTTTGTTTTACGTCTTCACCTAAATATAGGATTTACCAAAAACTAAAGAAGTATAACGCAATCGATTGTTTTGATTTAGGATTTGCTTGTAGTGTTTTTATGGCTTTCGCCAAAAAAATCCCCTTCACCCAATCCTGCCAATTATACAGTCAGGTCAGCCAACCGTTCGGTGGCCATTGATTGCGGTTGTTTATGCCGGTAGTATTGTGAGCATGAACCAATTACCATTGCAAACACAAAAGCAAGCTGTATGAAATGCTTCAAGTATATGTTAATCGCTTTTTGCCTGTTAGTCACCACCTGGTCGCAGGCCCAGGATGCCGATAAGATCGTTGAGCAGTACAGAGCGGCCATCGCCCAGATCGAGACTATCCACTGCCAGGTGGCCCAACTGGATACCTTCGTTACCGGGCATGTGTGGGACTACCAGGGGGAACTTACCCTGATGCGAAACCGGGCAGACTCCCTGTTCGGCTTTCAGTACAAGGCCTCTAAGGAGGTAGGAGAGGAGGCGCTCTACGACGGGCTCTCCGATTTTCAGATCGACCACGAAAAGCAAACCTACGAGCTGAATACCAATCCCCGCGACTACATCCTCGGCTCACCGGGCGGTCAGCTGGTGGTTGCGGGTTTGATGTACGATCAGGACCCGGACCAGACACCCGAGCTCATCGCAACCGATCCGTATTTCGTGCTCCGGTACACCTATCCTGACCTCGAGGAGTACGATGTACGACAGCGGGAAAAAAAGATCTTCCTGGATAAGAACACCTTCCTGCCCGTGAAATTGATCAGCCGCCAGGTCACCCTGGATAAAAAACAGGTGCTGACGCGAACCATTTCCGACGTTCGCATCAACCGGCCAGAAGATCAGCAGGCTTTCCAAAAAGATTTCCTGACCGATTATAAGATGATCGTAGAGGAGCCGGATAAAGATATGCACGCCGACTTGCTGCAAACCAAGGTGAAGGACTTTTCATTGACAACCTTTACGGGGGCCTCTGTTTCCACGCAACCGCGGAGTGGAAAGCTTTTGCTGCTCGACTTCTGGGACGTTTGGTGCGGACCGTGTCTGGAGTCCATGCCCAAGGTGCAGGAACTGGCTGATAAGTATGCTTCCGAAGGGCTCCAGGTAGTGGGCGTGCTCATGGATCCGAATAGTCAGGATAGCGCCGAAAGGCTACTGACCAGGAAAGCGATTTCCTTCACCCAGGTTTTTGGTAGCCCTGAATTAAAAGAGTACTTCCGCGTGTATGCGATTCCCCAATACGTCCTCGTGGATCAGAACGGCCTTATTCAGCAGGTTTTCACCGGCTATAGCCAGAAGATGGAAGCCCGGATCAAAACCCTTTTGGCGAAAGCCAGATAATACTGGTAGTTGGTATTGGGTATCAGGTAGTGAGATTTGCTTTTCCATATTCTCTCTACCCGGAAGTTGGGCCGTGATTATCTGCCCTTTATAAAATAGTCTGTGCCCTAACTCAAATTTATCTTATTAAAACTATACGTCATGCATTGTTCAAATACATTCCTAGCTGCCTTTTTCTTTTTCTCCCTGATGTGGATACCGGCTCGGGCACAAGAAGTGAAACCGGACGACAGAATCCAGCTACTGAAGGAAGATGGTTTAAACAGGTATCAGTCCCAGGATATCACGCAGCTGGATCTATTACAAGCGCTGGATTTCATGGGGGTTCGCATCCGGAAATTCGATCTGGGCACCTTCGACCAGAAATACCAGCTACATATTTATGCCGAGACCTACCGGAATAGCGAAGTGGTCAAAACGGACACCATGTTTGCCTACGATAACGAATACCACTATTACGAGCAGGGCAAAAAAGAGTATTTTCTGGACTACATAGATCAGTTAAAGTTCTACACCAAAAGTGAGGACAACCGCAGTGAGGTGCGATTGCACACCTACGGCATGAGTACCAAGCTGGACATCGAATTGGAGAAATGGTCGGAAAAACAGTTTTACAATTGGCGTTTCTTTAAGGATGCGCACTGGGAGCTGAACAGAAAGATACCGCTCATGGTTTTCGCCTCTTCCTGGGAAGACAAACGCTACGGATTCCACCGCTTTTGCGGGGTGGTCAACCTGGAGGCAGGCGAAGAGGGAACCGAAGAGCTTCTGGAATATTCGCCGGCTTATGTGTTGTTTAGTTATGAGGTTAGGCCGATTACTGAGCAGTAGCATCTGAAAAGGAATGATGAATGCTAAATGATGAATTTGGGATTGACTTCTAGCATTTATCATTCAACATTCATCATTTTTTCTTCGATGCTCCCAATTTTTTACCTCCGTATGAATGACCTTATTAGTGAAAATCCAGGATACTTTGGCCGAAAATGGTGTATCTGCTGTTGCATAATCGTGAGTGTGGGGTCGTTGCAGAGCCAGACTTTTGCGGAAGCGCTACAAGCAGGGCAGACCATTCAGGTGGAATGGACTCAGCAGAAATTGCGGGATGAGCGTAGCGGCCTGACCACGGATATCCCGCTTTTCCCGGATCAGTTGCGACCGGGCGACTCGGAGGTCAGGCTTGGCTTGCGCCTAAAAACCGAAAGCGGTGGATCTTTGATTGCGCAGGTAGACTATGCTACTTTTTTTGCGCTCCCGGAGCTGGAAGATAACCCCTATCGATCGGACGAGGAGAATATCCTTTCACCGCCCATCATTCTGGATACCCGGTTTCAGGATGCGTACTTTAATCCGCAGCTGTTCCGGCTCGATATGCTGAGGCAGGAGACCTTACCCGTTTCTTGTGCGGAAGCGTCGTATCAGCAGTTTTTTAGTCAGTTCGAGGAGGTGGTGGAGCGAGCTGCCACCGTCGGGCCACTGACTCCCGGACAGGTGGAATGGCTGGAACGAACGCCTCTGCCGGCAGCGCTGTCGGCGTCCAATCTGGCTACCTTCTTTTGCCGGTTATTAGAGGCAGAGGTGCCGGATCGTGAGAGCCCGGTTCGGATTCAGATGACTAAGCAGGGTGAGGTGAGCCGGGTTGATTACCTGCGGGTCGACCATCCTCCACGGATGTCGGTGCTGAGTGGGACCATCCAGAGTCCGGCGACCGACGAGGTCCGGATTCAGTTCTTTCGGGAAGGGAACTGGCTGGAGTATTGGCAGGATACGGTGATCCAATTGGATGGTGACGGCGGATTTCACCTCGCTTTCCCACTTGATGACTACCGGATGGTATCCCTGTTTCACGGGTACCAGGTGATGCGCTATTATTTTGAGCCCGGTGACACCGTCGATGTCCGGACCAACGCCAATGCATTTTACCGCGATATGCAGATCGGAGGAACCGCCCGGGCAGACAATTTGTTCCTGCTGGACTTTTACCAGGATATGCGTGGTGACACCCTGTATCGCAGTTACGATTTTGATCTGTTGGATACAGATCAGGACGCCTATTTTCAGGGGGTACGCAGGGAAGAAGCCAGAGAGTTGGCTTTTCTGGCCAAGCGAGCACCATCGCTGAGATCCGGATTTGTGGCCTGGATGGACCGGATGGTGCGCCTGGAGCACGCTACGACCCAATGGGAAGGTGCCTACCGGTTTATGGTGGAAAAAGGCATTATGCTGACCCCCGAACAATTGCGCTACCTGCAGGAGTTGTCTGCCCTGCTGTACCGGTTACCACCGGGAAAACACGTTGACTTTGATGTGGAGGATTACCTTGCTTTTCAGTTCTACCTGCTGCGGCATGTCTATCAGGCGCCCCATTTTGGGTCATCGGAAGATTTTTCACTGGCTCAATTGCTGCCCGGTAAAGAAACCTTTGTCCGCCATGCGGTCATGCAGTTGTTTCGCAGGTATACCGACTCCGGTCAACTGACGGAAAGCAGCCAGGGCCAACTGGATCAATTACTGGCAATGACCAGGGATTCTCAACTGAACCGGGAAATGGTAGTGTTCAGAGAAGGAGGGCGTCCGTTACCCCCTGATTTTGGCTACCGGACCTTGCAAGCAGGTACCCCGGCACCGGCCTGGAGTTACCAGGATAAGGAAGGGGTGAAGGTGGGGCTCGCGGATTTTGCTGGTAAAAAAGTATTGCTGCATATCGGGTGGGTCGACAACCTGGACATTGCCCTGACGGATATTCAATCCTTCCGGCAGACGCAGGAGCAACTACCCGAGATCGTACACCTGTTGGCGGCGCCGGGCAAGGATCAATTTCAGCGGAGCGTCGCCGGGAAGGAGGGGCTGTTTATTTTTGTGCCTCCGGATGAGATGGATACGCTCCGGGAAAATTACCGGGTGGATAACCGCAGCAACCACTATTTTTTGATCGGGGAGGACGGAAATATTCTGGCCAATCACTACGACCTGAATACTGCCACTAAACTTCGCGGGACCTGGCAAAAAATCGCAGATGCACCGGAAGATGTCACCTGGACACCAGCACAGTGGCTGCGATTTTGGCAGAGTCTGGGTATTGGTGCCCTCCTGTTGCTATTGATCAGCGGAGTGGTGCTCTGGCAACGTCGTATCGCTACCCAACGCGATTTGCGGCGGCGGCAATTGCTGGAGACCGAGCTACGGGGCATACGATCGCAGATGAATCCCCATTTCCTGTTCAACGCTATGAGTTCTATCCAGAACCTCATCCGCAAGGACGAGCAAGAAAAGGCGGATCAATACCTGGGGCAATTCGCGGGGCTGATGCGGAAGACCCTGCGCAACACCTCCGAGGAATACATTCCGCTGACCGATGAGATCGAGACCCTGGAGCATTACTGTAGCCTGGAGAGTCTGCGTCAGCCCTTTCAGTACGAGTTCCGGATCGATGAACGCATTGATGCCCACAATACCTATATTCCCAGTATGATCCTGCAGCCGATCATCGAAAATGCCATTATCCACGGTCTGGCCCCGCAGTCGGGTGACCGGGAGCTTCTCGTTACCATAACCCTCGGTCAGCAAGGGTTGACGTGTACGGTTACGGATACCGGTATTGGTGTATTGGCATCCGGGAGGCATCCGGCCGGAGCAGGCCACCAGAGTGTCGGCATGACCTTAATCCGCCAACGACTGGAGTTGATGGGATTGAAGGGGGAGGAGCACCTGATCATTACCGACCGCAGTACCCTCAACCCTCCGGCTCCCGGCACCGTTGTTTCCATAACCATTCCCACCGAGCAATGACCAAGATTCGCGCTCTGATTGTCGATGACGAAACCAACAACCGGGAGAACCTGCGATCCGCCCTGAAGACCTATTGCCCGGAGGTGAAGGTGGTTGGAGAGGCTGATTCGGCCATTACCGCTATGGATCGGATCAAGGAATTATCCCCGGAGCTGGTATTCCTGGACATTGCCATGCCCATGGGCAGCGGCTTCGATCTGCTGGAAAGCCTGCCGGAGATACACTTTGAGATCATCTTCGTTACGGCCTACGATCAGTACGCCATTCGGGCTATCAAATTCGCGGCGGTGGATTACCTCCTCAAACCGATCGACGCCCTGGAATTGAAAAAAGCGTTGGAACGCGTACAGTCCAAACGCCGTAAGCAAAATCAACAGGGGCAGCTACAGACTCTCCTCCACAATTTGCAACAGCAGGAAAAGAAGATCGCACTGCCCCAATCCGATCACATCGAGTTTGTGGCCGTCAGTACGATTATCCGCTGCCAGGGCGACCGCAACTACACCCACTTCTTCCTGAAGGACGGCCGGGAGCTCCTGGTTTCCCGCACCCTCAAAGAATACGTTGACCTGCTGGATGATCAATCGTTTTACCGCGTCCACCAGTCGCACCTGGTCAATTTGCACTGCATCCAGAAGTATCGCAAGCGGGACGGCGGCCTGCTCATCACCACCGACGGGGCCAAGATCCCGGTGGCCCGGGCACGCAAGGATGGGTTGTTGGAGCGGTTGATGGAGCGGGACTAGGTTGAGACAGGAGAGAACGTAGGGACCTTAGGGACCGAAGGGATGGGGAGACAATCGAGACCGAAGGGATGGGGAGACAATCGAGACCGAAGGGATGGGGAGACAATCGAGAC
>CAYFGK010000019.1:0-25287 GCA_964342305.1 uncultured Saprospiraceae bacterium | reverse complement strand
CGAAGGGATGGGGAGACTTAGGGACTGGCTTGGTTGCTTCGGTGTTCTTTGGTGCCTGGCCCTGCGGTTTTTGCATGCATGCTTGCCGAAGCTTTCCTGGCCGTCGAAACTTTGTGCAGATGGTAGCGTAGGCAGGGGGCGTCGAGACAAGGAGGGAAATTAGAGATTTTAAGACCTACCCTGGTCCTAATACCCTCTACCTAATACCCTGTACCGGGAGGTAACTTTAACTGCTATTTGGATTGATATATGCTCAACCTCCTGTATAAAAACAAAAAGGCCCTGCCAGGACGCACCTGTCAGGACCTTGATTTGCTTTTGTAGCGTGGGGCTGTTCCGTACGGACTCCTTTCAGTCGCCCATACGGGCTTCTTCCAGTCGCTTGAACCGCCGACCTCCCGTACGGGCGCTCTAATCCCGCAAAGCTTCACGCTTCAGCGTGTATGCTTTTGCGAGGACCCTCGAAAAAAGATGAAATCGGAGATTTCTGTTTTTTCGGGACCAGCTGAGCTTCCAGTTTCGAAAACAAAAAAGGCCCCAATAGTAAAACCTATTAAGACCGCGATTATTATTTGTAGCGTGGGGCGAGTTCCGACACTCCATTGGCTGTATGTATGAGGATACCGCTTTGCCCCACTTGAACCACTAACCTAACGTTGTATTTAGTAAAGGGTATTAGGATCTACTTTAATCCTAATACCCTCTACCTAATACCCTGTACCGGGAGGTAACTTTAACTGCTATTTGGATTGATATATGCTCAACCTCCTGTATAAAAACAAAAAGGCCCTGCCAGGACGCACCTGTCAGGACCTTGATTTGCTTTTGTAGCGTGGGGCGGGCTTGAACCGCCGACCTCGGGATTATGAATCACGCGCTCTAACCAGCTGAGCTACCACGCCAGGATGTCAAATTTCGGGAATGAGCGACACGCGCTCTAATCCCGCAAAGCTTCACGCTTTAGCGTGTTAGCTTTTGCGAGGACCCTCGAAAAAAGACGAAATCGGAGATTTCTGTTTTTTCGGGGCCAGCTGAGCTACCACGCCATTTTTTCTTAGCGAGTGCAAATATACAAAAGAGTAGTTGTACTCCGCAAGGGGGGATGTGAATTTTTGTAGTTGGTGTTGGGTTTTGGACCAAGGACCAAGCGGCAAGGTCCATGGTCCAAGGCTTAGGAAAGCTATCTGGATTGAACCGCTTTTCTCCTAATCACCTAATCGCCAGATCCCCTAATCAAAAAATGGATAAGCGATGAATCGAAGTCTCCACTAATTTGGGTCTAAAATCGGAAGATTCCCCAATTCCCCCATTCCCCAACTCTCCACTACGGCAAATTCCGTCGCAGCTGCTCGGGGCTAATCTCGTATAACTGCTCGCGATCGATGGAGTAGCCGAACGACGCGTGCGGCAGCAAACGGTTCAGGAATTTGGAGACCAGTTTTAATTTGCCGGAAGGCATCATAACCGATAACTGATCACCGCTGGCGAGTTTAAAGTACATGGTACCCTGCTTCATGAAGGTGAAGCCGAATGGGGAGCGCTCGGTGACCACCGAATAGACCCACACAATATGGTGGGGCTTCTCCCTGAGCAGGTGGAGGATCTCGTGATCGGCCAGGCGGAGTGCCCGCAGGGTCAGGTAGACCTGGCGGATGCCGATCACCGCAATACCCAGACCAATGATGGAGAGGATGACACTATTAGAGAAAAAGACATAACACAAAAAGGCTCCTAAACCAAATAGACAGGCTGCCGCAATGACCTGCAGGCGCAGTTCGCCGTGGATCGCCCGTTCCAGGATACGCATGGCCGGATGTCGGTAGAGTGGGTCTTGTGCCATTTTGCTCAGAGTGAACGAATTAAAACAATTTGTTGTTATTTGTCATGCTTTTCGTATTTTCGTAACAGAAAACTACGTGCATTGATGCGAGATGCATAGACGTTTGTCGTATTTTGACCATTTTTCTACAATAACGCAATACCCATGGCCACCAGTAATTATACCGAAGACAACATTCGCTCGCTTGACTGGCGGGAGCATATTCGCCTCCGCCCCGGTATGTATATCGGAAAGCTGGGGGATGGCGCTTCGGCCGACGATGGTATCTATATTCTGCTCAAAGAGGTGCTCGATAACTCCATCGATGAATACGTGATGGGTTTCGGGAAGGTCATCGATATTCATATCGATGATGAAGGGGTGGTCATCCGCGACTACGGCCGGGGGATTCCGCTCGGTAAAGTGGTCGATTGTGTATCCAAGATCAATACGGGTGGTAAGTACGATTCCAAGGCCTTTAAGAAGTCGGTAGGCCTGAACGGGGTCGGTACCAAGGCGGTGAATGCCCTGTCGGATTATTTTCAGGTGAAATCAGTCCGTGACGGTAAGGAGAAGGTGGCCGAATTTGAGCGGGGCGAACTCCTTAAAGACCATAAACCGAAAAAGTCTTCGGAAGAGAACGGTACCATGGTGCTCTTCCGTCCCGATAGTAGTGTCTTCAAGAAATTTAAGTACCGCAAGGATTACGTTGAGAATCAGCTCTGGAACTATGCCTACCTCAATGCGGGATTGAAGCTGCGGTTCAACGGGGAGACCTACGTGTCGCGCAATGGTCTGCTCGACCTGCTGGAGCGCAAAACCAAAAGCGAGACCCTGCGCTATCCCATCATCCATTTCCGGGATGAGGATATTGAGTTTGCCATGAGCCACGGCAACCACTACGGGGAGCAATACTACTCCTTCGTGAACGGACAGAATACCACGCAGGGTGGTACCCACCTGAATGCCTTTAAGGAAGGAGTGGTAAACGCCGTGCAGGCCTATTTTTCCCGGAACAATAAAAAGTTTGAGCGCAAGGATATCCTGTCGTCCATCATGGCAGCGATCAGCGTGCGCATCGAAGAGCCGGTCTTCGAATCGCAGACCAAGACCAAGCTGGGTTCCACCGATGTGGGTCCCAAAGGTCCCTCCGTGCGCAAGTTTATCAATGACTTCGTAGGGCAAAAGCTCGAGAACTTCCTGTACCGCAACGAAGAGATCGCGCGGGCCCTCGAAAAGCGCATCATGCAGTCGGAGCGGGAACGCAAGGAAATTGCCGGGATCAAAAAGCTGGCTAACAAACGCGCTAAGAAAGCCAACCTCCACAATAAGAAATTGCGCGACTGCCGTATCCATTTTAGCGACAGCACCCGCAAAACAAACGAGGAAGACCGCAAGCAGACCACCCTTTTTATTACCGAGGGGGACTCGGCCAGTGGGTCCATCACCAAGGCCCGGGATGTACAAACCCAGGCGGTATTTAGCCTGCGGGGAAAACCGCTAAACTGCTTCAGCCTTACCAAGAAAGTAGTGTACGAAAATGAGGAGTTCAACCTGCTGCAACACGCCCTGAACATTGAAGATGGTATTGAGGAACTGCGGTACAACCGCGTGGTGATCGCCACCGATGCCGATGTGGACGGGATGCACATTCGCTTGTTGTTGCTGACTTTCTTCCTGCAGTTCTTCCCGGACCTGGTGCGTAACGGGCACCTGTATATTCTGGAGACGCCCCTTTTCCGCGTTCGCGATAAGAAGCAAAAGTTCTATTGTTACAACGAGACTGAGAAGCAGGAGGCCATCAACAAACTCCGTGGCAAGGCGGAGATCACCCGCTTTAAGGGGTTGGGTGAGATCTCACCCGATGAGTTCGGTGAATTTATTGGCGAGGATATTCGTCTGGAACCCGTGGTGCTCGATGAACATACCGATATCGATCAGGTCCTGACCTATTATATGGGTAAGAACACGCCGAATCGTCAGGAATTCATCATTGATAATCTGCGCGTGGAAAAAGACGAAGTGGAAGAAGAAGAAGTACTCGCCATTGAGTCCGAAACAACGGAAGCGGCTGAAGCCTAGACTAGTAGATCTGAGTTATTTGATAGTCCAGGGCAACCCTTTTTTTGCCGGAAGGCATAATCGAACGACCAGATTGTTGAAGTTACACAGTAATTAGTGCAACCGGAATATGTTTTTATCGTAAATGTATGGAGTACGCCGCCTCTTTCGACGGCATACCCAAGGGCCAGCATGAAACAACATGCTGGCCCTTTTTTATTCGTATCGCTACGTAGGCCTGACTAAGACCTCAATGCTAAGATGTACCGGCATTCTGGCAGAGGGGGAGTCGCATTCTGCCGATTTGTCTACTAAAATACTGGACAGGCGCCTCAGGTACTCGTAAATTATGGCTGGCACAAATGTTGCCTGTTAATTCGGACCACTTTGCGGATTAATTTCCTGACAGGGTGGCATCCATTATCTGACGAAGCTTGCTTTTGATATATGTTTGAAGATATTTTTTCGGCCCACCAGGGATTGAGTGATGAAGCAGAATTTTTACCGATGGTTACAGTAGAAGACGAAGATCAGTCGGAAGAAACCAACATTCCCGGCGAATTACCGATTCTGGCACTGAAAAATACGGTGCTCTTTCCGGGCATCGTTATTCCTATCACGGTCGGACGGGATAAGTCCATCAAGGCCATAAATAAAGCCTACGAGGAATCCCGCTTAGTGGCAGTGCTTTCGCAAAAAGAACAAGACGAGGAAAATCCTGGCCCCGACGATTTATTCCACCTCGGCACCGTGGCTCGCATTATTAAATTATTGCGCATGCCCGACGGCACCATCACCGCAGTGCTGCGGGGACGTCGACGTTTCCTTCTGGAAGAAATGACCCAGACGGATCCTTTCCTGCAGGGAAAAATAACGGAGGTTGGTGAAATCCCACCCTCCGATGAGATGGAATTCGAGGCCATGCGGGAGTCTATCCTGGACCTCTCGGAGCGCATCATTGAGCTGTCGCCAAATATTCCATCCGAAGCTATGGTCATGCTCAAGGGCATTGAAGATGATAACTTCCTGCTCAACTTCATCGCCTCTAACATCGGCGAGAAGATCGATGTCAAACAAGGTATACTGGAGATCAACGAGCTTTCGGAGAAGGCCACTGTCATTCTGCGGGAAATGAACAACCAGCTTAACTTGCTGGAACTGCGCGATAAGATCGAGCACAAGGTACGCGTCGACATCGAGAAGCAACAGCGCGATTACTACCTCAATCAGCAGTTGAAGACCATCCAGGAGGAGTTGGGGCAAAACCCGCAGCAGGCCGAGGTCGCCAAGATGAAGGAGCGGGCCAAAGAAAAGAAATGGTCGAAACAGGTAGAGGAACACTTTCAGAAGGAGCTGGCCCGCCTGCAGCGGATGAATCCGCAGGTAGCGGAGTACTCCATCCAGATGAATTACCTGGAATTGTTCCTGGATCTCCCCTGGGGGACCTTTACCGATGACAACTTCAATCTGAAAAAGGTAAAACGGGTACTCGATAAAGACCATTTTGGCCTGGAGAAGGTGAAGGAGCGTATTCTGGAGCATCTCGCAGTACTCAAATTGAAGGGCGATATGAAAGCCCCGATCCTGTGTTTGGTCGGCCCTCCGGGTGTCGGTAAGACCTCGCTGGGACGGTCCATCGCGCGCGCCCTCGATCGCGAATTCGTGCGCATGTCGCTGGGAGGCCTGCACGACGAGTCTGAGATCCGGGGACACCGCAAGACGTACATCGGTGCCATGCCCGGACGGATCATTCAGTCCCTGAAAAAGACGGGTAGTTCAAATCCGGTGTTTATCCTGGATGAGATCGATAAGGTGGGCAGCAACTTCCGGGGCGACCCCTCTTCGGCCCTTTTGGAGGTACTCGATCCCGAACAAAACTCTACCTTCCACGATAACTACCTGGAGGTAGAATACGATCTGAGTAAGATTCTCTTTATCGCTACGGCTAATTCATTGAGCAGCATTCAGCCGGCGTTGTTGGACCGTATGGAGATCATTGATATCAGCGGATATTCTCAGGAGGAAAAAGTGGAAATTGCCAAACGGCACCTCATCCCCAACCAACTCAAAGAACACGGCCTGAAGAAAGATCAGGTCAAACTCAAAACCAAAGTCCTGCGCCAGATCACGCGCGATTACACCCGCGAGTCGGGGGTTCGCTCCCTGAATCGTCAAATTGGTGCGGTGATGCGCTACGTAGCCAAGCAAGTGGCGATGGAAGAAGAATACGACCCCGAAATCCGTCCCGAACAGCTACGGGATATTCTGGGGCCTACCCGTTATACCCACGATATATATCAGGAAAAGCAGGCGGCAGGGGTAGCCGTAGGGCTGGCCTGGACCTCCGTGGGGGGAGCTATTCTTTTTGTGGAATCCAGTTTGAGTAAAGGTAGCGGTAAGGTCACGCTCACCGGTAACCTGGGGGATGTTATGAAGGAATCGGCTTCGACCGCACTGTCGTATTTGAAAGCCCGCAGTGAGGAGCTGGCCATTACGGAGGATCAACTAAAAAACTCGGATGTCCACATTCATATACCGGAAGGGGCCATTCCCAAAGATGGTCCTTCGGCAGGTGTCACTATGCTTACGGCTCTGACCTCAGCTTTCACAGGTCGCCCCGTAAAACCATACCTGGCCATGACCGGGGAGATAACCCTGCGCGGCAAGGTATTACCTGTTGGTGGAATCAAAGAAAAGATCCTCGCCGCCAAGCGGGCGGGGATGAAGGAGATCATCCTGTGCCAGGAGAATGAAAAACACGTGGGTGAGATCAATCCCGATTATATCAAGGGGCTGACTTTCCATTACGTGAACACTATGCAGGAGGTACTGGACATCGCTTTACCCAAATCTACGTCTTAAAGTTGGCTTAAAGGAATGGCCAAACGGGCATCATTGCTGGTTTTTTGCTACTTTTAGCTACTGCCGTCAAACCATTATGGCTCTTTGCTAGTCTTATAGGTAAACCACGTGATGATGAAGATGAAGTATATAGTCCTTTCGGTCTTGTGCACTTTGTTGGCCACCACCGCTTTGTTGGCCCAGCAAAGAGAAGGCAATTTGGTACAATTCTCCGGCCTGGTCCTGGATGGGTCGGATGAGCAGCTCGTACCGGTACCTTACGCAAACATTGTTGTCAAAGACCGCAACCGTGGTTCTTACACCGACCTGAAAGGCTTCTTCTCTATTGTGGTCCAAAAGGGTGACGTTATCCAGTTTTCAGCCGTAGGTTATAAAACCGTGGAATACGAGGTACCACTCGAAATGGAGGGTGATCGCAAGTCTATCGTCCAGCTTATGACCCAGGACACTTTTAACCTCCCCGAGACCGTAGTATTCCCCTGGCCCAGCCGCGAGCATTTTCGTCTGGAGTTTCTCGCCATGGACGTCACCCCCGAGTTGCAGTCGAAAGCCCAGGAAAACCTGGCCCAGGAAGTTCTGGAAAAACAACGCAACATCGTTCGCTACGACGGTAACGAAAGTGCCGACTTCTACCTGCGCCAGCAGGCCCGTGAGAACTACTATATTGGTCAGCAACCGCCCATGAATATCTTCAATCCCGTCGCCTGGAAGAAATTCTTCGATTCCTGGAAAAACGGGGATTTTAAGCGGCAGGAAAACAATTAGGAAGGTTTAGGGAATAGAAGGTGTAAGGGTGATACCTATTTCTCGCCGATGCCAAAGCCATCATACCCAGAATTATTCCGATAAGTTTTTTCATTTTGCAAAAAGTTTGCGTCCCCACAGTAATACCTGAAAACCATAGACCCCCAACCAAAATAGGATAGCCACAAAAGAAAGGACGCCAAGAGCTGCCCACGGCTTAACGGTTCGAAGGTTGATACCGAGAAACTCGTAGCTGATGAAATCTCCGAGCACGAAAAAGGTGTGGATACCGAAAAGGATAAACAGTACCTGAAGTAATTTTTTTGCGTACCACACCTTCTTGGCTTCTGGCCGGGACCGGATGTCTTGTTGTTTTTGACGAACGTAGCGCCAGGAAAAATACATATAGGCATAAAAGGTCGAGAGGTACAGGAACTGCTCAAAGGCCCCGTAGAAGGGATTGTAAAACCAGCGGTCAACCCCCGATTTATAGGCTACTGAGGAAAAAAACAGGGTGACGAAGAAGGCGAACTGACCTACCGGTAAAATGAAATGCTTGATATCCGTGGATCGTAATTTGTACGATGGGTATAGATTCAGCTTGATGTGGTAAAAAAGAAGCGTAGGGAAGGAGAGTGTAAAATAAATGGGCAAAAAATAAAGCCGCGGATACAGATCGTAAACATTTAAAAACAGCAAAATGTAGTGCAGTACGGTAAGCCCGAAGGTAATAAGCAACAGACCAAAAAAGTAATTGGACCGGTGCTCGCCGGATCGCTTAAAAAAGAACAAACCTCCAATACTAAGGGCTTGTAATACACCAATCCCCAAGACGATCATCAGGAGGTAAAAGAAAAAGCTGTGGTCTTCGGATGTAAGCAATTGTCGGATCACCAGTGCGGGTTTTTACAACACCCAAATTACAAATTCAAACAATGGCAATTGTCACCAAATAGACTGAGAATTGCATGTTTCAAAAGTATTCCCCTTACTTACCTTTGCAGTGAAATTAACCACCAAACAAATTATGGCCGCACAACACTACTCACCCGTAACCCCTCAGGAGGCTGTTTCCATCATTCAATCAGGAGATAATCTTTTTGTACACAGTGCTGGTGCATCACCCCAGGTCCTGGTAAAAGCCCTGGCCGAACGCTCCGGTGAATTGCATGATGTCAATATTTATCAACTCCATACTGAAGGAGAAGCTCCTTATGCCTCCCCCGAATGTGCGGATTCATTCCGCGTAAAAAACCTCTTCGTGGGCGGAAATACCCGTAGAGCTGTCAACGAAGGCCGGGCCGATTTTATCCCCGTATTTCTAAGTGACGTTCCCCGTCTTTTTCGACGGAAAATCATCGAACTCGACGTTGCCATTTTACAAGTTTCACCGCCCGATAAGAACGGGTATTGTACACTGGGAATTTCGGTCGATACCTCCCTGGCTGCTGCTCAAACGGCGAAGAAACTCATTGCGGAAATCAATCCCAATATGCCCACCACCCGTGGTGATGGCGATTTGCACATCAGCCAATTTGATAAGGTTATTGAAGTCGATTACGAATTACCAACACTCCATATACCACCACCTAATGAGATCGAGAGTAAGATCGGTAAGTACGTAGCCGAATTGGTGGAAGACGGATCAACCCTGCAAATGGGCATCGGTGCCATCCCCAATGCTGCTCTCGCTGCCATGACGGATCACAAAGAACTGGGAATCCATACGGAGATGTTTTCGGATGGTGTACTGGAATTAGTGCAAAAAGGAGTGATCACTAACGAACACAAGGTGAAACACCGCAACCATATTGTATCTGGTTTTTTAATGGGATCACGTGCTTTGTATGATTTCGTCGACAATAATCCGCTGGTTCGCATGCTGGATATTGAATACGTAAATGACACCGCCGTCATCCGCCAGAATCCAAAAGTCGTAGCAATAAATAGTGCGATCGAGGTCGACGTAACCGGTCAGGTATGTGCTGACTCCATCGGTACGCGCATCTACTCCGGAGTCGGTGGACAAATGGACTTCATGCGCGGCGCTGCCCTGTCAATGGGGGGAAAGCCAATCATCGCTATGCCCAGTACTACCGGCAAAGGTCTGAGTCGCATCGCGACCACCCTGAATCAGGGGGCCGGCGTTGTTACCACCCGGGCCCATGCCCGCTACATCGTAACTGAGTACGGTATTGCTGACCTCTACGGTCGCTCAATTCGGGATCGCGCCCGGCAATTGATTGGATTGGCTCATCCCGATCACCGGGAACGGCTGGAGCGCGAAGTCTTCGAAACCTGGAACGTTAAAATCTGATATACCGACAACGAAGTGGTTTGGAGTCCCAGCACGAAGTACTGCGGAGCAAAACCACTTCGAGTCGAGTATATACTCGCGTGAAAAGGTTGGGCAAAGCCCAATCCTTTTCGGAAGCGGTATAGTCTCTCTTCGCCAGGTAAGCCCAAAAGCAAAAGCCCCGGACTGCTATTGCAATCCGGGGCTTTTACTTGTTATCCTGTTGTGAGGTTGTAACATTCAGTCGATTAACCACAGGCCAGCCAGTCAACCTTACGTTATCCTATTCTTACCGTTCGGCTCGCACAAAACGTAATCTTGCTACGTGACCGTCCTCATTCCGCATCGTCAGCCAGTATAATCCGGCCGGCAGGCGCTGAATGTCGAATCGGTGCTGAGTGTCAATGCGATCCCTGCCCCGGTCAATCTGTTGACCGGCAGCACTTGTTATTTGCCAGTCGAACCACTGACCCGGGCGGCCATTCCAATCGAGCGTGAGTACCTCGGAGGCCGGGTTAGGATACAGGTTAATCTGATCACTTATGTCCGGCTCGGAGGTACTGGTCGACATTCCGACGTTCATCTGGAAACATTCGGAGAAGTAAATACATTCTTCCGTTTGAATGATCACAGCATACATACCGTTCACCTCGGGAATGAAAAACTGACTGGTGGCGTTAGGAATGGGCATGGAGTCCCGGCAGTTGACCCATTGGTAACGGGCATTTTCAATATTAGCGGTCATCAGAATACCACCCACCGTGACCAGGTCTTCCGGGGCATCCTGAAAAGAGACCCGGACAGTGACCACACTGTCACAACCGATTCGATTGGTAAGGGTGTCGGTGTATAAACCACTGGTATCGATAAACTTACCGGCAAATTCATAGGATTGCTCTCCGCACAGGTTTACGTCAATGGTATCAAAAGTAGGCTCCTGTACATCCAGGTATAGGGTCAGAATAGAGTCACAACCAGCTTGCGTTTTCATGGTATCGCGGTAGACTCCCTCCCTGGTCAGGATACGTTCCTGAAAGTAGAAGGTGTCACCCTGACAAATCGTCGCTTCACTGGTCCGGTTGAAAGGCTCGGTGACTGTAAGGTCCAGGTAGCGTATGCTATCACAACCGCCTTCCGCCTGGTAGTGGTGCGGATACAATCCGGTTTGCGTATATTCTTCATTTTCGAAGGTGAATGTCTGACCGGCGCAGATCTCCGCGTACGTTGTATCGGCATAATTGGGTAAAACGGTAAGCTCCAGTTCCAGATAGAAATAACATCCGGTTTGAGCCAGGAAGGAATCACGGTATAATCCCGGTTCGCGGATTCGTTCTCCCGAGAAAGTATAGGTTTCTCCGGCGCAGATAGTATCTACCGTACGACTTATCAGCGTAGCATCAACCGTGAGGTCCAACGTGATGATGGAGTCGCAACCATTACGAGCCTGCAGGGTGTCCCGGTAAATACCGGATTGGCGGAGGATATCACCGCCAAAGAAATAGCCGTCGTTTTCGCAAACCCGGGCGTCTACGCTGGTGCGCTTCGGTGCACGGGGTGATACGCGGATATGTACCAGGGAATCACATCCATTGCTGGCAGTAAGCCGGGCATCGTAGTTGCCGGGGCCATCCACACGGGTGCTGCCGAAGAAGAGCACATCTCCCGGGCACAATTGCAGATCAAGCGTATCGTAGGCCGTTTCCAATACGGTCAGATCTACCGTTACGGTTGAATCGCAGCGGCGATCATTTTCCGGGAAGGTATAAGTGTACACGCCAGGATCGGTCAATCGACGATTCCCCAGGAGGTATACTTCACCCGTGCAAATCGTCTGCTCGGTCCGAACGTCGAAGGTGTCTTTATAGGTCAATGTAATTTCCAGGGTGGAGTCACAACGTTCATCCGTTGCGGGGAAGGTGTAGGTAAAGGTTCCCGGCGAAGAAAAGGTCGAATTACCGACCTGAAGCCGTTCACCAACACAAAGGGCTGTATCTAATTTTTGGTCGTATTTGGGTAATACCCTGACCTGGTAAATGATATTGGAATCACATCCGGCCCCGGTCTGACCGGCGAGGGTTATTTGCCCCGATGTACTCAACGATTGATTTCCGATCGTGAAGGTCTCTCCTTCACAAATGGTTACCTCTTCCCGGATTTCGTAAGAAGGCCGAACGGTCAGGTTGAGTACTACCGTCGAATCACAACGATTGTCCTCCGATGGGAACACGACCTGATAAACTCCGGACTGGTTAAATGTCTGATTGCCAATATTGATTTCCTCATTGGAGCAGATGGTATCAAAACGTTCGGTGCGGAAAGTCGGTAGGACGGTCAGATCAACTACCACTGTGGAGTCACAGCGATCTTCCACGCGTGGGAAGACGACTTCGTGAACCCCGGTACTCGTCAGGGACTGTCCATTGATCACCAATTGCTCTCCCTGGCATATGGTATCCGTTCGGAACGTACGGAAGGTATCGAGTACCGTCAGCGAAATGTCGACCGTCGAATCACAGCGTAAGTCGGTTGGTGGGAAGGTAACGGAGTATTTACCGCTTACGCTAAAAATTTGTCCGTTCACGACCAGCGATTCACCTTCGCAAATCGTATCGATACGCGCAGTACGGAAGGTGTCGAGTACCGTCAGATGTACTTCTACGGTCGAGTCACAACGGGTATCAGTAGGTGGAAAGACGAGCTCGTAGGTGTCGGTCCGCGAAAGCTCAAAGCTGCCTATTTCCAAGGTGTCACCCACACAAATTGTGTCGAACCGAAGGGTGCGGAACGTATCGAGTACCGTCAGGTCAACCACGACAGTGGAATCGCAGCGAGCATCCGTCGGCGGGAATACCACCTCGTGGATACCGGTAGTGAATAAGTCTGTACCTCCAACCAACAGGGTATCACCGAGGCAGATCGTATCAATACGGGGGGTACGGAAGGTGTCGAGTACTGTGAGTTGGATATTGACCACCGAATCGCACCGTTCTTCGGTAGCCGGGAATATGACCCGGTCCGTGGTGGATTGCGTGAAGATCTGTTGTCCTACCCGCAGGGTGTCGCCGATGCAAATGGTATCGATCAGGTCGGTCCGGACGGTATCGGCCAGGACGAGGGTCAGCAGGACGGTTGAGTCGCAGCCATGAGAGCTGGTGAAGGTTTGCTGGTAAGTACCAGCCATGTCGATGGGGATATTGCCAAAGAAGTAGGTGTCACCATTACAAATAGTCTGGGTAGTCTCGATCCGGAAGGTATCGGCCACTGTCAGGTCCATCACGACTACCGAATCGCAGCCGTTTTTCGCGGTAAGGGTGTTTTGGTAAACGCCGGTAGCATCAAGGGTTGCCCCAAAAAAGCTGATCGATTCACCGGCACAAATGGTGGCACTCATTTCGGTCCGAATCGGGTCCAGCACAGTTAGTTCCAGGCGTCGTATCGAATCACACCCATTCTGGGAAACAAAGACGCGATCATACTGTCCGGTTTGATTATAGGTAGTGCCTTCAAATACTGTTGATTCACCGGCGCAGATCGTGCGTTCCTCCACATCAATAATTTGGCAGGTGCGCAGCACCTGTACCCGCCGGTTACCTTTGTCAGCTACGAAAACGCGTCCGGTGCCGTCCACCTTGATATCTACGGGATGGAAGAATTCACCGGGCAGTGAGCCATAGGTGCCATAGGCAGCCAAGAATTCACCCTGGCTGTTGAATTTCAAAATGCGGTGGTTGTCGGTATCGGCAATGAGGATGTTGCCCCGGTGGTCGATTGCCAGACTAAGTGGTTTGCCAAAGGACATAGGGGCCATGCCGGGAGCATCAAAGGACAGCCGGAAATTATAATTATTGGCTGGATTGTACACCTTCACCGAGTTGGAGGTCGTATCGGTTACGTACACAAAGCCGTTGCGGTCACGGGTAATACCGTAAGGAGCTAAAAAGTCAAAGGTCGAGCTGGTCCGTGCCAGGCTGAAATCTGATTCGAATTCCCGAAAACCGGTTAACTCGTTCTGTCCCTGGGTAACCCGGGTGACGAGGTGGGTACCGTCGGGGTCCACGTGGATTCCGTTAAAGACCTGATTCATACTCGCGGCCGTGGAGTCGGCAAAGGTCCCATCGGCCCGGAATTTTTTAACGCTGGTTCGCCCGTCGATCACGAATACCTCGCCGGTACTGCTTACTCCCAGTTGACCGGGATCGTTAAGCTGGCCGGGGCCGTTACTGGCACCGCGCAGGGATATGCCGGTAAAACCAAAATCAGTGGTGCGATAGGTCTTGATCTCCCCGTTAGCGGGGTCGGAAATGTAAATAAGGCCACTGGAAAGCGCTACTCCGCCCGGGCATCCCAGTTGCCCAAGTCCATCGAGTTCGTCGGTGCCGATCTCGTTGATGGCACTAAGGCCCGAGGTGAATCGGATCAACTTACCCCGACCCGCATCGGTGAGGTATACGCGATTACCGCCCAGGGTATCAATACCTATTCCCGTGGGTTCACCAAAGCTGAAGGCGCCGCCACCATTGACAAAGTATATTGCGTTAAAGATCAAGTTTTTACTGAGAGAAATTAATCGGTGAGCCCCCTCAAAATTGTCCATGATGAAAATACGTCCGTCTCCATCTACACCCACGTCGATTGGATTCACAAAGGGATTAGTGGGAAAGCCTTCTTGTTGATAGGAGGAGATCATGCGGACTAATTCCCCACTTGGATTGAATTCAAGGATCGATGCCTGCGGACCGTCGGCAACCAAAAGGTTGCCGTTGTCAGCAATGGCCATACCGGTGGGGCTGGTCAGGTCGCCACCGATGGTAGTGGAGGTACCAAACTTACTGATGAACCCGCCCTTCAGGTCGAAGCGCTGGATTCGGGCGCCTAAATTCCCTTCGGATACGAAAATAGATCCGTCGGCATCGGCGGCGATAGCCAGGGGCTCCAGGAACTGGCCATTGCCTGTCCCCATCGAGCCAAAGGCAAGGATGAATTTGCCATCGTTGTCGAATTTCTGGACCCGAAAATTGCCGGCATCCAAAACGTAGATATGGTTGTCGGAGCCAACCGCAATGGACCGGGGGCTATCAAAACTACCCTCTCCGGTGCCGGGGGCACCCCATTGAAGCAGGTAGTTTCCGTTGCGATCAATTTTGATAATCCGGTCCTGGTCCCGATCGACCAGGTAGACATTTCCGTCTTTATCCACCGCTACATCTTGCGGTCGATCCAGGAAGATATTGCCTTCACTTTCGGAGGAAATGGAAAAGATGGGTTCGAATGCAGGAACACTGCCAGTTTGGGCAAAGCTCCAACCAGCGGCCAGGCAGAGTGCCAGCCACAAAAGGGTCTCCTTTCTCATGATTATGTTCGGTTTCGTCATGGGATTGTATACTACGTTCATGGGATAGCAATACTACTACCGTGTTCTACGGAATAAAACGGGAATAGGTTGTGTACCGGGCGGGTTTGTTCTTAACGAGAGAAGGATGGTCTAAAAGTAGTACAATTGAAGGGAAAATATCCCCTCCAATTGTTAAATTTTTTGGTAGCCTTTGATAGAATCCTCTAAACTACCTATTTCTCCTTGGCGTAGGCAATGAACTTGGGGTTCAGCAGGTTCTCTTTATTGTAAACCAATGGGTTTTCAGTGCCGTGCTGCATCACCTTTCCCCCGGCCTCCTCCAGGATCATTTGGGCAGCTCCGGTATCCCACTCCATAGTTGGGGCCAGCCGTGGATATAAATGGGCTTTCCCCTGGGCCAGCAGCAAAAATTTCAGGGAAGATCCCTTGGGTACCAGGTCGGGCTCCTTTAATTGGTCCACAAAGGCCTGGGTGTCGTCGTTCAGATGCGATCGGCTGCAAACGACTTTCAGGCCAGGGTCGGACATGGAAAAAGCAGGTGCTTCCAGTCGTACTTTCTCGCCACCCTTTTCCATCCAGGCTCCCTCGCCCTTCACAGCGAAATACATCTCGTCCAGTACGGGAGCGTAGACTACGCCCATTTCGAGGCCCTCTCCGTGAATAAGAGCAATATTTACCGTGAATTCCCCATTACGTTTGATAAACTCCTTTGTGCCATCCAACGGGTCGACCAACCAGGCTCGATCAAAGTGACGGCGCTCTTCGTACGGAATAGCTTTATTTTCCTCACTGATGATGGGGAATTTGGGATCCAGCTGTTCCAGCGCGTCACAAATGATCTGGTTAGCCTTGCGATCGGCACGGGTTAGCGGAGAATCGTCCGCCTTGGTTTCCACCCCGAATTCATCGGGGTTATCGTATATATCCAGAATAGCTACTCCGGCACGGCGGGCAATATCAGTAACCGAAGCGACGATTTTACGTTTATCCATGTAATTTGATATTTTGAGCACCAAAGGTAAAAATCCCCTAGCATATGAAGAAGATCCTGGTTACTGGCGGTTTCGGTTACATCGGAAGCCATACCATCATACATTTATTAGATAATGGTTTTGAGTTGGTTAGCATCGATGACCTTTCCAACGCAAAGGCTTCAGTTGTGGATAATATTGCCGCTATTACCGGACAAAGAGTGACCAATTACCCCATCGACCTCAAGGATCTGGAAGCCACCAAAGGGGTATTTCGAAAGGAAGGGCCTTTTGCCGGAATTATCCATTTTGCGGCTTCCAAACACGTTGGGGAATCCGTAGAGAAACCACTTAAATATTTCCGAAATAATCTGGTAGGATTGCTCAATGTGCTGGATTGCATGCGTGAATTCGGCACCGAAAACCTGATCTTCTCTTCTTCCTGCTCGGTCTATGGCAACGCTGAAGAACTACCGGTCACGGAAGCCACCCAGCGCCGGGAAGCGGAGTCTCCCTACGGACGCACCAAACAAATGGGGGAAGATATCCTGCGGGATGTGACTAAAAACATCCCCGGCATCACCACCGTTCTTCTCCGCTACTTCAATCCGGCGGGTGCTCATCCCAGTGGTCTCAATGGAGAGGATCCTTCTAATAAAGCCTCTAACCTGGTTCCCGTTATCACGGAAACAGCCATCGGGAAACGAGAGCAAATGACGGTTTTCGGTAATGATTACAATACCCGTGATGGTAGTTGTATCCGGGATTATATTCATGTGATGGATCTGGCAGCAGCGCATACCCTCGCCCTGGAATACCTCCTGGAGGGGCGTAACGAAACCTCCTGTGAGATCTTTAACCTTGGTATCGGAGAAGGGGTTACCGTCCTGGAAGCTATCCAGGCCTTCGAAAAAACGACCGGGCAAAAACTGAACTACGAGATCGGCCCCCGCCGTGCGGGTGACGTGGAGGCCATTTACGCCAACTACAAAAAAGCCGCCGAGCGACTCGGTTGGGAACCCAAATTCTCAATCGATGATATTATGTCTTCAGCTTGGAAGTGGGAGCAACGCCGCTCTGAAAAAGCATCAGTCTGAATAGAATGAATTGTAGTATCTTTTTGCGAAAGCAAGAACGATGCGCAAACTTTTCTTCCTGGGCTGCCTGGTTTTATTGTCCGGTTGTCAGCCTGATTCCTACGATCTGATCATTCGCAATGGTACCGTCTATGCAGGTGATGCCGAACCCGGTGTGGTGCGTGATGTCGCGATTCGCGATGGACGCGTTGTCCGCATTGGAAAAGAACTGCGGGGCGAAGCCTCCCGCGAGATCGACGCGACCGGGCTGGCCGTAAGTCCCGGCTTCATTGATCTGCATACCCATCTCGAACCAATCACCTTGTACCCGAGTGCAGAAAGCCACCTGCGAATGGGGGTAACAACAGCCCTGGGTGGCCCGGATGGTGGCTCACCCGTACCTCTCGGCGAATATCTTGATAGCCTCCAAAACCTCGGTGTGGGCCTGAATGTCGCCTACCTTGTAGGTCATAATACGGTCCGAAGCCAGGTGATGGGCCTCGATAATCGCAAGCCCACCGAAGAAGAACTGGATGCTATGAAAGCAGGCATACGCCAGGGAATGAGTGATGGTGCTTTTGGTATTTCAACCGGATTAAAATACCTGCCGGGTACGTATTCCGAATTATCTGAAGTTATTGCTCTATCCAAGCAGGCCGGGCAGCTCGGAGGTATCTATACCTCACACTTGCGGGAAGAAGGCCTTGGCTTGCTGGAGGGCGTGGCCGAGGCTATCACAATTGCTGATCAGGCAGATATACCGGTGGTGCTGACCCACCACAAAGTGGTAGGATACCCAATGTGGGGCAGCTCGGAGAAAACCCTGGCTATGGTCGATTCCGCGCGGGAGGCCGGACTGGATGTGATGATCGACCAGTATCCCTACACCGCTTCGTATACCAGCCTGAGTATTCTGATTCCGGCCTGGTCGATGGCGGGAGGTCGCTATCAGGCTTTCGCCAAAAGGTGTGAGGACCCGGTCTTGCGGGATAGCATCAAACAAGCCATAATCTTTAATCTGAAAAATGATCGGGGAGGTAACGATCTGCGACGTGTACAGTTCTCCGTATTCAACTGGAAACCGGAATTCGAAGGAAAGACATTGTACGACTGGGCCGTAGCGGAAGGCCTGGAACCTTCCCTGGAAAACGGGGCCGAACTCATTATTGAGGCTCAATTGCACCGCGGGGCATCCTGTATCTTCCACGCCATGCAGGAGGCAGACGTAGAGCGCATTATGCAACACCCCATGACAATGGTCGCATCCGACGGACGTATTAACCCTATCGGGAAAGGGCATCCCCATCCGCGGGTTTACGGGACGTTCCCCAGAGTCCTGGGATATTACGTTCGTGAAAAAGGGTTATTATCACTGGAAGAAGCACTTCATAAGATGACCACCCTGCCGGCAAGCCGATTGGGACTCGACGACCGTGGGGCCTTACGTGAAGGGTTTATGGCCGACCTGACTATTTTCGATCCGGAGACCATTATCGACCGGGCTGAATTTACCGATCCGCACCAGTATCCGGAGGGAATTCTCTATGTGATTCAGGGCGGGCAGGTTGCGCTGGAAAACGGCAAATTCCACGATCTGCGAAATGGAGAGATTATGCGTGGGCCGGCCTATCGGGAACCTACTCCTGACGAAGGAGAATAGCCCGCTGTAAGGTAGGTACTGCGTAGGAATCGACCGCGGGGATGGAATCCTGACCACCAGTAGTGTTTAGGGCCTCCATCGGACCAGCTGTGATCTCGTAGTGGAGGGTGTCTTCATCCCGCTGCACCCTTGTTTGCAATAGCGAACCGGATACCGAAAAAAGGCTGTAGTAAGTGTCGCGTTGAAAAAAGCCGTCGAGAACGATGCCATTTTGCTCGTCGATAGCGAATTGTCCTTTCTCCGGATCGGCAGGGATCAGGCGATAGGGCCGTAATCCACTTTCATCTTTTCCGTATTGTATAGCCCAGGTGTACTGACCATCAGTCCCCAATGGTAAAATGGTCAGCGACATGGGAATGCGTTGTACCTCGTTGCCGTACTTGAAAACTTGTAAATCTCCCTGCCATACACCTTCCCAGGAAGCGGGGAACGAATCATCCTGGGCAAATATGGATGTGGGAACCAGGCTCAGGCAGAGCAATAAAATCTGGCGCATAGTTTTTTGCGAAAGCTACTAAAAGAAACGCACTCACCATGAAAGCCGTCTGGCTCTATAGGTCAAGCTCCAGACTATCTCCGGGTTTCAGTTTCCCGTTTTCATCTTTAGCTGGTTGAGATTTAGGCGGTTCACTGGTTTCCTTTACGCTGGTGAGTTTGTTGTCCTCCAGTTTGTTACCCAGGGATTTCCAGCCCTTGATGTCGATAAAGTCGACCAGATCGAGTTCTTTTTCCTTCGTTTGATTTTTTTCGCGCAGTTTATAGGTAACGGTGGGTTTGGGGTGAACCGTTGCAAAGAACAATTTGGAATCCTTATGCTCAGAGATGAAGGGGAATTTCTGGTCGAGGGAAGTCGTCTCGACCTGGAAGCGCTTCACCAGTGTCATGCCGCGTTCACCTTCGTAATAGATGGAACTGATGACCAGATCATCCACGAACTTACCAAGGTGCACAATGTCCTTGGGAATAAAACGCTTGTTGAGGTCCAGTTCCATTTGCTCGTAGGTGCCGTCGCGGTAAATAGCGAGCAGGAGGTCGCCCGTATCGAAGGCTCCCAGGTAGAGGCCGCGTTCCTCCGTGTTGAGACGGCCGCTCACCTCGTCCATCCAGACATCCATGGCACCCAGGGTGGATTTACCGACCTCCCGCAGTTTGACGGAACGAACGGGGTATTTGGTTAAAATATTCCCTTGCGAACCACGACCTTTGATATCAATATCGCCAAAATCAAAATCGAACAGCTTCTTGCGGGCATTGGATCCCTGTGAGAGTTTTACATCGATGACTTCGGCTTCGCCATTTGGGTTGGCGGAAAAATAGAGTACTTTCGAGCCTTTGGTCCCTTTGGTCAGATCGTATTCCCGGTCGCGGGTAATGGCCTTTACCTGGAAGCGCTTAGCGCGCGTGACTCCGGTTTTGCCATCTACGTAGATCAGATTGTAGGTGGTGCGTTCATCACCTTTATTCCATACGGCAACGTGAATGAGATCCTTACCCACAAATGTTTTTTCGGAAATCCGGGTGACCTGGAACTTGCCATCCTTACGGAAAACGATGATGTCGTCGATGTCGGAACAATCGGTGATGAAGGTGTCCTTGCGCAGGCCGGTCCCTATGAATCCTTCGGAAAAGTTGGCGTATAGCTTGGCGTTGTTCGCCACTACCTGGGTAGCCTGAATGGTATCGAACTCGGTGATCTTAGTTTTGCGTTCCCGACCTTCGCTGTATTTATCGAGCAGATTTTGGAAGTAAGCGATGGCGAAATCGGTCAGGTGTTCCAGGTCGTGAGCTACCTGCTCGAGGCCGGCTTCCAGTTCCGCCAGCTTTTCGTCGGCCTTGAATTCATTGTATTTGGAAATGCGCTTAATGCGGATTTCCGTGAGTTTGATGATATCCTCTTCCTCGATTTCCCGCATCAGGGCCAGGCGGTCGTCTTTTTTCTTATCCGATGGGGTGCGGACGTATTTGCGCAGACCGGTATCAATGATCTTCAGCACCTCATCGAAGGATTCGGCCTCCTCGATGTCGCGGTAGATGCGTTTGGTGATGAAGATCTTTTCCAGGCTGGCCATGTGCCATTTGGAGCGGAGGTCTTCCTGTTTGATGAGTAGCTCCTGACGCAGCAATTCACGGGTGTGCTCAGTAGAGGTACGCAGCAGGTCTTCAACGCTGCCGAAATGAGGTTTGTCGTCAATAATCACGCAGGCGTTAGGTGATATCGACACTTCACAATTGGTGAAGGCATAGAGGGCACCGATGGTGACATCGGGTGAGGTGTTGGGGGCCAGGTCGATCAGAATCTCTACATTCTGGGCGGTGTTATCGACAACCTTTTTGATCTTGATCTTACCCTTGTCGTTAGCCTTGATAATACTGTCGATCAGGGAGGTGGTCGTCACGCCGTAGGGCAGGTCGCGTATGGCCAGGGTGTTTTTATCCACTTGCTCGATGTGGCACCGGACTTTTACGCGTCCGCCTCGGGCACCGTTATTGTAATCGGTCACATCGATCATGCCGCCCGTTTGGAAATCGGGATAGATCTTCACCCGTTTACCTTCCAGGATCTTGATAGAGGCTTTGATCAGCTCGATAAAGTTGTGGGGGAGAATACGGGTGGAGAGGCCCACGGCAATGCCCTCGGCACCCTGGGCGAGCAGCAATGGGAATTTCATCGGAAGGTCGATGGGTTCCCGTTTACGGCCGTCGTAAGACAACTGCCATTCCGTGGTGCTGGCATTGAAGGCAACTTCCAGGGCAAATTTGGTCAGGCGGGCCTCAATGTAACGGGGAGCTGCGGCGCCGTCGCCGGTGTAGAAGTTTCCCCAGTTACCCTGGCAATCGATCATCAGGTCCCGTTGCCCCAGGTTGACGAGGGCGTCGCCAATGGCGGCATCACCGTGCGGGTGGTACTGCATGGTCTGACCGATGATGTTAGCCACCTTGTGGAAGCGGCCGTCATCCATCTCTTTCATCGCGTGCAGGATGCGCCGCTGCACGGGCTTCAGGCCATCGCCGATGGCGGGGACAGCCCGTTCGAGGATAACGTAGGAGGCATAGTCGAGAAAATAATTCTCGTACATGCCCTTGAGGCTAATGATATTTTCTTGGCCATTGCTGTTGGCCGTATCGTTCTGGGTGGGATCGCTCATAGGTGGAGTAGTACCAAGTTATTGAGTGGGTAAAAGTACAAAAATGGGGCAAGTTTTAAAAACAAAAAATTTTATAAAAATCGGAAATGTTTTAAATGAAGTCTTATGGTAAATAAGCTCAATAAAACCGCCGGGACTGGCAGCGAAAAAAGGGTAGGGGGCGTTGTCATTAAGCCGTCAATAGCGAAGTTCCTGTCCGCGTGCCTTGTTAATGTGCTGGTGAACATCTAATTTACAGGGAGGTTTTTTGGGATCGCAAGTGACCGTTTTCTAAGGATTGCGGAACGCTGATCTCCACCAACGCTACATAAACTCAACGCATGCATATCGCTTTGCCAGCAGAATACAACGAACGGGACCTGATCAAGGCCTGTGTCCGCAAAGAGCGGTGGGCGCAGAAAGCCTTGTACGAAGAGTTCTATAGTTCCATGCTCGGAGTTTGCCTGCGCTACTCCAATAATCAGGATGATGCGCTGGACATTCTGCACGAAGGGTTTATTAAGGTATTTGGCAATATTCGCAAATACCAGACGGGCACTTCGCTGAGCGCCTGGATACGGCGGATCATGGTCAATACGGCCATCGATTATTACCGCAAGAATATCCGGCGAAGAACGGAAGATATTGAGCAGGCTCATTCCCTGAGTACCGACGAAGCGGATGCTATCAGCCGGTGCACCGAGAAGGAGATACTCGCGGCAATACAACAATTAACCCCCGCCTACCGCACAGTTTTCAACCTGTACGTAGTCGAAGGGTACTCCCACAAGGAAGTGGGTGACTTATTGAATATTTCAGAAAGTACGTCGCGCTCCAATCTGGTAAAGGCACGTATCAAACTAAAAGAGATTTTGACTTCCGGATCGAATCATGGAGGATAAGCAATTGGACCATATCGTTCGCAACAAACTGCAAAACCTGCGTCCCGACCTGCCGGCCGACGCCTGGGAGCGGTTTGAGCAGACAATGGATGCTCATCTTTCGGATCAAAATTTGAGCGAAGAAAATCTGGATCAAATCATCCACGAAAAATTGCAGGGTCTGACGCCGGTCCTCCCGGTTGATGCCTGGGACCAGTTCGAGCACGTCCTCGACGCCGTTGATTCCGGTGTTCCTGAACAAGACCCTTCCCTGATCGATGAAATGGCTTTCGCCAAAATGCGGGGCCTGGAAGTTAATCAACCCGCTCCCAACTGGTCTGCACTGCGCCGCCGGATGGATGCACACGTACTGCTGACCCAGCGCCTGGCTTCCTATAAAGTGGTGGAAGCTGCCCTGCTTTCACTGATCTTATTGCTGTTTATTCGCCTGGGGAACCCCCTGGAACCAGCTTCCACTCCGGTCGATTCGGATTCGGTGACGCCAATTGCTTCGTCCCGGAGTACCCCTTCCGATGGAAAACCGGCAACGGATGACCAGTCGCAACCCAATGGTACCGACGCTGTCGAAAGTGCTGCGGCAGACAATAAAACTGCAGCCAATGCCTTCGAGGCCACCTACGAGCCGGCCTCGGTTACCTTGCTGCCTGCTTTGCGCGAAAACCATTGGCTTTCGTCCGACACAAGAAAAGCCCAGGCTCCGGCGCCCGTTTTGCCGCTGGCAACCACCGAGCAGAACCCATCTTCCTGGGATCTTTTTGATGCCCTTACGGGCAAAAAAACCACTGAGTTGGCTACCGGTCCGCTGATTTTCCAGCAAACCCGGATCAAAACACCGACATCACCGGCATCGCTGGTCATCGGCGCCTTTGGTGGCGCCGCCTATAATCGGGTAATTACGCCTCCTGACGGTGATTTAGGTATCGTTGGTTTTGATCGCTATACCCTCGGATATGGTGGCGGACTGGCTCTGGGAATGGACTTTGGTCGCCTCGAAGTAGGTAGCGGAATCGGTTACACGGCCGTGCGCTATGAGCCAATCCCCATATTGGTTACCCGCGGGAGCCTGGATCAGGGCTATACCGCCGAAAAATTTGACTTTGTTGAGCTGGATGTGATCAGCCTGCCCATCTATGTACGCTACAACGCCATCATGGATAAGGGTTGGAAAGCCTACGCCACTGCCGGTGCCTCCCTGCAGGTAGCTTACGAAACGAACTTCTACGGGGTTTTCCCCGAAGGTTTAGGTCTGCCCGATGGCCTCATCCGCCCCCGCCGCGGCGAATCCAGCTTCAACAATCGCTACGGCTGGCTCGAAGGCGGCGGCTTCTGGGAGAACAGCTACGTCACCCTGAACCTCGGTTTCGGGGTTGAACGAGCTGTCAATCAAAGCCTGGGCATCTTCGTCCAACCTACCTACTCACACAACCTTGGCTATTTCTCCGAAGGTATGGGCCCCACCCACGATCGCCTCCACACCATGTCGGTACTGACGGGCGTGCGGTTGCGTTTACGGAAATAAGTTGAACGGCCCACGCTGCACGGCTTACGATTTACGGCAGACGGTTTTTTACCACTAAGACACAAAGGGCACTAAGGAGCACAAGATTCCTTAGTGCTCTTTGTGCCTTAGTGGTTCATTGCTTTTTTACGGGAATTCTAGTATATTTGTAATTACATTGTAATTACCATTGCAGCAAGGAAAATCATGGAAATACCAATTATTCGAATTGGCAATTCAAAGGGGATTCGACTCACGAAACCCATTTTGGAGCGCTACCAAATGACTGACAAAGTGGAATTGATTTTCAAAGAAGGTTACCTCATCCTGAAACCGGCCCATCAACCCAGGGCTGGCTGGGAAGCTGCCTTTCGGCAAATGCATGAACTGGGAGACGATGAATTGTTGATAGACGATGTGTTTGAGGACGAAGATCTGAATGAATGAGCATCACAATCGAACAATACCAGGTCGTTCTCGTCAACCTGGATCCTACCATCGGAAGCGAAATCCGGAAAACGCGCCCCTGGGTTATCATCTCCCCCGATGAGATGAACCGTCCCCTGCGCACGGTGATCATTGCACCGATCACCTCCAAATCCAAGAAATACCCTACCCGCGTTTCGGTTAAATTGGACCAAAAGACAAGTTGGGTAGTCCTGGATCAAATCCGTACCATCGACAAGCGCCGGATCATCAAAAGACTGGATTCCCTTTCGGAGGAAGAAATCAGGGAAGTGAAGGCCGTAATTAAGGAGACGTTGGTGGATTAAGACGGCCCACGCGCCACGGCTTACGTTAGACGGTCTACGATGGACGGCCCACGATTTACGGCCTACGGTAAACGGTCCCTTCCTACGATCCATAACTGCACCGGATTTGCTCATGAATGCAGACAAGTTTTCTGCCCTCTAATTTGA
>CAYFGK010000018.1:59774-66210 GCA_964342305.1 uncultured Saprospiraceae bacterium | reverse complement strand
ATAAAATAGACGATCCAAAGGTGCGACCTCTCCGAGGTCGATGTAGGGTTTTCTTGTCTTTTTTCCATAAATATTGGACCTCTCCGAGGTCCTTAAACAAATAACGATAATTGACCCGCGGCACTAGAGAGGTCGCACATATCTCGCCGAAAACACCAAGGAATCGACCCCATTCCCCAATTCTCCAACTCCCCCACTCTCCAATTCTCCGTATGCCATGAATTTTCCTAAAGGAAATGAATGGTCAACCACTAAAGTGGTTTTGAACAATAATGGCCCCTTCTTACCCGCAGCTAAAGCTGTGGCCTAATCGATCGTGATCACCACACCCCCGGCCGTATACCATGCCTGCCTGCCGAAGCCTTGGCGTAGGAAGGGACCGTGGACCCGAAACAGTTGTAACACTGATACAGTATCATTTTTTCGGGGACGTAAACGTTTATAGAGGCTACACTCTTCTATCTCGTCCGTATATCGATCAAATACGGTTGCATCACCCGTCCGTCGAGCGAGCGATACTGATCGGTGAGCTGCAACTGGTACCGCTGGCCGGGCTCCAGGTCGACACCGATCACGATCGATTGTTTATCCGGGCTGAACTGGAGAGAGCGCACCGGAAGGACTCCCTCGGCACCCAGGGGGCCGTAGCGCTGGTTGCGAAAGCGGGTCGACATCGGTACTGAAAAATCGACCGTCAGCTGGGTAAGGCCAGGGTCGACCGATTCCATCGAACCGGCAGGGATTTCCCGGATGCCCGTCACGTAAGGACGATTGCGTTCAAAATCAGCTTTCAGGCTGTCGACGGGCTCGTCGAAATAGCCCGATTCATTGATAAATGTTTCCACCTCAGCGGTATCGGTGAAATCCAATTCGATCATGTGGGCGATAGCGGCTTGTTTATCCTCGGCCTGATCGTAATAGGATTCGCACATAGCATAGCCAACGTAATAACCCAAATCGCGTACGCCAAAGTCATTGCTGAAGTCATTATAGAGCCAATCGTTCCAGTGGGGACTTCCCGCCTGTTTGGCGAAAGCCGTCCGGACCAGCTCCGCATTTCGCTGACCGTACTCCACTGCGGGAACGGCTGATCCGGTTTCCAGGGCCAGAACACTTACGAATTCCGCCACCCCTTCGTAGAGACATTGCGACAGGAGGTCGTATCCGTTACTGTTTTGTTGGGTGTGCACGAATTCGTGTACGTTCAGGAGTACTACATCGTTGATTGGATTAGTCTCGAAGAAGCGGCTCAGGTTTTCGCCCAATCGTTCGGGAAGTTCACTGGTGACCACACTGCTGTCGGCCATGGCGAGTTCGGCTCCGATTAATACCAGGCTGTCCAGGGTCGTACCACCCGTATACAAGGCTCCGATCGTGAAATAGACCTGTGCTGGTGTCATGGCCGGATACAGATCTTTGAATTTGGCAACGCCGGCATCAATCCCTCCGGCCAATTCACTGCTGCGCAAGGTATTTTTGCGTACGGAAGCCCAGAATTGAGGATAGGACCGTATCGCTTCCAGGTACACATCTTCGGTGTATCCGCGACGTTCACGCAGCGCATTTAAGCCGGGCGATCCCGGGTCCAGGTAAAGACTACGCAGTAAGGTGCGTTGGTTGCTGGTATCATCGGAAGCTACGATCTGGTCGTAGGCTTCCCAGAAGCGGTAGACATCGGCGGTGCTTACAAATTCGGTAGTTGAGTCCTTCTGGCAGGCGCTGCAGGCCAGGACCAGGCCGAGGATGGGCAAGAAGATGCGTTTCATGTTGATTAGTTGGGTTTGCCTAAAAATAGCGGAATTCTCCTTTTACACCAGCTAATCCAGGAAAAGAATACCTTTAGGGAGTATTTCTATGGTCGATCTTTCGTGTAATAACCGCCCAACCCTTGACATCTGATTAGTTCAAAGGCTGGGAGCCTGTTGCATTCGCTGGGATCTTTTGCGCTCGTAGCGGACGGCAAGGAGGCTGAGAATAGCCAGTAGCATAATGCCCACGCCGGCATAAGCATTCAAGCCAATAAAAAATTGCACCCAGGTACTCTGAAAGTTCCCGAGTTCCTTCAGCAGCATCACCCCGACGCTGCCCGCATACCCGAAGGCATCAGCTACGTAGAATAAAAAGCCGATAGTCCCGGAGAATTGCAGAAAGGCCATCAGGCGCTCGAAGATCAGGCAGTGGTACAGAATATAAGGCAAGTAAATGCTGATGCCGGTCAGGATCATCCACCAAACCGGTGACATCGCTTGCTGACTAAAAAAGAAGGTCGCGATCAAAACGCCTAACCCGCCGATGCCGGTGAGGATCATCCCGGTCCGAAAAGCCCGCCCGTTATCCGTGATCAATATACCCAGGGCAGAGATCACCAGCACAACAATGGCTACCGGAATTTCGGTAAGTGTAATGAGGGCAGGCTCCTCCGCATAGCCCAACTCAGCCCAGAACTCCACAATAAAATTATCGCGGAAATCACGCAGAATGGTCAGAAAAATGTAGAGCACCACCAGTCCGGCAAAACCCAAACCGTATTGGCGCAAAAAGGCATGGCGCTGGGCGCGGTTCATAGGCTCCCGCCTGGTGCGCATGGCCACATCTCTTGGATCAGGACCAATGGACACCCGCAGCATCCAAACTGCCAACAGAAATAAGGGAAAAAACAAAGCCCCCGTGGTAAAGGGCATAAAGAATTCGGATACCTGAAAATCCTGCAGCAACCACACACCGATCGATTTGACCAATCCTGTTGAAAAAATAAAGGTAGCACTCAGGGCAGCTACGAGTAGCTCGGTTTTTCGTCGTCCTTCCAGGTAGGATAAGACGACTCCGAATACCATTCCCAAGGGTAACCCATTGAAAAACAAGGCCACCGGTTTCCAACTGGGAGGCACAAAAGCAAACGCCAGTAACATCAATAGTCCAAGGGAAACCAATCCGATCAGCATTCGGCTGCGCGCAGTCGGTGTAAGCTCCGCAATGACCTTAATACCGATAAATTTCGACAGCATATAGCCAAGTACCTGACTGATCACCAAGACTGTCTTAAAGTGAAGCCCCATGATGTCCGTCTCCAGGTACTGGCCGGCCAGAAAAGACTTGCGAACCGCATACATACCCGTGTAACATAAAAAAGCGGAGGTCATCAGCCACCAGGTTTGGCTTCGCCAGGATCGAATACGGTCGCTAAGTGTCATGGATGTTCTTTTTTCCTGAGAGTAAAAGTACTTGCTCTCTCCGGCTGCCTTCATTTGCGGGCATTAAAGAATTATTAATTTTGTGAAGTAGTCTTTTTTCCTTTCAGGAAACATGGATATTCACTCAATCATCTACCTTCACGGACTTTATGGCGACTGCCCTTATTTTCGATCGTGCACGCGCATCTTTTCGGGTGCAAGAGGTTTCTTTGCCTGAGCTTCAGGAGGGTGAAGTCCTCGTTCGCGTACTGTACGCCACCATTTGCACCAGCGATCTGCATACTTACACAGGCCGACGGTCCGGACCTACGCCCTGTGTGCTGGGTCATGAGATTATCGGTGAAGTGATCAGCCTGGGTTCCGAAACTATGGTAGATTTCTCCGGAGAGCCGATACACCTAGGTGATCGCATCACCTGGTCCGTTTACGCGCACGATCATGAGGGGACCATGGCGAAGAAAGGTATGCCCCAAAAATCACCTGACCTGTTCAAATACGGTCACCAGGCAATGGTGCAGGAACATCCTCTGAGCGGCGGTTTTGCCAGCCATTGCCACCTGAAGGCCGATACCGATTTATTTAAACTCCCCGCTTCACTCTCTGACCAGGAAGCTGCTCCCCTTAATTGCACCCACGCCACAATTGCGGGAGCACTGCGACTCGCTGGTGATCTGACTGGCAAGAATGTCTTGGTAGTCGGTGCCGGGATGCTGGGCTTATCGGCTTGTGCCATGAGTGCTGAAGCGGGTGCAAAACAGATAGCCCTGTTGGAGATCAATCCGGACCGGGCAAAGCGGGCCACTCATTTTGGCGCCAGCCTGATCCTGGATATGGATCCGGTAAAACGGGCCCAACAACGCTCTTCCATTGGTGGCATCGATGTGGTCATTGAAACCAGCGGCATTCCGGAAGCGATGGAGGATAGCCTGGCCATGCTCAACATCGGAGGTATTGCCGTATGGGTAGGAGCTGTTTTCGAACAACGCGACCTCCGGATCAATGCGGAGTATGTGGTTCGGCATTTGCTTACGCTAAAAGGATTACACAATTACATACCAACCGATCTGCAGACGGCCATCGATTTTTTGCGAAAGCATCATACCAAATACCCTTTTCACACGCTGGTGGCCCGAACCTATGATCTGCGGGATCTCGACGAGGCGTTTATCGTCGCGGAAACCTCCGGGGCACACCGGATCGGGGTTCGGCCGGGAGCAAATAATCAAAACAAAAAAGTATGACCCGGACTACTATCCAACTCGTCGTTTTTGATATGGCCGGCACCACGGTCGACGAAGATAATGTGGTGTATAAAACGCTGCGTGATGCCGTAAATGATCAGGGTTTCAATTGCAGCCTGGAACACGTTCTACAGGTTGGTGGGGGACAAGAGAAAAAACAGGCCATTCGGGACCTGTTGAGCGGTGAAGGGGTTGCTATGGCTAACCTGGAATCCATGGCTGATAACGCTTACCGGCAGTTCATTACCAACCTGGAGCAGGCTTACCTCAACCTGCAGGTTATGCCATGCCCGGGCAGCGAGGCGGTATTTTCGCAACTCCGGGAGCAAGGTATCAAGGTCGCCCTCAATACCGGCTACCAACGGAAGACCGCCACCAGCCTATTGCATAAACTGGGCTGGCAGGTAGGTGAGCAAATCGATCTGATGGTCACCGCCTCGGACGTCACCAACAGCCGCCCGGCGCCCGATATGATCCTGCTTGCCATGGAAAAACTGGGCATTGATCAACCGGAATCCGTCGTAAAAGTAGGCGATACCGCCATTGATGTGGAGGAAGGTCAGCAAGCGGGCTGTGGTCTTTGCCTCGGGGTGCTGGGCGGGGCACAAAATCGGGAACAGATCGCCCGCGCCAACCCCGACGGGATTTTAGCACATTTGTCGGAGTTGATGGAGTGGGTAGGGGCGGATTGAGGTTCCAACCACTAAAGTGGTTGTGAAAAATACAATGGCACATTCTAAACCACAGCTGAAGCTGTGGCCTAATCTGTGGCCTAATCGATCGTGATTACCACACTCTGTTCCATGAACCTTGGACCTTGGACCTTGGACCATGAACCAACAACTCCGTCCCCCGTTCTTTGTTAATATCAATGGCCTTTACCTCACCCAAATCAAAGCAATAACCAAAAGCCATGCGTTTCACCTATCGCTCCTTCGATCTCCGGGTACATTTTGGACCAGGAAAACTGCAGGAGCTACCGTCTTTATTGCGTGCCTATAACACGGTGCTGATCGTAGCCTCCGAGCGCTGGCAACCGGTGGTCCATAACCTGCAGGAAGCTTTGCCAGGCAATACGGTACTGCACTGGTCGGAGATCACCCAACACGTACCGCAGGTTTTAGTGGACCAGGTTTCAGCCTTTCGGCAAAAACATACCCCCGATGCTGTGGTTTCCATTGGCGGCGGATCGGCGATCGGGCTCGCCAAGGCGCTTGCGCTCGACGACTATCTCCCCCACTTCGCCGTGCCGACCACCTTCTCCGGCTCGGAACAGACCAATATTTACGGTATCAGTCGGGAGGGTGGCAAAACGACCGGTCGCGACGATCGGGTATTACCCCATACCGTGATCTACGACCCCGACCTCACCATCACCATGCCCAGGAAACTGGCCGTACCCAGCGCCATGAACGCTATGGCACACCTGGTAGAGGCACTCTATGCAACCGCTGGTAATCCCGTAACCAGGGCTCTGGCGGTAGAAGGCATGGTGGCCATCCGGAAAGGGTTGCAGGAAATAGCCGCTACCAACGGGCTTACGCCAAAAGCCAACGAACGACTGCTCTACGGTGCCTATCTCGCGGGCAAATGCCTGAACGAGGTCTCCATGGTCCTCCACCACAAGGCAGCCCACGTGCTGGGCGGCACCTTTGGGTTGGAACACAGCCTCGTCCATACCGTCCTGCAAGCCTACGTGCTGGCTTTCCAGTGGCCGCATCTGACACCTGGCCAACAAGCTGATTTTCAAAGCGCTTTGGACCATCGGTATCCGCCCCGGCAACTACTCGATCTGGCAGCGGGCGGTGGTGCCCCAACCAAATTGTCGGAAATCGGTTTTAAAGAGGAACACACGGAACGGGCTGCCATGGAGATATTGAAAAAGCCTTATACCCATGTGGCACCCGTGACGAAAGAAGGGCTGATCCGATTGCTGCGGCAAGCCTGCACGGGACAGTTGTCCGAACCAAACGAATAAACCGACATGACCAACCAGCACCATTA
>CAYFGK010000018.1:31557-59674 GCA_964342305.1 uncultured Saprospiraceae bacterium | reverse complement strand
TGTCAAAGTACCAGGGCACCTTCGATGGCACCCCGGTATTCATCGGGTGCAGTGATGAGGATTTCCACATTCCGCTCAGCCGTTTGAAAGAAACGGAACAGGTATTATCCGAAAAGGGGGCAGACGTAGACCTGCAGCTTTATCAGGGTATGGGACACACCATAAATGAAGATGAGATACGGCGCGTGCGAGCTTTATTAACCTGAGGTTGGCTGACGCGCCTGTTGTTAATCGATTGAAGGTTAAACCCTTACATTGTAATTGCTAAAAAGTATTTCATCCTAATACCCTCTACATACTACCCTGTACCGGGAGGTTGGGCTATGACAATCATCACTTTACGCAGCAGTTTAGGCCCAACCTCACGATTAATTTTCACCAACCAAAACCAACTAAACGATGAGCATCCAGGGAAAGATCAGGGGACTTCACCACGTGACCGCCACGGTGCGCGAAGCCCAGGAAGATTACGACTTTTATACCAAAACACTGGGCCTGCGCCTGGTGAAGGAAACCGTCAATTTCGACGACGAGAACGTCTACCATTTTTACTATGCCGATAAGGTAGGTACCCCATCTACGGTGTTCACCACTTTTCCGTATGCGCGAATTGGCGTTCGCCAGGGCACAATCGGGACCGGCCAGGTAGCTACTACGGCTTTTTCGGTACCAACCGCCAGCCTGGATTTTTGGCGAAAGCACCTGACTGATCAAAAGGTCGATGCCACCGAAGCCGAAGCTTTTGGCATGCCTGTCTTATTTTTCCGGGACCCATCCGGTTTGCAATTAGCCCTGGTTGGCGACGACAACGACGATCGCGACCAGCTCTGGACAACGGATGCCATTGGTGGCGACCATGCCATTCGCGGTATGCATCACGCACACCTGTTGGTGGCCGAAGCCGCCCCTACCCTGCAGTTTCTCCACGATTTCGGGTACGAAACCGTGCAGGAAGAAGGGAACCGGACCCTATTGAAGGCCGGTGCCGGTAAAGCGGGTGACCTGTTGGTGGTAGAAGCCGATCCAAGCCGCGAACGCGGCCGCAACGGACTGGGCACCGTACACCACGTAGCCCACCGCACCGCCAATATCGAAGACTCCCTGGCCATCCGTGCCCACCTGATAGACAAATACGGCATGATGACCACCGATGTGAAGGATCGCAAGTATTTCCGATCGATCTATTTCCGTATTCCGGGAGGTGTATTATTTGAGATCGCTACCGAGGGTCCCGGCTTCCTGGTCGACGAAGGCGAGGCTGAATTAGGTACGCATTTGCGACTGCCGGACTGGCAGGAGCCACGGCGGGAGATTATTGAAAAGAATTTGGTGCCGTATGAGCGGTAGAAGAAAGGGGTTGGAAGCACGATGGCTTTCAACCCCTTCTCATTCATAAACAGGTAGAAAATTACAATGATAATTTGTTGGTGCCGGAACGCAGGGAATGTGTTTTACCCGCCCAGACAAAGGTTCCGGTTACGTTTTGAGGCAAGGTGATCTCCGCCTCCATTTTAGATCCCGAGCGATCGTAGGAAACAGCCACCATACCCTGAGGGTGCGGCATTTCGCCCCCGATTTCCTCGAAGTCACCCAAGTGAGGTTCGATCCGTACTTTGCTAAATCCAATACCATCGCTCTCGATCCCCAGGATGATGCGGAAGAAATCCACATTCGGACTGGAGCCCCAGGCGTGGCAATCCGAACGGGTGGACTCCACCTCGAAATCTTCCCCCCAGGTCGACATGCCCAGGTCCATATACTGTCGCCATACGTCCAGCCACTTCAGGTAATCATCGCCCATACCTGCCTCGGTCAATGCCTGATGGAGGTAATACTTAAAGTAGATAGACGCTTTAGCCAGGCTGGTATCAGACAGCATCTTTTCACCGATTTCCCTGGCCCGGGTTCCATCGACCAGTCCAGCCAGGATGGCTAACGAATTAGCGTGCTGGGAGAATACATCCTTTTCGGGGGTGTCGGCATATAATCCGCGGGATGCATCCCAGTATTTTTCCTGGATCATATCGGCCATGCGTTCGGCATAACTATCGAACAGGTCGGCAAAGGCTGGATCACCCATGGCACTCTCCAATTCGGAGGCCGACTGAAAAGCTAGTAAAAGCTGAAGATCCAATAAAGAGGAGGTTCCATCCTCCGACATGGGAGCAACACCAAACCTCCATTCGGCGACCCAATCGGTGAACTGCCATCCAGGCACATTTTTCAGGGAACCGTCCTCTGCTATATAGTTTATAAAGTAATTCAGGATCTGCCGGGACCCGAACAATTTGTCTTTTACAAAGGCAGGTTCCGTACCGTAATACATATAGTCTTTAAGCATGCTGATATACCAAAGAGAATAGGTGGGAATCACCTGTCCCATGCGGTCAGGATAGCGGCTCAGAGTAAATCCTCCCCGCTGCCGGGAATAATCCATCAGATTGAGGGCATTCTTTGCCAGGCGATCGTCACCGCTGTTGTAGAAGGATACAAAATGCTGGATTCGGGTATCCCCCACGTACTGCAAGCGCTCGTAATACGGGCAATCCATGTAGGTGTCAACAGCGCACAGTTGAGCCGTACGCCAACCGATATCCATCATTTCCTGCAGTTCTTCTTCACCGGAAAACAGTTTGGCTTTCATGTCAAACGGATAGCCGGTATACATGCCGGAAATATCCTGAATAACCAGAGGCTCCGCTTCCGTTTTCACTTCAATTTCCAGGTAACGGTAGGTTCGGTATCGCATGGTGGTGAACAGTTGATCCGCCGTTCCATCACTGATAATACTATCTCGTGCTCCCGATATCTCTTTCCCCTCAATGACATCGCGATTTCCCTTGTTGCCTTCGGCATCGTAGAGGGCCTCGGCATAGGTGAGTTTGATTTGGCTGCCGGCTCCCCCACTCCAGTGAAGGGTTACAAAGGCATTCGTCAGCTCTTCCTGATCTAACAAGATGGTTGCGGTCGTGTTAGCAGCAACCTGAAACGGAGCTTTTTCCTTGGGGAATTCCCCCGGTACGGTTACCCCCTCTGTTTTCCGGGTACGCACCAAGCGTTGGGGTTTGAGTTCGCGTTCCGGAATGGTAGGCGCTACCAATTGCCAGCCGACCCTTGTATCCATGCCAAACCCAAAACGTCGGTTACTGACATCAATGGTGCCTGCCGTTTTCCAGTTTTGATCGTCGAACGATGCCTCCCGCCAACCACGGATCCGCTTATTCATATCGATCAGTTCACCGGCTCCGGCCGCCCAATAGCCACGCACACTCTGTCGAATGGGCGTGTAGCTCCTATCCTGCAATACCTTCCAGGAATCATCCGTATTGGCCACTTCGGAGGATTCACCGGCTCCCTGCAGGAAAAATCCCGTTTGCCAGGATATCTGGGCTACCGCTCGCAATGCCCCTTCATTCCATACTTTGGCTGCCAGCGTATTGCTGCCAGCTTGTAAGTACGGTGCCAGGTCCACTGTTTCGTAATTCCAGTGGTTCATATCTCCGCGAGCCGGGCCAACGGAGACCATCTGGTCGTTAACGTATAGTTTATAGCCATTATCTGCGGATATGTGTACCACAAAATCAGTTGGTACAGACTCCAGTTCAATAGCCTTGCGAAACAGGTACACCCCGGCTTCGGTGCCTTCGATGTCAGGATGGGTGATCCATTGGGCGGTCCATTCACCACCGGCAGCAGCGGAGGAATTTTGGGCGGCAACTTGCCAGGTAACAGTCAGCAGGCATAAAAGGCCCCATATGGTTTTCATAGTTTTTGTTTTTGATTTCAGGAATCAGAAAAATATTAAGCTCATACTACCCGGCGGTTCTTCGATGCATAACTAAGCACCAGAAAAAGCACGCCGCTCAACAACCAGGCGGGCAAGGTTAGAAATGACAGAAATATCCCCTGCGACACCGACAGCGAATAGAAGATGACAACACTGGCGACCCAAGCCACCAGAACCACCCAATTAAAGGATATTTGCCGCTGTTCGGCGTAGTTTTTTAGTATCCCTGCCTTGCCGGCAAAAAAGTGTTCAAAGACAATAATTGCTCCCATTGGGGCGAGGATAAACCCATACACCGCTACAAAATCCAGTAGCTTCATGGCAAAGGCCGGGAAAATACCCGCAATGGTAGCCAGGGTACCTGCCAGAATGGTTACCCAAAAAGTAGAAGCCTTCGGAATAATGGCCTGGAATGCCAGTCCTGCCCGATATATTGTAGGATTAGCGGTTGTCCATCCGGCAATGATCACCGCAATGATGCCAAAGAACCCAATGGCGTTATACGCCAATGGCCCGGGTGCTACGGGTGGGGCCTCTCCTCCTGAAAGAAATACCTGTGCTTCGGGAGATTGCAGATAAACAGCGTACAAAAGCGCGGCAGCGATCCACGCAATGTAATGGCCCACATACATACCAGCTGCCGTGGTCCACCCGACGCTTGCGTTCTTTGCGTACCTAAGTACACTCAAATCCGACATACCGATATGCATGGCCGCATTACAAAACCACGACCACAAGACCACGTGCCAGAAGGTATACTTAATCTGACCGGGAAAGGGATCACTTCCCTCACCCCAAATGGCCCAGAATTCCGAGAAACTACCAACCCCGAGCTGGCGCAAAGCCACAAATCCCGATACCACAAAGGCCAGCACAATAAAGGGCGACATCCAGTTAGCAGCCTTGGCCACGGAGGAATACCCCTTAGCGGCAATCAGCGAAATGACCGCCCCGATGATCAAAACAATGAGAATATACATGCCACTGTTGGGCATAGTGTCGGTGAGCTGCGGCATTTCCATCTGAAAGGGAACCCCGACCGCCGTAGCCGATACCGTGATCATCGATCCGGCCAGGAAGCAGAACAGGATGCCGTTGGCCAGATTATAGCCGGTAACCAATTTCTTGCCGCAAATTTTCTCGAGTTGGTAATACAGGGTCAGCCGATTCTTAACCGCTATCTCGGCAGTCAGGAAACGCCAGGAAAACACGGCCAGCAGGTTGCCCAATAACAAGCCAATAATCAGGTCAAATGCGCTGACTCCGGTAGTCAGGAACAGGGGACCAATGATGAATTCCGTACCGGCCGCATGTTCACCAGCGTACATTCCCAGGAAACTCTTCCAGCCCTTTTGGTGGGAGGCTGGCACCGGCCGCCGCTCAAATTCTTCCGTATGTGTTTCTACAACTTGCGTTTGTTCACTCATGGTTTTGCTACTTGGAAATTAGATGATTGGGCAGGTCTTCCACCCGTTCGCAACACAATTGCTCCATCACCTGCTGAAATTGGCGCTTGAGCACGGAAATGGTATGGTTCCCACCCTGCTTACCCAGAGCCGCCACACCGTACATAAAGGAGCGGCCCAGGAAGGCAAATTCGGCTCCACTGGCCAGGGTACTGGCTATATCGGGGCCGGTGCGAATGCCACTGTCCATCATGATCTTGATCCGGCCCTTATACTTTTGCGCAATTTGTTGCATGGCCGTAATGGCGGAGGTCCCGGCATCGAGTTGCCGGCCGCCGTGGTTGGATACGATCAACCCATCCAGACCCAGGGAAATTGCCTTTTCCGCATCTTCCTCGCTGGCAACCCCCTTTAGTACCAATTTCCCCTTCCACTGGTCGCGGATGGGCTTGATCTTTTCGGCGTTCAGCCGGCCGGTAAAGGTTTTATTCATGAAAAGTCCCAGGTGTTTCAGGTTCATGCCACCGGGTATGTAGGGTTTCATGGTCTTGAACTCAGGTTGCCCCGCCAGCAGGGTCTGGATGGCCCAGTTGGGGCGCCCCATGATCTGCAGGATATTGCGTAGGGTCATCCGGGGCGGGATGGCCAGGCCGTTCTTCATTTCCTTAGCCCGGTATCCAAAAGTGGGTACATCGCTGAGGATAACCAATACGGGGTATTCAGCTGCAGCACAGCGGCGAAGCAGATCATCGCGCAGATCATCCTCAGTCGGGTGATACAGTTGAAACCAGGCATTTCCCTCAGTAATCTCGGCAATGGTCTCAATACTGGCGGTACCAACGGTACTGAGTATGTAGGGGATGTTGTGGTCGTAGGCGGCTTTCGCCAAAATTTCGGAGGCCCGGGGCCACATTAACCCCTGCAACCCAATGGGCGAAATACCGAAAGGAGCGCTATAGGTCTTACCGAAAAGCTCGGTATTCATATCGATCCCGCCGTAGTCCCGTAAATAGTATGGCTTGAGTTGGACTTCCCGAATTTCGGCTGTGTTACGCCGTAAATTCACCTCGGAATTACACCCGCCATCCAGGTATTCAAAAGCAAAACGGGGTATGCGTCGCTTAGCCCGTTCGCGCAGGTAATCAATATCCGGATATTGCTGATTGATCTGTATCTCCATAGGTATTTCTTACATCAGGATGGCTTAGTCCTGATTTACGTTATCCACAACTGGTTTAATTTTTTTAAGACCATAGTGTTCCTTCAAGAAACGCTTCCCTATTGGACGGTCCGCCATAACCACTGCCGCACCAAGGGCAGAGCCAAGTGGTGATTGGGTAGTTCGGATCTTGGCTTCCGGAAAGGATTGGGCCAGCATGTGCACGTAGAGCTCATTATTGGCGAAGCCCCCATCGATATAGATTTTATTGATCGGAGATGACCCGATGGCACGCCGGCAGGCTTCCACCTGTAACTCCGTTAATTCAAACATTAATTGGGTATACGCTTCCGCAAAAGAAGAAAAAGAGCGCCATCTGTTTTCAGAAGGTTGCTCGCGCGGTACCGAAATATGCTCAAAACGGAAATGATGATCACCCTTTAGTTTCAGTTCCCGGTAGTGATCGGCAGCAAAGGAAATATCTTTTTCTGTTCCTTTTTCTACCCCATAATGGGTGAGCAGATTGTCCAGTTGGACACTGTACTCTTTACCCAGGAACAGGCGGGCGGCTTTGGTTGGACGGCCATTGATTCGCATGAAGTGCAGGCAATCATTCGACAGATCGGCCTCGGTCAGTGAATCGGTACTGAAAGGATTAAGCGCGATACTCCAGGTTCCGGTCGAAACCAGCAGGAAAGGTTTGGTGTCAGCAATTACGTAAGGTAACAAGGCACTGGAACTATCGTGAATACCAACTCCTACCTTTATTGGCCGACCTTTGTGCCGCATGCTTATTTGGGTATCCGTCGAGATTAAAGGGGGCAAGTGTTTGTCGAGCTCTTCGTGATACACCCAGTCGTGGTAATCCTCACCGGCAAAGTTCCATAGTGCTGTATGACAGCCTACACTGGTATATTCTGCTACGGGAATGCCCGTGAACACATAGCTTAGGTATTGCGGGAAGTGTAAAGACCAGTGTATCTGACGGTGAATATCTGACCGGGAATGCTTCAACCAGAATAATTGCAGCCCGGAGTTCAACATGCCCAGAGTTGGTGAAGCCGTTTCCAGGGCTACTTTTCCCGGAGCACCGTAATGGTCGTAGAATGATTGACGGGTTTCATCCGGAAGCGGCTTCAGGTAGTTGTACAATGGAGTAAGTGGTTTCCCTTTGCGATCGAGATGAACAAAACTCGCCCCGTAAGTAGAAAAATTAACCGCTTCCACATCCCAATCAGGATTTGCCATAGCTTCCTCCAGCTTACCTTTGATCCAGCCGACTATTGCCTGCAGGTCATCGCAGGGAAATCCATCTTCATCTGCTATTTCCTCAAAACGGATATATTCTTTATGTACTTCCCGATAATGACGATCAAAGAGGAAAAACTTTTTATTGGTTTTGCCGATATCAAAAATGGCCGATACTTTCATACTATAATCCCGTTGCCACGGTTGTTTTTCCTCGTTCAGAAATCAACTGTTTGCGAATCTGGAACGCACGGTAGGCTGCAATCGGATTCAAGACTCCGCCGCTACGTAGCCGTGCTTCCTTAAGCAGGGGGCGTACATCAGTGCGAAATGCTTCCTGCAGTACCTCCTGGGCCAGGACCGGGTCATTTTGATGCTGCGCAGCCATGAGTGCAGTCTGGTCAATGATCAGTGCCTGTGCGTAGGCCAACCGAATGGCTTCCAGGCTTTGGATTAGATCTTCCAGCGGATCTTTTACATTATGGCTGGCATCGATCATCCAGGCCAATGGGGGATTATTCGCAATATTTTGGTCCATACCATACACCAGCTCGTGAAAAATCAGAAAGAGCTGATAAGGCTTAATAGCCCCTACCGTCAGATCGTCGTCGCCGTATTTACTATCGTTGAAGTGGAAGCCTCCCAGCTTGCCGCGCATCATAAGTGTTGCCACGATCTGTTCAATATTGGTATTCGGCAGATGGTGCCCCAGGTCGACCAGGGTATAGGCTTTTTCTCCACACTCATTAGCTAATAAAAAGGAGGTACCCCAATCCTGGATGACCGTACTGTAAAAATTGGGTTCATAGGGTTTGTACTCGATAAACATACGCCAGTCATCCGGCAAGTAGTCATGTATTTCCCGCAGGCTGTTCAGGGTGTTCACCAAGGCCCCACGCAAGTTGTGTTGGCCAGGGAATGATGCTCCGTCAGCCAACCATACGGTGATACTCTTGGAGCCGAGTCGCTCGCCTATGTCAATCACTTCTTTATTGTGTGCAATCGCCTGTTCGCGTACGGCTTTGCTGGTATGGCACAAGGAACCAAACTTATAGCTATGTTCCTGGTCTTTTTGATCTTGAAAGGTGTTCGAATTAACTGCATCGAAAACGATATCCAGTTCAGCCGCTTTTTGCCGTAAGGCAGCAAAATCCTCCGGGATATCCCAGGGAATATGCAGGGAAACCGCACCCGCCGCACGGGTCAGGGCGTGCAACGTACCAATATCCTCCAGCTTCTGCTCCAGATTACCCGGTTCACCAGCATAAGAAAAACGGCCAAAACGGGTTCCTCCCGCTCCCAATGCCCAGCTTGGAATAGCGATCTGCAAATTCGCTATTTTCCGAATTAACCGGTCGACATTTATACCCTTGCTCCCGAGTTGATCCCGGAGGTAAGAAAATTGTGTCTGGTGGTTTAGGGCTTCCTGCTCATTGAAGCTTGCAATTTGCGCACCCAAAATCTTCATAATCACTTTTTTTCAAGTCTTGTCAGTTCGACCTTCCAATTACTCTTGTACTACTAATTCATATTCTCCTGATAGGAGTTCCAATATCTGTTTACCGTCTTCCTGACCGGTAAGCGTAACTCCTGCTACGTTGTTTAGGGGGGTACCGTTCTCGGTAATTTGCCCCGGATCATCGGCTGTCAGAAATAAGGTAGCCGTGGTATTTGGCGGAACCGTAAAAGTATACTTCGTTGCGTTTTCATCCATTATTTCCCATTCACTTACAATTCGGCCGTACGGTGAATCGTAATATCCCTTCGCAAAAGTCATGTTTCCATCCGGATCGGGGGTCGGCTTCAATATGAAGGTTTTAAATCCAGGTTGATCCGGATCGCGCTGTATACCTAGTGAATGATTATACATCCAGGAGGCGATAGCGCCAAAAGCGTAGTGATTAAAGGAGTTCATACTATTATTACCACCGAAACCATCTTCAATGGTATAGGAATTCAGGCGTTCCCAAATGGTCGTCGCACCGTTTATGACCGGATACAACCAAGAAGGATACGTCTCCGCTTGCAGCATCCGGTAAGCCAGGGTGTCCCGGCCGTTTTCGGAAAGGGCATCACCCATAGCCGCAGTCCCGATAAACCCGGTCATCAGGGAATAGGGAGGACGCTCCAGTCCCAGGTCATCGACATTAGACCGCTTAATAGTGGCTGCTAAATTTCGAACAGCAGCATCCTTATATTCTTCTTTGAACACATTAAATGCGAGGGGAATGGCGTACGAAGCCTGGGTATCCATAATGTCCCCTGCCCGGGGCGGATTCTCCGGCGGCGGACCAAAAGACCGCAGCGGCACCCCGGTATGTATGGTTTTACCCGTTTCTTTTTTCACGTAGGTATCGTTGAAGAAGTCTTTGCGTTCAGCGTATTGATCCTGATAACCTTCGGCATCGTCCGGTTTACCCAGCAGTGAGGCGACCTGCTGCATAATATCCAGACAATAGACCTGATAGGCGGTCCAGAGCAGGGTGTTATCATTCTTACTATTTTCGGGACTCAGCCAGTCACCCAGTGGTCCCTCCACGAGAATACCGTCTTCATTTTGGCGGGAAGCCAAAAAATCCATGTAATCCTGCATGGCCGGATAGTGCTCTTCCAATAGCGTAAGATCTCCGTATTGTTGATAGGTCTCCCAGGCTACAATGATTCCAGCACTGCCCCAGAGGGTACCTCCGAAGCCGTTACCAATGGGAGCTACATCCGAAAAGCGTCCGTTTTCTGCCTGCATATCGCGCATGGCCAGCATATGTCGTTTGAGGAACTGATTAGCATCGGCCAACCAGGTGGCAGCTCTGGAGAATACATTAATATCGCCGTTCCAGCCCATGCGTTCATTTCGCGCCGGGGTGTCAGTCGGTATAGACAAAAAATTCCCCCGCAACGACCAGGTGATATTTTCCCAGAGGCGATTCACCAATTCGTTGGAAGTTTCGTAATGAGAGGCCAGCTCTTCGACCGAACTCAGGACGTTGCCCCGTACCGACTCCAGTGGTGGTGCCTCATCAACGCCCGTAATTTCTACAAAGCGATAGCCGTGAAAAGTAAACCGGGGTTGAATGGTTACCGGCCCTCCCGCAGAGATATAGATATCCTGCGTCAGGGCAGCGCGGATATTTTCCAGCATCACCATACCGATGTTGCCTTCGTGTTCGCTGAGGTCCGGATAACGAACCTCGGCGTAGCGAAGTCGAATCGTATCCCCTTCCTGGGTATTAGCAAGTTCAATGGTGGGCACGCCAACCATATTCTGCCCCATATCGTACACAAACACTCCTGGCCGGACCTCTTCGACCGTCTGGGCCGTAAGGGTTGCTACCTGAGTAACAGTACGTCCCACCTGACCGACAAACTCCTGTTCACTGTAATCAAGAGAAAAGGTGCCCCCGCGGGGGCCCTCGTACGTTCCGTCCACGACCGTACCTTCAAATGGCACTTCAACGGCACTTGTCCATTCACTCCCCTCAAATCCGGGTGTAGACCAATCTTCTATATTCTCTTCCAGACGCGCATCATACACCTCTCCCTGGAAAAACGAACCGTACCGGATGGGGCCTTCTGTAAACAGTTGCCATTCTTCCGGATTGCTGGTGATTACTTTAGTGGAACCGTCCTTGTACGTGATCACAAGTTTTGCTAAAAGAGATTGGCGATCGCCAAAGTAATTCCAATTCTCTCCGGAGAAAGTGACGTTACCACTCCACCAGCCCTCACTTAACCAGGCACCAAGAGCGTTGTCACCACCTTCCCGGATCAAATCCGTAACATCGTAGGTTTGATAGAAATGCGTTTTATTGTATTGGGTCAGACCAGGGTTAAAATAGTCATTACTGACCCGTTCACCATTGAGGTATAATTCGTAGATGCCCCGGGCCGTGACGTACACCCGGGCTTTTTCAATCGGCTGGTCTCCGGCAGAAAAAACCGTCCGCAGCATTGGGGCTGCATTACGGGAGGGATCGGCAGTTATCAGTACACCATCCGTCCCTCCATCTAAGAGATAAGCACCATCTGCCACCGAAAAACCAGACGCAGAAGCCGAAAAAATACCTTCGTACTCCCCTGCAAGGTCTTCCATGAATAATGCATTGGAAGGGATTCGGTAATTGCGTACCACCACATTAGAGAACGAAGCCACCTGTTCGGGGGCCATTCGGAATCCAATATCCGCCACCATGGGAAAACTAATGTAATTGCCGCCTGATCCATATGGATTCACGGTCAGGGCAGTCTCCGAATTCCCGTTTCCGGTAGGGCGGGATAGCTTGTTGGCCTCCCCTTCCCCGTCGACAAAAAACTCGAGTACGCCAAAGACACAGGATATAAGCACCCGGTGTGACTCGTATTGATTAGAGATATTGATCAAACTGGTTGGTATGGGAAAATTAGCCAGTGGTGTTCCGGGATTATCCTCTGCACTGTATCCGGATCGATAGACGTACAATTGGGCCTGTCCACCCTGGCGCAGGTTAGCAACATCCAATTCCACCGCCAGATAGCTCTCGTTGGGGTCGGCAGCTGTTCCCTCGAGGTTGAGGTCCGGATCCTGCAGTCGGTCGTCATTCGCTCCAAATACGAAGGCGGCTTTGGTACTCTGCGAAGCCTCGTCCAGCTGCACCTCAAAACCTAACTTAAAGACCGATAAGTAATGGGCATACAAGGGCATATCATCATCCCCTCCTCCAATCCAGGTTGCTCCGTCCCAGGCTGATAAATCCGGGTCGGGATTCATCAAGCCGGTTTCGAACCACGATGAACCGAACGACGCTTGATCGTCCTGGTTCCAACTCGTTACCGTCCATGTGTAGCGGGTGGTAGGCTGCAGGGGGTCCCCGGCGTACCGGATAGCCTGAGAACGACCATCCTCTACTTTCCCGCTGTTCCATACGGTCATTCCATCCTCATTCGTCACCTCGATCTGGTAGGCCGACTGGTATATACCATGCTCTCCCCTGGAAGGGGCCATTCGCCAGCCAAACAACGGTTCTTCCACATCTATGCCCAGTGGCTCAGATTGATAATTGACCACCAGTTCCTCCAAACCGTCAGGTGTTGGTCGACACCCCAGCAAGCACAAAAGGAGAAACCCAGATAAAAGATTCGGCAAGCGGTATAGCATGGCTTTTAGCGGCAAAATGAACGTGTTAGGCGGGTCCCGTTTCCGGGACCCTTTGGTTTAATAATCTTCATTCGTGGAGCCAGGTACGGCTTTTTGCAAAGCTTATACTACCTGACGAAGGCGTTAGCCATACCACCGTCGACATTGATGATACCGCCAGTGGTTTTATCCAGGATAGCCACGGCGGCAAAGACCCCGTTGGCGATATCTTCCGGCAGGATGATCTCCTGGAGTAAATTTCTTTTCGCATAGTGGGCCGGCAGATCTTCTACCTTGATACCGTAAGCTTTCGCACGACCTTCGGCCCATTCGCCTTCCCATATTTTACTGCCCACAATGACTCCATCCGGATTCACTGTATTGACCCGGATCTTCTCGGCTCCCAATTCAGCCGCCAACAGGCGAGTCATGTGTTGTTGCGCCGCCTTGGCCGTGCCATAGGCGACGTTATTGGGGCCGGAAACCAGTCCGTTCTTACTGGCAATGTGTACCAGATCTCCGCCGAATCCCTGTTTGCGCATGATAGCTACCCCTGCCTGAGCCAGCGCGAATTGTCCTTTGACAAGTACATTCTGCAACAAATCCCAATCCTTGATGTCGGTATCAGCCAATGACTTGGAGATGGCAAGCCCGGCACTGTGTACGATAATATCCACCCCGCCAAAGGCCAGACAGGCTTGTTTATAGGCATGCTCGATGGAAGCCGGGTCCGTTACATCGCATAGGACGTAGGAAGAAACATCGCGCTTAAAGCTGCTGTGGGCTTCTTCCAGACGCTCTTCCACAACATCTGTCAGGACCACATTTGCTCCTTCGGCGGCAAGTTTGTCGGCGATAGCCTTTCCGATGCCGCCGCCGGCACCAGTGATCAGAGCCACCCGCCGGGATAGTGGCTTTTCGGGTGGTTGACGCTTCAGTTTAGCTTCCTCCAGCAGCCAGTATTCGATATTAAAAGCCTCCTGACGGGGCAGTGCGGTATATTCAGAAATCGCTTCTGCTCCCCGCATCACGTTGATGGCATTTATGTAAAATTCGCTGGCAACCCGGGCCGTTTGTTTGTTCTTAGCAAAGGTGAACATCCCCACGCCCGGGTACAAAATGACCACCGGGTTCGGGTCGCGCATATCCGGACTATCCGGGTGTTTACACTGTTCATAATAAGCGGCGTAGTCCTTGCGATATTCAGCGAATTGGGACTCGATCTGATCGCGAATTGCCTGGTGGTCCGAAAGGTCTGCTCCGGGTTTTAAGTCCAGAACCAATGGCTTGATCTTCGTGCGCAGAAAGTGATCCGGGCAGGATGTTCCCAGTGGGGCCAGTTTGGTCAGATCTTTACTATTGATAAACTCAAGAACACGCTCATCATCGGTAAAATGACCGATCATCTTTTGTTCGCTGGAGCAAAGTCCGCGTAAGACGGGTGCCAGTAAACCAGCCTGATCTTTACGTTTGTCCGCCTCGAGGCTATCCACGACCTGTCCGCCAAAGACCGGCCCATCCTGCCCTAAACGCTGTTCGATGTATTCCGAAGCCTGCTCGATCACTTCCAGGCTATTCATATAGCATTCATAGGAAGTATCGCCCCAGGTAAACAGACCATGTCCGCCGAGTACGATTCCCCGGATACCGGGATTTTCTTCCAGGCATTTTTCCAGTTGCAGGCCCAAATCAAAACCAGGACGCTGCCAGGGTATCCAGCCCATGGTGTCCCCCCAGATTTCACGGGTTATTTCCTGACTATCTTTCGCGGCAGCTACGGCAATCAGGGCATCGGGGTGCAGGTGATCAATATGTTTAAAAGGAAGGAGGCCATGTAAAGGGGTATCGATAGAGGGCGCCCGGCTATCCAGATCGTAAATACAATGATTGAACAGGGCTACCATTTCATCTTCATGCTCAATACCGCGATATACCTGCTTCAGATTGCGCAGACGCTTCGTGTACAGGCCCGCAATACCATCGCGGGTCAGGGTGCCGATGTCGCCGCCTGATCCTTTTACCCACATGATCTCTACTTCTTCGCCGGTAAGTGGATCTTTTTCGATCGTCTTACAGCTGGTATTCCCGCCGCCAAAATTAGTGATCCGCAAATCAGCGCCCAGTATATTGGAGCGGTATAGAAACAGGGACACTTGATCGTCACCGAGGGAAGCGGCATGATCATCGTCCCACAAATAGTCGACGTGTTTAAAGTTTGTGGCTGTTTGGTTCATGTCTTGTGTTGGGTTATATTTAAAATGATTAGTAAATCATTGGAACAAAATTATGTTTGGCGGCTCATTCTAATGTAACCTCCAGTAATCTGACCGGCCCCAGCAAACCTGCCGGCAATAGGGGGGCATCTGCCTGAAAAAAAGGCAAGGTGGTAAACGTGATCTTTTCCTTAGTGCCTGGTTGCAGATCTCCGATCATTCGATTGGCCCACACATTCGTAATGGCTACTTCCAGAGTATTTTCGCCTTCCTGCAAAACTTCCGTAATATTCATTGTAAAGGGCATTTTCCACCGTATTCCCAATTCCTCCCCATTTATCCGAACAGCAGCTATATCCTTGACCTTGCCCAAATCCAGCATAATGGAGACATCCTCCGGAAAAGCCTCCAGCCGAAATCGTTTTTTGTACGTGGCCGTTCCCGAAAAGTACCGAATACCACTCTCTTTGTGCTCTGTCCAGGAAATTAATTCATTCAGTTCCGTACGTTGGGGTGCTCCTCGATTTTCCTGAAAATTTACCTCCCACGGGCCGTTCAAAACGGCCATCTCGGTTACCGTTTGTTCCGGCAAAACGTTTCCGGCCTCGTCTGCAGGACCGCTGAATACAATGAAATAGGATTCCCAAGACTCAAAATCCAACGATACAACGGTTCGGTCATTTTCCAAATGCCAGGTCACTGCCTCTCTGGTCCCGGACTCAGGATGCCAGAGCATTGGCTCTTTTCCGCTTACCCTAAAACGGACAGTGGCAGAATTTTTATCGGAAGAACGGTTGTGTAACCAGTATACCTCTGCAGCTGGTAACTCCCGGTGAACAAACAAAATATCCGCCACATTATCCCGTATATCGACATCTTTGGCAATACCATTCTGTGCTAAAATATCAGCTGGTTTTTTTTCAGAAACATTGGATGAACCCCATACCTCATCTACTAAAGCGGAAAAGGCTGCCGGATCATCCTCCAGACTTGGTGTCCGCTCTGGCTTGGTTCCAGTGACCGGAATGCCTGCCCGAACGAACTCCGCAATCTTTTTCAATACAGGCAACGTCATGTCTCTTGCCGATTCATCCAATACTAATATCCGGTATGCTCCGCCACCGGGAGACACCAACCGGCCATTTTCCACCTTCAGGGCCTCCAACAATACGGTCGAGTTACCAAAATCATAAGAATAGCCCGGAATATCCGGTAATGAACCTTCGGTGAATCGATGAGTCAGATTAGTATTTTCTCCATAAAAAACAAGCGCATCCGCCACGAATCGTCCCTGCTGCAGCATATAACAACTGCGCGCCAGATAATCGATCCAGGGACGCGCCTGCTCCGCCCAGGTTTCCTGACGGGAAAAGTATTGCCCAAAAGGCCCAAGGGTAAAACCGGGCATTTTATCGTCTAGTGGCTGGTGAACGGAAGTGTGAATGACAAATCGATTCAACCCATTGGCCATTTCCAGGTCGGCGGTTCGTTTTAGTTTTTCCGGAGTGTGGATGAAGGGAGCTCCCACGGAAGTCATGGATTCGGCGGCTACGTATTTCTGGCCATAGATGTGGGCGACGGAAGCCGCCTCTCTGATATCGGCCTCGCTACGCAATTCCTCCTCGGTGCCTCCCGACAAACTTCCCGGTGTCCACATGGCCGACATGGGAATATCGGAATGTCGTTTTACATCCATTCCGTCGGCTAAATAAGCTCTTCGGGCTTCGTGTGATTCGGTATAACGTTGCATCCCCCTTTTGTGAAGCTCCTCACCAATGACATTGTAGTGGTTGTCGACGATAAGCTCTCCGATGGTCCGACGGAAATCCCATAGGAATCGCTCACTCGCCTCCCGGCTTTCGACCAGTCGTCCGGTTAATACAGGAATCCAGGGAGTCATGGCATATCCACGACGCTGTGCAAATTCTTCTGGAAAGTCTTTTGACCAAGTCATATGGCCGGCTTCGTAGCTATCTAAAATGATGTAGCCCAGTCCATCAGGCCCCAGTTTACCTCCAGTTGCCTCGTCGTACATATCCAGGTACGTATTTATGTACTTTCGAACAGCATCGTCATCCAATTTATCTACCTCCAGTCCGGTGCCGGCCGGAGAGGCGGGATGATTTTGACGACCAGTCAGAGAATAACCGAGGCGAATGATCCGCCAGATTCCTTCGGGTACCTGCCACCGGAGGGTTCCATCTTCACCCATCTGGTCCGTAAGATCTATGACGTTTTGTTTTGGAATAGCATCCGTGGTGGGACCGGTAAAGGATGGGGTATCTTCTTTCCAGGAAGCAAACCCTGCTTTGTCCTCAAACTGATCAATTCGATCTGTATTATGTAATTGGAATTCAGCCACATCCACGCCCTTTGGGGTTGGGGGTACCGGAGGTGCGCCCATCATAGTTGCCAAGGGGTTATTTTCGGTAGGTAGCGTTTCAAAAACGAGTCGCCAGTGGGTAGCGGTCACCTCGGGAAAGTTCATGGTTATTTGAGGCACCAGATTTCCGGGCAGTCGTACAACCTCCCGAAAGTTTAGCCCATCGTTGCTTACCTGTATAGATCGATTCTCCGGGTTGCCAAAGAAATTCCCCAACTCAGAGCCATTGGAACCGACCACCGTTACAGCTTTAAAGGATTGGGGTTCATTAAAGCTATATTCAATCCATATTTCTTCACCTATCTCCGCTGGTGGCAAGGTTTCGGAATGATCTAAATCATTATCAGTCAGCATAGCGAGGGAAAAAGATCCTCCGCTCGAAGAAACCCTTGGCTGCAGATCAGCCAATGAGACCTCTTCGTCAGGAATCTGATAGGCAACTACCAGGGCGTCACTATAGTACTCAGGCACCTCACCAACATATTCTCCGATCAGACTACCGGATTCCAGTTCTATATTTTGAAAATGTCCGGTCGTTGCTGAAGGTTTTTTCAATACGCCCGAAAGAGTATTTCCTCCCTGAACGGTGGTTTCAGACCAGACATACTTTTTCATCCCGTCTTCCCTGGGAACCCACGGTCCGCCGGTTTCACTCCAGCCGGGCGAACCGGCAATGGCCATTTCCAAGCCCTTTTCAGCAGCCAGGTCGGTCGTAAAGCGAAAGGCATCCTGCCAATCGGGAGTCATAAAGACTAATGGATTGTCAACTACGGGGGGAGTAAACAGGTTTGCATCAAAGTTTTGAAAGCCACCAATACCAACCCGTTCCATCCACTCCAGGTCCTTTCGAATGCCATCTTTAGTGACGTTGCCATTCATCCAGTGCCACCAAACACGGGGACGAGCCTCGTTGGGAGGGTTTTCGAATGATTCCCTGAGATCTTCCTGTGCATATAACCCCGTCAAAAGCCCAAAGCATAATGCCATTAGGAGATGCCACTTTGGATAGAACCGTTTTGGTTTCATTTTTATACCAGGATTGAATGTTCCGGTTTTTAGTGAAAGTCACCCCCCGAATTTCGGGGGGTGAACAATCTAACCATGCAAGTGATATTGTATGAAACTTAGATCTTATTCACTAGAAAAATGGACTTAATAACGATTCGCTGGCCGGGAGTGGGAACAGCAACTCAATATTGGTGTACGATGAAGGAGCCGGACTGATAGTACCCGGGTAATAGTAATCCTGAGGATTTGCCTTTACCCGTTCCCCGTAGGCGCTCATAACATCCACTGCTCTTCCGGTACGCACCAGATCGAACCAGCGCTTTCCTTCAAAGGATAACTCAACCCGACGCTCCCGCAGGATAGCATCGCGCAACTCCGACTGGGAAGCAGCGGTGGTTGGTGCCAGTCCGGCACGAGCCCGTACCTGATTCAGATAATCAGCTGCCTGGGCGGTATTGTTGGATTCATTCAGGGCTTCCGCCAAAAGGAGAAGCGTTTCGGAATACCGGTAAACCGGCCAGTTTGTACCCGTCAACAAATGCAGGGAGTGCGGCTGTAAAAGTTTTGTGCAATAGGGAATTACGCGTCCGTCATTTAGTTCAATGGTGGCGATAGAAGCAGCCAGTCGCTCATCACCATCCTCGTAAAGGGCTATCAGGTCGGGAGTGGGAATATTGAAGCCTTCTCCTTCGGTCAGCGCCTGTGGGTTACTGGTATTGGTTAAATCACCCACCTGTTCGGCACTCAGCGGATAGGGTAACCACTCGTAAATGAAACTACTTGCGAAACCGTCGGTACCTTCCTGGTATTGCACCTCAAAAACCGATTCGGAATTATTCGGATTCCCCACATCAAAGGCACCTGCATAATCAGCGATCAGTGCATACTCTCCTGAGTTCACTACCGATTGTAATGCATTGGCTGCTTCGGACCATTGTTCACGCACCATGAACACATTACCGAGTAAGGTGTTAGCCGCCCCGGAGGTGGCGCGTCCAGGTTCCATTTCGGATTTTGAGCCGAGTAAAGAGGCTGCATCCTGAGCATCACTGATGATCTGAGCATATACATCATCTACGCTCGACAGGGGCAAAGCGGTTTCTTCGCGGGTGGTCGCCGGAATGAGGTGCATAGGAATTTCTCCAAATGATTGCACCAGGTTGAAGTAGCACAATGCCCGTAGGAAATGCGCTTCGCCGCGAATGCGTTCCTTAGAGGCCGCATTGAAATCGACGCCATCGATAAAGGCAAGTATCTGATTTGCCCGGGCAATGACCTGATAGTTTTCGATGTAAATAGTAGTCGAAATAGCATTCGCCGGAATATTCAGGAAGTCGGCTATTTCCTCCTGAGCAACCAGGGCCCGGAAGTCAGGGTTAAAGGCGTAGTGCGTATTATCGGAACGCATTTCACCCAATGCCCACATACCGTTATCCCCATCATACAGGGGTCGCAAAGCAGCGTAAGTGCCATTAATGGCCTGTTGAAAATCACTCTCCGTCTGGAAGAAAGTCCCCGAACTCAAGGATACTTCGGAAGGTAATTCCAGGAAGTCTTCCGAACAGGCAGTTAGCATGCCTGCAATTAGAAAAATATATAATAGCTTTTTCACTTTTGATCTTTTTTTGGCTTTTAGAAAAGAGTATCAACCTTTAGAATGAAACGGTCCGGGGAACAGGATATGCAGACCAATCCATACCTAAGTTAAGGGTAGCCCCATTGGTACCATTTGCCGTGGTACTAACTTCCGGGTTAGAACCACGGTAGTTTGTCAGGACCAGTGCTTGCTGAATGGAACAGAATAAACGGATAGACTGATACCAGGAATTTTCCGGGCGATGTGTGTAACCAAGAGTAATGTTCTTGATGGTAAAGTAGTCACCACTATCCACAAACCGGGAACTCATCCAGTCGCGTTCCATGAAAGTGGCAGCGGTTGTTTTACCGTAGCGGCCTTCACCGGGGTCCTGTGGCGAACGCCAGCGATTCTCTACCTCCTTTAGTACATTAAAGACACCATCGAGGTTGGTCTGGCCTTGCTCCGACAAGACCATGATATCGTTTCCAAACTGGCCGGATGCGACGATCGACAGATCAAAATTCTTGTACGTGAATGTATTGACCAAACCAATGATCACATCCGGGAATGGATTTCCTATAATGGTGCGATCATCGTTATCCCCTCCGTAGGAAATAACACCGTCGCCATTCACATCCTGATATTTGATAGTTCCTACCTGTGATTGCGGTGCTTGGGGATTGGCATCGAAATCGGCCTGATCCACGTAAACACCATCCCAAACCAGCCCGTAGAACATACCAATAGGTTGTCCGACCTGGGTGATGGTTTGGTCGAATTGACCACCAAAAATACGATCGATACCATCCGCTAGTGCGAGTACCTCATTCTGGTTACGCGCCAGGTTCAGGTTAGTAGTCCAATTGAATTCCCCCACCACGTTGCGGGTAGTCAGCGCTATTTCGTGTCCCCAGAAGCGCAACTCACCAACGTTATCGTTGAAATTACTGAAGCCAGATTCCTGAGCTGTAGCTACGTTATACAGCAGGTTCGTTGTGTTCTTATTGTAATAATCATAAGCCAGTCCAACACGACCGTTGAACAATTCCAGATCGAAACCGATATCGAGCTGTTGGGTAGTCTCCCAGCCAAGGTTAGGATTCCCCAGGGTAGATACAAAGGCCCCACTGGCTACATTATTGCCAAAAACGGCATTAGCCGTATTATCCACCAGCGCGTATTGCGTGTAGTTACCGATGTTGTTATTACCCAGGGTACCGTAACTGGCCCGCACTTTCAGGAATGACAGCCAGTCAATGCCCTGCATAAAGTTTTCATCCGACATCACCCAACCAACACCAACGGCGGGGAAGGTACCCCAACGATTATTGGAACCAAACCGGGAAGATCCATCCCGGCGAACCGAGAATTGCAGCAGGTACTTGTTTTTATAATCGTAATTGATCCTCGAAAACAAGGAGACCAATGCCCATTCTTCTACCTGAGAAGTTGATTGAGGACGATTGACATTTACCGCCGATTGGATGGCCTGGATCCGGTCGTCGGGAAAATTCGAGAATGACAAGGTAGCGGCATCCATGCGGTATTTCTGCGCCGAATATCCGGCCAATAACTGGAGATCGTGGTCACCAAAGCTGGTCGTATAGGTTGCAATATTTTCATTCAACCACGACATGTAATCGCTGTTCTGCGTGATCAGCTCCGCATCATTCGGCGGAAGAGAGGCGAAAACCGTCGATGTCGTAGAGGGCTTAAAATTACGGAAAGCAGATGCGCCCAGATCTACGTTGAAGGTTGACTTCAGGGACAGCCCGGGTAAAGGTTCAACCTCAATGTAGGCATTGGAGAGTAGTCGTGTGGTTTTCGTTTCGTTATCAATTTCTTGCAGAGCCCGGTACCAGTTGGGTGTAGGAAATGCACTTACACCCTGCTGCCAGGCCGTTAAAGGAAGTGAACCATCTTCATTTTCAAAGGGGAAAACCGGCCAGGTTAATGTGGCATTATACAACAAACCACCAGGTGTAGTCGGATCGATATTCGTCGCATAAAAAGCACCATCGGAGCTCGGTGTATTACGAATGGTATAAGTAGGAGCAATATTCACCCCGATATTCACCATTTCAAAGGGATCGTAGGTGGCATTCAATCGGAACGAATAGCGATCAAAACCCGAGTTCAACATAACTCCGTCCTGATTCATAAAACCTCCTACCAACGATGCTCCGAAGTTTTCCGTGCGTTTTGCTGCACTAATACTCAAATTGGTATAGGGTGCTGTGCGAAGCATAGCATCGTACCAATCGAAACTGTTGTTGCGGTATTGCTCCGGATTCTGGAATAAATCGGGGACCGGAGCACCAAGTGCTTCGGCAGATTCTTTTTTAAATCGGGCAAATTCCTCCGCGTTCATCATATCGGGGCGACCGCGTTCCGGTACCGTAGCGAATCCCTGGGTGAAATTCACCCCAAAACTGGATTGTCCGATGGCCGGCATTTTAGTGGTGATGAGGACGACGCCATTTGCAGCTCTGGAACCATACAGCGAAGTGGAAGCAGCATCCTTTAGTACCGTTACACTTTGGATCTCATCCGGATTGATGTTGGCGATACCACCTACGATCGGGAATCCGTCAACGACGTACAGAGGATCACTACTGGCCAGGATGGAGGCCTGGCCCCGCACCCGAACGGTCATCCCTTCACCCGGCTTACCCGTAGCCTGGTTTATTTGTACACCGGCGATCCGACCCTGCAGTTTTTCCGTCATTTGGGCAACAGGTAGATCTTCTAAGGCTTTGGCATCAACGGTTTGCACCGATCCGGTCACCTCGCTCTGAATCTGGCTACCGTACCCTACGACAATGACTTCATCGAGTACCGTGCCCTCAGCGAGGGTTACATCGAGCTGAGTTCCGGTAACACTAAATTCCTCGGTTTCGTAACCTGTATACGAAAAAACGAGAGTTCCATCCTCCGGCACATCCGGTATACTGTAACTACCATCGACATCCGTAACCGTACCCTTAGCAGTTCCTTTTATGAGGACCGTGGCACCGATTAGCGGTTCGCCTCGCTCATTCGTAACAGTACCTTGCACTGTTTGCTGGGCAATGGCAACGTTGCCCGTAAAAAGTAAGAACACAGCAAGCAATTTGCTGATCATTAAAGCATGTTTCATACCTAGAGAGTTTTGACTTTAATTTTGCTCTCCAAAATCTTGGCCTGTGGTTTCAATTTGATCAAGGAAAGCTATAATCCCAATAGTTGTATTTTTTGTGATTATTTCCTGGTTCTTTCTTCAAATTGGGGCTGACAATTTTCTTTTACTTTCTGATCGATTTCTACAATTTTAGCTCTCAAATCAGATTATTGCCTTGCATTTATTGGGATTTTCCTTGTACTTATTGGGAAAATGCAATCAAAAAGCGCGATATTTATTGCACGGACTGGGACAACTTGTATTTTTTGGGTATGAAATTCCGCTTTTCAACTGACTGACCAATGAATGATTTCTTTAAATATCTGACCCCCGGAGAGGAGGATCAAAATTGGGGACTGTATCTAACGGTCGCCGGCCGTTCGACCACCAAATCAGATTCGGTGTATCCTTCATCCGAGCACCCCACCGGTTATTATTTTTCCTGGAAAAAGGGAAGAATACTACAGGAGTATCAATTGGTCTATATCACGGAAGGTAGGGGCATCTTAGAAACGAGGAGAGGATCATACGAAATAAAGGAAGGTACGATCATTATGATCCGTCCGGGCGAATACCACCGGTATCGCCCTTTACAGGAGGAAGGCTGGCTGGAACACTTTATCGGATTCAACGGCCGCCAGGCGCAACATTTTTTTAAACGGGCACCCTACCTTAGAAAAGAAGAGGCCATCACCTGTGGTATTCGGGAATCCTTCATGGAAAATTATTATAAGATATTTCGGCTGGTTAAAGATGAGAAACCGGGTTTTCAGCAAATTGCTTCCGGATACATCCTGGCCCTGCTGGGAGAATTGGTCGCCTTTCACAAACAAGGAGAGTTTTCCGGCAAGCCTATAGAATCGAGTATTCAAAAGGCTCGCCTGTATATGCGTGAACACGTGGAAGAGAATATCGACCTGCATGAGCTGGCCACCCAATACCATCTTAGCTATGCCAGCTTTCGCAAAATGTTTAAAAAATATACGGGAAAATCACCTCGCCAGTATCATCTCGAATTGAAGCTCATGCGTGCCAAGGAGCTTTTACTTACCAGCGACCTGAGTATTACAGAAATAAGCCATTTACTGAATTTCGAATCGTTGCAATATTTTAGCCGCTATTTTAAGAAGCAGACGGGTAGCAGTCCGCGGGCGCTGCGGAAGACGATAGTTTGACCCCCGGCTTCAGTTTCAATTGTTCAATCATCTCTGCAACGTCTCCCTGAGGAAAGGCAATGCTTTACGGAAGTTCCGGTGATGCAAGCGGTATCCCAGACCGTCGTGGATCAACAGAAAGACACCCTGAATAATGACCGACCACCCGAATCCGGTCCACAGGTCAGGATGAGAGACGGTCGGCACCCGTCCCAGCGTATGCAGGTACAGACCCGCGCAGAAATAGGCCAGATCCAGGCCTACATTCAGGAGCATCATCTTTTCCACGTGTCCTTGCACCAAGAAACGGCTGTAAGCAGGACCTCTAGTGAATTGCTGGCGTCCTACGTGCCTGAACAGGAAAATTACGATGACAAAGTTAACGATAGCCCAAATGGCATTCATCATGCTGAAGAACCACCACGGCCCCCTTAAAAAGAGCATCCCCGGAATAGCCACCAGGGCGTGAGCAATGCACCACCAGCCCAGAATAGCCATATGCTTGCGCAAAATGATACGCAGCCGCTCGTCGTAGTCTCTTAGCTCATCTACGATCTCATCCAGCGGCACCTCCACCCAGGGAGATGCAATAAAGAACTGCCAGGATATTTGCTTCATGATCGTCGAAATTCAGCAATAAGTACGGGTGGATCCGGATGATGGGCAATGATTTTTGTCTTTTCCTGGGTATTGGGTAGTAGGTAGCTTTGCGCAAATTAGGAATCGAACTCGGAATCCAATTCTCCAACTCTCCCTTTCTCCAATTCCCCTAATCCCCGTCGATCCGGAGGATCGACATCCAATTCTCCCAACGCCAGGGCGTATAAGTATCCCCGATGCCGATCCGCAACAGATCGCGGAAGATCGATTCCCCATTATCGCTATTGCTCATCAACAGGATACCCCTGCCCGTTTCGGGAAAAAGAATAGAATAATGCTGAAAGCCTTCGCTATGCCCCTCCTTGAAGGCGCCAAACCCATTTGGTGTTTGCAGGATACCCCAGCCCATACCGTAGCTGAGTGCGATATCATCGTGGGCCGTGGTGTCTTCGTAGGCTAGTGGACCGAACTGGGCTTTACTTCGAATACGTACCGACGGTTGGAATAGAGAGTCAATCACCGGTGAACCTTCTTCTGCTTGTTGTAATACAGCGGTCAGGAAACGGCTGTAGTCCTCCGGGGTGGTTTCCATGGAACCGGCGGCGCCGGCCTCGTCGTTTTTATCTTTCGGGATGACCTGCTGGTCAGACGTATGGCCAAAACAATACGTACCTTCAAATTCTTCCTGCCAGAGATAGCTGGTGTTGGCCATGCCGAAGGGTTTGAATACACGCCCCCGGGCCAGTTCTTCCAGGCCCTTTCCGGTAATGTGCTCCACTACGTATTGCAGCAGTTGCATGCCTTCACCGGAGTAGCTGTAGCGCTCGCCGGGATCGAAGAAAAAAGTAAGGGGATACTCGCCATCGATCTGGAGGTCTTTCGTGATCCAGCGCCAGTTCGGAAAACCAGTGGTGTGGTTCAGGCACATGCGGGCGGTGATCTCGTTCACCCGTGGATCACCTTTCAGATCGCCCCATCCGCGCCAGTCCTTTTCGAAGGGCACTTCGGTGATGGGTTGATCCAGATACGTGTGCAGTGGTGTATCCAGATCGATCTGGCCTTCCACCACCAATTGTGCCACGATGTACCCGAAGACGGCTTTGCTTAGGGAGGCTCCGTAGAAGAGGTGATCGGTTCGTAAGGAATCACCCGTATCGGCATTGGCCAACCCAAAGGATCTTTGGTAGGCTACCTGGTGGTCGTTGAAAACAGTTACCGCCATGCCGGTAACGTCAGCGGCATCGACCAAATGCTGAATACTATCCGTTAGCGCTTCGGTCGTAATGGTCGATGAATCGAGCCGGGTAATGGTGTCAGGATTGGTACAGGCGGTCATAATCAGGCAGCTTACGCAAAAAAGAAACGTTTGGAACAGTTTGGGCATGTTTTTGGCGAAAGCTAAGACGGGATGGGGTGTGGTGCAGGTTTTTTCGATGAAGGGGTGTGGGGGATGGAGATATGTCACCACCCTTACGGACAGTGGAACATTAAGATCGCCCCTGACGGGGCTACAGATAGATCGTCCCTGATGGGACTCTAAAGGTCGCCCCTGACGGGGCTCTTAAAGTACGCCACTAGCGGGGCTTATTTGACCGTCCCTGACAGGGCTCGTTACGAACGCCCCTGATGGGACTCTTTAGATCGTCCCTGACGGGGCTAAATTGATCGTCCCCTGCGGGACTTGGCAATAGCTACAAATTAAAGATCAACTCTACCGTTTCATCTTGTTTAACCACTAATTGCTTCGTTTGCTTGGGTCCGGCATGCTTGCCCAATGGATTGATCGTGACGTTATAGGTGCCGGGATTCAGGGTAAATTCTTTGGGATTAGATGAATCATGGGTGTACGTCCGGCTGCCGCCCACTTGCGTATTGGTTTGTGGATCGCGAATAGATATTACCGCATCCACTAATTCACTGCCTTTTTTGACACCTATCAAGGCTTTTCCACTGGCGAAGCGGTGCTCGAATTCAAGTGTGGTGTTCCCTACTACTTCCAACCCTTCCCTTCGATATACTTTTGACATCCCATCCATGCGCATGGCTTCCACTTCGACGTCGTATGTGCCGGGATCAAGTTCATATTCTTTTTCGACACCGTAGGTGCGCCCGCCGGCGGCCGTGCGGTTGACACCCTGGGGATAGATACGCACCACGGCATCCCACCCTTCGTCATTATTATAAACCATGACCGCCACTTTCCCGGCATCAAAGGAAACGGTCTGGTGACCACCGCCGGCAGCAGGTTGCTCAACGCCCGCGATTCTCTGAGGTTTCAGACTGCTGGTGACTAATGGTTGTGCGTCGATATCGTAGTTGCCTTCCGGCAAAAACATATGGGCCGTATCCCGGTAAGTGCGTTGACTAGCCATCAGTTCCTCAGTGCCCGCACGGAATACCCGTATCGTTACATCGATCGGTTCACCGTTGCGTAGGGCATACACCGTGAAGTTGCTGGCCGGATCATCAACGGTAGTCTGAGTGGCCTGCTCCAGACCGGCCGTCAGATCATCGGCATTCTGCGCGTCGTAATACTGTCCTTCGCCCGCATCGGCGGCACAGCGCAGGGCTTGCACGTCGGCACCCTGCAACCCAAACCCTACAATATGCATACGGAATTCGATGCCCTCCGCTTTGGCTGCTTCGATCACCGCACACAAATCGCCATCGCAGGATTCAATACCATCGGTGATCAGAATGATGGTCGCCTTTTCCCCGCTGGCACGCAACTGGTCAATAACCATTTTGGCGGAAGCCGCCAGGGGTGTCTTGCCGATGGGATTAATCTCCCGAATAGCACTGGTAACCGATTGCTTAGAGGTATTATCCGAGCTGACCAGGGTCTCTACGTCAGCGCAATCGCCTTTGCGACGGTGGCCGTAAGCCACTAATCCGATGGGTTGGTCGGCGGGGAGCTTTCCAACGGTTGCCGTTAATACGTCTTGGGCTAACTCTTTTTTAGTGGTACCCTCAATCTGCTGCCACATGGAGCCGCTGGCGTCGTAGATAAACAGAATGGGAGAAGGGGATTGAGCCACGCACTGGCTGGCGAACAACAAGCAGAGGTAGAATAGATGTTTTTTCATGGTTGTGTGGGTTGGGATGTTGGTAGTAAAATAGGGAAAATAATTGGGTGGGGGTGTTTTCCCCGCACTTGCGTACGGGGGAATAATAAGCACGCCCCTGGCGGGGCTTAAAACAGATCGTCCCTGGCGGGACTCTGTAGAGCGCCCCTCGCGGGGCTTAAGACAGATCGTCCCTGGCGGGACTCTGTAGAGCGCCCCTCGCGGGGCTTTTAAGATCGTCCCTG
>CAYFGK010000018.1:0-31457 GCA_964342305.1 uncultured Saprospiraceae bacterium | reverse complement strand
CGCCCCTGGCGGGGCTTAAAACAGATCGTCCCTGGCGGGACTCTGTAGAGCGCCCCTCGCGGGGCTTTTAAGATCGTCCCTGGCGGGACTCTGTAGATCGCCCCTGGCGGGGCTTTTAAGATCGTCCCTGACGGGACTCTGTAGAGCGCCCCTCGCGGGGCTTTTAAGGTCGCCCCTGGCGGGACTCTAAAAGCACGCCCCTGACGGGGCTTTATTTGATCGCACGTGACGGGACTCCCGTTTTTAATTACTTAGATCAACAGATCAAAGAGCATCCGGCTGTCGTTCAGGTGCTGATAATTGATGTGATTCGCGTCCATACGGTCCATCAGGCGACGGTAATCGGCCTTATCGGGTACCTGAATGCCTACCAGGGCCGGTCCGGATTCCCGATTGTGCTTTTTAGTGTATTCGAAATGGGTGATGTCATCCTGAGGTCCCAGCACATTATTCAAAAAGTCGCGCAAGGCACCGGCCCGCTGGGGAAAGCGAATGATAAAGTAATGCTTACGGCCCTCGTGCAGCAGGGCGCGCTCCCGAATCTCTTCGGTGCGGGTAATATCATTGTTGCCACCGCTAACTACGCACACCACCCGTTTACCTTTGATCTGGTCGGCCACCTGATCCAGGGCAGCGATGGCCAGGGCACCAGCCGGTTCTACGACTAACCCCTCCTCGTTGTATAAACTCAGAATAGTACTGCAAACGAAGCCTTCATCCACCAGGATCATCTCATCGATCACCTGACGGGCAATCGCAAAAGTCTTCTCCCCTACTCTCTTGACCGCAGCGCCGTCGACAAAGGGATCGATATGCTCCAGAGTAACCAGCTTATTCTGTTGAATAGAGGTTGCCATAGCCGGCGCACCGGCCGGCTCCACCCCGATCAGACGAGTATGCGGACTAACCTGTTTGAAATAGCTACCCAGGCCGCTCAGCAGGCCGCCACCACCAACGGCCGCCATTAGTACATCGATGGGGCCGTCGGCATCCTCCAGGATTTCCAGGCCGACCGTGCCCTGGCCTTCCATGACGCGCTCGTCGTTAAAGGGATGGATAAACGTTTTTTGATTGTCTTCGGCGTCGATTTTCGCCTGCTCGTAAGCGTCGTCGAAAGTATCGCCGGTAAGAATGACCTCCACGAATTCCTTGCCGAACAAACGCACCTTTTTGACCTTCTGCTGGGGCGTGACACTGGGCATATACACCTTACCGGATACCCGCAGCTTGCGGCAGGCATAGGCCACTCCCTGCGCGTGATTGCCCGCACTGGCACACACAACTCCCCGGTCGAGAACCTCCCGGTCAAGGGTCGACATTTTGTTGTAGGCACCCCGTAGTTTGTAGCTTCGAACCATCTGCAGGTCTTCCCGCTTCAGGTAAATGTCGGCCTGGTATTTCTCCGACAAATTGTGGTTGTACAGCAAGGGCGTCTGCTCCGCAATACCCTTCAGGCGCATCTTGGCCTGGAATATCTGCTCTACACTGATCAGGGGGGTCGTCGAGGTGGTCATCTGGTTCATGGTCGCTGGTACTAAAAGTCAAAGGTACCCGCGGGAAATGGCGGGCACCTTTGCAAACACTCACTAAACGTTCGATAAAAAGGGATGCGGGAGCATCCTTATTCTTGCCGTGGCTTTACTCTACGGTTTCCTTTTCCGTTTCCGGACGCAGGCTACGTACCGTGCGTCCCGCTTGCCACATTTCGCTATCGTGCAGTTCTTTGAGCTCGCCCTCCAGTTTTTCCCGGTAATCGGGCTGACTGTTACTATCGATCGAGCGCTGGGCTTCCTCACCGGAGGCTACGCTGTCGTAGAGGTCTTCAAACACAGGTGCTACGGCGTCGCGGAATTTCTTCCACCAATCCAGAGCACCGCGCTGGGCAGTTGTGGAACAGTTGGCGTACATCCAATCCATGCCATTCTCCGCCACCAGGGGCATCAGGCTCTGGGTGAGTTCTTCCACCGTTTCGTTGAACGCCTCGGACGGACTGTGGCCGCGCTTGCGCAGGCAATCGTACTGGGCCGCAAATAACCCCTGAATGGCGCCCATCAAAGAACCACGTTCGCCGGTGAGGTCACTGAACACCTCGTTCTTGAAGGTCGTCTCGAAGAGGTAACCGGAACCGATACCGATGCCGAGGGATACTGCTCGTTCCCAGGCTTTGCCGGTGGCATCCTGGTCCACAGCGAAACTGGAGTTCAGGCCGCGCCCTTCGAGGAATAAGCGCCGCAGGCTGGTACCCGACCCTTTGGGAGCGACCAGGATCACATCAATATCGTCGGGAGGAACAATACCGGTACGTTGGCGGTACGTGATACCAAAGCCATGGGAAAAGTACAGGCACTTGCCCTTGGTCATCAGGGGTTTGATCTTTGGCCACAAGGCAATCTGGGCCGCATCCGACAGCAGATACTGTACGATGGTGGCTCGCTCCACTGCTTCCTCGATCGAAAACAGTGTTTCACCGGGGACGAAGCCATCGGCGACGGCTTTGTCCCATGATTTAGAAGGTTGACGCTGGCCGACGATCACGTCGAAGCCGTTATCGCGCAAGTTCAGGGCTTGTCCCGGACCCTGTACGCCGTAGCCAATAATGGCGATGGTTTCATCTTTTAAGGTTTCCTGTGCTTTCGCCAGGGGAAATTCGTCCCGCGTAACGACTTGCTCTTCTACGCCTCCAAAATTGAGTGTTGCCATGTTCTTTGTTCTGTTTCGTCTAGTAGAATAATTGGTCTGGACCCTAAATATAGGAGGCATGCCAACGCACCGACAGGTTTGAGGTAGCGTTTTTGGTTCGCCTTTTCCCGGGAATTACAACATCAAAGCGCCCAATTTCTGGCTATATTTAACCCCATGAATGACCTTCCTTTCTCGCAACGCCACGCCCGCACGGTGGCCGGAATCATCTTGTTGGCCGGGGTGGTCGTGCGTTTGAAAGTGTACTTCCAGAACCGATCCCTTTTCCTGGATGAAGCCAATCTGGCCCGCAATATTGTGGAGCGTCCACTTTCCGGGTTCTTTACGGCTCTGGATTATCAGCAATACGCTCCGCCCCTTTTTCTGAGCACCGCAAAGGGTGCCGTAGGCCTGCTCGGACCGTCGGAATTCGGTCTTCGATTAATCCCCTTATTTGCCAGTTTGGGTACTTTGTGGTTGGTTTTTATGCTTGCGCAAAAAATCATTACAAATCCATGGGTTCGTATCATCCCGGTCTTTTTGACGGCCTTTTCTTACGAAATGCTTCGGTACGGATCGGAGTGTAAACAGTACAGCCTGGATGCACTGGGTTGTGTGGGATTGATCTCTTTGGCACTGCATTGGATGCCCGAAAAAATGACCACCCGCCGCTGGCTGGGGTGGGCTTTAATCGGCAGCACAGCCATATGGTTTTCCATGCCCATTGTTTTTGTGCTGGCCGGAGTGGGTTGCTACTACGGGTTTACTTTTTTGCGAAAGCAAAACCATCAACGCCTGCCGGCCCTTATCCTGGTTGTGGCTTGCTGGTTGCTCAGCTTCGGTACTTACTATTGGCTGCTGCTGCGACCCGATATTGATAGTGACTACCTGAATACCTACCATCAAGAATTTTTTCTGCCTCTGGTCCCCACTAATTCGACCGAATGGTCTAACTGGTCGTCTTTGCTATTGTCGCTATTCCGTAATGCCGCCGGCTATACGGTAGTATCTTACATTGTAAGTATCCCGCTTTTCCTGTGGGGCATAGTAGTTTTGATCCGGCACGGCCAAGCCTTTATATGGTTAGTGGGGCTTCCCATTCTCACCTGCCTGGTAGCTTCCGGCCTGGAGCAATATTCCCTGCTACCCCGGCTCACCCTTTTTCTGATCCCTCTTTTCGGCTTTCTCATGGCCATCGGTACGGATAATCTGTGGAGTCGTCGCCGATGGACACCCTGGCTGTTCACCATCCTCTGGTTGCCCGTGCTACCCCTCTCGGGAGGGCTGGTCTATTTTGTTTTTCCGTTGGAAGTGGAGAACACTCGCGAAGTACTAAAAACCTGCATGGATAGTCCCCGGGGGGAGCTGGTATACGTGCACCACGAGGCAGTTCCCGCGGCTACTTACTACCGGGACTATCATCCTGATTCACTGGCCTTCCGGCAAAAACCTATGTACCTCAGTCATTGGGATGAAACCCCGGGAACATTGATCAATCAGGATATTGAAACCGCCTGGATCGTATACTCACACCTGATCAACTCCAACACACGTACCGAAATGAACCGACAATTGGAGATAACGGCTTCCGTTGGCACGTTGGCGGATACGGTGACCGCCACGGGAGCGAGGGGCGTGCTGTTTCAAAGTCGGAAATCGGAAATCGGAGGTCGGAAAAAATAAGCCCACCCACTTTAGTGGTGGGAATAAAGCGGATGTCAGAAGTAGAATTGGAGAGTTGGAGAATTGGAACAAGCTTCGTGGTTTTCCAGATACCTACTACTCATTACCCTGTACCAAGATTAGGGGATTAGGGGATTAGGGGATTAGGGGATTAGGGGATTAGGGGAAAATAGGCCCTAAAAGGCATAACTCGACAGCAACCAGTTATTTAATTAAAAATTCCTGCCCGCCGGAGCACTTACGGACGAAGGAGGGAAACACTAAAAATTCAAAATTCCAAAAACTCCACCGCGTGTTTCTCCATCACACTCAGGGTGGCGGTATCGACAATATCCCCTTCGTTGTCAACGAGTTCTTCGATGCGGGAGATGGGTAGTTTGTTGGGCATAACGATGGTGCCTACGTGGTTGAGCACCCCGGTCATATGCTCCATGCCGCGGAGGTTGCCTGCGCGACCGGAGGCCACACCTACCAGAGCGGCTTTTTTGCCTTTGAAAGTTGCTTTGTATTCGCGGACCGAGCAGGCATCCAGAAAAAGCTTGAGCGCACCATTAAAGCCGCCATTGTATTCGGAGGTGACATAGACGACCTTCTCTGCGGGTATCATGTATTCGTCCTGGACAGCGCGAAGGCTTTCGGCCTGGCGCTTGGCGCTGTACATTTCCGGGAAGAAATAATCGTGCGGAATATCTTCCAGGGCCAGCACCTTGACTTCCTGATCGGTATGCTTGCGCAAAAAATCAGCATATTGATGAGCAAAGCGCAGCGTTTCGCTACCCTTGCGATTAGATCCGGACAGAACAGTGATCATTCGTTTTGCTTTAGAATAATAGTAAGGCCTTTTGACGGAAAAAGTTTATCGGGAACCACGTTTCTCATTCAACCTTTGTACAATCTATACCTTACATACCAAAACCAAACACATCATGACACTAACCTATCTGGGCCAATCCGGCTTCCACATCGAGACTAAGGGTAAGCACCTGATCATTGACCCCTTTATCACCCCAAACCCCAAAGCGGATACTGATAAGCATCCGCACATTCACCCGGATAACCTCGAGGCCGACTACATATTGCTGACCCACGGTCACGCCGACCACGTGGCGGATGCCGAGGCCATCGCCAAACGCACCGGAGCGACCATTATCTCCAATTTCGAGATTGCCTCCTGGTACGGTGAAAAAGACCTTAAGAACCACCCCATGAATCACGGTGGTAAGGCTGAGTTCGACTTCGGAACGGTCAAATACGTCAACGCCATCCACTCCAGCGTACTGCCCGACGGTACCTACGGTGGCAATCCCGGCGGCTTTGTAATCTGGAACGAAAGCGGTTGCTTTTACCACGCCGGCGATACGGCTCTGACCCTGGATATGAAGCTGATTCCCGACACCTGTCCGCCACTCGATTTCGCCATCCTGCCGATTGGCGATAACTTTACCATGGGGCCCAAAGATGCCGCCATGGCCGCTGAATTCATCAACTGTAAGGACATTATCGGTTGCCACTTCGATACCTTCCCGTACATCGAGATCGATCACGCAACCGCTGTCAAGACCTTCCAGGACCGCGGCCTGAACCTCAGCATTCCCGAAATCGGTAGTACCATCGAGCGTTAAGCTTGGACAGGCATGTTAAAGCAAAATCACCCAAAAGTATGACCCCTGGCAGCAGAAAGCTATATAATTTGTGCAGGTCACAAAAAGATTATAGCCGACATGTCTGCTCCAGCTCACTTCCGTTCTGACTTTACGCTTTTTTGGGTGATTTTGCTTCTTCTTTTCCCGTTCACGGTGAATGCTTTCTCCGGGGTGGCGATTCCCGACGAAGCATTTTTCACCGAAGATCTGTTCGTCTTCATTGTCAAGACCGGCAACCCCGGTGTCTCGGGAAATAATGAATTTACTATTCCAACTAACCCCGATTTCGACTACAGTTATGAAGTCGATTGGGATTACGATGGTAATTCCTTTAATCCCACCGATAATCCCAAGGGTGATGCAACACACCAGTACCCCGGTGATGGGTTGTACACCATCGCTATTCAAGGTGACTTTCCGCAGATTTTCTTTAAGGGTGACCATACCTCTCCCACCCGCCTGAGCGATGCCCAAAAACTGGTAGATATCGTCCAGTGGGGTGAGATCGTTTGGTTGGATATGTCCTTTTCTTTCTCCGGCTGCGTGAATCTTAGTGGCAGCGCTACGGATATCCCCAACCTGGATGAGGTAAACAATATGGAAGCCGCTTTTCTTGGATGCAGCAACCTGACCATGGATATGTCGGAATGGAATGTGGACAATGTGGAAAATTTCCGGGCCGCCTTCCAGGAGGCAAGTATGTTTAATTCGGATATCAGCAACTGGCATGTAGGCAATGGTGAAGACTTTTCTAATATGTTCCTGGACGCCGGCAGTTTTGACCAAAACCTTGGATCCTGGAACCTTGGAAGCGCCAGCAATCTGATAGACTTTCTGTCTGATTCCGGATTAAGTCAATCCACGTATGATATGACTCTTGCCGGATGGGAAAGCCAAAACATGCCTTCCGGCCTGACCGTAGGGGTCAGCAATCTCCATTTTTGTCAGAGTGAAGTATCCCGCAAGATCCTGATCGATTCGTTGGCCTGGACCTTTAATGGAGATTCGAAGGATTGTCCCTTCGTCATGGTAGTAAAAACCGATAACTACGGCGAGTTCAGCAGCGATACCGAATACCGGATTCCGGTTTCGCTCTCCGCTACTTTCACCTACAATTACGACGTCGATTGGACCTACGACGGGGTGACGTTCAACGCCGAAGACACGAATGTAACCGACACCATCACTCACGATTACGATACGCCCGGCACCTATACCATTGCCATTCGCGGTCAATTTCCGGGGTTCTACAGTAACGCCGCCAGTCCGAAAGCTGATCCGGAAAAAATACTGGCCATCAATCAATGGGGTAGTATCCAGTGGGAAAGGATGCTAGCCTCCTTCAACGGTTGTATAAACCTGGTCATCAATGCCTCTGATCTTCCTGACCTGACGGCTGTAGTCTCTTACGTGAATATGTTCCGAAGTTGTTCGGCGCTTTCTACAGTTCCGAATATGCGTTATTGGGACGTAAGTAACGGCCAACAGTTTAGCTATATGTTTGCAGTGGCTCAGAACTTTAACGAGGATATTTCGTCCTGGGATGTCAGTTCGGCTACCTACCTGAACCATATGTTTTATTTTGCTGAAGCCTTCAATCAGGACCTGGGAGATTGGGAGGTAGGTAATGTCGAAGACTTTTCCTCCACCTTTCGGGATGCCAAAGCCTTTAATCAGGATTTAAGCCAATGGGATGTATCCAAAGGTGAGGAATTCGATAATATGTTTCGCGATGCTACTGCTTTTAATCAGGGTTTAGGTACCTGGAACCTGACATCCGCTACTAATATTAATGGAATGCTCCGAAATTGCAGTATGGATACCGATAATTACGATGCTACCCTCATCGGCTGGGCAAATACGGGCGTACCCGGTGGCCTGATACTCGATGCCTTAACCCTCGAATACTGCAATGGGGAAATGGCGCGGAACACCCTGCTAACTACCTACAACTGGACCATCAACGGGGATCAACTGGAGTGCGGTAACCCGGGCGGGAATTGCCCGGACGTTCGCACCGTCATACAGGTCGACATTGCTCCCGGTATCACCCTTAGCGCCGGCGAATCCCTGGAAACCAGCGGAACAGTCACCATTGCCCCCGGCGACGATGTAACCTTTACCGCCGGTACCACCATCATCCTCAATCCCGGGTTCACGGCACAGGGCCCGTTCACAGCGCGTATCGAAGCTTGTGCGGGCAGTTCTTCAGCCAAGGAACTCGCAGCCGGCACTGAATTGCCGGGCGCTTCTGTTGGTTTGCCTTCCGGCAAAAAACAACCGAAAATAGCACTGGAGGTATTTCCAAATCCGGCCAATGGCCCCATGACCTTCCGGTTTCAGATATCCAACGCCGGCCCGGTTAACCTGCACATGTTTACCTTGAAAGGAGAACTGGTAAAAACCCTGCTGCAGAATCAAATCGTTGATCCGGGCACCCTGGACGTAACCTGGTCTGATCCGGCTCTGCCTTCCGGCATGTACCTTGCTCAGCTGCAAACGAGTCAGGGTTTAAAGACCGTCAAGGTAATTGTCCGCCACTTCTAGTACTCTGTGTAAAACTGTCGAAGCCGAAAATCCCCAAAATCGACGTATTTGTGCTATACTTGCACCTGTTGTTTATCCGTAAGAAACAGACTCGATGGGAAAAGTAATAGCGATTGCGAATCAGAAAGGAGGTGTTGGAAAGACTACCACGGCCATCAATCTGGCGGCAAGCCTCGCCATTTTTGAAAAGAAGGTTTTACTGATCGATGCCGATCCGCAGGCCAATTCGTCATCCGGAGTAGGGATCATGTCGGATGAGGTCGAATCCCATATTTACGATTGTATGATCAATGGGGCCGATCCACTGGAGGCTATTTACGAAACCGACACCCCTAATCTGCATTTGTTACCCTCGCATATAAACCTCGTTGGTGCCGAACTGGAGCTCGTAAATCGCGTGCGCCGGGAGTACGTCATGGCCGACATGGTGGAACCACTTCGCGAACACTACGACTATATTTTTATCGATTGCCTGCCCTCACTGGGCCTGATCACCGTTAATGCCCTTACGGCTGCCGACTCCGTTTTAGTTCCGGTGCAATGTGAATTTTTTGCCCTCGAAGGACTTACCAAATTGCAGAATACCATCCAACTGGTACAGAACCAACTAAACAAAGAGCTGCAACTGGAAGGTATACTGCTGACTATGTACGATACCCGGCTCCGCCTGGCCAACGTAGTCGTAAGTGAGGTCCGGGAAATTTTTGGCGACAATGTAATGGATACCATCATCCACCGCAATTCCAAGATCGGCGAGGCCCCCAACATGCATATGCCGGTAGTACTGCTAAACGCCGGTAGTAAAGGGGCCATCAACTTCCTGAATCTGGCCCAGGAATTCCTTAAGCGCAATAACGATACCGTCAACCTCAAAGAAGGCAGTCTCAGCTAAGGCAAGTTGAGTACCCGTTGGCTTTTTTGTATCTTTCCACTTACCATTTGTAAGAGCGTGTTTGGGATTTGTTTTTGATGGCGAAAATGTCTAGAATTTGGTTCTTACAAAGCCATTTTTGAGCTTCGTAGCAGGGCTACGGGGCTCAAAAAGGCTGCAGTGAGGTTCAAATAACAGACATTTGCAGTCCAAAGGATAAATCCCCAACACGCTCTAAGTCCTGCCGGGCTATTTGAGTCCGCTAACAACCGATCATGGCTAAACCAAAACCAAAGAAAGTTAACTACAACCGGGAGCAACTGGGCGCCGGCGTAAAAGCCCTCTTCAATAAAACGACTACCGGGGAAGAGGATAATGAGCAGCCGCAACGCGAACTCGTTCAGGAACTCTCCAATACCATCGTGCGTATCCCCGTCAGTCAGATCGAGGCTAACCCCCACCAGCCACGGGTAGAGTTCGATGAGGATGCGCTCAATGAGCTGGCTGAATCCATTAAAACCCACGGACTTATTCAGCCCATCACCGTTCGTTTCCTCAGTGCCAAAGAATTCCAGCTCATCAGCGGGGAACGCCGCTGGCGTGCCTCCAAAATAGCCGGACTGGAAGAAGTGCCCGCCTACGTGCGCGTAGCCAACGATCAGGAGATGATGGAAATGGCCCTGATCGAGAACATCCAGCGGGAGGATCTCAATGCCATGGAGATCGCCGACACCTACCTGCGTCTGAAAGAAGAATTCGACCTTACCGATGCCAAACTCTCGGAGCGGGTCGGCAAGAAGCGGGCCACCGTGACGAACTACATGCGCCTGCGTAAGCTACCCCCGGAAATCCAGCAGGCGGTCATCGATAAACGCATCTCTATGGGGCATGCCCGCACCCTGGCCGGCATTGAGGATGTATCGGTTCAGCTGCTGCTGTTCAAAAAGACCACACAGTTAGGCCTTTCGGTACGTGCTCTGGAAAAGATGGCTGCCGAGTACGGTAAAGGAGGAACTAAGAAGGCTTCCGCCAAAAAAGAACTGCCGCTGGAATACAAGAAAGTGGAGCAAAACCTGCGCAACTTCTTCCACACGCGTCGGGTACAACTTAAATTACAGGGTAAGGACAAGGGACAGATCGTTTTGTCGTTTAATAATGTCGATGAATTAAATAACCTGCTGGATCGACTCGACGAAGCATAGTCAACCCCTGTTTATGAAAAAATGGTACGTCTTAGCCTTGGTGCTCAGTAGTTTGGCCCTGGATGGATGGGCACAATCCCCTGCTGATTCCCTGGACACTTTCGCCGTAGATACTACGGAGGAAAAAGTTCCCTTCTTTGATTTCAAATCGGATTACCCCAATCCCAAAAAAGCGGCTATTCTCTCCTTTGCGCTCCCGGGAGCGGGACAGGCCTACAATAAACGCTGGTGGAAATTACCACTTGTCTATGGTGCCTTTACCGGTATGTTTATAGCCGTTGATTATAATCAGGACCTGTACCGACGATTCCGGGATGCCTTGCAACTTCAATTAGCCGGACAGGAGCACGAATTCTCCGAAACCTCAATCGATTCATCAACCGCCTTGCGATCCCTTCGCGACCAATACGATCGCAACACCCAGCTATCCTACATAGGGACGGTTTTGTTGTACGGTATAGTAGCCGTGGAAGCCTTCGTTGATGCCCACTTGCTGCAGTTTGATATTGATGAGGACCTTAGCCTGCAAGTCGCTCCTCAGGTGATTCCCCTACCCGACGAATACGGTTCGGCGGGAGTTGCCGTGATCGTTCGGTTCTGATTGGTAGCTTTTTGTAACGTTAGGTTGGTGCCGTTCTTTTTGCTAAGTCACTGAAGGTTTCAACCTCACCTTGTAATGGGTATAGGGTATTTGGTAGTAGGACTTGTTTACATCCAAACACCCCTTACTTACTACCCTCTACCGGGAGGTTGGGTCATGAATACAAACACTTTGCGAAATAGTCAGGGTCCAACCTCGCGTTTTGTACTTGATTAGATCAACTTTTTTTTAATTTGTCAGCTCAATGGACCTCGCGAATCACCCGGGGTCGCAGAATGAGCTACTATGGACACTAATCACCCTCCCAAAACATTTCGCCTCGGTATTGCCATGGCCGGAGCCGTTTCAGCCGGCGCCTATACAGCCGGCGTGATCGATTACCTGCTCGAAACCCTCGAGCGCTGGGAACAAGCCAAACAACGCAACCGCGAACTGGGCCCGGATCATCAAGAATATGACCCGTCGATCCCTATGCACGATGTGATCATCGACGTGATCGGTGGTGCCTCGGCCGGAGGTATGACCGCTGCGATCACAACCATCGCCCTTCACGAAGGAATTGATCCCGAGGAATGGGACCTCAACAAAAAGAAGTTGTTTAACACCTGGGTAAACCTCAATGACGATGGGGAGTCGGGTTCTACCCTGAAGCAGATGTTGGGCCTGGCAGATATACTGGAAGAAGAACAAGTCCCGGCCCTGCTCAACTCCCGGCCAATTGACGCCATCGCCCGCAGGGCCATCAGCCTGGGACAACGTAAACCCTTACCGCCCTATATTTCTCCGGAATTAGAAGTGATCCTGACGATCACCAGTCTGCGTGGAATCCCGCTGGAGGTCAACTTTTTTGACAAAGATCCGCACAACGACTCCGTCGAGAAGCTCGTCAATCAGCATAAACTGCCCGCTCACCGCATGTATATCCATAAAGGTACTGCGCATTTCCGGTTAGAAAAGGGGCAGGGAGATATCCCGGCATACATGGTCCCCTTTGATCCCGGACGCGTAGAACACCGCGACCTCATGATGCAGTGTGCCATGGCTACCGGAGCCTTTCCTATAGGCCTGAAGGCCCGTTTGCTGGAACATATTCCACCCAACTACGTCAAGGCCATGGTATACCGGATGTTCAACCTGGAAACCGATGATTCCGGTGATACCGTTCCCGGCATGCACATCGATATCGACGGTCAGGATTTCGATTTCATGGCCGTCGATGGTGGCACCATCAACAACGAGCCTTTTGGGGAGATCATCCGTTCGCTGGAAGAAAAATACGGCACCAGCGAAGCCATGGAGGAGGATTACGCCATCATCATGATCGACCCCTTCCCCAATTTTGACGTGGGGGAGCAGGACACCGAGCACGATCACCCCAATAACGTTCTCGAACTGATACCCAGTGTCCTGAGTGCCATCCGGGGGCAAGCCATGGTGAAAGAACGGGAGATCGTACGCGGTCTGTCCTCCGACCATTCCCGCAAGATGATCTTTCCCAAACGGGAAAATGACCCCTACCCCATCGCCTGTGGCTCGCTGGATGGCTTCGGGGGATTCTTCTGCAAGGAGTTCCGGGAATACGACTACCACCTGGGCCGTAAGAACTGCCAAAGCTTTTTGCGAAAGCACCTATGCATGCTCATGGATGAAGCCAGGGAAAGTGAATTATTCCAGGATTGGGAAAGCGACGGTTCCGACGCCCGCCACAATCGCTTCTTCATTCCCAATAAGGGCACAGAGGGTGCTTATCCAATCGTTCCCGATCTCACCGTAGAATCTATGCCCAAGGAGCTCTTCTACGAAGAAAAGTTAAAAGAACCCGAAAAACCAAAGCTGGATCCGCTGGAGATCTTTGCCCTGGAGGATCTGATGAAAGAGCGCCTGACCACGGTGCTGCGATATATATTCCGCACCGATCAAAAATCGGCTAAACCGTACGAGGAGGAGGTAATGGAGAAAGTACAAACCCTGCTGCGGAGCAAGTATGGGAATGGAAAGCACTGGTATGACAAGCTGTTGCCGTGGGCTTACCGGAAATTTGTGGCTCCGCGGATTGCAGGTACGCTCACCAAGAAGATCATCGGAGAGATACTACTGGATTTTGAGAAGCGGGGGTTGTTGAAATAGCGGGAGGTAGAGTAGTAGGTAGATGGTATAGGGACTTCTATGTAGTCCTACTGCCCTATACCCTCTACCAAATACAAGTTGAGGTTGTGGCATTCAGTCATTTAATAACCTTCACCTCAACCTCAACCTTAAATTACGCATCAGCCAGCACATCGGAAGTCACTTCCTCGATCCAGCCGAATTCGTCTTCGATCTTTCCGGAACGCAGGCCATCGATCTCGGCCTTTACCATGGTACCGATCTCGCGTTCTTCCATGGGCGGAAGTTCCATCAAGGTATCCTGGTATTGAATCTTGGAAACGTGGGCTACTACGGCTGCGGTACCACTACCGAACACCTCCTTGAGTTGACCGGCTTTGTATGCTTTTACCACCTCATCGATGTGGAGGGGCTTTTCTTCCACGGTATATCCTTTCTTCTTCAGGATCTGAATGATGGAATCGCGGGTGATCCCTTTCAGGATAGCGCCGTCGGTGGCCGGTGTAATCACCTTGTCACCGATCACGAAGAAGATATTCATCGTACCTACCTCCTGAATGTATTTAAACTCGTGTCCATCCATCCACATAACCTGATCAAATCCTTTATCTTGAGCGATCTTGGCGGGCAACAGGGAACCGGCGTAGTTACCAGCTGCTTTGGCTTCCCCGGTACCGCCTTTGACGGCACGTACGTATTTCGATTCGGCGATCAGGCTTACGGGCTTGGGATAGTAGGGACCTACGGGACCGGTAAAAATGATAAACCGGTACGTTTGCGCAGGTTTTACTCCGATAAACTCATCGGTAGCGAACATATACGGGCGAATGTACAAGGCACTCCCTTCCTGGGGTGGGATCCAATCGGCATCGATCGCAACGAGACTCCGCAAGCCCTGCAGGAACATATCCTCGGGTACGGTTGGCATACACATGCGTTCGGCCGACCGATTCAGGCGGCGGCTGTGTTGTTCCGGACGCATCAGCATGGGGCGTCCATCGAACGATTTAGAGGCTTTCATACCTTCGAAAATGGCCTGTCCGTAATGCAGGACCATGGCCGCCGGGTGGATCTCAAATCGCTCGAAGGGAACGATTCGCAGGTCTTGCCATTCTCCGTCGCGGTAGTCGGCGACGAACATGTGGTCGGAAAAAACGCGTCCGAACGGGATGTTTTCGAAGTCAACTTCGCCGATTCGGGACTGGTTGGTTTTGGTAATGGTGATATCGTAGGGCATAATCCGTATTTTAGTTGTCAAATATACCGAAAAATTGACAAATATTCTATCTTAACGCTAAATAAGTGAATTTAATTCCGATATATTTGGATTTTAAAACCTTAAACAAAATTTAATTTTGAAACCCGGCTTCTTTAACTTTAAAGTATTTGTGCTACCGGAAGGTGATGTACCGCCTCCGACCGGCTACGGGCGGGGTCAAAAAGGACTGCTGGTGATCTATTCGCCGGGAGAAACACCTACCGAGACACTAAACGGATTCCTGAACAAGATCTTACAAGCTATTAAGTACGATCTGGAGCGGGATGCGATCACCTATTATAAAACGCCTCAACAGCCCCTGAGTTTGGCCGAACTGCTCCGGGAAGGCACATTTCAACATGTTTTACTTTTCGGCACCCCACCTTCCGGTATGGGCCTGAAGCTCGACGTCACACCGTACGAACCCACTATATGGGAAAACATGCATTTCCTTACCGCAGACAGTCTGGAATCCATTTACCGGGAGCGGCAGGCTGGTGGAAAAGATAAATCCGCCAGACTCTGGGACATGCTCAAACAAACCTTCTTAGTCTCCTGATACTATGAAACCAACCCTCGTATTTGCCACCGGCAACCCAAATAAATTAAGAGAAGTCCGTGAATTAATTGGTCAGCATTATGACGTAAAGGGACTTTCTGACATTGGCTGCACGGAGGACATTCCCGAGACCAGCCCCACCATTGCCGGCAATGCTTTGCAAAAAGCCCACTATGTTCGCGATAACTATGGACTCGATTGTTTTTCGGAAGATACCGGCCTGGAAGTCGATGCCCTGAACGGAGATCCGGGCATTTATTCGGCCCGCTATGCCGGCCCCCATAAGGATCCACAGGACAATATGCAATTGTTGTTGCAAAACCTCGCTGGCACTGACAATCGCGGTGCGCAATTCCGCACCGTCATTGCCCTTTTGCTCGACGGGGAAGAACGAACTTTTGAGGGTATCGTCAGAGGCCACATCCTGGAAGCACCACGGGGAACCGGTGGTTTTGGGTACGATCCCATCTTTGTACCGGAAGGATACGATCAGACTTTCGCCGAATTGGATGCCTCGGCCAAGAATCAGATCAGCCACCGGGGTCGGGCAGTAAGGCAACTGACCAAATTCCTCTCCGGACAGCTCTAAAAAGTTGCGTACCCTCCTCATTTTGCCTATCTTAATGGGTTCTGGCGGTTATTACTCTTTGACCCTATCGATAACTCTATCAAATGGGTAATACTCCCATACGGGAACGCTGGTGTTCTTATACCGACCTTGAAGTGGTTTGGTGTCCCAGTACGAATTATTGCGTGGCAAACCACTTCGAGTCGAGTTTATACTCGCGTAAAAAGATTGGGCGGAGCCCAAACCTTTTCGGAAGCAGTATATTAGCTACGAACCACTTAGATTTCGGCGGGCTATGAATGAAGAAAATTTTACGGACTACCTCAAGGAAATTTCCAATCTGTACAAAATATCGTACGAGGAACTCAAGACCCTCGTGCATCAATATCCCTATTGCCAGAACCTCCATCAACTGCTGGTAGAAAAGAGCAAACTCGAAGAGCACGAACACTACGAGCAGAATCTGGCCCGCGCATCCACCTACGCGAATGATCGCCCGCATTTATTCCGAAAATTACAACAGATCCGGGAACTCGAAAAAGCGGAGGAAAGCATCTTGGCCCGGGAGGAATACCTTGAACTTCCCAACCTGAAAGAGTTGGGTACTCCCTTGCCTGCTTTGTCTAACGAATCGGAAGAAACGACCGAGCCACCACTCGCCCTCCGTTTTTCCGAAGAACCGGCCCAGACTGAAACAAATCAGAACTACCCGGACCTTTCCTTTACCGGGGCCAGTGAGGAGCACACGGCGGAGGATAACGAGCAGGCAACAGAAGATCAAGCAGCCGAGCTGGAACCGGTATTGGATACCAAATCGCCCACTTTCGTAACCGAAGAAGCAGGGTCTGCCGAAAAGGCGACCTGGCATCCCGATCCCGAAATCACCACAGCTATTGCCACGGCTCTGCGGGTAGTGGATACTACCATTTTCCGCCCCAAAACTCTGGGCCAGAAACCTTTTTCCCTGCTCAATGGCCATCACCAAACCGGAACCGAAGATACCAAGTTGTCGGGGCCAAGGCCCAAAGCATCCTTCCCTTCCTGGGTACAGCAATTTCAGCCCAATCACGTAAAACTGCAATTGGGCGAATTGATGGAGGCCAAAAAAATGGAAGACAAAAAAAAGGACCGCAAGAGTAAAAAGAATAGACATATTCAGGCCGGAGCGGTAGTCGAGCAGGTTATTCAGCGGTCGATTATGGAAAACCCGGACCTGGCCTCCGAAACCCTGGCCGAGTTACTGGTAGCACAAATGCAATACGAAAAAGCAATTTCGGTTTATGAACGCTTAATTTTGAAATTCCCGGAAAAAAGCACTTTCTTTGCGGAGAAAATTTCGAATCTCAAAAAGTTAATGGTATGACCTTCATGACGATCCTGATCGCCTTGGTAAGCATCCTTTTGATGGGTGCGGTGTTGATCCAAAACCCGAAGGGCGGCGGTGTGGATAGCACGTTCGGAGGTACGCAGGCCAACCAAATGTTCGGTGCAGCTAAGTCAGCTGATTTCATTGAGAAAGCCACCTGGTATCTGGCAGCTGCCCTCTTTATTCTCTGTATTATCTCGACCCTGATGTCTGGAGACGTAACGGGTGTTACGGATGCTCCGCTTATGTCGGAATAAACGGAACAGAGTTCCAATCAAAAGCCCCGCTGCGTCGCGACGCAGCGGGGCTTTTTTTGTCAGGTTGGCAAGACATTTTGACAAGCAGGGTGCCAATTTTTCGAGTTGGCAGTCACTCACCCACCACTCCCGGGCCGTTGGTCTGCAAAAATGGCATGAATGCCGAGTTGGCACGACCTTCGCTGTGTTTATGAGAGATGGAAAATCAATTTTTCAACAATACAAAACATTAAATTTAGCTACCTATGAAGCCAATTAACGACAGAGTAGTGGTTAAGCCGGCCGCCGCCGAAGAAAAAACCGAGGGCGGTATCATCATTCCCGATACGGCGAAAGAAAAACCACAACGCGGCGAAGTCGTGGCCGTTGGTCCTGGTAAGGATGGTAATGCAATGACCGTCAAGGAAGGCGACATCGTACTCTACGGTAAATACGCCGGCCAGGAACTGAATTACAAAGGTCAGGATTACCTGATCATGCGCGAAGACGACATCCTGGTTGTCCTCGACTAATCCACAGCATGGGTATGTTCCCCTCGCTTAACTAATCCATTCCTCAAATCAAAAATAAAAGCTGACATGGCTAAAGAAATTAGCTTCGACAGAACTGCCAGAGAACAATTACGCGCAGGTGTTGATGCCTTGGCAAATGCCGTTAAAGTCACTCTCGGACCTAAAGGTCGCAACGTGGTTATCGAAAAGAGCTTCGGTGCTCCACAGATCACTAAAGATGGTGTGACGGTTGCCAAAGAAATTGAACTGGAAAATAAAGTAGAAAATATGGGCGCTCAGATGGTCAAGGAAGTGGCGTCCAAGACCGCTGATATTGCTGGTGACGGTACCACTACCGCTACCGTTTTGGCGCAAGCCATGATCAATGCCGGTCTGAAAAACGTAACCGCCGGTGCCAACCCTATGGACCTGAAGCGCGGTATCGACAAGGCCGTCAAGCAAGTGATCGCTCACCTGGAAGGCCAGTCGGAGCACATTGGTGATGACTTCGAAAAGGTAAAACAGGTTGGCGCTATTTCCGCTAATAATGACAATGAAATCGGACAGCTGATCGCCGACGCTATGAAGCGCGTTTCCAAAGATGGTGTGATCACCGTAGAGGAAGCAAAAGGTACCGAAACCTACGTGGAAGAAGTACTGGGTATGCAGTTTGATCGCGGTTACCTGTCTCCTTACTTCGTGACCGACACCGAAAATATGGTGACGGAATACGAAAACCCACTCATCCTCATCCACGATAAGAAGATCTCCAACATGCAGGACATCGTTCCGCTGCTCGAGAAAGCAGTAGGTGCCGGCCGGCCGTTGCTGATCATCGCCGAGGATATTGAAAGCCAGGCGCTGGGTGTATTGGTGGTCAACCGCCTGCGCGCTCAACTGAAAGTAGTGGCTGTAAAAGCTCCTGGTTTCGGTGACCGTCGCAAAGCCATGCTGGAAGACATTGCCATCCTGACCGGTGGTACCGTCATCAGCGAAGAGAAAGGCTATAAGCTCGAGAACACCACCATGGAACACCTGGGATCTGCCGAAAAGATCACCGTCGACAAAGACAACACGACCATCGTGAATGGCCGCGGCGCGGAAGATCAGATCCAGGCTCGTATCAACCAGATCAAGCAACAGATCGAAGCCACTACTTCTGACTACGATCGCGAGAAACTGCAAGAGCGTCTGGCGAAACTGTCAGGTGGTGTAGCCGTTCTCTACGTAGGTGCTGCTACCGAAGTGGAAATGAAAGAGAAGAAAGATCGCGTTGATGATGCCCTGCACGCTACCCGCGCTGCTGTCGAAGAAGGTATCGTTGCCGGTGGTGGTGTGGCCCTGGTGCGCACGATCGAGGCTCTGCAAGACCTCAAAGGCGACAACGAAGACCAGACCATCGGTATCCAGATCGTTCGCAAAGCACTGGAATCACCACTGCGCACCATTGCCGATAACGCCGGTGCCGAGGGTTCCGTTATCCTGCAAAACGTACTGGGCGGCAAAGACAGCTACGGCTACAACGCCCGTACCGGTGTCTTTGAAGACCTGAAAGCAGCCGGAGTGATCGATCCTACCAAAGTGACTCGTATTGCAGTGGAAAATGCTGCTTCGATCTCCGGTATGGTTCTCACTACCGAGTGTGTGATCAGCGACAAACCAGAAGAAAACGACGGTGGCGGAATGCCCGGTGGAATGCCCGGTGGTGGCATGCCCGGCATGATGTAATCACCCCGTTTTTCGTTCGACATACATACCCCCGAATGGACCGTACAGGTTCGTTCGGGGGTTGTTATTGTAGGTCGATCCAGAGGATCGACCGCCAAAGAAAATACCACCATGAAAAACCATACCTACTACCTACTACCCAATACCCTCTACCTAATACTAACCCCCCTCCTATTCACCAGCTGCCAGCGCACGCCCAATGAACTACCCGTTGCATGGGAAGACCAGATCATCTACTTCCTGATGATCGATCGGTTTGCCGACGGGGACCCTTCCAATAATGATCAGGGAGCCGGTGAGTACGATCCGGCCCAGGATGGTCTGTGGCACGGCGGCGACCTGGCGGGCATCGAGGAAAACCTGGACTACCTGGAAGAACTCGGTATTACGGCCGTTTGGCTGACCCCGCCGGTGCGCAACCAATGGTGGAACCCCGACAGTAGCTTCACCGGCTACCACGGCTACTGGGCCAGCCATTTCATGGAAACCGATCCGCACTACGGAAGCCTGCAGGCGTATAAAAACCTGGCCGATGCCCTGCACGCCCGGGAAATGTACCTCATCCAGGACGTGGTGGTGAACCACACCGGAAATTACTTTAGTTACGGGTCGAGCTACGATCCGGCCAATGTCGCCGACATAGAAACCTACGCCGGAGCCCCCGCTCAGGCCCCTTTTGATCGCAATGATCCCCGTAATGCGGAGCATCGGGAGTCCGGCATCTACCACTGGACTCCTGCTATCTCCAATTTCCAGGATACCACCGAAAAATACCGGGGGCAGATGGCTGATCTCGATGACCTCAACACTGCCAACCCGGAGGTGCGCCGGGCACTGATCGAAGCTTTCCAGTTCTGGATTCGCGAAGTGGGTGTCGATGGATTCCGCTTCGATACCCCCCTGTACGTGGAGCATCCCTTCTGGCGGGCGTTTTTGTACGAAGGAACCGGTGGTCTGGAAGGGATCGAACCCTACGCTGCCAGCCAGGGACGACCCGACTTTTACACCTTCGGGGAAACCTGGGTCTCGGCCGCACCTTACCGCGAGGAAGCGGATCAACAGGCCGCTAAATACCTGGGCACCGCCGGCCAACCCGAAATGGACGGCATCCTCAACTTTCCCCTGCAGCAGACCATCCAGGCCGTATTTGCGGGGGGCCAGTCAACCGATCGGCTTACCTACCGACTGCGGGTACAGGAGGAATTTTTTCCTAAGCCAATTCAGCGATTGAATTTCCTGGATAACCACGATATGCCCAGGTTCCGCACCCAGGCGAGTGAAGAAGCTACCCGCCAGGCCCTCTTTTTTATCATGAGCATCCCCGGCGTTCCCGTCCTTTATCAGGGAACGGAGCAGGGGGACCTGGATACCCGCCCCAATCTATTTGGAAGACTTAATACGAATTCAGAATCTTTTGAATTTATCAGGGAGCTTGCTGCCTTTCGGCAAAAACAGCCCGCCACCCGCCGGGGTAAATTGACCGTACTGGCCGACCATACGACGCTGCCTGGTCTGTTTGTGTATCAATTAGCTTCTCCGGAGGATACCCTGTTCGTGGCTCTTAACACCAATGACTACCCGATCCTCGCGCCGGACGTTCCCATCGCGGGCCTTAGGAACAACGCAGTGCAAAAGGCATTTGAATTGGGAGGCTCCCAGTCGGTGGCCTTACGCAACGGGCAGCTTTCCGGTTTACGCCTTTCGGCAAAAGGAGGATTGGCATTTCACGCAGGCGATCGAGTACCCGCTCCCACTGCATCGACACCAACCGTTCCCCGGCCAGCGACCCCTCAAATGGTCAATAGCGGTACCCAACTCATTAACCTCCCAAAAACCGAAGCGGACAGTAGCTTTCTGCTGATCGACGGACGACTGGATACCAAAGTACGCCTCTCGTGTACGACTACTTGTTCGGGCACGCTGTCCCTGAACAATCTGCCGATGGGCCAACACCGATTGCAACGACTTGACTATACCAATAACCAGCCGCTGGTCAGTGTCGCTACCACTTTTAATCTTGACCTGCCAGTAGAACGATTAGCCGAAAAGAACGATCCGCAGGGTGATGACCACGGCCCGACCGGCACTTACCGCTATCCTGCTCACGAAACCTTCGACCGGCCCAACGATATCAGAAGCGTGCAGATCGACCGGCAGGGCCACAACCTGGAAGTCACTATCACCATGGACCAACCTCTGAGTACGGTATGGAACCCTCCCAATGGCTTTGATCACGTTCATTTCTCCTTATTCATTGACGTGCCCGGCCAGACGGGGGTTTCTGTACTCCCGAATCGTAACGCCACCATGCCCGGCGGAGCGCACTGGGATGTACTCATCCAGGCCAACGGCTGGACCACCCAGGTCCATACAGCTGAAGAGGCCGGTGCTACCAATCCAGGTACTGCCCGCACTGAAAAGCCCCTGATCAAGGCCGATCAGGAGACGGGCACGGTAAGGTTGCGCATTCCCGCCGCTACCCTCGGCAATCCGGAGACGCTGGAAGGCATCCAGTTCTACCTCACTACCTGGGATAGTGCCGGTGAGGGCGGGTTGCGCCCATTAGCTCCGGAGGCCGCCAGTTTCACCTACGGAGGTGCTCCTGCAGACGAAGCGAAAGTGATGGATGAGGTTTGGATTTCCTCAACAATGATGAGTGATGAGTGATGAATTCAACATTTAGCATTCATCATTCATCATTCCTAATACGGGAACACCTCATTCGCCATGCCCATAGCTTCCGCAAAAAGGCGGGTGTCCACGCCGGTTTCAGCCCCTGCATCCTGGAAGTAGTAGACCATATTCTCGGTCGGCATATTCCCGGTGAGGTCGTCTTTGGCCATGGGGCAGCCTCCGTAGCCACGGATGGCTCCGTCGAAGCGGCGACAACCATTTTTATATGCTGCCTCCACTTTTTCCTGCCACTTATCGGGGACGGTGTGAAAGTGGGAACCGATTTCCACGTCGGAATAGGCCTTGATCAGGTGGCTGAACAGGTAGGCGATATTATCGGGATTAGCCACCCCAATGGTATCGGATAGCTGGAAGATGCGAATATCCATATCGCGTAGCCGGTCGACCCATTTCTGGACGATACCCACATTCCAGGGATCGCCGTAGGGATTACCGAATCCCATGGAAATGTACACCACCATTTGTTTATTGGACGCCTGACAAATCTCCTGGATCTGGGCTACCCGTTCGAGGCTTTCTTCGATGGTGGCGTTGGTATTCCGTAACTGGAAGGTTTCGGAGATGGAAAAAGGGTACCCCAGGTAAGTAATCTCCTCAAATTGGGAGGCATCGTTGGCCCCGCGTCGGTTAGCTACGATGGCCAGTAGTTTAGTATTCGTCTCTGATAGGTCGAGTTGAGCTAACACATCGGCGGTGTCGCGCATTTGCGGTATGGCTTTGGGCGACACAAAGCTGCCGAAGTCGATGGTATCGAAACCTACCCGCAGCAAATGGTTGATGTAGCGGGCTTTTGCTTCGGTTGGAATGAATGGTTTGATACCCTGCATGGCATCCCGTGGGCATTCAATGAGTTTTATCATAATTTGGTAGTCAGGCGGTTCGGGTTGTCTGAATGACGCAGGATTATACTAAAAATGCCCGATTTACACGCCATGGTTTCGTCATTCCGATTTAAAATACACTGTAACCTAAGTAACTTTGATTTATGGCTGTGCCTTTCGGCAAAATACTTCGTTGCTCGTTAGTCGCGTAGCTATGGCTATGCTCCCTCCTCGCGCCTTGTCTATTGCCAAAATGCCCTACCCATACTTTCAAATAACTTAGATTACAGTGTATTAAAGCTGCCGGAATTATCGAGGATATGCTACTTTTGCCATCCGAACAGGAGAACCATGCGTACGGTTTGATGTTCATTTTTGCGAAAGCTAACTCTCTTCACTTATGCTACGAAACAAGGCTCTCTGGACAACGGTTGGGTTCCTCCTGATCATCATTGGGTTTCTGGCCCTCGCCATGAGCATGGTCGGCCTCAAATTTGCCTTCCTGCAATGGATGGACCTGCTCGGTGGTCTCGGGTCCTTCATCACCAAGCTCGTAATGGTACTTGGCGGATTTGTATTAGTCTATATGGCCCAGACGGATCTGTACCAAGGGGAAGATGAAGAAGAAATAGGGGTTTAGGCCGTGTTTGGGATTTATCCTTTGGACTGCAAATGTCTATTATACCGCTTCCGAAAAGGTTTGGCAAAGCCCAAACCTTTCCACGCGAGTATATACTCGACTCGAAGTGGTTTGGAGTCCCAAACCACTTCGTTGTCGGTATATTTGAACCTCACTGCAGCCTTTTTTCGCCCCGTAGCCATGCTACGAAGCTCAAAAAAGGCTTTGTGAGAACCAAATTCTAGACATTTTCGCCATCAAAAACAAATCCCAAACACGCTCTTAAAGAAATTCCCGGTACGGGGTAGTAGGTATAGGGAATATGGATTTGAGCAAGTCCTACTACCAAAATCGAAACGGGGTGGTGCCACTCCCTTATGTTGCAAACAGACCGGCACCGACCTCTCTTTATCTCTACTCCAACAGGATCATCTTCCGGGTAGCCTCGTGTGTCGGGCTAACAAACCGGTAATACAGCACTCCGGAAGGAAGGTTCTCCCGTGAAATTCGAATGGTATTCAACCCAGCCTGATACTGGTCGGTGCGCTGTTGCAGCAGTTGCCCCTTGGCGTCATATATTTGCAGGTGCCCCCGGACATCCTCGGGCACTACCACCTGAATGATGGTCTCTGCGTGGAAGGGATTGGGTTGATTTTGCCGTAAGGCAAATTCAGATACCTCCTCTACCGGTGCAAATTCCAGTACCGGTTGCAGCAAGCTACCATCCGGCTCGTATCCCTCCGCCAGTGTAATCCGGCTATTGAGGGCCAGAGCATCACGTAAAGCACCATTGGCCCTGGCCCGCATGCGCAGGGTAAACAGTGGTACCTGTTCTTCAACTGCTCCGGTACGGTACCAATGGGTAGTCAGTATTCCTGCTTCCGCAAAAAAACCGAACTGCTCGGGACCGGACAGGCCGTGTACCACCTCTGCTACCTCCAGCAAATTACGGTCGTACTGCAGAGTGAACTGGTAGCCTTCAACGGCTACTTCTTCCGGCAGATAAAAGGGCACTTCGAGATAATCACCGGCCTTAAAGGACCTATCCGGTATACGGAAAGCAAGTTCCGGTCGCAGCGAACGCGTCGGCTCCTCCCCTGCTTCCGGCAGGCGCAGGGTGTAGTTCACATCACCGACTTTGACGGCCACGAAATCCGCATCCGAGCGTTGACCGATCAGGTTATTGATATTGACGACCTCCGGAAATCCTTCGGCCCATGGATTACCCGGGTCGGGAAACGTATAGGCCGATTCAATAAAGCGCCAACTGGTGTTGTTCTCAAATTCCGCCGAATATCCCAGTACCATGCGCTGCAGTTGCACCATATCCAGCACCGTAATGGTACCGGAATTATTGACGTCAGCCGCAATGAGTTTGTAGGGACTATCGAGATTTGAATAATTCAGAATGTGCCGGCGAATGAGGATCAGATCGTAAGTAGTAACCCCGTTCTTCGGATCTGAATCGTACAGGGGCGTCAGGGAATAATCCGCACCCTCTTCCAATTCTCCAAAGCGAAACTCGCCCTGGCCATCAGTCCGGGCCGTATTGCTCGTATTTCCGCTCAACCGGATGAGTACCGAGGGGATCTCCATCCCCGTTTCGGTCATTACCTGTCCCATCACCGCGCCTTCCGGAACGGGGGTACACACGTCGCCATTATTCTGCACTTCGATGAACGTATTGCAAAAAGACCGGTTGCCGGCCGCATCCCAAGCCTGCAGTTCCAACTGGAGGGTACCCTCATCGACACAGGTAACCCAAAGACTGTCCATATCGATGGCAGCCTCGCTTCCGGTACGATTCACGGAGAATTGAACCGGGCCTGAACAATCGGACACTGCGCTGCCTACCAGATCCGTAGCAGCTATTTTGGCAGCAGCCAGATCCGGCTGACCGTCACCATCCACGTCCGTATCCCCTTCCAGGGCGCCCAATTCCACGACCAGCCCGGAGCGACAAATGGGCGCGGGTGCCTGACAATCCTTCACCGTGAAATTCACTCTTCGCTGCACCTGGTTGCCACATCCATCGGTCACCTCCAGCAGGAAGGCGTGATCGCCCAACTCAAAGGTGCCCTCCACCCGGTACACGGGATAGCTGCCGCGTAACGCCGTTGGTGGCAGCAGGGAATCATAAGTACCATCGGCCTGGTCATCCCAGAACACTTCAATGGTCACATCCTGGGGAGCAGTGCAGGTTTCCAGCACCTCAAAGGGCACCGAAACCGGTCCGGTACAATTTTCTTTATCGGTACTACAGAATGGTTCGGGAGCGGTGGCCTGGACCAGCGGATCAGTATCGTCATAGACGGTAATGTGTTGCACGTACCGCCAGAAACCCCTCGAACGCAGGTTGGTGAATTGCTCCGAACTGATCCAGTAGCCCTCCGGATTGGTCAGGCCATCGCAGTTCCTGGATTTAGTACCCGCCGCAGGAATTGCATTCGTATAGTCACCATCGCGATCGAAATAGACGTTTCCGTTCTCCTCAACCTGCACCCAGAGGTCCTCGTCGCCAGGAGTATCATCGCAGTCAGCGTTACGTGGCAGGGTGACCGGAGACGAAATACCGTCGTATTCGCACCAGTTGATCACCTGGTACGTCCGGTGTACCTTATAGCATCCTTCGGTAGCTGCCGAGAAGGTGTCGTTGCGCACCTGAACGGCGATCAGATCACAGGCGATTTCCTCGAAACGAACGCCGGGCACCTCGGGCTCACCGCAACTGGTCGACACGTCGGCCGGAAACGTTATGGAGTAGTGATGTACCTCCCGGACGGTGATCACCTGAGAGCAGGTTCCGCTGGATGTATTACCGGTGGCGTCAAGGGCGCGAAAGGTCCTGGTAATAGTCCCGTACCCGCACTGATCCAGGTCAGAAACCGGGGGCAGTTCTTCCCATTGAGCTCCGTCCGGACAATTATCACTAACCTGCGGTTCGCCGAAGAGTTGCTGCAGGCTTTCACGATCATTGGGATCAAAACCTACCGGCAATTCGTTGCAGTTGATACTCTGATCGGCCGGGGCCGTGCATTGGGGACGGGTTTTATCCTCTACGCGGATCCGGCTTACACAGATATTGCTGTTACCGCTTTTATCGGTCACCCGAAGTTCGGCAATTACCAGACTCCCAACGTCGCAGCACCCCACATCGATTATATTGTCCCAATTGGTGTAATAGGCCTCACCGGTCTGCGAACAACCGGCCGGAACCAGACGACGCAGCGCGTAGTCGAGGTCCTGGTCATCACAGTTATCGCGACTGCCTTCATCAATATCGCCGGGCAGCACCTGCCCGACTCCCGTATTGCCCAGACTTACGGTGATATTGTCGTCGCAAAAAGTGGTTGGCGTCACCCCGTCTTCCACCATAAAGGCGCAGGTATCCCGGGTTGTATTACCACAATTATCTCTGACGGTGTACAGGAAAAAATGCTCACCGACCGGCACTTCACTGGCTATCCCGTTGCGAATAATGACATCGGTCAGCTCCTGAAAAAGGGTGTCGCCCGTCGGGAACCCAAAAATCGTCTCAGGCACATTAGAATAGATGCGCGTTTCCACGGTTACCGAGGAACAATCCTCAATCTGTGGCGTCGGAATGGTAAAGGTGGCCGTACAATCATCGGGATCGGTGGAATACCTGATCCGGACATCCGCCAAACCATCCTGATCGAAATCGACCTCCGGACAAGCGACCACCGGAGCATCGTAGTCACCAACTTCAATAAGTTGGGTAACCTCCTGTACCGTTTCATTGCGGCAATAATCGAAGATGCGCCATTCCCGGAGTAAGGTGTATTGCCCGTTACAGATGTTGATCCGCGTATCATAATAAATAGCTGCGTAGCCACAATTGCCGCCGTTGTTCATTACTGGCACCTGCTCGCCATATCCATTTATATAGTAAGGGCGCCCGGAAACAGAAGGTGCGATGTTGCCGTCCTCATCTACCGCCAGAGGATCCTGAGTACAATCCAGGCGGATAAGTGTATCGCCGGGGATAAACACCTCGAAGGGGCGTTGGAAATAAATAAGTTGATCACAGGTACTGACGTTACCGAACTGATCTTCGGCGAAAAACCGGCGGCGAATATAGGCGGTAGTGTCGTCCCCGTCACACGCTCCCTGGTCGACCAGCAGGTCCTGGAAGGTAAGCGTCGTCCCGGAGCAATTATCCTCCACTGCGGGGCGCCCCGTATACAGGGGATGATCCGGGTCGATCGTTTCCGGATTATTGAGAATTGTCGCTACATCCGAGCAAATAAAGCGGTCCCGAATATCGGTGGCACAGGAATCCACCTGGGGTCCCTGTACATCCACCAACCGGATGTTCCCGGTGCAGATACGACCGGAAGGCCGGTGCTCGATCAGGGTGCGCAGCGTGAGTCCGGTAAATTGAGCGGGAACGGGGTTGGGAACTACTTGTCCTTCGTAAGAGATGTACACCCGGTAATCGTCGTAGCAAAAATAATTTCCGCTCATAACCATTTCCGGCAGGACCAGGATCTCACATCCGGCATTGACCGTAATGGTTACCAGGTCGTTGCAAGCAAACTCTTCAGCGGTTTCCATGACGGTAACCTCTTTCGTAATACTGGCGGAGCACGCCACATTCCCGGGATCAAATTCGGAGCTGGGATCGCCGGCATCAAAGGTATAGGTCACCAAATGGGTGCCGACTCCCAGTACTGAGGGGTCAAAGGACGTCGCTGACTGACCATTAATGGTAAAGCTCCCATTGCCCTGTACTCCACTGCCGCCGGTACCCTCCAGCGGAATGGGATTGGTGAACAAACAGACCGGACCGTCCAGACCAATTATCTCAGGTTGTGGGTAATAACAGGTATTGCTGATCGACAGATCGTATTGGTACAGAGGACTCTCGGCAGTCAGGGTGTACCCTACCCCATCCTGATGTACGCCATCCAGTACGTAAATGCTTTCGCCATTTCCCTGCGGCACCTCCTGCAGTGGGGTCCCCACAGCATAGGGCTGCAGGCTTAATGGATTCAGTAGGGTGGTTGACTTCACGGTCCAAACCTGATTGGGTGCCGCCGGTCCGATCACTACCTGTTCATCGAAGGCTCCGTCATTCCGGCACGAACAGGGGTCACTGATATCGGGACCATCATTATTTCGAAAAATGGGTTCGGGGCAGGCGGTGGAGGCCATTACGCCCACTACCACCTGGCAGCTGCTTTGATTCCCTGCCGCATCGCTCATGGTCAAAGTGATGTCGTGGAAACCAACATCCCGGCAGGAAAAGGTATTGCGATCAAAGGAAAAATCGGTGATTCCGCAATTGTCGGAGCTGCCCATATCCACCTTTACGGGATCCAGTTCCAGGGACCCGTCGGTCGCCAGTCGAATGAGTACGCTGTCGCGACAATCGGCAACCGGTGCCTCGTCATCTTCTACTGTTATTTGTGTGCTACAAGTGGTTACGCGACCATGGGCATCAGTTAACACCCAATTGACCTGAGTATTTCCCGTAGGCAAAGCCGCTCCCAACAGGGTGGAATCAGCTGGTGCCGAGGAATAATCATGGTGCAACGTGGCTATCCCACAATTATCGGAAACGTCAGATGGATCAAATGACACGTCGACAACCAGAAAATCACAACTGACATTGGCATCCTGGGAGGTCAGCACCACCCGGTCAGGCGGACAGGTCAGACGGGGAGAAAGGGTATCCAGGACCGTGATCACGGCCGTTTCGGTCGACTGGTTGCTATCAACATCAGTGACCGTCAGGCTCACCAGGTTGGGGCCAACATCAGCGCACGTGAACACCGATTTATCCAATTCATAGGAGGTGATGGAACAATTATCCGTGCTGCCGGCATCCACTGCGACCGGGTCAATGGCAACCTGTCCCGCAGGGTCCAGATACACTTCCAGATTATTCGTTATTACTTGTGGTTTCTTCGAATCAATGACCGTGACCGTTGCAGTGCAGGTAGCACTGTTTCCACTGGCATCCGAAGCCGTAAGGGTAACCGGATTAGGGCCCAGATCATCGCAGGAAAAAGCTGTTCGGTCCAGGTTGTACCCGAGTGGAGTACCACAATTATCAGTGGATTGGTCATTTATGAGGTCGGGAGTCAGTGTCGCTTGTCCGTTGATGCCCAGTTCCAGCGTAAAATCCCGGCAGCCGATCTGTGGGGTGATGGTATCCAATACCGTGATGGTAGTAGTACAGGACCTGGTATTCCCGGCTGCATCCACGTAAGTGATACGCACGACTTCCTCACCCAGATCGGAACAGGAAAAAGAGCTTTTGTCGAGGGTGCGCTGATTCGGCAAACCACAATTATCGGAAGTGCCGGCATCCAGGTCATCGACGGTCACCGTAGCCGTACCAAACGCATCGAGGTAAATAGTGGCAGGCTCGCAGGCCGGTGCCGGTGCTATTGTATCCCTGATGGTTACCGAGGAAGAACAGGAGCCTTCATTACCTCGCTTATCGATCGCTGTCAACAAGACCGTCTGCACGCCCAGGTCACTGCAGGTAAAGCGATTCTGGTCCAGAGATACCGACAGCGTGTCGCCGCAATGATCGAGACGCACCGGCCAGACAGCAGATGCCGGCAGGGTGGCTACCCCACGGTCGTTGAGGTAGATCACCGGGGCGGCACAAACGGGTTGCGGGCGGAGGGTATCGATGATGGTCACACTGGAGGTACAGGTCGACACATTCCCACTGGCATCAGTAGCCGAAAGAGTGACCTGCCGGGTACCTACATCGTTGCAATCGAATACATACTGACTAAGCAACAGGTTTCCTACCGGCCCGCAATTATCGCGGCTGTTATTGTCGGCCATCTCCGGCTGTAGGGTTGCCTGCCCCTGATCATCCAGATACAGGGTTGCGGCACGACAAAGTGCGATGGGCGATACGGTATCCCGAATGGTAACCGTCGAAGTACACTGATTCGTATTTCCCGCATGATCGGTCACCGTCAGGGTAACCGATCGTTCACCCAGATCCCCGCAACCAAAAATGGCCCGATTGATGGAAAGCGCATTCAGGCCACAGTTATCACTGCTGCCGGCATCGAGGCTATTGGCCGTGATCGCGACCGAACCAACTTGGTTAAGAAATACCGTCTGATCGGCACATTCGGCTACCGGCCGAATCGTATCAAGCAGGGCTACCGTCGTTTGACAGGTATCCCGGTTGCCACTGGCATCCTCCACAAATAAGGTGTAATCCGTAGTGCCCAGATCAGCACAGGTGAGCACATCCTGCGATTGCCACATAGTAAGACCCGACAGGCAATTATCGAAGGAAGCGCTGTCCAGGGTCAGCCTGACTTCACCATCCTCATCCAGATGCCGCACCTCATCGGTTTTACAAAGTGCGATGGGTGCAATTGTATCGAAGACAGTCACCTGGGTCGTACAGGTATCCATGCGTCCGGTATGATCACGGACGATCAGGTCAATACTATTTCCTTCACCCGTTGCTGCACAGGACAAACGCTCCGGACTGGTCCAGAGTGAATCCAGGGCGCAGTTATCGGAAGAACCATTATCCAGCTGTTCTGGAATCAAGGTCCAGGTTCCGTTCCCATCCAGGTAGATATCTAAAGCCGGAGTGCAAACTGCTGTCGGCCCGGTTGTATCCTGGATGTGCAGGGTAGTGTAGCAGGTATCAATTGAAGCGTCACCTACTACCACGATCAGGCCTACGGTAGTGTAACCCAGATTGGCACAAGTGAACACATTTTGGGTAAGGTAGAGGCTATCGGGGGA
>CAYFGK010000017.1:50081-67318 GCA_964342305.1 uncultured Saprospiraceae bacterium | reverse complement strand
AGCGAAATTCCTTGTCGGGTAAGTTCCGACCTGCACGAATGGTGTAACGATCTGGGCACTGTCTCAGCCATGAGCTCGGTGAAATTGTAGTATCGGTGAAGATGCCGATTACCCGCAACGGGACGGAAAGACCCCGTGAACCTTTACTATAGCTTCACATTGACATTGGGCAATTTATGTGTAGGATAGGTGGGAGACTTTGATGCTGCGTCGCTAGGCGTAGAGTAGTCGTCCTTGAAATACCACCCTTGAATTGTTTGATGTCTAACCCCGAGTAATCGGGGGACATTGTGTGGTGGGTAGTTTGACTGGGGTGGTCGCCTCCAAAAGAGTAACGGAGGCTTCTAAAGGTACCCTCAGCACGCTTGGTAACCGTGCGTAGAGTGCAATGGCATAAGGGTGCTTGACTGAGAGACATACAAGTCGATCAGGTTGGAAACAAGAGCATAGTGATCCGGTGGTTCCGTATGGAAGGGCCATCGCTCAAAGGATAAAAGGTACTCCGGGGATAACAGGCTGATCTCCCCCAAGAGCTCACATCGACGGGGAGGTTTGGCACCTCGATGTCGGCTCGTCGCATCCTGGGGCTGGAGAAGGTCCCAAGGGTTGGGCTGTTCGCCCATTAAAGCGGCACGCGAGCTGGGTTCAGAACGTCGCAAGACAGTTCGGTCTCTATCTGTTGTGGGCGTGGGAATATTGAGAAGATCTGACTCTAGTACGAGAGGACCGAGTTGGACGTACCTCTAGTGTACCAGTTGTGGCGCCAGCTGCATTGCTGGGTAGCTATGTACGGCACGGATAAGCGCTGAAAGCATCTAAGCGCGAAGCCGTCTTCAAGATGAGTATTCCATGAGGGTCCTGAAAGACGATCAGGTTGATAGGCTACAGGTGGAAGTGCAGTGATGTATGGAGCCGAGTAGTACTAATTACCCGAAAGCTTCCTTTTTTTACTCTTATTTCTTAGTGACTAATAAGCTTTGTAGCTTCTTCTTACCATCTGTCAATGTTAACTAAAGACATTGTTCAAGTAGTCCCGCAAATGTGCAGGATGAAATGAACCAAGAATTGTTGGTGGTTATAGCGAGGAGGTTCCACCTCTTACCATTCCGAACAGAGAAGTTAAGCTCCTCAGCGCCGATGGTACTGCCCTTAGGTGGGAGAGTAGGTCGCCGCCAACCCAACACAACCAGGCTATCCGCATCGCGGATAGCCTTTTTTTATGCCCCGAATAGCCACGTAATTGCATGCTCATGACCAAACAAACAAGCGTTTCCGCCAAAGTTGCTCAAATGGAAGGTCTGTGGTGGATAGTAACGGCCCTTATTGCAATAGCAGTCGTTTTCCCTATTTATTATGCGGCCGGCGCCTACCGGTTTATGATCCAGAATATTATCTACGTGGTAGCCTTTATCACCTTCACCCGCTATTTGTTCCTGCTTCCTTTTACCTTCCTGGCCCGACGGCAGCTAGGGAAACAAATAATCATTTTTGCTTGTATTCCCGCCATCTTCTTCCTGGTGCAGGAACTGAATACTTTTCAAACATTCCTGGATGAGAATAGCATGGAAGCCATCATCGGGCCTTTGCCATCAAAAAAGGCCATCAGTATCGGCGAGTATCTGCACGCCGAAATGCTGTTATTTGCCGTGGGCGCCATTATCGCAGGGGTGCTCCTTCCATTTCGTCTTGGATTATCCATTTGGAGAACCCGCAATCGCGATACAGTTTAGAGGCTACCACCAATTGACCTTGCTGACTTTGTCTCACCGGTCACGTATGGGTAGACTAAGTACACTATTATGTAAGTTACTTAGGTTGCAAAGTACTTAGCAGGGTTTTAAGGCCGGGGTTGGGTTATCCCCAACGCCCTGTCAATACCGTTGATCAGGAAAAATTGGGCCAGAATGTAGGTAATCATAATTGAAAACCGGGGATGCCAGACCGCCATTTCTGAAAAGCGATCCAGAGCGATCAGACTATCGGACAAGATGAATAGAATAGAGCCCACAATTATCCACCACCCCCAGGTGGTCTTTGTCTTTTGGCGGAAGCCAAAGGCGGTGAGTCCCATCCCCACCAGAAATACGCTGTAAACTGCTACGGGGATCCGCAGGGCCGGATCCAGGCCCGGCCATAAAATCCACAGCATACCACCCAAATACAAGAAGTACGGAATAGCTTGCCAGGGTTTATGAGCAAGTACACCCGGTCCCTTCGGTGGAAATTGAATAAAAAAGCTGCTGTAACTAATCTGAGCCAGCAAAAAGCTTCCTAAACCTGCCAGGAAGAAGGTAGTACCCGGAATTTGCAACAGCACATCTCCCATCCATGAAAAAAAGAAAATACACACCATTTGCCAGGGCGCACGCAAGCGGTTTTGGGCGTTAGCATAAAACCCTATCGCCAAAAGAGGAAGTAAAAGTGGTTTGGTCCATTGGGTAAGCCAGGTTGTCTGCAGGACGATTCCGGCAAGATGAGCGCCGGCGATCAGGACGTAAGGGAAATACCTGGATAATGCCATGGTTAGTTGTTAGGGCGGTCGCGGTCGTTCTCTTCGATGTTGAAAAAGTCTTGACTTTCTGTTTGCTCAGCCATGCCCTCTACCTGATCCATCATACTGATGGAATATTCCCAGAACCGGGTGAAGACAGGTTTGAGCTCGCCGGCCATATCCATAGCCATGGCGGGATAATCTTGCAAAAACTCATAGGTGCGAGAGGTGGCTACTGCCTCCTCCAGATCGCGATCGTTATAGGTACTGGTAAGGAAGAAGTTTAGGACCACCGCGAAGAGCAGGGTGGTGATCGCCGACATCAATGCCCCGCCAGCTACCTGGTTGATGATATTGATGTTGGCCGTTTGTAGTAAGCCCTCCAGCCCGCGGGCCAGGAGCCGGATTAACAGCATCGTAAGAGCGAAAGTAATAACCAGCGCAGCAAAAAACATGAGGGCACTATCCTCGTTGAAGGTGCTCTTGAGGAATTCCGTCATGGCCGGGGTAAAACGCAGGGCAGCAATCGCTCCGAACGCCAGGGACAGAATATTAAAGGTCGTGCGGATAATGCCGCGCGAAAAGCCCACAGCGAAACCGAGGCCAACACATACCAGTAACGAAATATCTATCCACATAATCCTATTCTAATAATAACGTGAGGTTGAGGCTAAGGTATTTGATAAATAACTGAATGTCACCACCTCACGTTGTATTCGGTAGAGGATATTAGGTCGTAGGACGAGCTGTAATCCCGATACCTTTTACCTACTACTCTATACCGGGAGGTTGGGCTTTGACTATCATCACTTTACGTATATGCCTGTGCCCAACCTCACATTAATAATACATCAAAAGGGCGAAACGTTCAATAAACGGTAAAAAGAACCGTAATTCATCAAGCCCATCCGTAATTGCAACCACGCGTTGCAACTATCGTACAATAACGCAAAATTACCCTAAATGCCTGAAAGTGGGCATTTTTTGGACAATGTAGTCGATTTGATCGAGTAAAGTCAATAGGCTGCAGTGTTCGGCCTGATTTTTGCCCCTCAAAACCCGTCATAGCTGCCGGAATGACTTAAAATGTTTCTGCAACATTCACGCCTTATCTGTACCTTTATAAATAAAAAAATATGAGACTGACTGGATTGACATTCCTCCTCCTGCTTTTCCTGGTTCCCCTACAGGCTCAAAATGTGAAAAAAGCATTTGTACTGGGTGAAAATGAAGAAGCATACGAGACACTGAGCCGCGAACACGCGCGTACCCTACTGGCCGTTTCTGATAATGACCCTACGGAAGCCCTGGCCAATTGGTTCGAAACCATGCGGGCACTCGAAACCTATGCTTCGTCCATTGATTTCGATATTAAGGGACTAAAAGTACTGATGCATGTTTTCTGGAAAGAGGACGGGACCATTCGCAACATCGGATACTTCATTATGCCGGACTCCCGAAATTACAAAGAAGAGGATCTGTCGGCACTCTTTGCGAGTTTTGCCCGGCAACATACCTCCGAGCTGACCAGTGATCGAAAGTTCTCGCACTATACAGAAGTTAGCTTTCCAACTTTTGTAGAACCGAATAATAACTGATACTTTAGCCGGGCGCCGAAAACGCTCGGCTTTTTTTTGCCCTGTCCACCACAGTTTCCGGCGCCAAAACCTGCGGTACCGGGATACCTGTGGGTATTCTAAACAGAACCGTACTGCCCCTAAGGCACCGGTTCATTTGTTTTTATAACCCTCATTTTCACACAAGCAACACAAAAAGCGTAACGCATGATTAAGATTCTTGCCAATGATGGAATCCATCCTGATGGAAAAACCCTACTGGATGAAGCTGGTTACCAAGTTGATACCGAAAAGGTGCCGCAGGACGAATTGCCAAAAGTGCTTCCCGAATACGATGTGATCATCGTTCGGTCAGCTACAAAAGTACGTGCCGAATTGATCGACCAGTGCCCAAACCTAAAGATCATCGCCCGTGCCGGAGTAGGACTGGATAATATCGATGTGGAGCACGCCCGTGAAAAAGGCATAACGGTAATGAATACACCGGCTGCTTCTTCGCAATCAGTAGCTGAATTGGCATTTGCACACATGTTTAACCTGTCGCGCGGACTACACGACGCCAACCGCCAGATGCCCGCAAAGGGAGATTCTGAGTTTAAAAAACTCAAAAAAGCTTACTCAAAAGGTGTTCAACTGCGTGGCAAAAAACTTGGGATCGTAGGTTTTGGGCGTATCGGCCAGGAAGTGGCTCGGATCGGCCTCGCAATGGGCATGGAGGTAATGCCCGTTGACCTGGTGATTGACGAGGCGGACATCGATTTGTCGGTTTTCGTTACGGATAATGCCCGGCTGACGGTTCGCCTGGAAACGGTCGATTTCGAAGAGATGCTCACTAAGGCCGACTACATTACCCTTCACGTGCCTTTCGGTGGTGGAAAAGCGCTGATTGGTCCTGCCGAGTTGGAAAAGGTGAAAGATGGTGTCATCCTGGTTAATACCTCACGCGGTGGGGCGGTTGACGAAGATGCGTTGCTAGCAGCTCTCGAATCAGGTAAGGTCGCCGGAGCGGGACTGGACGTATTCGACAATGAGCCGACTCCTAAAAAAGCATTACTCGACAATCCTCAGGTCTCAGTGAGCCCGCATATTGGTGCATCCACCATTGAAGCTCAGGCCAATATCGGTCTGGAACTGGCGGATCGTATCCTGGCTTTTTTCGGAGACGATAAGTAGCGTAATATATGTGCTTCCGCAAAACAAAAAGCCCGCCCGGTACGCGTACCGGGCGGGCTTTTTATTGATAGCACCAGGAAATCGCCCTATTTGATCATTTTCATAAAAGTACCGATAAACCAGTTTGAATCAGCCTTCGTGAGCGTTTCCAAGGTGGAATCGGCCTTACTGCTGAAGACCTTAATATCCTTGATTACCCGGACGAATTCTTCACTTTCAGGATCGTTCGCTTCCACACTCGCTAACTCATCCAGCACCCGTATCATTGGCTCCAATTCTTTCTTTTTCCGTTGGGTGATAATACTCTTGATGACTTCCCACATATCTTTCTCGGCCACAAAGAATTCCTTCCGTTCGCCGGGCTTGAGTTCTTTGTATACCAACCCCCAATCGATTAAAGCACGCAAATTCATATTTGCATTGCCACGGGAAATTTTAAGCTCACCGATGATATCATCGGCACTCAATGCCTCCGGAGATACCAACAATAACGCATGTATTTGCGCCATGGTACGGTTTATCCCCCAACTGGAACCAAGGGCTCCCCAGGATTGTAAAAACTTTTCTTTCCCTTCTTGAATGTCCATGCCATCAAGTTTCAAATGATACTGAAAGTACGCATCGTTTTGTAAAAACAAAAATGCGGCCCCCCACCAGGGGTGTGACTACGTGAATTAATCCTTCTTTCTATAAAATGGAGGCCTGGTAATAGTTCCCTTTAACCGTTTTTTGCCAGCGACCACGTAGATATCCGTCCCTTTCTTATGGTGTGGCTTATTGAGGTATCCCAGGCCGATGGGATATCCAAGTGAAGGGGATTGGGTGCCACTGGTCACTTCGCCGATCACTTGTCCTGCCTCATCCTCAATGGTGTAACCCTGCCGCGGTACCCGGCGTTCCTGTAGCGTAAAACCCGCTAATCGCCGGGTGGTACCTTCTTCTTTTTGAGCCTTGAACAAATCACGGGAAAGAAAAGGTCCTTTTTCGAGTTTGGTAATCCAGCCAAGGCCAGCCTCCAGTGGTGAAGTTTCATCGGTAATGTCGTTACCGTACAGGCACATGCCCATTTCCAGGCGAAGCGTATCCCGGGCACCCAGACCAGCCGGCAATATACCGACCTCTTTTCCGGACGACATGATGGCCTCCCAAAGAATGGGCATCTTTTCCGCTTCGGCGTACAACTCAAATCCGCCGGATCCGGTGTACCCCGTAGCCGAAATAAGTACGTTCGCTACCCCGGCTACGGTCCCCTTCGTGAAATGGTAATAGGGAATATCAGCCAGTATTGTATCGGTAAGTGGTTGCAATACCTCCGTTGCTTTGGGGCCCTGGAGGGCCAGTAGGCCGGTTTGATCCGAGATGTTGATCAGGCGGGTGTCAAAGGTATTATGACGGTTGATCCATTCCCAGTCTTTTTCAATATTTGCGGCGTTGACGACCAGCATATAAGCGCGTTCTCCTTCGGAGCAATTATCTTCTGGCAAACGGTAGATCAGCAGGTCGTCGACGATACCACCACGGTCGTTTGGCAGGCAGGAGTATTGTGCCTGCCCTATCTCCAGTGTAGAGGCATCATTGCTGGTGACATACTGGATCAGATCCAGGGCTTCCTTGCCACGGACAATGAATTCTCCCATATGTGAAACGTCAAACAGCCCGGCACGCTCCCGTACGGCTTCGTGTTCCGGATTGATGCCACTATACGAAATGGGCATGTTATATCCGGCAAATTCCGCCATGCGGGCTCCTAGGGCGAGGTGGGTATTGGTTAAGGGCGTATCTTTCATGTATTGGCTAATCGTTTTGTTAGAGTATCTCAATACTATTGATCACGTCACCGACTTGCGTGCTGTGCACGACGTCGAGGCCACTGACAACGCGCGCAAAAATAGTGTAATTTCCGTCCAAATGTGGTGTGGGACTATGGGTAATAAAAAATTGGGTGCCTTCCGTGTGGTTCCCGGCCGAGGCCATACCTACGTATCCGGCCCGGTCGTAGTACAGATCTGGTAGTTCGGAACGGATCGTATAATCGAGGCTACCATAACCATCACCCCTCGGGCATCCACCCTGGATTACGAAGTTGGGTACCACCCGGTGAAAGGTCTTGCCGTCGTAAAAGTCGTCAACGGCCAACTGCACAAAATTAGCGACGCTCCCCGGTGCTTTCGTCGGTAATAGCTCAAGGGTGATTTTCCCACGGGTAGTCGTAATGACGGCCTGCGGATTCTCCCGCAGTTTTACGAGTACGGTCCAGTTGATGGGATGGTTATACCTTGGTTTGTCGGGAACCGTCGGTGCATCTTCTCTGCGGAAAGCTGCTTGCGCACGCTCAATGGCATAGTAGGTTTCGGTTTGTCGTGGCAATTCCAACTGCTCCAAACCAACCTGCAGAAAGTTACTATCCTGTCGCAGTAAATAGGATTGATACTCCTCTTCGAGGCCAGCCAGTGCGTTGGCGGCCACCGCTGCTGTTCCCGAGTCACCGCTCCGTATGGCATCTTTCAGGTATAGACCTATTTCACGTCGTACCCGTCGGTATCCTCCGCCAAAATAGCGGTCAAAGTCGGCCCTGTCGAGAATAGCGGTTAGTGCCGAGGCTGCTGCAGTTCGCACGACCGGATCATCGTGCGTAAGTCCTTCACGTTGAATGAACCGGTAGTTCCATCCAAATTCGGCCAGGGCGCCCAAAATAGCCGCTTTGCGGTACACATTATCGGTATTCCGGAAACCATAGCGCAATTCCGCGTTAATGGCATCGCGATAGTCGGCATAATACACCGGTAAATGGCGATGAGCGGCGCCGTACAGGTTTGCTGATACTTGCCAGTGTACACTGTCTTTGGCCAACCGCCAGTAAGCGGTGGCATCCCGGCTGTCGCCGTTGGTGAGCAGTTGCTGTGAAGCCGTGATGGCGACCTGAGCCTGTGGGTTTTTAACGGCATCCAGGTAAAGTGCCTGCGTCTCATCGTAGGGGAAGTTGGATAAAGCCCGCATTATATTACAGCGAACCCGGTAGTCGTTTTCCATACGGAAAAGTTGCAATAAAGCGGCCATGGCTTCCTCACCTCCTGCTTTTCCCAGAGCAATGGCCAGGGCCATTCGGATCCTGGCATCCTCTTCTTTAAAAATGAGTTGGGCTATTTCGGGTCCGTATTCGGTCAGATCGATACCGCTGGCACGGTACAGGTAATTGGCTGCCATCATCCGCACCTCCAGCGGAAAGGCAGGATCCATCACTAATTCCATCATGCGCTCGGTACCCTCCGGACTCACCAGTCCCCTCAGGGCAAAACGGTAAATACCGCGGGCTTGTCCCAATAATAAAAGGGTGTCGGTAGGTCGGTACGTAGAAACGGTGCTCATTTGGTTGAGCATCTCCTGGGAACCGGTTTTTCCTACGGCTTCCAGAATGGCTGCGTTGGAGGTGGCGTAATATCCGGCAGTATCGTTGCGCTCAAAACCTTCCAGCAGGAGAGGGGCTGCTTCTGCAGCACCCGTTTGCCCCATGGCGTAGGCGGCGGCACGTCGAATGGGGGTGTAATCGTCGACTAAAAGGCCGGCAAGCGGCCGAACGGCACTACTATCTTTGATGGAGGCAAAAGCCATTGCTGCCAGATACCGGTAGATCGGGTCACGGTGCTGGAATAGTACTAACAGACTGTCGGTCAGTTGCCTGTCCTGGAATTCGTAAATGCGTTGAATACTCGGATCCTTCAGGTCAATAGTGAAGGAATCGGTAGTCCGGTTAGGTGCGGGACCGCATCCCCATAAAAAAGAGATCATGACAGTGCCTGCCACGAATCGGAATAGACGTTGTTGCATAGATGTTTTCCTGTTCCGTATTACTGGCGGAGACGCTTTATCCGAGGCAAAACCTCCGTTCGTATCCACCAAAATGAAGTTTCCCGGGGTTCATGGGAAAAGCCCTAGCGCTCACCTCCGGGACCATCCTGAATGGAGGTAGTGTCGGCGGAGGAACCAAAATCGTCACCAAACATGCCTTCTCCAAAGGCACTTTCCTCGAACTCAGACTCGTCAACCTCCAGGTCCTCGGTTTCGTATTGTGAGCAATCCAGCTCAATACCCAGATCCCCCGGTGGCCGGTAGAAGGTAGCTGTGGGGTCGTAATCGATGTCGTTCCGTTCTTCCAGGGCCTGCATAAAATTGACGAAGAATGGTCGTGCCATCCGGAAGCCCTGTCCGTTGTATGGCGTCCGGTAGTGGATCCAACGGTCTTCACCACCTACCCAGGTGCCCACCACTAATTCGGGGGTGATCCCCATGAACCAACCATCGACAAAGTCATTGGTGGTGCCGGTCTTTCCACCTGCATCACTCTCCAGTTGGTAGAGTTGACCGGCGTAGCGTAGCATATCGACCATCGCGTAGTTGGCGTTTGGTTGCAATGCGCGGCCATCCTGCTGAACACTCGTAAATATCTCTACGCCGTTTTTATCCTCAATGCGCAGGATATACCGTGGTTTGGTGTAGAGGCCGTTATTCGCGAAGGTGGTGTAGGCTCCGGTCATTTCCATGACACTCAGATCAGTAGCACCCAGTGCAATGGCCGGGGCCCTCGGAACCCTGGGCTGTCCGTTCGGGTAGCGCGCCTCCACATCAATACCCATATTACTGATCACGTAACGCACTGGCTCCGTACTTTTTAATTGCTTCATCAGGAAGACACTGACGGTATTTTTTGATTTCCGCAGGCCTTCCTTCAAGGTGAGCAGCTGGCCGGTGTACTCACCGTCGAAGTTCCGGGGAGCCCATTCTTCCTGTAAGTAAAAATTGCCGTCACCCGGACGGATAACCTGTTTTAGGTCGTAAACAGGATAACAGGGCGAAATTCCTTGCTGATCAATGGCGGTAGCGTACACAAAGGGTTTGAAAGTAGACCCCACCTGCCGGTTTGTACGTACGTGATCGAATTGAAAGTATTTCTGATTGATGCCCCCGATCCACACCTTGGTGTAGCCCGTCTGGGGGTCCACTGCCAAAATGCCGGTCTGCAGGAACATGCGGTGGTATTTGATGGAATCCAGAGGCGACATGGTAGTATCCTTCTCGAAATCGGGATTTTCGTAGGTGAAAACGCGCATGCCATCCACCGGACGCTCGAATTCGGCTTTTACCGCTTCCTGCAACTGGTCCCACTGGGTACGCAGTGAGGGGAACTGATTGCTTTTCAGGACACGCCGGTAACCGCTGGCCAATTCGGTGCTGATCAGGCCACTGTTGACGAGTCCGGCAATAGTACCCGGTTCCTGCGATTCGGTGACGATACGTTCGATCTCCCGGTCATCCCGGCTAAAGGGAACATTGGGGAACCTCTGCTCTAATTCGCGGATAAGATCCCCCAGATACTTTTCCCGTAACCCCTGGTAACGGCCGGTATTGCGGATCAGTCGCTTCAATCCATCCTGGCGGATACTGACCGGGATGTCCTCCTCCGGATCGGCAACGTAGGTCCACGGATCCAGGTTTCGCCATTCCCGTTCGAAGGTCTGCTGCTGCTTAGCCATATGCTCGATCATCGTCTTCTCAGCCAATTCCTGCATCTTCGGATCAATCGTCGTATATATTTTGAGGCCGTCTTTGTAGATGTCGTAGGCAGTACCGTCCGATTTGAGGTTCTCTTCGCGGGACAGGATATCTTTGACGTCCTTGGCCAGTTCCATACGGAAATAAGTAGCAATACCGTCGATGTGGCTGTTCGATTGGAATTTAAGTCCCATAGGTAACTGCCGGATAGAATCGTATTCGGTGCGGGTGAGGAGGTTATTCTTTACCATTTGACTCAGAACGACTTCCCGGCGCTTGATGGCATTATCCTTAGTGACTGGTCGCTTGGGATTGTACAGAGAAGGATTTTTCAGCATACCCACCAGCATAGCTGCTTCGTGCACATCCAGGGAATCCTGGGGTTTGCTGAAGTAATTCTCGGCCGCCGCTTTAATCCCGTAAGATTGGTATAGAAAATCTACCTTATTCAGGTAGAGAGCAATGATCTCTTCTTTAGTGTATTTGCGTTCCAGGCGTACTGCAATGATCCATTCCTTGAACTTTTGCAGTGCCCGCACTAGCTTATTGCGTGCCACCTGGTCGGTGAACAACTGCTTGGCCAGTTGCTGCGTAATGGTACTCGCACCACCCGAACTTTCCTGCCGCAGTAGGATGGTCTTCACGGCTACCCTGGCCAGCCCCCGAAAATCAATACCCGAGTGCTGGAAATACCGGACATCTTCGGTAGCTATCAAGGCATTGATCAGGTCGGGATCCAACTCTTCGTAACTTACCGGAACCCGGTTTTGGGTGTAATAGCGCCCGAAAACCTCACCGTCAATGCCGTACACCTGGGTAGCCAGATCAGTCCGGGGATTTTCCAATTGCCGTACTGATGGAAGGTTAGAAAAGGAAAGGAGAATAAAAAGTAGCGCTACCGCGCCTAATCCTCCGAGTAAGCCAATCCACATCACCCGGATAAGCCGTCGGTGGGCGGCATTATCACTGTCATTCAATAAACGATCGATCAATTGGCGCATAGGGTATGCCGTTATTTGCTATCAATATGTAAAAATACGAATTCTGGGGCGCTTATAGTATACTGCTTGTGAAATGGTACGAGCGCCGTCGATCCTATTCCCTCCTGGTCCTCTGTTGCGATTGGCATTCACTTCGTGGCCTAAATCCGTTGCGAAAATAGTTATTCCAGGCTAGTACTACACGTATTTAGGTAGCGCAGGCTATCCAGAATGCTCTCCGGAGAACACGTCTGGTCTGTGACCACTGCCCCCGCTGCAGGCAGTAAGCTGAAATTAATATCCGTACCCCGGTTCTTTTTGTCATTGTGCATAAGGGAGAGCAGAAAGTCGAAATGCACCTCATCGACGGTTGGTGGCTGGTACATGCGGACCAGGAACCGGCTGATCTTCTCCAGTTCCTCCGCAGGTAAACCCATTTCCCGGTGGGAGAGGTAGGCTTCACAGATCATTCCGGCGGCAATAGCTTCTCCGTGCAAAAGGGGGACATCCGTTTCCAAAGCACGGCTTTCGAGAGCGTGCCCTACGGTATGCCCGAAATTTAGGGCTTTGCGCAACCCCTTTTCGTATGGGTCGCTGGCAACGATATCGCGTTTAATCTCCAGCGATGGTGCTACCAGGGCGGACCAGTCGACGGTGTCCAGATCAGTGACTTCCTGAATGTGTTCCCATTGGGTCGTGCTGGCGATCAGGCTGTGTTTAATGACCTCAGCAAATCCGCTGCGCAACTCACGCGGCGGCAGCGTCTGGAAGAAAACGGGATCGGCCACTACTGCCTGCGGATTGCGAAACAGGCCGATACTGTTTTTGACCTGCCCGAAATCGATGCCGAGCTTGCCGCCGATCGAAGCGTCTACCTGGGCGAGCAAGGTGGTCGGGATCTGGATAAAGTCAATGCCTCTTTTGAAGGTCGATGCACAGAAACCTCCCATATCGCCCAATACACCTCCGCCCAGGTTCAGGACCAGGGCGGACCGGTCGGCCCGTAAGTCCATCAGGGAGGTCCAGATACGTTGGCAGGTATCAATATTTTTATGCACCTCACCCGCTGCGACCTCCACTACCGAGTAGCGGCCAACTGGCAGGAACGGCTCAACTACCGGAAGACAATGGTTGCGGGTATTGCTATCGACCAAAACGAATATCCGGGAATAGTGATCTCCGGTCGTCCATTCCCGGATCCGGGCAATACACGGACCAACGTAAATGGGGTAATCGTGTAGGTCAATAGTTATCATGGCTTATCAGTTTAGCCTTTCGGCAAAAATCAACGGATCAATCACTGGGAACGGAAGTTATGTCCAGGCTCCATGCCTGGGGCCTGTCGGCAAAAAGCTGTTTGGTCTTTGCCCAGGTTTCCTGGAATAGTTTCGAGTGCCGGTAATTGTTCAGGGCTTCCTCTCCGGTCCAGTGGCTATAGGTCATGTACACTGTTTCGGGTGACCGGCTGCGCCATAGTTCGAGGTGTTCACAGCCCGGGAACTCCCGGATCTTGTCTTTACTCTCCTCAAAAATAGCTTCGAAGGCTTCACACTGGTCGGGGCGAAAGGTCATTTTTACAATGCGTCGGATCATTATCGTTCTCTTTTTGCGAAAGCAAACCTAATGAAAATCAATTTGGATAGCATCTTCCACGTGCAATGCCAGCAGGCTACTGGCATTGCCCATATTAATGGCCAGTTCCAGGTGGTCAATGGTATTGAAAAGGCATAGCGGTTCACCTACCCCCTTCTCGGAATAATGGGTTGACAACTGACGAATAGGGTCGTGGCGCCGGAAGTAGAGGGCAAAGGGCCGGTCCTGGGCCACCTGCTCGAATAGGGGCTTGGTAATATTGGTGATCGCATTGCCGTAGTGGTCTACGAAAATGATACTGCCCCGGATGGTGTCCTTACTGATTACCGGCTGAAAGGTGATCCGCTGGACCAATCCCTGAGAGGGTTCACCAATTGTTTCCAATGACTTGCCGGCCGCCAGGTGCGCACACGCCCTGGCGAAAATGGCTCGCTCCACAAATACCCCCTCATCGGGATGAGGCAGGCGGTAAACTGGCCCCCGGTGTTCGCCAAAGATCAGATGCAAGAGACCATTGTCCGGGCCGATAAAAAAGTGACCTTCTCGTTCCAGGGCAATGTAAGGCAGGGGGTGTTCGGGCAAGTCGTTGATACTCAGGCAGTGGATAGTTTTTCGGGGAAATGTACGCCAGGCATTCCGAAAGACGAAAGCACCCTGAACTATATTGTAGTGCGCTACGTTATGGCTGATATCAACGATTGTCAGGGTAGGTTCAGCACTCAGGAGTGCCCCCTTCAACGCACCACTGTGGTAATCCGTGGTGCCGAAATCAGTAGTAAGGGTAACAATCGGCATAAATTATTTCGATTTTTTGGAGAACTCCCCTGTTCTGGTAGTCGCTAAAATCTTAATTTTGTTCTAATTATTACAACGTTCCGGGCTGGCTATTCACCCAATTCCGGAACGCAACCACAAAACAAAGGAGATATATTGAGCGAAATCATTTTGACCGTTGAGGGCGTTGATCCCGTGGAGTTGTACGGACAAAACAATGTCAATCTGAATGTTCTGAGGAATGCCTTTCCGGAAATAACCATTACCTCGCGTGGCAACAGCCTGAAATTAGCAGGCGAAAAAAAATTCACGCAAAAAGCCAAAAACAAGTTTGAGACCATGGTGCGCTTGTTAAAAGAGCATCATGAGTTATCGACCCAAACAGTTCAGGAAATCGTTCAGGGGAATAATGTTTTTGAAAATCGTTTAAGCAACGGTCAAAAGAACAAGACTATTCTCCACGGCCGCGATGGTAAGCCCATTAAGGCGAAAACCGTAAACCAACGCAAGCTGGTCTACGCAGCCGAGGAAAGCGATGTGGTATTTGCCGTTGGTCCCGCCGGTACGGGTAAGACCTATACGGCAGTAGCCATGGCCGTACGCGCGCTGAAAAATCGCCTGGTGAAAAAGATCATCCTGACCCGCCCCGCCGTCGAAGCCGGTGAGAGCCTCGGTTTTCTGCCTGGTGACCTGAAGGAAAAGGTCGACCCTTACCTGCGGCCCCTCTACGATGCACTCGACGACATGATCCCGGCCGAAAAACTGGATGTCTTTATGCAAAACCGCACTATTGAGATAGCCCCCCTCGCTTTTATGCGGGGCCGGACACTCGATAATGCTTTCATTATCTTGGATGAGGCGCAAAACTGCTCGACCAGTCAGCTCAAAATGTTCCTGACGCGTCTGGGCCCTTCGGCAAAGTGTATTATTACGGGCGATTTATCCCAGGTCGACCTCCCTTTCCATCAGAAATCTGGTCTGCGACGGGCCATTGATATCCTGGGTGGATTACAGGGCATCGCAGTGGTTAACCTGAAATCGGAAGACGTGGTACGCCACCGATTGGTAAAAGCCATCATTGAAGCCTACGAAGCGTCGGATGAAGATCAACGCCGGTTTCGCAACCGACGCCAGGAGAAGGATACGAAAAACGAACCCGGATCGAAGGAAGAAGAATAGTTTACGACTGACAATACCAAAGCATGAAGTATATCATCGATGTTGCAGATGATAAGGCCGAAGCCTTTCAACGCGTGCTGGATGGACTCCGTAAGTTGGGGGTCATCGAGCAAGTCCGTGCGGCCTCCTCGGAGGCCCAGGATGACTCATCCGAAGGCGATACCGGTAAATCGGGCCAACGGGAAAAAACAGCCCGGGATTTCGTAGAACAGTACCGGGATCTGGTGGATTAATTCGGGAATTGTTCTTGGCTAAACCGATCCTATCTGGGGGTTTTTGCTAATTTGGTCCATGAACCCGCCCAGCCCGCCACACTTATCCCTCCGTGGATCCTAAGTCGGGGTTGGTGGTTATTTTTGACCATGACTATTTCGTATTCATGCAAATCCTCACCCTGCAAAAAGCAGCTACCACCCTACGTGGGACCATTGATCTTACCGGTTCCAAAAGTATCGCCAACCGGGCACTACTCATCCGTGCCTTAAGCCGGCGTGAGTTCCCCATACTGCGCCTGGCAAATGCTAAAGACACCCAATTGCTCAATACGCTGCTATCCTCTTCGGAGGAGGTACTGGATGCCGGTGCCGCCGGCACTACCTACCGGTTTCTTACCGCCTACCTGTCCCTGCAATCCGGCACTCAGATCCTGACGGGGACCGACCGCATGAAGCAGCGGCCGATCGGTGTTTTGGCGGAAGCCCTGAAAAAACTCGGTGCCCGGATCGAATACCTGGAAAAAGAAGGGTATCCTCCACTGCGGATCGGTCCCGCTGATCAGATGGGAGAAACGAACGAATTGGCTATCGCTGCCAACACCAGCTCCCAGTATATCTCGGCGCTGTTGATGATTGCCCCGACTCTCCCCAACGGCCTGATACTTAAGCTCGAAGGAACCATCGTCTCCCGTCCCTATATCGAAATGACCCTCAAGCTGATGGCCTATTTCGGGGTGGAGCACGTATGGGAAGACCAAACTATCCGTATCAGCCATCAGTCCTATATGCCGCGCGCCTTTACCGTGGAGGCTGACTGGAGTGCAGCATCCTATTATTACGCTATGGCTGCCCTGACGGAGGATCCCGATATTCACCTGCACGGGCTGTTCCCCGATAGTGTGCAGGGAGACTCCGTACTGGCCGACATGATGGAACACTTTGGTATCCAGACCGAATACCACGAAAAGGGCGTACATCTGACCCGTTCATCACCACCGGCCAGCCATCCGTTCCGTTTCGACTTCCTGCGGTGTCCCGATCTGGCCCAAACGCTGGCGGTCGTTTGTGCAGGTTTGGGACTGCGTGGTGAGTTTGCCGGGCTGGAGACGCTGCGGATTAAGGAAACGGACCGTATCGCTGCCCTTCAGCAGGAATTGGCAAAAGTCGGTTGTGCCATGGAGCCTATGTCCTATGATCTCGACGATAAAGAATGGTTTGCCGTCACCGGTAAGGCGAAGCTGACCGATAACAGCCCGGCCTTCGCTACGTACGAGGACCACCGGATGGCAATGGCCTTCGCGCCCCTCGCTCTCCTGGGGCCAATCCGGATCGAGGAACCGGAGGTGGTGGTGAAATCCTATCCCGCTTTCTGGGAGGATTTATCGAGTCTGGGTTTTCAGGTAGAACGAGGCTGGGCGCGCGGATAGGGCCGGATCTCACGTGCACTAAGCCCGAGTGTCTCCAGAATACCCCTGGCTTTCCAGATACATTCTTCGAATTCCTGGGCCGGATCGGAGTCATTGACAATGGCTCCGCCCACCTGAAACGATAAATACCCGGTGTCAGCACGGTAAAGTAATGACCGGATGACCACGTTAAAGTCGAAATTGCCCTCGGGAGTAATATAGCCTACTGCCCCGGAGTAGAGTCCCCGGCGGCTTACCTCCAGTTCCTCAATTAACTGCATAGCCCTGACTTTGGGGGCTCC
>CAYFGK010000017.1:29951-49981 GCA_964342305.1 uncultured Saprospiraceae bacterium | reverse complement strand
TCCCTGGTGTGGGAAAGAATAGTAACGGAGTGCTCGCGCACGAGAAACAAATGCTCCGGCTGAAAGAAATGCAGGTCGGGGAATCCAAGCGGGTCCGGATGATTACTGTTCAGGGTTTCTATTTCGTTTTTGAGGTCATACCCCAGGTAGCCGAGCCACCAACCTCCGTGGAGGCTTTGTTGGGATCGCAGTTGATCGAAGGCGTTTTCCCCTGCCCGGGCCAGCAGAGAGCGCACCTGACCTACGGCCATTAGAACTCGTCCGTTGGGATAGCCGTAGGAGCCCTGACCGTTATTATCCAGAAAACAAACCGGATGGTGTCGACGACTCCATTGCAGAAGCCGGTACTTAAAAACCTGAGCTGATTCGGGGAGCGAAAAGCGCTGACGGTGCATACGATTAGGGGTTAAAAGAATAGCAAGGTACCTAAACTAACAAAGCCATGGCCGGGAGCCATGGCTTTGTTGTGTCAAAAAAAAGGAACGAGGGTTAGTCCCCGTTGACGCGGAGGATCTTGAATTCTACCCGTTGATTTTTGCGACGGCCAGCCGGCGTATCGTTGGTGGCAATGGGCTGCCGCTTACCGTAACCCTTGTATTCCAGGCGGTCGCGATCGATGCCTTTGCGGGCCAGGTAGTCAGTTACCGCTTTGGCGCGGGCGTCGGATAGCTGATCACAATAATTGTGCGGAGGCAGACCATTAGTATGCCCGCCTACTTCAATAACAACCCCATCATTGGAACTTAGGAACTGGTAAATATCGTCAAGTACCTCAAACGACTGATCGGTGATCAGGGATTTGTCGGCCTGGAAAAAGATCTGGTTAGTCCGCAGGGTCATTCCTTCCCGAATGTCCGCTTCGGTCAATTCAGAGAAGGAGACATCCTCAATTACTTCCTCCTGAGATGTTGCTTCGTCGTTCGGACGTGGTTGCAGAGGCGGGGGTGTTTCCTGAGGAGGATCTTCCTCAATAGCGATGGGGTCGGGATCCCGTTGTGCCGGCGGATCAACCCGCTCGTTGACTGGATCCGGATTAGCTTCCTCCACAACTACTTCGCGCACCTGTTCCTGGGGCTCTTCGGGTTCCTCCTGAGCGATGATCTCTTCATCGCAGGGTACCGGCACGATCTCACTCGCATTATCCATCAGGACATTGCCGTTGTACGGAAAGAGGGAAGGCGTTTTATAAAACGCTTCGAAGATAAGGTGGGTGTAATTCGCTGTTGGTTCAAACCGGAAGGAATACTCCAGCCACCGGGTGTTGATGATCAGGCTGGTCTCGGCCAGCAGAAATGCTTTGTCACAGTAATCATTACCTCCGTAAATACGCAGCTTAGCGGGGGTCACGTAATTCGCGGGGCTATCGGTAACCCGACTGGTACTAACATACAGTTCGGACCGGGACAGGCTGACGGAAAATTCGTAACACTGCCCGGCCTGAAGGGGACGACTAAGTCGTTGGCTAACGGCCTCCCAGGTATCATTATCGCGTACAACCATGCCAATGTAGGTGTTACCTTCATCGGCCGGTTTGGTGACGCTAAACGTGCCATTGGGTTGAACATCGACGGGCGTTTCTCCGTCGAATCCACAATCGATCCACCCACGGGGTGGTTTGCTGTGGTGGGGTAAATCCTCAAAGGAGGGGTTCGTTAGCTTGATAGGTTCTTCCTGGGCTTGCAGACCGGCACATAAACCGAACAGACACCCAAAAAGCACTACAATGCGAAGCCTCATACGCTCTCTTTTCTATTATCGTTTGCTCATCTAACGCAAGAAACGTAAGATTTGGTTTTATCTTCTTAGAAAATTACGGGAAACCAGTCAAAAAATAAAGGTTCCGTAACGATTAAACGGCCAGCCCCGCCATTACCTCGACCAAAACAGGTTTGAGGTTTGGGGTTTGGGGTTTGGGGTTTGGGGTTTGAGGCTAGGTTAGAGGTTACCTCAAACCTATGAAAAAGCATTTAAGCCCGTTACGTCCATTCCCGTGATCAACAGGTGAATATCGTGGGTGCCTTCGTAAGTGAGTACCGTTTCGAGGTTCATCATGTGGCGCATCACCGGGTATTCGTTGGTAATCCCCATGCCACCGTGGATCTGGCGGGCTTCGCGGGCGATCTCGAGTGCCATATTGACGTTATTGCGTTTGGCCATCGAGATCTGGGCCGGAGTTGCTTTACCATCATTGGCGAGGGTTCCCAGGCGCCATGCCAGTAGCTGGGCTTTGGTGATCTCAGTGATCATCTCTGCCAGTTTTTTTTGCGTAAGCTGGAAACCACCGATAGGCCTGCCGAACTGCTCGCGCTCCTGTGAATAGCGAAGGGCGGAATCATAGCAATCCATGGCGGCACCTATAGCTCCCCAGGAAATGCCGTAGCGGGCTTTGGACAAGCAGGAAAGCGGACCCTTCAGGCCCTTGATGTCGGGGAAAACATTAGATTTCGGTACTCGAACGTCTTCGAAAACCAGTTCGCCGGTGATGGAGGCACGCAGGGACAGTTTACCCTTAATCTCCGGAGCGGAAAACCCAGCCATGTCCTTTTCGACTACCATGCCTCGGATCTTGCCTTCCTCATCCTTGGCCCAGACCACAGCGATATCCGCAACGGGCGAATTGGTGATCCACATTTTGGCACCGTTGAGGATGAAGGCATCACCGTCGTCTTTGATATTGGTTACCATCCCGCCCGGGTTGGAGCCGTGATCGGGTTCGGTGAGGCCGAAGCAGCCGATCAATTCACCGCAACCTAGTTTGGGCAGGTACTTTTTCTTTTGTTCCTCCGAACCAAACCGGAAGATAGGATACATCACCAGTGAGCCCTGTACGGAAGCCATAGAGCGAATTCCTGAGTCACCCCGTTCCAACTCCTGCATGATCACCCCGTAGGCGATCTCATCCATTCCTCCGCCGCCGTATTCGACCGGCAGACTGGGGCCGTAAGCGCCGATCTCGGCGAGGCCCTTGTACAGGTGAGTGGGACATTCGGCCCGTTCTGAATATTCCTCAATGATGGGAGATACCTCTTGTTTTACCCAGGTACGTACCGCATCCCTGGCCAGGAGGTGATCTTCCTGGAGCAGATCGTCGATGTTATAGTAATCGTGACCCTGAAAGCGGTCTTCCTTTGCTTTTTTCTCAATGGTGCCGTGTACGGTTCCGTTTTTTGCCATACAACTGTGTGTTTTGCGAAAGCAATCAACAGATTGCTCTTTGGTTAATTTAGTTATGACGTTCTTTCAATAAAGGTACGTATATCAATCTACTCTTTCTATTTTGGAAACACTCATCCCCGCTAACGTCTTTTTCTGACCTGGGGATAACGAAGGTGTTCTGCCTTCCGGCAAAAATAGTAGCTCATGGCCACCATTGCTTTAGAAGGTATGCAGTTTTATGCATACCACGGATTTTACGAAGAGGAACAAATAATCGGCAATCATTTCATAGTAGATGTGACGGTTGACGCACGAGTCAACCAGGCAGCGAAAATGGATGATCTCACCCGCACGGTGAACTACGAAACCATTTATACCATTTGTAGAATCGAGATGCGTAAGCCAAGTGCCTTGCTCGAACATGTCGCTCAGCGCATCATGGATAAAATTGCCGGGCAATTCAGTAATGTTAAGACCGTCAAAGTGCGTATCTCCAAACAACAACCTCCTCTGGGAGGGCGGGTTGACAGAGCCTACATCGAAATGCAGCGGGGCGGCGGCGGAGGTGGTGACGAAGACGACCTGAAAGGACTCGGAAACCTGAAGGGCTTCGAGGATCTGTTTTAGACCAAACGAAACCAACATAAAACCTACTCGTGTTATGATGCAAATCGGAATTATTGGAAGTGGTGCCATGGGATCGGGCATCGCCCAGGTGGCCTCAGCGTCCGGCCATCCGGTCATTCTCTACGATGTCTCTGCCGAAGCCCTGGAAAAATCCCGCACTTCCCTGCAAAAGATCATGAGCCGCCTGATCGAGAAAGGGCGGATCAGTGCCGAAGAAGCAAAGGCCCTGCAGCAGCGGATCACCTACACTCAGAAATTATCGGAAATGGTCGATACCGGGCTGGTGATCGAAGCAATTGTGGAGAATCTGGATATAAAAAAGAAGGTCTTCAGGGAATTGGAATCGTTGGTGGGAAAAGAGACCATCCTGGCCAGCAACACATCCTCCTTGCCGATTGCGGCGATTGCCGCTGCCTGCAAACACCCCGAACGCGTCATGGGAATCCATTTTTTTAATCCGGCACCCCTGATGAAACTGGTAGAGATCATTCCGGCCGTGCAGACGAGTGAGGATGTAGTTAAGGCAGCAAAAGAACAGATCGATTCCTGGGGTAAAGTGACAGTTGTTGCCAAGGATACTCCCGGCTTCATTGTCAACCGGGTTGCCCGTCCGTTTTACGGCGAATCCCTCCGTATTTTGGAGGAGGGGAAGGCTGATGTAGCTACCATCGATTGGGCGCTGACCAAGTTGGGCGGTTTCCGGATGGGGCCATTTACCCTCATGGATTATATAGGGCACGACGTCAATTACACCGTTACCGAAACGGTATTTGAAGCGTTTTTCTACGACCCCCGCTACAAGCCCAGCTTTACGCAAAAGCGATTGGCGCAGGCGGGGTATCTGGGCCGTAAAAGCGGGCGGGGATTCTATCTGTACGGTGATAATGCGGAAAACCCATCACCACTGGAGGACGAAGCACTGGGGCAGTCGATCGTGGATCGGGTGATTACTATGCTCATCAACGAAGCGGCGGATGCCCTGTTCCTGAATATAGCTTCCAGGGACCATATTGATCTTGCCATGACAAAAGGGGTTAATTATCCCAAAGGGTTGCTCCGCTGGGCCGATGAGATCGGTATTACTAACTGCGTTGAGCGCATGGATACCCTCTACGAGGAGTACCGGGAAGATCGCTATCGGTGCTCACCCCTCTTGCGCAGAATGGCACGTGAAGGCAGCTCTTTTTACAGCTAGCAGTCGTTGGTGACCTTGAAACTTTTGGTGACAATAGGCGTAAGTACCATTGTATTGTCCCTTTGTTTCCAGACTATGACAGCAGACGCTATGTACTCCTATCGTACACATGAAGGCCGGAAGTCTCCGGGTAGCTACTATCGTATCTTTATCGATCAGGCACCCCACGCAATCGCGATGTTTGATCGGGATATCCGGTATATCGGTGCCTCCGGAAAGTGGCGTGCTGATTATGACCTGGGAGACAGAGAGCTGGAAGGTGTTTCTCACTACGACATTTTTCCCGAAATCGGTGAGGATTGGAAACAGATCCATCAGGAGTGTTTGGCGGGAGCAGTCAATACTAATGACGAAGCGTACTTTCTGCGTGAAGATGGCTCCGAGCAATGGATCACGTGGGATGTACGCCCCTGGTATGATGATGCCGGAGAAATAGGAGGTATCCTGATGTTTACTGAAGACATCACCGACCGGAAAAGATCTGAGCAGCGCGTTCAAAATCTGCTGGAAATAACCCAGAGCCAGAACAGGCGGTTGCAAAACTTTGCCCACATTGTATCTCATAACCTTCGGTCTCACGCCGGAAATATTGAATTTATCCTGGAGTTGCTTGCCGAGAGTCATCCCGACCTCCTGAAAGAGGAATTGATGCAAATGCTCCACAGCGCTTCCGGCAACCTCCGTACTACCGTCAGGGATTTGAATGAAATTGCCATCATTCATTCCCGGGCCAATAAGTGTTGTAGCCACATCAATCTGAATAAAACCCTGGAGAAGGCATTAGAAGTAACACATAGTGAGGCTGTGAAGCAACAAGTCTGTATATATAACGAGGTGCCCGACCAACTGGAGGTTTGGGGCATCCCGGCATACGTAGAAAGTATTTGTTTGAACCTGATAACTAATGCTATTAGGTACTCTGCGCCGGATAAGGAAAGGGAAGTTCGCATCCTGGGAGAAAAAGACCGCTATTTGACCCATCTAACTATATCTGATAATGGGATTGGCATCGACCTGGAACGTCACGGCACGGAGATCTTTGGCATGTATAAGACCTTCCATGATCATCCGCAATCACATGGACTTGGATTGTTTATCACTAAGAATCAGGTGGAAGCCATGTCAGGCTCCATAACCGTTGAAAGTAGCGTCGGTACCGGTACAACGTTTCGTGTTTCACTGCCCAATCAACGCAATGATTAATGTTTGTATAATAGATGATGATCCGATTTTTGTCCGCTTGCTCTCAATGATCTTATCGGGAACCGACCGGGTTGATGAGATCACCGTCTATAAAAATGGTAAGGAGGCTTTTGAGACACTGTCTGCCATTGAAAAACAGGGAGGCGAGCTCCCTCAGGTTATTTTTCTCGATCTGAATATGCCCATCTGGAATGGCTGGTTATTTCTGGAGGAGTGCCGAAAAAAAGATAAATCCTTTGCTGATTGGTTGTTTATCCTAACCAGCTCCGTCAATCCACAAGATATTACCCGCGCGGGGGAGTACGAAAAAGTAGAGGCTTTTGTAACCAAACCCCTAAAGCGAAAAGAGTTGGAACAGATCCTGAGTAAGTGTGTTGCCTGAAGAGCAATTTCAGAACCAATTTTTTTAATCGGTAGAGGCTGTTTGAATTTGGTTAGCGGGTATTTTGCATCCATTCCAGCTACTGCCACATGTTAATATATCCTGGTCGATGGACCGCATCCCGGTCACTTTCCGTACATTTCCATTGGAAAACCTGACCAATCGACAACCATGCCCAACCTTAAATTTATTAAGAACCGATCGGACATCGGAGCCGGTACTCGTGGCTCTGATATGGGGATCGACGCTATTGAGATCGCCGCCATCAATGCCGGTAACGACTATTTTACCCGCTTTCCCTATCTGGATCTGGAAACCGACAACGAAACGGTCTACACCAAAGTGAAAACCAATTTCGCCAAGCGTATTACACACGTTAGGGAACAATGTCAACGTGTATCCCTGGCCGTAGAACAGGCCTTGCGAGAGCATTATTTCCCAATTGTCCTGTCGGGGGATCATTCCTCCGCATTGGGGACTATCAGCGGCGTTAAAGCCCAATTCCCCGATCGGCGACTCGGCGTAATCTGGATCGATGCACATGCCGACCTGCATTCTCCCTATACCTCACCTTCGGGAAATGTCCACGGGATGCCTCTGGCCGCCGTCCTGAACGAGGATAATACGGAACACCAGATCAATGAGGTGGCCGAACAGACCCAGCGGGAGTGGCAACGCATGAAGAACATCGGGACCCCCGGTCCCAAAGTAAAACCGCAAGATTTGATCTTCTTCGGAGTTCGGGACACGGAATTACCAGAGGATCAGTTGCGTGACCGCTTTGGAATCCGGAATTATATGGTACATGAGATCAGGTACCGCGGACTCGATACCTGCATGGATGAAGCCATTGCGCAATTGAATAATTGTGACATACTGTACATCTCCTTTGATGTGGATAGTCTGGACTGCGACCTAATTTCCAGGGGAACGGGTACCCCCGTACCTAAAGGGTTTGATCCCGACGAAGTAAAGGCCATCATCAATCGGTTGCTGGCCACCCATAAGGTAGCCTGCCTGGAGATCTGTGAAGTAAATCCACTACTCGACCACAAGGGCAACCGCATGGCCGAAGCAGCCTTCGAGGTGCTCGACGCAGTTACTTCCGATGATATGTGGTACCGCGACAATCCATCGAAGATCGATTAGGGTGGTTTGAGGCAGGTCTGCAGGGCAACGGGTAAATCCCCGGCACCCTCTAAACGGGGGGAAATCGTATTTTGTACCGAAAACCTGTAAAATGTCCATATTCATCCCCGTTCTTGCATTTCTTATCGTGGCAGTTGGGTATTATTTTGGGAATCAACTGATCCTGAAAAAGTACCCGCCAATCGCTGCAGAAGATATAGTGTTTCGGGAGGATAATGCCTCCGGTTACGCCCACGATTCCTTTATTACCCGTGCCGGGCAGGCTCGCGGGGTGCTGTCAGTAATTGTTACCAATGACGAATTGCGATTGCAAACGCCCTGGTTCTTCGCCTGGACCGCCGCCATTTACCAGCAACTGCATAGTATTCCTCTGTCAACTATCGATCAGGTAGAGGCGGTAAGTGATCGAAATACCCTGGTCAAGTACCGCATCGGTGGAGGCTATAAAAGATTTACCGTGCGATTGAGGAAAAGCCAGGCCTTTCGGGAGGCTTTGGAAGAATATGCCAGCCAGGTACAATAGGTGTATTTACATAGCATTTCTGCCAGGTATCTAGTATCTTTTCTGAAAAGCCAATTTTGATACCCTCCTCTGATCGCCGAATTATTGCTAAGCATCTCGCTGCTGGTCGATTCCAGGAAGCTGTTTTTGCTACTCGCGATCTGGACCAGTATTCATCCCTGGAAACTGATCTCGATGTATTGGAGGCTGAGTACCAACAGGTCCAACGCGATCATCAAAAAGGAGTACTCAGCTACGAAGAGCGTCAGGTCAGGATAAATCGCCTGAATGACCGGTTGTTGTCGCTCATCCAACCTGCCGCAAAAACTTCCGGTAAGAAAAATAAACGGCGCTTCCTTTGGGTTGCCGGGGTGTTGATCCTTCTCGGTGCTGTTGCCGGCTGGTGGGCGTTGCAAGGGCAGGATGATGATTGCCCCAGGTACCCCGCTGAAATCTCCAACCGGGTTTTAGTGGTACCTTTCGAAAACGTTGGTGGTCAGGAAGCTCAGCCCCAGGTTGTCATTCGCAATCGAATCAATGAATTGTCCACCAATAATGGGTTATCCGTACGGGCTCAATTGGGAGGTCCAGTCTCCATCGCTGCGCTGGACGAAGCCCCCATGGCTGCTGAAACCTGTAATGCCAACGTAGTGATTTGGGGTACCTATGCCGCCTCCGACTCCATACGATTAGTACTGAATTATTACTTCATGGATCAACCATCCATTAGTAATACGGGGCAGCTGCTGTCTTTTCGCGATGCCATTGGTCTGCAATCCGGTAAAATGCTGAAAGGGCTGGAGGATGCCATCCTGTCGCTCTGTGGCTTGATCGCCCTGCGGGAAGGGGACGATGAACTGGCTGAAAAATGGTTTGAGAAAGTACAAAAAATGGAACCTATGGATAAGGAAGTCTTACGAATCCTGCACGGAGAAACCGAATCCAATTAATGGATGCCCGGGAACAAGACGTACAATTGATCCTTGCTAAAAAGCACCATCTGGATGGTGATTTCTGGATGACCGTTATCAGGAGGCACTGGCTTCTCTGGAATCCAGGACCAAAGTCGGTAAGTTAATCATTGAAGCCCCCAAAAGAGGACTCACGAAATTATCCTTTTGTCAAAAGGGACCTGACAGTGCGCCTGCCAATCAGCGGTATCAGGAGTTATTAGCCAATTTGTAGCCTTTCGGCAAAAGGGTGTTAGCTACGTCTTTTGCCGAAAGGCGTAACCACCTAATTAGCCGACTCAATCACAATGCGCCGCACCAGCCGATCGGTCTCCGTGTCAATCGCCAGCACATATATTCCGGCCGGGAGGGTCGATACATCAAGGGAAGTCCGCAGGTCACGAGATGTCCGCTGCACCATGGTTCGCCCGTCGATCGACATGATCTCCAGCCGGTAATTTCCGATATCCTCGCTGAGTTGTACATTGATCTGATCGGATGCCGGATTCGGGAAAATGGTGACACCGGCGTTCGCTATCTGTTCCTGAGTCGAGGTAGACAACTCTTCGATTTCCACGATGGTTCCACCCTGGCTTGCTTCCACACATGCTTCGTCTCCTTCGGCGGTGGTCACACAAGCTTCACTCTGGTAATTGATCATATCAAAAATTGCGACATCATCCACATACCAGCCATCGGTAACTATTGGGTTTTGACTGGTTTCCTGGTTGGCCCCAAACCGAAAACGGACACTGAAGTCCTCGTCCCGGAATGATGCCAGGTCTACGTACGATGCCTGAAAACCGGTCTGATCACCCCAAAAACCATCCAGGTTGGATTGGTCAAAGGTGATGGGGGCCAGACGACCAGTATAACCCTGTCGGATAAAGGCGTCTTTGCCAAGTGGTTTCCAGGAGAAACCACCGTCGGTAGCCGTTTCTAAAATGCCGCCATCGAGACCGGGTTGAATGTCAAAAGAGTGATAGAATCGCAAAACCGGAGTGCCATTGGCGAGGGGAACGGCACGTAGTAACTGCAGGGACTGGTCTTGTTCATTCTCAGAATTAGCGACGAACCAGGAAAAAGAACCCGAATTGGCCCGGTCATCCGTAAGGCGCCACCCTTCCTGACCGATACGACTACGCAGCCGCCAGCCGCCGATGCCGCTTTCCATATCGTCCATAAACAGGGGACGAGAAGCGAGTGAGGGATCGCTCACCAACTCGTAGCTCAATTGAATAGACTGACCGGATAGCAAACTGCCCACGGAGAAAACGATTTCATTACCCACCACGGATACCTCCTGGCCACCAGCAAGAGTATTGGGTAAAAGGGTCGCATTTTCCGGAATAAGGTCAGATACCATGACGTCACTAACGGTCTCCAGTTTGTCGTTGGTTACCGTGAGCTGAACCTGAAACGTATCACCGGCCGCAATCAGGGGTGTTGAAGCCTTTTCGATCTTCACCTCGCGAAGACACTCCGGACGTACATCGTAGTTTTCAATATTATCGTTGCGATTACCCGAAGAACCCTGGTCGGCGTTCCAGCCCAGCCCGCGACGGGCGAATACTTCCCAAAGGAGACATTCATTTTCGCCGTTATTATTGATCGCATCTGCGGCCAGAATAGCATCCCTGCCATCAATGAATCCGGGGCGGCATTCCTGTAACTTCATGCCATCCATGACCAACTGAATGGCTATGTTGTTGCCTCCGGTCCCGGCATACAGGTCAGGGTCGTAGCCATATTCATCTACCAGTGCCCAGTACATATCCCAGAGCGTTGCTGCCCATATCTCTCCGAGTGGGTGGGGGGCGTTGGTGCCGATAACATCGTCGTAGGTCTGATCATTGATATCAAAATTGGTAGAATAGGGCTGGCGCCGGATACCCCGGCCCCGGATTTCCCGGCCGGTCACAAAATTGCCGATACCCCGGGGTAACTCTCCGGTTTCATCGGGGCGCACCGTAGTAACCAGTGCGAAGAAGTCACTCCAGCCTTCGCCCATTTGTTCATCGTTGAAGAGGCAAAATGGTTCCGACGGCCCTCCCGTCAGGCGGTTGGATATACCGTGACCATATTCGTGGGCGATCACTCCATTATCGAAGCCTGAATCCAGGTAATCTGGGGCTTCAATGGTTATATTAACCTGTCCGCCATTCAGCGCATCTCTAATGATAGCTCCCGAGCTACTGGATATAGAGACGGATGGTATGGAAGGGTCAGGGATCGTATCCGTGCCGCCCATGCTAATAATATTGTCCTCAGTGTTGGCAATAATGACTCCAATGGCGCCGGCCTCTTCGGCATTCTTCACCTTTTCCTCAAAAGCGCACTCACCACGGTTGATCAGTGCAATATTCCCGTTCACCTGGTTGCCGTTAAAGAAAACGCTGCAGCCGGTGGTACTGTCGAAATCATCGCTGATTACTGCAACTACCCGGCCCGATAACTCCGATCGAAGTAGTGGCCCAAAAGAGGCAGTTCCAAAACGAAAGCGATTGGTTCCCATAACGGAAGGCCCCGAAATCTCAACCTGGTTATTAGCACTGGATGCCCAAAGGAACATTTGCATGCGACCGAACTCTCCATCGGGGAGCGTAAGAAAATTGGCGTTATTCAGTCCGGAACCGTCTTGGGTTTCCGCGCGCACGTAGTCGGTTCCTCGTCCGCCCCGGCCGTAGTTGGATTCTTGAAAATTTCCGGCATTCTCATCAAATCCGTAGTAGTAGGTGAAATCGTGCATGACATTATTCATGTAAAACATCTGCGTCAGCACAGCTTCCTCGTAGGCATCAGGGGTGTTATTCAGATCCAGGGGGAAATCAAAAATGAGCTGGTCACCTCCATCTGGGTAAAGCGGATCGTCGGGGTCATTGTCGGGAATGACATCCAGGTAAGCGTGGACGTTGTTACCACGGGTAGTGGTAAACTCAGGTCCTTCCATTCCGTTCGTATCGTGCCATCCGTAGGGGCTCGCGGTAGGGTCAGCCGGGTTTACAATTAACTCCCGGGTGCCAAAGATAGGGGCTTCCACCGGTATGGGAAAAACCCGGTATTGAGCACCATCGTCCAATGCTTGTTCCGCCAGTTTTTGCCGCACCGGCGTAAACGCTTTGGATGTATGCCCTTCGGCTACGTCGCAACTCTCCCCTTCTGAATGATCAAAAGAGCAGCTCACCGTAATATTTCGTTGTTTCAGTGGCGCACCCGTGGTCGCATCAATATGAATCAACCAGGCATCGGGACCTTCCACCTCGACGATGGTGGTTCCCCAGGCTAGTTTTAATGTTCCATCCGGCATGGGGACGTACTGTAGTTCCAGCGTGATTGGGTGGGATGATATATCACCTCCGGTGAAACGCAACCGTTGATCGGAGGACGAAGATATGGAACGGGGCATTACTTGGCCGTTTGGGTTGACGCGTTCCACAATGGTTCTCAGGGCCCGTTCAGCCGGCATAGAAGCGGATCGTAAGGCTGAAATACGCCCGGCAATATTTGCCTCCAGCTTTTGATTACCGATCAATACGTCACCGTCGGGGCGAATGTGCACACCCGCAAGGGCATTAAAAATAGGTATGCCCCGGTAGCGCTGTTTCAGGTAAATATGTTCGACACCATTGTGTTTGGAAAAATAGGTGTCGGATACGATCAGATCGGCCAGGTCACTTTCATTGAGTCCCCAGGCTTCGCGATGCTCTTCCAGATAGCGAAGGGCGCGGTCCAGGGATGTTTGCTGCTGGGTCAGGCCCGGAAGGGCAAAGGCTAGAACTAGGGTAGCAATTAAAAGTAAGCGAAGTGTCATCATGTGTGGTATTGAAATGCAATGGGCAAATGTATGACTATATAACCAAAATTCGGACCAGTTTGATTGTGGGTTATTTACCGGATGGACGACAGATTAAACGGTTTCACGGGTAAACCTTGTCGTCTATCCGGCAAAGGTACCTGCCAACCTCCCGGGCTGCGAAACAAGAATGACACTATTTCCGGAAGTATGAAAAACTGATCCGGAGTAACGTAAGTCGATAATCCGGATCGACCAGGGCTATGCCTTCGAAAACGGGTCCTGCCCCACAGCACTATAGGGTGGTAAGCTTTTCGGAGCTCTTATCGGCTAGGTGAACGGTAGAATGTCAATTTTTTCGGAACTTTAGGGCATGAAGGAATCCTCGAATCAGATCATTTTTGGCCGGCATCCGGTGGTAGAGGCTATTCAGGCCAATGCATCCATTGATAAAGTACTTCTGCAGCGTGATACACGAGGCGAGCTGGAAAAGGAGTTACGACATTTGACCCGCGACCGGAATATCCCTTTACAGATGGTGCCTAAGGACCGCTTGAATAAAATTGTCCGGGGCAATCATCAAGGGGTGATCGCCTTCATGGCTCCGGTGGGTTTCCAGCGGTTAGAAGATGTACTTCCGCTGTTGTTTGAGCAATCGGCCATGCCGCTTTTTGTATTGCTTGATGGTGTCACCGATGTGCGTAATTTCGGAGCCATTGCTCGTTCGGCAGAAATTGCCGGGGCTCACGCCATTGTGATGGGGCGAAATAAAACGCCTTTGCTCAACGCCGAGGCTCTGAAAACTTCAGCGGGAGCCTTACGCGATATTCCCGTTTGCCGGGAAAGTAGTCTGCCGGCAGCTATTGAGTATCTGCAACAATCGGGCGTTCGTGTGCTCGCCAGTGACCTGGAGGCGGACGATCGGCTGATGGATCTTGACCTTAGGGGACCGGTAGCTTTCGTACTGGGAGCCGAAGGCCGTGGTATCAGCCCCAGCATCGCCAAGATGTCGGATCAGCGTTTTATCATACCCCAGCGCGGAAAAACAGATTCGTTCAATGTTTCCGTGGCGGCGGGCATTATGCTGTACGAAAGTATGCGGCAGCGCCTGGGGTGAGAAGCAATACCCGACGCTTGGGAATACTTCTTAGGCCCGGACCATGTCGTAAGGTGAAGAGCATCGGGGCGCAGCTCGAAACGTGCAGGCAGGGCATGAAAAACCGGCCTGGACGGAATCCAGGCCGGAGACAAAATAACAGCAGGAAAATGTAAGATTTCGAAAACCCTAACTTCTTTGGCCGGATCTTGCCCCGGGGATATACCTTCCCCAGCCCTGCTACATCCGACCTTTGTGTACAGGAGACTAGTGTTTCTTCTGTCCGGGATTATTGAAAAACGCTGTAAACGGGTTATTCGAATTCACTGATACGCCGTACCACCTGATAGAGGCGAGTGTATTCGTTTACCTCTTCCACGAATGGATCGTGCTCGAGATGATTGGCCGAAATCAGTTTAAGGTGGGTTACCCGTCCGTTGCGGTCTTCCACTTTTTGGACGTATTTCACCCAAATGGAGCCGTTGTTTTTAACGGCGTATATTTTGTTATCTCTTAATTCGTGCGGGCCGTTGATCTCGCGGCAAACGACGAGGTCATTATCCATTATGACCGGCTCCATACTGTTACCATTAATTGGGAAGGCAACCATTCCGCTACCGCTTAGTCCGGGAATGCTGAAGTATTCCACGTCTTCCTTGGCGAAACCCCCGACATCTACGGAGGTACCGGCGAAGGCCTCGGTGGTGGTCAGGAGAATGTTCCCTCTGGGTGCGGCTTCCGCATCCGAAGAAAAACTGCTGGAATCGGGAACATCAAACCCAAAGGGCGTTCCGGTCCCATCAATGAGATAGGATTCGTTGACGCCGTATTCATGGCAAATAGAACGTGCGTGGCGATAATCTATACACCGCTTGTCATCGGGATTGAGGAAGGCACGGATGATGTGGCCATAGGCCCGGTTACCCAGTACTTTCTCGGCGAAATCGCCAATGCCCCGCCCGTTGCGGTCATTGAGTACGATATCTCCTCGCTCCTCCAGAAGCTTGAATACTTTGCGAAAACGTCTGTTCAAGGCTATACGATCTTCCCGAATCATGGCTGGTGTAGGGTGTTAATTCAAACAAAAAACAACGATTTGGTTGCAATATAAAACAATACATTGGCTGATGCAAGTCTTTGTAGTGCTTTTCTAAAAAAATTGTTGGATGTATTAGTTCCAGTCTGTGCGGATGAGGGCGTATAGTTCGATGTCCAGGAACTGACCGTGGTGGAAGGCTCCCTGGCGCAATGTCCCTTCGTGCTGAAAGCCGAGGACGTGAGGAATACGCTGGGCCCGTACATTGGGCGAAGGAATGCGGATCTCGAGGCGATGGATAGGCAGGTGTTCAAATATATAGGTGACGAGCAGGCGGGCGGCTGTTGACATGATTCCCCGGCCTTCTGCCTCTTTACCGAGCCAGTAGCCCATCTCAGCCGACCGGTGCTGGCGGTTGATCCGGAGTAAACCGATCGACCCGGCCAGCAATCCCTGCCAATAGATGAGAGATATGAGTTTCTGGCCTCCCTGATTGAAGAGATCCGATTCCCGTAAAAAACGCTGAGTAGCAGGCAGGCTTTGTGTTTCCGCAACCCAGGGTACGAATTCTTCCAGTGTCCCCCGTTCGCGTTCCAATAAATTGAATAACTCTTCCGCCTGCCCGGGGTGGGCCAGCTTTAAAGCTATTTCCTGGCGCTCTATTATGGTCTGGCCGGATCTCATGATCGGTTAATCTGTTCATCCAGAATACCGGTAACTTCATCCAGGTCGGCGTCCAGGTTGTAGTAGTGTGGTGAAAGACGCAGGGCCCATTCGATACCCCGCTCCTGAAAATCGAACCGGGCCGATTCCATGAATACCAGACTGCAATTGATACCGGCCTGGTCCAGCACGGCCTTCAGATTTGTTGGGCTCCAGCCCGGGACACGCAAGGTTACAATTCCCCCCAGGGAGGGGCCGTGGTCGAGCACTTCGACCTGGTCGATGGTACCTAGTTTCCGGCGAAGATCCTTCGCCAGTCGCCGTACGCGCTGTTCAATTTCGGCGGTCTTTACGGCCAGTGCGTATTCAGTAGCAGCCCGGGCTCCCAATACCAGGGCGTAGGCGCGCTCCCAGAGTTCAAATCTGCGGGCACTCTCGGCCAGACGGTAGGTATCGTCGCCGGTCCAGTTGGCACTGTGCAGATCAATGAACAGGGGGTGAAGACCACGGAGCAGCACCCGGTCCGATACGTAGAGAAAACCGGTACCGCGGGGCCCACGCAAAAATTTACGGAAGGTAGCACTGAAAAAATCACATCCGATATCCTCCATATTTAAGTCCAGTTGTCCGGCCGTCTGGCACCCGTCTACCAAATACAGGATATCGTACTCCCGGCAAATACGGCCAACGGCCGCAACATCCTGGATGAGGCCCGAATAGGTAGGCATATGGGTGACGGCCACGAGTCTGGGGCGCTCTTTTTCCACCATGGTTCGTACCGAATCGGGATCCACGCCTCCTTCGGGCAGGGTGGCGGCATAGCGAATGGAAATACCAAACCTGCTGACCAACTGCAGGAAAGCCAGCTGGTTCGATACATAGTCTTCCCGCGTAGTCAGAATAATGTCTCCCCGCTGAAAGGGGATGGCACTCAGGGCCCGGGAATAGGCATCGGTAGCGTTGGTGGCAAAGGCAATGTTCCGGGGTTCACACCGCAGCAGTTTGGCAAGGGATTGGTAAAACCCCTGGATCTTGTTTTTGGCCATCGCGGCTGCTTCGTATCCTCCATGGTCGCTTTCGAGTTCCAGATGTTGCTTTATAGCTTCCATTACGGGCTCCGGCATCAAGGCTGCACCGGCATTATTGAGGTGGATGTGGTGTTGAGTGCCCGGTGTTTCCAGGCGGTAGCGTTGAATTTGATCAGGTGCTAACATGTGGTTGGTTTATTCTGTGATCGGCGCATCCAGGATGGGGAGCTCACCACGGATGAATTTGACCACGAATACGGCCTTGCCGTAAGTTTCAAAACTCTTTTGGGTTGCTTGCTGCAAAATATCCCATACCCGCTGGTAAGGACCGCGCACCTGGGTGCTCATGGCATTAGTGACTACATCAATATCGGCATTCGCGCGCAAGTCGGCAATAAAATCGAGAATGATCGGCTCGTAATCCTGGTGTAAGGGGTACATACTGATTTCGGCGGTAAGGTTCATTGGCTGGTTGTTAAAACAAAAATGAGTAAATGCAATAATTTGATTTAGTGGTGTTGTTCTTTTTTTGGCGGAAGCCTAAATGGTTGATAACGTGTTAGTTGTTGGTTTTGCTTTCGCAAAAAAAGGTAAAAAAATATAGGTCAGAGTACTATGCTCACGGTTTCCTTGCGTTATTTTTTCCCATATTTAATACCTATTTTTGTTGACGAACAACCGTAGGACACCACCTTCATGGCAGCAAAAAAGCGAAAAAAGCGGAAAGGGAATCAATTGGCACTCGCCTTTAAAGACGAACGTGTGCCAAAGCTCATGGGGGTACTCATGCTCTTCTTTGCCGTATACCTGTTTATTGCTTTCACTTCCTATTTGTTTACCTGGCACATCGACCAGGATCGCGTGATGCGTTTCAGTTGGGAACTACTCCTGCGCAGCGACCTGGAAATGGCTAACTGGCTGGGCCGGTTAGGAGCCATTGTCTCCAATGGTTTTTTCTATTGGGGAGTCGGACTTTCCTCTTATATCATTGTCTTTCTCTTAGTCGCAGTGGGGTGGGGGTTGATACAGAAAACGCCCATGTCGCGGTACGTGCCGGTTATCCGCTACAGCCTGGTATCCATGGTGGTGCTTTCCGTTTTTCTGGAGTTTGTGGCACCGGGAGCGACCTTCCCCTTCGGAGGTGCCTTCGGCGAATCGGTGAACGGTTGGTTGTTCAAATTCGTCGGTGTTGCGGGTGAAGCACTGCTGTTTGTATTCATCCTGATCGTAATGGTTATCTGGTTCTTTAATCCCAAATTCGAGAAAATGCCCTGGGGAATGCTTACCAAAGACCCCAAAGGCTTCTGGATCGAACTGACCGGTAATCGCCGTACACGTCCGGCCGTGACCCCGCGGTCCGTCGAAAAAGAACAAGCCCGGCTCCGGCCGAGTCACCGCCCCCAGCTCAAAGAACGAAGGGATATCCGGTCGACTAATGTGGACGAAGAGGCAGGCCTTACCGAGGATGAACTCATGGAGGAGGAATTAGGCCTGGATCAATTGCCTTCTCCCAAGAAAGATAGACCGGAGGTGATTCCCGAACTGGACTTCGACCTGGTCGATCAACAAAAAAAGAAAGGCTCTGCGGAAGGGCCTCTGCAACCCGGGGATTCCGAACTGGAAGTGGAAACACCGGGAGCAGCCAGTGATATACCCGCCAAACCTTCCACACCTTTGGGGGCCGGTGAACCACTGCAAGCACAGGAGGAAAACAGGAACCATTCGGAGCCTTATGATCCTACGCTTGAACTTTCCAGTTACGAGCATCCGGTGCTGCCTCTGCTGGAAGAATACGAAGGGGAAAAGGTAGAGATCGATCGCGAGGAGCTGGAAGCTAATAAGGATCAGATCATCGAAACCCTACTGAATTATAAGATCGAGATTACCAAGATCCGCGCCACCATCGGTCCGACCATTACCCTGTACGAAATTGTACCGGCTCCGGGCGTTCGCATCTCCAAGATCAAGAACCTGGAGGATGACATTGCTCTGAGCCTGGCAGCACTGGGTATCCGGATCATTGCTCCTATTCCGGGGCGTGGTACCATCGGTATCGAAGTACCGAATAAGAAAAAGCAGATTGTCAGCATGCGTGAAGTGCTGGCCTCCGATAAATTCCGGCGCGCAAAAATGGACCTGCCTATTGGTCTTGGGAAAACCATCAACAACGAGGTATTCGTGGCCGACCTGGCAAAAATGCCCCACTTGTTAGTAGCAGGTGCTACCGGTCAGGGTAAATCGGTAGGGATCAACGCCATAATCATGTCGATCCTCTACAAGAAGCACCCTTCCCAGGTCAAACTGGTGTTGATCGACCCGAAAAAGGTGGAGCTATTCCCGTACAGTGCCCTGGAACACCACTTCCTGTCCTACCTGCCCAATCAGGAGGAACCGATCACGACGGAGACTAATAAAGTGATCCATACCCTCAACTCGTTGTGTATTGAGATGGATAACCGGTACGACCTTTTGAAAAAGGGCTCGGCCCGTAACTTACGCGAGTACAATGAGAAGTTTGTACAGCGTCGGCTTAACCCGCTTAAGGGGCATCGCTTTTTACCGTTTATCGTACTGATCATCGATGAGTTTGCCGATCTGATCATGACTGCCGGTAAGGAGATCGAATTGCCGATCGGCCGCCTGGCACAGCTGGCCCGGGCCGTTGGTATTCACCTGATCATTGCTACTCAGCGCCCCTCCGTTAATATTATTACCGGGGTGATCAAGGCCAACTTCCCGGCGCGGATTGCCTACAAGGTGACCTCCAAAGTCGATTCACGCACCATCCTCGATGCCGGCGGTGCGGATCAGTTGATCGGACGGGGTGATATGCTGCTTTCCGTTGGTGGCGAAATGGTACGTCTGCAGGGAGCTTTCGTGGATACCCCCGAGGTGGAAAAGGTCATTCAGTTTATCGCCCAGCAAAGGGGGTATCCGGAACCATTCTACCTCCCTGAGTTCCACGGTGAGGAGGAAGTACCCGGCGCCAGCGGACTCAAGTATTCAGATCTGGATGAGATGTTCGAGGATGCAGCCCGGCTGATCGTAAGTAATCAGCACGGATCTACCTCCATGATCCAGCGCCGCCTGAAGCTCGGGTACAACCGGGCCGGACGCATCATGGATCAACTCGAGGCCATGGGGATCGTCGGTCCCAGCGAGGGCAGCAAAGCACGGGAGGTGCTGGTATACGATGAACTGGAACTGGAGAAATACTTAGAGGATCTGCGATCCTCCAGGTGATAGGCTT
>CAYFGK010000017.1:27350-29851 GCA_964342305.1 uncultured Saprospiraceae bacterium | reverse complement strand
ACCTCAAACCTGGATATAAACTCGAAAGGTTCGATGTCGATTCCCGCTTTCAATGGCTTCCGATAGGCTACGTGTACCCGATCAACATGCACGCCCAATTTATCGTAGATGGAGCGTATCTCGTGGTTGTGGGTGCGAATCGTCGCCAGATACATATAAGGATACCGTTTTAAATTACGGTCACTGCATAAATACTCCACCAATAAGGCGAAAATTCCTTTGGACTGGTGGGCCGGGTGTATCCCGAAGCCCATGCCTTTGGCATTGAACGATCTGGTGGAGCGCTTACGCCACAGGAATTTGGGCAGGGTGAACAGGTTCAGTTTACCATAGAACCCTTGGAGCAGCGGATTGATGTCGGGATACAGGGCAATGAATCCGGCGGGTTGATCTTCGTAGTAGGCAATACAGGCGATATTGGGGTCGAGTATTGGTTTGGCCGTTTCCATCATGGTGCGTACGAGGTCGGGAGAAACGGGATTAAAGTGCTCGTATACATTGAACGCAGCATTGTAGACTTCCGCAAAATCCTTGGCAAAGGTATCGATGTGTTGGTAGCTGAAGGGCTCGACCCGTAGTGGATGTCGCGACCGCAGGCGCTTGGCGATCTGACTCAAGCGCTCAACGGGAATATCACTTGATTTACCGGCATAGGTAAGGATCTGTTCAAAAGGTTGATATCCGTTCTGAGTGAAAAAATCAGCGTAATAGGGGGGATTGTAGTTTTCCTGGTAAAGGGGAGGAGCGAAGTTATGGACCAGTAAACCCCAGAATTTGTCGCGCTCACCGAAATTAATGGGACCGTCAATGACCTCTACTTCGTGCGTTCGCAGGTATTCCTCGGCACTGTTGAAGAGCATTTTGGCGTAAGCCGGATCCTCTACACATTCAAAAAAACCGATGCCGCCGGCCTTGTACTTAAGGTGCTTGCTTCTTTCTTTGTCCATAAAGGCGGCGATCCGTCCGACCGGACGTTTTCCATCTTTTAAGACAAAACACTGAGCATGCCCATGGGCAAAGGCGGTGTTCTTTTGGGGATTAAACACCTGCTCCACTTCCATACGCAGCGGAGCAATGAAGTTGGGATCACTATGGTAAACCTCGCGCTGCACATCGTGAAACTGTTTCCATTCTTTAGGTTTATGTACTGGTTGTATGCTAATCATTCAGGTTCGTCGTTGCTGGTTGTCAAATCTAAGGTCTGCTCTCCTCAAGAGCGATTACTGGTCGGGGTTTTAGACTAATGTACTGTTATTCAGGTTCAATGAAGGCATTTGGTTGGAAGGATATCGCCGGATCGATTATTCGGCGCATATCGAGATGGATGCGTTCGATGTTCACGCCGAGGGATTTGACCGATCGAACCATTATATCGTTATGTGCCCGGATAGCTGCCAGATAGTAGTGCGGATAATTGGTCATGGTGGATTGGTGGTAGGTAAAATCAGTCAGTACGGCGAAAACCCCTTTACCGTGGTATTCCGGATCAATACCGAAAGCAATGCCTTTCAGTGGTTTGATGCGGGTGGTTTTCAGTCGCAGGAAAAACCCCGGAAGTGTTAACCAATTTAATCTACCTTTTGCTTTGCGCAAAAAAGGGTTGATATCGGGAATGAAGCCGGCAAATCCGATAGGCTGTTCCCCGAGGTAGGCAATGCAGACCATATTGGGGTCAGCAATGGGGCGCAGTTGTTTGAATAGTTTGAACATATTTGCTTCGGAGATCGGCTTAAAGTGTGGCTTGTCGGCGAAAGCCACATTGTACACCGCGGCAAAGTGACTGGCAAATGTTTGGATGTTGCTCTCGGCCAGAGTTTTAGCAGTGAAGCCATAGCGCTTGCGTGCGCGTTGGGCAATGGCCTTAAGCCGCCTGGCGGGTACATCACCGAGGTTGCCTTTAAAGGTCAGAATCTGTTCATTTGGTTGATAATTACGTGCGGCAAAGAAACCCTGATAATAGGGTGGATGGTAATGCTCCTGGTAGAGGGGCGGAGCAAATCCGTGGGTCAGCAACCCCCAGAATTTGTCGCGCTCCCCGAAATTTATGATCGCATCGATCACCTGAACATCTCGCTCAATGAGGTATTGCTCGGCCCGGTCGAGCAGTGCGTTGGCCAGTTCCGGCTCATTGATGCATTCGAAAAAGCCAATGCCACCGATGCGCAGCCCCATTTCACGGTTGCGGATAGGATCGATAAAAGCCGCTACGCGTCCCACTGCTTCCTGCTGATCATTGAGTACCACAAACAGGCGGGCTTCTCCCTGCTCCATGGCTTTATTACGCTTGGGGTCAAAGATGCCGGCTACATCGGAATGCAGGGGCTCGATCCAATTGGGATCCTGGCGGTAAACCCGCCGGGGTACCTGGTGAAACAACTTCCAATCTGCCGGAGTCTGAACATCAATCCATGTCATAGCCCGAGGGGTGGATTAGGCGGCGAAAATAGGGAAAAAACTGAAAACAGGGCAAGGTGCACGGTCCAAGGTCCAAGGTCCACGGT
>CAYFGK010000017.1:16800-27250 GCA_964342305.1 uncultured Saprospiraceae bacterium | reverse complement strand
GGTCACCGCTTTAGCGGTGGTGTCGGATCGAGGAATTATTTTCCCATACCACTTTAGTGGTTAAGGTGACCACAGATCAGGTTTTGATCGCAAACCCCAAACCTCACACCCCACACCTCACACCTCAAACCTCACACCTCACACCTCACACCTCACACCTGAATTTACAATTCATCCAACTGCCGCAGAAACCAATCCTTGGCATTCAGTGGGTCGGCGGCCGTGATTTCCTTGCGTAATTTCTCTTTGCTCTCCTTATCGAAGGGGTTGACCCGGATAAGCTTCCGCGTGTAGCGGATCAGGTTGGTGTAAGCTGTTTTATGGTAGCCCAGTACTTTTTTCCGATTGATGTAGGAGGTCATATTGTCGAGCAGATTTTCCAGTAGCTCGAACTCGCTTTCTTCGTAATAAATGGCGATCAGCATCCAGCGGGCGTTGAGGTTCATGAGGGGGTCGTCGGCCGAGATTTGCAGGACAATGTGCCGGGCCTGGTCGTTGTCGCCTTTTTTCCAGTAAAGCTGAGCGGAGGTAAACTTTACGAAGTCCCCCTGATACTTGGTTGGCAGATAGTGCTGGTACTTTTCGATGAATTGCTCCGCGTAGTCAAATTCCTTGAGATTGATTGCGATACCGGAGACGTTACGAAAGGTGCGGAAATCGAGAATGCCATTTTGAATAAAGACTTCCTTGGCGATCCCGTTCTTGAATAGTTCGAAGGCTTCCTGCATGTAGCCGGGAATGCCGGCATTACTTTTCGAGATACAATAATTGACCGCCAGCAAATAAAGATCGCGAATTTCCGTTTTGGTAAAACAATCCACGAATCGGAAAATAGCCTCTTTGAAATTCTGGAAATGAGATTCTTCGGATCGGTCGGTAAAAGCCAGGTAACAATAGTAGTACACCCGGATGGCCGCTACTTCCAGCAAATCCTCGCGCTTCGCAACGTAGGGTAGGATGGCATCGAGCAACCCAAAGTCATATTCTGTTTTAAAAACGCGTTGGTGACTCAGCATATAGCAGGCAACCCGTAATTTTCCGCTGATGAAGCTGTGTTCTTGCTTTTGCGCCAGTTCCTGCAGATTAATATCGGAGGTACGTTGCTGCTTGCTCAGGTATTCGTACCGTTCTAATTCCAGGAGATATTCCGTTATCAGAAACCCTTCATCCCGGTAGGGATGCTTATGTTGTAACTTCTCTACCTCCCGCATGCGCTTCTGGTATGATTTATCCAGTTTTTTGTGGCGGTAGGTTTTGGCAAGGGCCAGGCGGGCATTGATCTCGTCGGATTGCAGGTTCTGGTAGGCGAGAAACTCCTCAATGGCCTTTAGGGTGAAATGAAATGTCTGCCGCAGTCGGGCATCATCGTACTCTTCGCCCGGAAAAATTTTTTGAAAAATCCGCGGTTTGGCCAGAAATTTGTCGTGGTACAGGTGGTCTCCCTGGAATAGGTATTCGAAAAGGTCAACAACATCTTCACGTTGATTATGGACCGGAGACTGGAGCCATTTTCGAAGGTCGCGGATCTCTTTTTTGTCCAGGGTCTGACAAACGCGAACGAGTTGATTGGATGCCATGGGGGGATGAAAATATGGTCAACAAAGATTAATTAAAATGTAAAATACAAATAACTCATTTTCAAGTTTTTGTATGTATGTGTTTAATTTGGTTTGTGTGAAAATACCCAAAAAAAGTCAACAAATGCCTTTTTTTGTCTTTGATTTTGGCACGAATCGGTAACATATTTGTAATGTATCATTCTAAACGCTTTAAAACGCTTGCGCTGATGACCATAAAAGGGATAAATAAGACGATAGCAGAGACCTCCTACAGTCCTGCCGGGTGGGTCGGCGCGCTGCTTGGGGTTCTTTTGTCTGTTACCCTGACTGCGCAAGGTTGGCAGTACAGCTTCGGGGACGATAAGACTGACGAAGCTTTTGCGCTCATCGAATCCATTGATGAGGGCTACGTCACCGTCGGGGTTTCCGAATCCTTTGGAGCCGATAACGACCCGGACATATTTGTCGTGCGCACCGATATCGACGGTTCTCTGGTATGGCGGAAAGAATACGATCTGGGTTTTCGGGAAACCGGAACCGATATTGTCCGCACCGCCAACGGAACGTATCTGATCACCGGAACCAGTGTACTCAATAACGGGGACGATTCCGATATTCTGCTCCTGGAAATATCCGCCGAGGGGGAATTACTTTGGAGTAAGGTGCTGGAAGAACCGCTCGACCAAAAGGTGACAGGAGTTTCTCTGGCGACGAATGGCGACATTCTCCTTGTCGGGGAAGAATTTGATCCCGAAGCGGAAGATAGTGACTTCCTGTACGCCCGCTTCAATGCTTCCGGCGATCTTATCTGGAAAAAAACGAGTGGTACTGACCGGACCGATGGACTCAATGCGGCTGTTAGTATCGGAGATGATTTCGTACTGACGGGTGTCTCAAAAAATGAAGAAGGACCCGATAATGATCTGGTCGCTCTGCGTATCGACGGAGACGGAAACATACTATGGGAAAGCCGCCTTGACGGCCCGATGCTCGAAGAAGGACGGGACGTTATTCGGACCCGTGACGGACAGGTGGCCATCGGCGGCCTGATCAATGACCAACAGGATGGCCTGGTCGTCAAGCTAAATGCCGAAACGGGAGATACCCTATGGACTTCGAAAGTCGGGGAACCCAACCTGGAGGATGGATTGAACGCACTGGTGGAATTGTCGAATGGCGACCTAGCCGGTGTCGGATTCCAGGTACAGGCCGACGGTATTGATGTTGGTGTACTGGTTGCGCGTTTGACCAGTGATGGTGAGGTGCTGTTTACGAACCGCCTGGGTGACGAGCAATACCTGGATGAGGGGCGCGATCTGGTGGAAACTACCAGCGGGGATTTGGTTATTGCCGGTTACAACGGTTTCGAACTCACCTTTTTCAACGACGTTATTCTGCTGAAAACGGACGCCAACGGAAATTCTTTTTCCAATATATTGACTGGTCGCGTGTACTGGGACGAAGATGACCAGTGCGACGTTGACGCCGGTGAACCAGGTTTGGCGAACTGGTTAGTTCAGGCGGAAGGTAAAAACAAAACATACTACGGTAGTACGGACCGGAATGGTTTCTACAACATCCTGGTCGATACCGGTGCTTACACTGTGCAAGTCATCCCGCTTAATCAATATTGGGAATCTTGCCAGGCCGACGGTGTTCCGCTTCGGCTACAAGAATTTTACGACACTACCCGTACGGATTTCGGGGTTCGTGCTCAGGTGGAGTGCCCGCTATTGGAAATGAATGTTTCTGCACCCTATCTGGCGCGTTGTAGTGATGTTCCTTATACGGTTCGGTATCAGAACCTGGGAACAGCAGCGGCCACAAATGTGCAAGTGGAACTCGTGCTCGACCCCGTACTATCCTACCAGTCGGCAGGTGTCGATCCAGCCAGTAATGAAGGTAACATCCTTACGTTTAACGTAGGGACCGTTGCACCCGGTGAATCCGGTAGTTTTGAAGTGATCGCCTCTTCGGCCTGCGATGGGATTGCAGTCAACCAGGCAGTCAATGTTACCGCCAATATTTCGCCTGATACGCTGTGTTTGATGTTCGATCCCGACTGGGATCGATCTGATCTGGAGGTATCCGGTCGGTGCGAAGGGGATTCCATTGCCTTCTCCATTATCAATATTGGTATTCAGGACATGATCACCAAACGCGCCTCGATCGTGATCCAGGATGATATTATCGTTGCGAACGAGCCCCTGCAGTTGAAGGCGCAGGAGGAGCGACGGATCAAGGTGCCGGCCAACGGCAGTACCTACCGGGTATTTGCTGAAGAATCGGAGAATCACCCCTTCAGCAACTACGCTACGGCGGCTATTGAAGGTTGCACGGAAGACGGCGGTCCTTTTTCAGTTGGTCAGGTCACTCAGTTTCCGGAAGATGATCGCATGCCCTCCCGTTCGATCAACGTACAGGAGATCCGGGAGGAGGCCCCCGATGTTCAGTTGTCAGCACACCCCAAAGGCTACCGCGGGGAATTCATTGATGCTGCCGATCCGGTGAAATATAAAGTGGTTTTCACTAATACGGGCTCCGATACTGTGAACCGGGTAGTCATCCGGGATACCGTTCCCGCAGGCCTGGATATTAAATCGGTGACCTTCGGTGCCTCCAGCCATCCCTACCAGGCGGAGGTGTACGAAGATGGTATTCTGAAAATCACCTTTACGGATCTTGAACTACTGCCGTTGACTGAAGGGAATGCAGTGGCTTCTCAGGGATATGTAGAATACGTGGTTGCTCAGATTCCGGGTAATCAGACCGGAACCGCCATTGAGAACCGGCTTAAGGTTTTCTTTGATTACCAGGAACCCGTGCTGAGCAACACGGTTACCCGTACCGTGGGAAGTTTCCCCGGATACGTGGAGGTAACGAGTGTTGAACAGCCGGATATTCCCGGGCTGAATGTCCGGGTATACCCCAACCCCTTCGTCGAGGTAGTCACCTTTGATGTGACCGGCTACGATGTGAGTTCGCTCGATCTGATGCTGTACGACCTGGAAGGCCGTCTTATTCGCCGTGAACGCAGTCGCAGCAGCCAGGTAGAGCTGAATCGCAACCAACTGCCCGAGGGGGTCTATGCGTTCCGGCTGGAAAATGACGGAGTACTTTTGGCTACGGGTAAGTTAATCGTTCAGTAAGTGTTAAAATCCTATTAAAAGGAGATAAAAAGGATTTTTACGAAATAATAATAGCGCATGAAAGCGTTAGTAGAGTAAAAATGATAAACATGTAAGGCTCTGGTGCCCAGTGAAACAATCGCACACTATGAGCTGTTTTACATAAAGATTTAGGTCGTCTTATTTTTCATGAGATTATGATTTGTTATTAGCGTGAGGTCGGTGCACTCGGTGCACCGACACTTTTTTTTATAGGCCTTTTATAGTCTCCTCCCGCAACCGATTCACACAGATATTCAACAACTGCCCGGAAATCTGCCTTAATCCGGGTACCGCTTCCCGTCCATTTCCTTCCTTTTCGAAACTCAAACCAACCGCTTCCGGGGTGATTTCAGTGCTTTTCTGAAGAAAAAACAACTTTTTTTGCCCTTTATTGCTAATAATTCAAAATGAATAGTCAACATAGCCTGTATTTTAGATTGTTGATTTATAGTGTTTTGCGGGGTTTTTGTGCTTTGTTTTTACGTTTTTTTTTCAACAAATGCCTTTTTTTGTCTTTGAGAATGGTTCGTATCTGCTGCATATTTGTAATGTACTCAAGAGGGAAACACAAGCGAATCAAAAGTGAGTTTCTCGAACGAGAGAGAAGGATCCTGAAAATGATCAGGAATAAATTTGAAAAGGTGAGCAACTATCGGTCGAATGTTCTTCCGCAGTGAACAGCGGAGGCTGTCCCAAAAACTGACAAAAACCGATTTCGTTCTAACCGATTATACGTACAACACGTGCAAATTTAGTCTGCACCTGTTCAGCGGAACAACCGATCGATAGTTACCACCCTATTTTGACAAGAACATCATTATGATGTCGTATTGGCAACTAACTAGATACAATCGGTGTCAAAGCCGGTATCTGAAAGGCAACTGAAAAACCGCCGGTACGATAATCATAATCCCATAAACTAGAAAGGTTCCTCGCTTTGTAGCGAGGAACCTCCCATAAGAAAGAATCAAGTTAGGTCGAATTATAGAGATTACGATTTGTTCTAACGTAAAGAGATAACGATAAGATTAAGATTTGTTTAGTAAAAGTTAGGTCGTCTTATTTTTTTCATGAGATTATGATTTGTTATTAGCGTGAGGTCGGCATACAGCAATATGCCGACTTTTTCTTTTTGACGACGCCGTAAACATAGCATAAAAAATTCAATTTGATAAAATTTCTATTCCCTAAAATTCGTTAAGGGGCTTTTCATTGAGGGAATGGTCTGAAAATCAATAAAAAAGAGGCTGCACACAACAGGATGTGCAGCCTCTTTTTTGCGTAAGCAGATACGCTTGATGCTAGAATGTCGCATTGCCCGGTGTACGGGGGAAGGGAATTACATCCCGTATGTTCCCCATGCCGGTGACGAACTGGACCATCCGCTCGAAGCCTAAGCCGAAACCAGCGTGAGGTGCACCACCAAATTTGCGCAGGTCCAGGTACCAGCTTAGCTCCTCTTCGGGAACACCCATTTCTGCCATGCGGCTCGTTAAAACGTCCAGACGTTCTTCCCGCTGGGAGCCGCCAATTACCTCCCCGATACCGGGGAACAGCACGTCCATGGCGGCCACCGTCTCTTTATCGTCGTTCAGGCGCATGTAGAAAGCCTTGATGTCCTTTGGATAGTCGCGGACAATTACCGGCTTTTTGAATTTCTTTTCGACCAGCCAACGTTCGTGCTCCGCCTGGAGGTCCTTACCCCATTCCACCGGGTACTGGAATTTGTCCTTTTTATATGGCTTGGAGTTACGTAACAAATCGACTGCTTCGCTGTAGGTGATGCGTGCAAAATCGTCGGCCACTACGAAGCGAAGGGTTTCCAGGAGGCCCATCGGTCGACGCTCCTCCTTCTTCATGTTCTTCTCCAGGTCCTGGATGCGCTTATCCAGAAACTCCAGTTCGGGACCGTAGTGCTCGAGTACGTAGTTGATCAGATACTTGACGAAATCCTCGGCGAGGTCCATATCGTCCTGTATATCGTAGAATGCAACCTCGGGCTCGATCATCCAGAATTCGGCCAGGTGACGACTGGTATTGGAGTTTTCGGCCCGGAATGTGGGGCCGAAGGTGTAGACTTTACCCAGTGCCAGGGCACCGATCTCCGCTTGCAGCTGGCCGGATACCGTCAGGTTGGTTGGTTTACCAAAAAAGTCTTGCTTATAGTCAACTGATCCATCCTCCAGGGTAGGGGCCTGGTTCGCTTCCAGGGTGGTTACGCGAAACATCTCTCCCGCACCCTCGGCATCACTACCAGTAATGATTGGCGTGTGCAGATAGTAGTAGCCGTTGTCGTTGTAGTACTTATGAACCGCGTAAGCCAATCCGTGCCGCACGCGGAACACTGCGCTGAATGTGTTCGTCCGCATCCGGAAATGTGCTTTCTCCCGCAAAAACTCCATGCTTTGCTTCTTGGGCTGCAGGGGATATTTGTCGAGATCGGTACTTCCGAGCACCTCGATCTCTTCGGCCAGGATCTCAACGGATTGGCCCTGTCCCTTCGATTCCACCAAAGTGCCGGTAATCGACAAACAGGCGTGAAAGCTGATCTGACGGATCAACTCCTCCGGGAATTGCTCAAAATCGACCACCACCTGAATGGTTGCCATGCTGGAGCCGTCGTTCAACGCAATAAAGCGATTGGAACGAAAGGCGCGAACCCATCCTTTAACGTGTACTTTTTGATCCAGTGCCGGATCCTTCAATAGTTGGGCAATCTCGGTTCGTTTCATATATCTGCTTTAAGAGAGTGCGAAAATAACCAGATATGCCGCGAATTGCAAGAGGGATTGGTAATTGGTATTGAGTATAGTGTATTTGGTAAGATGTCAGATGTTAAGAGGCCAGACCGATGAATCGGTAATTAGAAGCCAATTCATCAACTCCCAATTCTCCCAGGCCGTAATCCGTAAGCCGTGGAATCGTCTACCGTCTTCTAATCAAGCCGGATCTTCTGGGCGAAGGAATTGACGTTCCAGGCGTACTTTATCTCGGTAACGTCGGATTCCCCCACACCCCACTCCCCGATACCGATGGCTACGACGTACATGTTCTTCCACTCCTGGCAGGCCGCGATGATGGGGCGGGTTTGAATACGTCCGTTGGGCGATTTAGGGATTTGGTAATTGTGTTGGTTATCCCAAACGATCTCACTGCCCTGGCGCTCACCAAACTGAAACTTCCAGGATTTGGTGCCTTTATCGTAGGAGAGAATGCGCACCACAAAATCCATACTCTTGAAATTGTCGATGTAATCGTAGGGCTCCGACAGTTCGTACTGCGGATTATCTTCGACCACACTGCTGTTGCGTCCCAGGCCGATTGCTCCCTGCTCCCACCTTACCTGTAGTTTTCCGATTTGAATATCCTGACTGCTGGGCGGACTAACCCGGTAAAACACATTGTCGTCGCGGTCGAGTTCCATATTGGCACTCAATCGTTTGGCGGAACCCAGGAAGTTGATCTGTCCGAGGGTTGGCACGGCCTCCTGAATTTCCTCCAGTTCCCGGAGTTCACGGGCCGACAGGTCGGCGTTTTGATCAATGACAACTGAGAGGGAGCCGTTTGGATTGGCGGCTAAATGGAGCGGTAGGTTAGAAGATTTGATCTTTTCCAGGAGGAAAGAGTAGTTGTCCTGCTTTATATCCTGGTTTTCTTTTTTGAAAAAGAGGAAAGCCGCTACGCAGCCCAGGGCCAGTACCAGGCCGATCGCTACATTGCGGATGGTACGGGTTTGATTGACCTCTCGCTGCATCTCATCGAAAATCTTTTCCGCGGTAGGAGAGAGTTCACCTTGTTGTTGGTAAAAAGAGCGCAGACCGTCGAGGTACTGATCGATCCGTTTATTACCGGATTCGTAAATCTTTTCCAGGCGATCCATGGGATTTTGTGGGTCGGTTGCCATAGTCCAATACATTCTTTATCTCGACCTTCAGACTTTTCGTCATGATATGTTCCGAACGAATTGCCTTGTCGCATGGTGAATGTACTAATTTATGGTGACCTGCTCACCTCCTGGCAATGTAGAAGTGAGCAGGTCCTTACCGGTCAGGATGCTATTGGCCCTTCAGTTCTTCAAAGGCTGCCGAAATACTCCGTTCTACACCGCTACCACTCCATTCGGGAGCTCCGGGAATAGATTCCGTTGCTTTGGATACTTCTTCCACGGTGCGGCCTTTGCGCATTTCTTTTTTCACGTATTTCAATACCGAACGCAGGTAATGCTGCATGGCCTTCAGATCGTCGTGGTCGCCCGTGACGGGGTAACCTTCTCCGGAATGACCAAAGATAAACAGCGTGTCTTTATCAAAGGTCTTGCGGGCCTGTTGCAGCACATCGATCCAACTGCTGATCGATGCTCCGGCGCCCATATCGATGTAGGGGAAACGACGGTTGAAGAGCAAATCACCCATGTGGACCACGTTCGCGTTTTCAAAGTGGATGAAGGCGTCCCCATCCGTATGGCCCCGGCCAAAGTAGCGCAGGGTAATTGTTTCGGAACCTACTTTGTCCGACCACTCCGTGTCGAAGGTACTATCGGGATACAACTGAGTGTCCTCATTGCCCCGGGCTTTGGCGGAGGCCATCTGGTTTTTCTTGGAGTTACTATGAGCGAGAATCCGGTCGGCAATGCCTTTATAGGCGATGTTTCCGCCGGAATGATCACCGTGGTGATGGGTATTAATGACCAGATCAATCCCTTTACCACCGCGTTTTTCAACTTCGGCGATCAGGTTGCGGCTTTGTTCGGGGAACTGAGTGTCGACAATGACTACGGAATCGCCTTCGATCATCCAGCCAATCGTACCTCCTCGCTCGGTGTAGATGCCTACGTTATTTCGCAGCAGGGTCATGGTGCCGGCATCCGGGAAAAGCTGACTTAGCAACCAGCGTTGACTGGGTATCATACTCAGTCCGGACAGTACGGCCGAGTTGCGGACAAATGTGCGTCGGTTCATGTTCGTGTTTTTAGTAGGTGACATCCACTAAATGGATTTCAGGATTTTATGTTCAAATGAGTAGAAGCCATCTCAGATTGTTTTTGAGATGGCTTCTACTCAACCGACCTCTAAAAAACGCTGGCGAATTTCGGGAGTAGGCATCATACAGGATTCTTTTTTGCCGAACCACCGATACCGGTTACGGGCTACCCAATTGTAGATGCCGTCACGGATAAATCGTGGGATGATCTTAAATACATAGAAAAGAGTCCATCCACCACCAAGGATGCGTGCACTTTCCAGCGCAACGTCGGAGTGGGTATGTACTTTACCCTTATGAATCAGGACCACGGTGCCGAGTTCCTCCGTTGAAAGGCCGGCGGCGGTTAGCAGCTCCTTGCCCGTGCGGGATTGCAGGGATGCAAACCGGAATTTGCCCTTCGGGTCAATCTTGATCACAAACTGCACGAATCCACTACACATATTGCATACCCCGTCAAACAACAGAATGGGATGCTCAGGGTACAGTAAGTCGGATTGATCAGTCATATTCAAGGTCTTTACTTAATTATACGTGAGGTTGGGACCGATCAGTTTTCTAAGTGACTGAGTGTAACAACCCCACGTCGTATTTGGTATAGAGTAGTAGGTAGTAAGATTTGCTTAAATCCAAATTCCCTATACCTATTTCCCTGTACCGGCAGGCTGGGCGTAAAAAATGGTAGCTTTACGACCATTTTCTACCCTCATCTAACATTGGTACCGTGCAACAGGTTTAACC
>CAYFGK010000017.1:0-16700 GCA_964342305.1 uncultured Saprospiraceae bacterium | reverse complement strand
CTATTCAAACAGCTTCTCGTACAGCTCGCCAATCTTGCTCAGGGTATGGATCTTAATATCGTATCGCTTAGGGTCAATACCTTTCATGTTGTATTTCGAGACGAAAATGTGCCGAAAACCAAGTCGGTCGGCTTCCTGAATGCGCTGTTCGGCCCGGTTAACGGCCCGGATCTCACCCGAAAGCCCGACCTCTCCGGCCAGGCACACATCCGTCGGGATGGCAATGTCTTCCAAAGAAGAGATCAAAGAGGCTACTATGGCCAGGTCGATCGCCGGATCATCGACCCGGATCCCGCCGGCAATGTTCAGGAAGACGTCGTTCTGACCGAAGGGGAAGCCTCCTCTTTTTTCGAGTACCGCCAGTAGCATTGATAATCTCCGCAGGTCAAAGCCGGTAGCTGATCGCTGCGGAGTTCCGTATACGGCAGTACTGACGAGTGCCTGTGTCTCGATGAGCATGGGCCGCATTCCCTCCATGGTAGCGGCAATGGCCGAACCACTCAGGTCGTCGTCTTTTTGCGAAAGCAAAAGCTCCGAAGGATTAGCCACCTCCCGCAATCCGTCGGGCTGCATCTCGTAAATGCCCATTTCATCAGTGGATCCAAAGCGGTTCTTAATGGTCCGCAGGATCCGGTATGTATAATTGCGGTCACCTTCAAACTGTAGCACGGCATCCACAATATGTTCCAATAGTTTGGGCCCGGCGATGGAACCGTCTTTGGTTATGTGCCCGATAATAAAGACCGGAATATGCATATTCTTGGCAAATCGCTGTAGCTCACCGGCCGACTCGCGCACCTGAGAAACACTGCCCGGCATGGAATCAATGTATGGAGCAGCGAGGGTCTGTATGGAATCGATGATCAAAAGATCGGGTTGCAAATCCTCCGCCAGGGAGGTGATGCGCGCTACGTTGGTCTCGGTAAGGATGTAGCAATCGGATTGCTTATTGGTGAGGCGATCTGCCCGCATTTTTATCTGCTCCTCACTCTCTTCTCCCGAAACGTATAGAATCTTGGTCGGAATCCCCATAGCTACCTGGAGCATCAGGGTCGACTTACCAATGCCGGGCTGCCCGCCGATCAGCACCAGCGATCCGGGGACAATGCCTCCGCCCAGTACGCGGTTGAGCTCTCCGTCGGGAGTTACGAGGCGCTCGGTTTTACGGGCCTCGATCTTGGGCAGGGGAATCGGCCGGGGGCCGCTTTTACCACCGGTAGCCTGGGGCTTCCAGCTTTTGCGGGCAGCTTCCTTCGCGGTTTCCCGAACGATTACGTCCTCGTGGTACGTATTCCACTGCTCACAGGATGGGCATTTGCCGACCCATTTGGGGGAGGTGGCACCACATTCGGAGCATACAAATATCTTTTTGACTTTAGCCAAGGATGAATTAGTTTGAAATCAAAACTTTTTTGAGGTGGGCTTGTTGTAGAAGCCACAGAAGTTATTGATACACACCCGGATAGCATTTTCCGGGAAAACGTAGTATCAAACAAATACAGTCTTGATTGCATTCATAGGAATATTTCCTATTTGCATAAAAAAGTAGATTGTTTTCATTTGGTTTTTTGGGGTTATGTAGGGTGCCAGACCGGCGCCCTGCTTTTTTTTTGGCTTTCGCCAAAAACGCTGCCTTAGCGATCGTTCAGTTTTGCCAACAGGCGTAAGATCTCCAGATACAACCAAACCAGCGTAACCAGCAGACCAACGGCAGAAAACCACTCCATATACTTCGGAGCACCGTACTGCTCACCCTTCTCAAAATTATCAAAGTCCAGCAACAGGTTGAATGAGGCAATACCGACGATCACCAGGCTGATACCTATGCCAATGGGGCCACCGCTGTGCAGATAAGGCAGCGAGGCACCGAACAGGTTGGCCACAATGCTGATCAGGTATACCACCATCACCGCGCCCGTGGCCATCATCACGCCGGCGCGCAGCTTTTCGGTCACCTTAATAAAGCCACCCTGGTACAGGAAAAGCATCAGGCAAAGTACCGCAACGGTAAGCAGCACGGCATTGACGATAATTCCGTCGTACAAACTGGCGTACATGGCCGAGATGCCGCCGACAAAAAGCCCCTCTAAAACAGCGTAAACAGGGGCCAGACGGGGTGCTAAATGCGTGCGGAAGGCCATAACCAGTACCAGAACGAAGCCACCGATGGCACCACCCCAGATGAGGATAGGATTGGGAATATTAAAGCCAACAATGGCGGCCATGATCAGAATGGCGGTCAGAATGTAGGTTTTCTGTACGGCTCCGCCCACCGTCATCGTCTGCACTTCACCACGAGCCATATTGGCGTCGAGTGGCTGAGCATTCTGATAGTATTCCTCCCGCATAACCGGGTTCGAGGAGGAGGACATAAAACTTCTTCTTCTAGACATATTTCGTGTGATTTGTAATCAAGTCAATGGTGTTCGAATAGGATATCTTCGGCATATTCATAAAAACACAACCAATAAACAACTTTATTCTACGGGTCGTTTCATCCATTCGAATGAAAATACATCAGACCGGTTATAATGCCCCGCCGCATCAAAATCCATTTTACTTTTTGCGATCAGACTCAGGTCCAGTTCTGCTTCCACGATACCCTCCTGACCAAACAACGGACCGGTCAGCACCTCGCCCAGTGGGGAAATGATCACACTTCCGCCGCGGGTCATGATCTCTGGCTGGTCAGCTAATTCGCTCTGGAAGCGCTCGGGGTAATCCCGCTTCCGCACGAATTGGTTACAGGCCAGTACGAAACAGCGCCCCTCGCAGGCAATATGCTGCATACTGGCCTGCCAGCTATCCCGATGATCCGCCGTAGGGGCCAGGTAGATGTCGACCCCCTGCTGGTACAGGTTCATCCGAGCCAGGGGCATATAGTTTTCCCAGCAGATCAGTCCGCCGATTCGGCCGTACTGGCTTGGAACGACCTGCAGGTCATCGCCGGCCCCTTCGCCCCAAAGGATACGTTCGGTACCGGTGGGCTTAAGTTTACGGTGCCGCCGCACCAGTCGCCCTTCCGGATCGAAATAAAGTAATGTACAATACAGTGTGCCACCCGTTTCGGATCGTTCGGTCACTCCGATGATCAACCATACATTGTGCTCCGCAGCTATCTGTCCCAGGCGTTCCGTCGCCGGCCCGGGTACGGTTACCGTGTTGCTGTAATACAACAGCCAGTCTTCACGCCCTTCCTGCGAACGACTACCTACCACCGTGCCAAACTGTAATCCCCGCGGATAGGCCGGCAGAAAAGTCTCGGGGAAAAGGACCAGACCGGCTCCCCGCGCCTTGGCCTGCGCAGTCCAGTCGGCCACCAGCTCCAGGCTCCCGGCCAGATCAAACAGCCTGGGACTGGCCTGGACCAGGGCCACCGTCAGTCGTTTTTTCATAGTACACTCGTTTGGGAGTAAAATAGGGAATTGGTCGAATACCTTTGATGTAGGATCAGCAGCATTTGTTTTTCTAGGCTCAGGTTAAGGTTTTCGCCTTCACTGCGTTACGGCAGGTTGAGCAGATCGTTATTCTGGGTGGAGACTATACAGGTGGCGCGGTGCATTCCTTCTTAACAGGCAAGACCGCGAAAGTTTATTCTTGCACTGTAGTGGCCGGTACTGTCAGGAGTAACCTGCCTCCTGTTTTCTAATCTCCAAAAGTACTTCTGACCTCTGACTTCACACCTCTAACTTCAAGTCGGTCTCGCATACGCCAGGCGCTCCAGCAACTCCAGTCCGTAGTAGCTATCCAATCCCGCGACTCCCACGGTATCCAGCTTTTCCAGGGCAAGGTGTCCGCTGTCGAGCTGAGCCTCTTCCGGAAAATAGATCTCCTGCACGGCGCCGATGATGAGCCAGGTGTTATTAGTCTTAATGTGTTGTTCCTCCGCAAAGGTGAGGCCGATGCGGACCGGACTTTCCGCTACGTAAGGGGATGTAATCGCCTCGGAATGAATGGGCGTAAGGCCCGTGGCCTCGAATTCCGATGCACCCGGCTGGTATTTGGCGGATGTCTGGTGGGCAGCTTGTACCATCGCGCGGGTGACCATATTCAGGGTGAAATCACCAGATGCTTTCAGGTTATCGTAGGTTTGCCGGTGCACGGTAAGTGGCCGCAGGATAAATCCTAAGTACGGCGGATTGGCCCCGATGTGGACGATGGAGTTGAATATCGCCAGATTGGTATTCCCGGCCCGGTCCCGGGTGCCGATCAGACTGGCATTTTTTATACCCGGGATGGTGTTCATCAGGTGCATGCGTGGCAGCCGGTCGAGCTGTTGAATATCCTGTCGTGTCATTTTTTTAGCCATACACAGTATTTTGTGGAGCAACAATCGGGTTTTCGTTAGGTTGATTGTTTTTGATTTATTGCTTTCGCAAAAAAAGGAATTATGTCCCGCACCTTCCTGGTTCTTGTCGTTCTGATTCTGCTCTCCGCTGCCTGTAAAACGGATATGCCCGAAATGGCTTATCAGGATCCGGGGTATGCGTTATCTCCCACCGATAGTCTGATCAACCAAGGCTACGAGGTCATTACGTTCGAACAGGAACCCGATTATTCGGGTGAAGTGGTGGCAACTTTGCTGCACCGTGCTCCCGATTCCGTCAGCACGAAAGCGATGCTGTACATCCATGGGTATGGTGACTATTATTTCCAATACCACGAAGGCGAATTCTTTCGCGAACTGGGCTACCATGTGTACGCCCTCGAACTACGTAAATACGGTAGGTCCCTGTTGCCCCACCAACGCCCCAATTACACGCGGAGTATGGCGGAGTACTTCCCGGATATTGATAAAGCTATTGCCCACATCCGGGATGCCGGCCAGGAGACCATTGTGCTCAACGGCCATTCTACCGGTGGCCTCACGGCCAGCCTGTACGCTGCCCGTGGTGAGAACCGTTCTGATATTGACGGACTACTGCTCAATTCACCCTTTTTCGCCTTTAGCGGCAGCGGGGTGGAGAAAGCAGGCATTTCCCTCTTCGCGGGCCTGAGCCGCTTCAATAAAAAAGCCTACCTCCCCCGTGAGAGCACCGGCCTCTACGGTCGTAGTATTCACGAGGATTATGCCGGCGAATGGGATTACAATCTGATCTGGAAGCCCATCGAGGGTTTTCCGCTTTACTATAGCTGGCTCAAAGCCATCCGTGCCGGACATAAGCAGGTGCGCAAGGGGCTCGATCTCACCCTCCCCGTTTTGGTCTTGCATTCCGATAGCTCCTACGTCGGTGATACCCTGTCGCCGCAAGCGCTGCGCATGGACGCGGTACTGGATGTGGACCTCATGCACCAGCGCGCCCAAAACCTGGGTGAACAAGTCACCATCGAGGTCATCGAGGACGCCATGCACGACGTCTTCCTGTCACGAGAGGATGTTCGCCGGGAGGCTTTCCGCCGCACGGAGGGGTGGTTGGAAACGCAGTTTCGTTAGTGTCCAAGGTTTTGCACCAGGAGTTGCTCCATGCCGAAGATGCCGGCGACCAGTATCAGAGCAACAACTACGTAGATGAACCAATCTTTCCAGGACGATGACCTGGCAAACGTACGCTCGGTCATAATCCGCAGGATCCGTTGTATCCTCTCCTTATTGCAAAACAGTACCACGAGGAGCAATAATGTATATATGGAGGCACTGGCCAGGGCACCGGCCTTATCCAGGAAAATGATATCGAACACCACGATATTGACCATGATCGGTAACAAAATAGCTACTCCGAGTAACTTGGTTCGCTCCCATAATAACAGCCAGGCACCAATGATCTGCGAAATTCCAATAAACAGGATATAGGCCTGCGAAAAGCCCATAAAGGTCCAGGCGAGTTCAAAAGGTCCGGCCTCGTCGAGGGTAAGTAAGGCAACCTCTTCGGGTAAATGACCCCGGCGGTAAAACTGACCACCCACCATTTTTCCCCATCCGTAAATGTTGAGCATGAAAAATACGTGCAGCCGTGCGGCCAGGTCCAGATACTGTGTCCATTTGTAGTTCATAACGGTTCTTTTTTGTCGAGTTTCGGTGTTTTGAAAAAGGTTGTCCGGTAACTGGCTCCATCGGGTAGCTCCCTGCCGGCTACCGGCGACCATTTCACATCGGCAGCTCCATAGACTTTTTTGCTAATTAAAAGAGTCACCAAAGAACTTGCTACTTTTTTGCACGAACAACCTGATTACGTACACCAACGCAGCGATTTGAAGGAGTCCTTCCTAACACTTTTTAACCCTTCCCCCGAAATTTTACCACGCCGCTAACCATCGGGTAACGCAACTTAACAATTGCCTGCCCCATCTTGCAGCCATACCATTCACGCTTAAACACACAAACGATGAATCGATTGACTGTAACTATCCTGGCGATTATGACATTTCTGGGGATCACCCTGGCGGCAACGGCTCAGAGCACGGAATACGGCCTGCGCGGCGGAGTGACCTTCAATAATGTTCGCACCACTGATCTGCTGGATGCGGTCGCACCCGAATTTGACGATCTGATCGGCTACCAGGCCACAGCTTTCGCGACCATTCCGGTTGCCGGAGCGCTATCTTTTCAACCGGAGATCACCGTAGCCCGCAAGGGATTTTCGTTCCGCGATGGAACCGATGTGGATCTTTTTGGACTGCCTTTGCCAGTCGGAGTTCGTGCCGATACCCGCTTCAGCTACCTGGAAGCACCTCTCTTAGGAAAGATCAGCTTTGGTAACGACCTGGTCCAGGGATTCATCGTAGCGGGACCTGCCTTTGGTTACGCTACCGGCGGTGAAGTGAAAACACGTACTACCGGACTGGTAGAGCTGGATCTCACCTCCATCGATATCGATCTGGATGCCATTGGCTACAATCGCTTCGAAGTATCGGGTATCATTGGTGCCGGCATGGCTATTCAGGCCGGAGCGGGCAAGGTACACATCGACGGTCGTTACCAGCATGGCTTCACCGAATTGTACGATATCCCACTGGTAACCGAAGGCGTGCGCAACCGCGGCTTTATCCTCTCTGCGGGATATTCCCTACCCCTTAGCAGGTAATAGATGTCAGGTCTGAGGTCTGAGGTCTGAGGTTTGAGGTTAGGTAATAGGTTACCTCACACCCCACACCTCAAACCTGTGATCTCAAACCTGTGATCTCAAACCTGCCTTAGCTCCTTCTTCAGGATCTTACCCGTGGCGCTCATGGGGAGTTGATCCATAAATTCAATGATCCGCGGGTATTTATAGGCGGCAATGCGGGTTTTGGTCCAACCGATGAGTTCCTCTTCCGAGGCCGTTTGGCCGTCTTGAATGACGACGCACGCCTTGATCTCCTCACCGTGTTGCTCGTGGGGTACGCCGATCACGGCCACCATACTGACCGCCGGGTGTTCCATCATCACTTCTTCCACCTCGCGGGGGTATACGTTGAGTCCACCCCGGATAATCATATCCTTGGTACGGTCGACAATGAAATAATAGCCATCCTCATCCATGTACGCCACATCTCCGGAGTGCATCCAGCCACCCTTCAGGGTCTCTTTATTGACCTCGGGGCGATTGTAGTACCCCTTCATGACGTTGTGCCCCCGGTAGAGCAATTGGCCCTTTTCGCCAACGGGTAATGGCTGGTCGTTGGCATCGGCGATCATGACCTCGACCCCCCAAACGGGCGTTCCAATGCTCCCTGGTTTGCGCTTTCGATCCAAATGATTGAAGGTCACCACCGGCGAGCCTTCCGACATGCCGTATCCCTCGATGATGGGCACTTTGAACTTCGCCTCGAATTGGCGCAGTACTTCCACCGGCAAGCTGGCGCCGCCCGATACAGCCACCCGCAGCGACTGCTGGATATCCTCGGGTTTGATGCCCGTTTCACCGGCATTCAGCAAGCCCCAGTACATGGTGGGAACGCCAGCAAAGACGGTAATGTCGTGCTTGAATAAGAGGCCCATTACCGTTTTGGGCTCGAAGCGCGGTAGCAGAATGAGCGTCGCTCCGCGGTAAACGCCGGCGTTCATCAATACGGTCATGCCAAAAATGTGGAACAGTGGAAGTACGACCAGCATACGGTCTTCGGGAGATGCGTGGAACAAGTCAGCACTCAGAACGGCATTCTGCAGCAGGTTTGAATGCGTGAGTTCGGCACCTTTTGGCCTGCCGGTCGTGCCTGAGGTGTACACGATCACACAGGTATCTTCGGCGCCGGTAGGGTGGGTGGCAAATGTGGGGGACTGGCCGTTCATTAGCTGTCCCAGGGTTTTTGTGTCTGCGAAAGGAGAGGAGGCCTGGGGATCGGCGGTGATGGTAACGAAGTGTTTGCAAGTACCGGCTGCTTTAAATCCGGCAAACCCCTCATCGCCCATCGGAAGCTCGGGGGTACCTTCAAAGCAGAAGTAGGCTTTTGCTTCGGAATCCTGCAAGTGGTAGGCTACCTCGGATCGCTTCAGCAAAACACTGAGGGGAACCACCGCTGCCCCCGCTTTCAATATTCCGAAGTAGACCATGGGGAAGTACGGAATATTGAGGCAACTCAGAGCGACCTTGTCCCCGGGTTGAATTCCGAGGTCGCGCAACCCGCCGGCTACCTGATTGGCTGCTGCGTTGATCCGGGCATAGGTGAGGGTAGTATCATTGAAAATGAAAGCTTCCTTGTCGGGATAACGACGGGCACTATCTTCTAATAAGACCGATAAATTGAGCATGGCAGGGCGATTATTTTGGTGATTATGACTGACCAGTTTCCGGGATGGAGTGGCCTTCCAGTTTTTCAATCAGTTGTCGCATGGCGGGCGGAATAGGTGCTTTTTCTTGTTTTTTGTAGTCAAAAGTGACGATGACTCCATTCATGATGGCGGCCAGACATTGATGCCGCTGACTGTAAATCCGGCAATGCATGGTAAAACGGTCGTCCGACATATCGGTGACCCGAACGGCCGCAATGATGCGGTCGGGATAAGTGAGTGGGAAGAGGTATTTGATATCCTGTTTGGCCAGTATAAAACCGGGCTTTTCGTCGTTAAAAACCACATCCTGCCCCAGGCGGGCAAAGTAGTCGATGCGTGCGGTTTCGAACCACTTCAGGTAGTTGAGGTTGTTCACGTGTTGGGCGGCATCCATATCGCCCCACTGTACTGTGATTTCTGTTTTTACCGGAAAGGTGGATAACTCACCATCGAAAGGTTCCATGCACGCAGGTTTTTACCAATTGTTTGGCAAAATAAAAAATAAGCCGACGTAAATAAGGCAGAGGGCCGGTACGGCCTAAAAAAAGCACAATTATTCACTGTTTCGTGAACGATTCAGGGAAAAGGAACGACGCTGTCCCCGCGGAGCATTGAGTATTTGTTTTAGCGAAAGCGCATGCAAACCCAGTGCCAGGGGGATGAGAAAACCGACAATCCAACTGTAGGGGAAATCAGCGAGGAAGGAGCTGTCGGGCCAGCGCAGGAAAACCCGTTGCGGACCGGGATAGGAAATAAAAGCGATCATAAAGTTATGCAGCAGCAGGGCAATACCGAACACATTCCACAGAATACCCTCAAACCGATGATACCGACGCTTGGTAAAAAAGACGTATCCGGCCAGTGGGGCGGTAAGGCCAACCGTGAAATCAAAATTCAACCACAGAAAAGTCATCTGCACGGGCACGAATCCCGACTGGTAGCCCAGGTACAAAAACAGATCCAGCAAAAAACGAAAAGACTGACCGTAAATGATCCAGGATTCGGGAATAGCTTTGAGAGTAGGGGCGAAGCGCGGGTCGATCAATAGCCAAAGTAAGGCGACGATGGGTGGTGCCATTATCCAGAGTAAACGGTCGGGCAGGCCGGCGTCGGCTTCGATCCATCCTCTGACACTCAGGGCCGCCAAAAGCAACAACCAGGTGTACAACCCCATTTGAACCCAACGCACCTGCTGGTCGACACGCTCTTTTGGCAGGCCAGTTTTTTGCCAGGCATAGCGCAGGGTGTACCGGATGGAATAGATCAATCCGAATGTGAGTACGACAATAATGGTGGGCGGAATGAGATGGGCCAGTTGTATATTCATGCATGAGAAAATAAGCAACTGCCTCGTTTTTTTCCCGTTGGATTGACCACTTTTGTGTATTTTTTTGGATACCCTTGCTATTTCGAACTTTGAAAAACACAAAGGGGGTGCTTATTTTGCTGCCGCAAAAGCAGAAATGGAATTATGGGAATCATTATATCGTTATTAAATCATAAGGGAGGAGTTGGTAAAACGACCAGTGCCATCAATATTGGTGCCGGAATGGTGGAATTGGGTCGACGCGTATTATTGGTCGACCTGGATCCACAGGCCAATTTGACCCTGTCGTTGGGGGTTCCCCGCCAGCCCAATACGATTTATGAGGCCGTGCGGGGTGAAAGTCCGCTCGTTCCGTATAATGTCAGGGAGGGACTTGATGTGGTCATCTCGACCCTCGACCTGTCGGGAGCAGAGATGGAACTGATCAATGAAGCTGGTCGCGAATTCATTCTGCGGGAATTATTTGACCCCATTAAGGAGGATTACGACTACATCATCATTGATTGTCCGCCATCCTTGGGACTGCTAACATTGAATGCACTGACGAGTAGTGACCTTGTTTATATTCCTCTGCAAACGGAATTTTTGGCCATGCAGGGGCTGGCTAAGATTCAGCAGGTAATCAATAAGGTTAAATTGCGTTTGAATAAAGGATTGGAGGTCGGAGGGGTCATCGCCACTATGTACGATCACCGCAAAGTACTGAATCGCGATGTGGTGGAAACCATCAAGAAATACTTTGGTGAAGCCGTATTCGATACCATGATCCGCGACAACGTTGCATTGGCTGAGGCACCGGCCCAGCGCCAGGATATTTTTACCTACAGCCCAAAGAGTCCCGGCGCGGAAGATTATCTGTCGTTGTGTCGTGAAATACTGGCCCGAACGGAGCAAGAAGTGCAGGATGCTTGATTTAATTGATGTTTGAAGCCGTTATCCATGAGTAAGAAGAAATTTAAGGAGGGCCTGGAAAGCCTGTTCCAGGAGGAGCCACCGGTTGAGAAAGAACCGACGGCAACGGCGGCCGAACGTCGAAAAGCAAAGGCATCAGATCCAACCGGCGATAAGAAAGAGCGTCCTTCGGGAGGTAAGAACTTCACGGATGATCTCCAGTCATTTTTGCAGACGGCCTTCGAGGAGTCGTACGAACGTCAGACCAAGGCACGCCCCGCCAAGAAAGAAACCTTTTCCTCGGAGATCAAAAAGCGGCATGCGAAACCTATGAGCGGCCTGGATGCACTCATCCGGGCGACGGTCGAGCCTTCCCGCATTCAGACCGGAGCAAAAAACACCCGTCGACTGACTGTTGCCTTCGACGAGCAAAAACTGGAAAAGCTTAAAAAGATCGCCCGGATGGAAAAAGCCTATCTGCGCGATATCATCGACGGGATTGTCGAAGAATACATCCGTACCTACGAGCAGGATAAAGGCGATCTGTAATCGTACATAGCATGAGGCTGGGTCGTTTTTTTGGTAAGTGCCTGATTACTGAAGCCTCACGTTGTATTGGTATAGGGTATAAGGTAGTAGGACTCGCTTAAATCCATTTACCCTATACTTATTACCCTGTACCAGGAGGTGGGGCCTTGAATTTTTTCCCTTCCGAGATGGTATGTGCCCAACCTCACGAGAAATACTTGACCTGTCCCGGTTGCATCTTTTCTGGATTACGGCTAATATGCCTTCGAATCCAAAAAACCTGGCTGTGTCTGCCCTTCCCCGAATTTCCCTTTGTATTCTTCTGGGGTTTCTGCCCGTCCTGACCAAGGCTCAGGAAACGAAAACCCACTATCCTTCCGGACGTCCAAAATTGGGCTTGACCCTCAGTGGGGGAGGAGCAAAAGGCTTTGCCCATATTGGTGTGTTAAAGGTCCTGGAAGAGGTGGGACTGCGTCCTGATTATATTACAGGTACGAGCATGGGTAGTATTGTTGGGGGCCTGTACTCTCTGGGGTATTCGGCTGATTCCCTGCACACTATTGTTCGCGAGCAAGACTGGGGGCAGGTGCTCAGTGATGATCTTTTTCTGGAAGAGGTAGTCTTTGAGGAAAAGCTGTATTTTAATAATGAGTTTCTGGAGCTCCCCATTGACGGTTGGGTGGTGCGGCCTCCCAGCGGCCTCATTGAGGGGCAGCAGATCATGGAATTACTCAATTACCTCACCTTACCCGCCTACCATATTAATGATTTCTCCAAGTTGCCCATCCCCTTCCGGTGTGTGGCAGCTGATGTTGTAACCGGAAAGTTTGTGGTGCTGGATAAAGGGCATTTGGCCGAAGCCATGCGGACCAGTATGGCTATCCCCACCGTTTTCACGGCGGTTCAAAGCGATACTATGGTGCTGGTCGATGGAGGGTTTATCCGAAATTTTCCGGTAAAGGAAGTGGTCGATATGGGAGCCCAACGCGTGATCGGCGCCTATACCGGTGCCGTGCGGAAAGGCCGTGACCAGTTGTACTCTTTTAATCAGATCCTGGGGCAGTTGGCTTTCCTCATGAGCCTGGAGGATGCCCAGGAACAACTCCCTTACCTGGATATATACATAGAACCTGATCTTACAGGTTTTTCGGCCGGTGATTTTAACCGGTACGAAGCTATAATCCAGGCAGGGGAAGATGCCGCCCGCGATAAGATCGAATATCTGCGCGAATTGGCCAGCGAACTCGATCAGTACGGCTCCCAACCGGAGGTGGTTAGCCTGCCGACTATCGAGAATATCGTAATTGATGAAGTGCGGATCATTGGAAATACCTACCTGTCGGATGACGAAATTATTGGCCGGGCCCAAATCGCTCCGGGCGACGTGGTGCCGGTCGATGGGTTCTCGCGTATTCTCGACAATCTGTACGGCACGAATTTATTTGAAACTGTTACCTATTCCCTGCAAAAAGAGGAAGACGCTAATGTGTTGGTGATCAATTGTAAGGAAAAGCTAACCCGCTTATTGCGTACTGCATTGATCTACGATTCGTACACCAATGCCGGGTTCTTGTTCAATATTTCTTTGCGGAATACCTTTCTGGAAGCCGACCGGCTTATGCTCACCAGCCGGATCACCGACCACTACCGCGTTAATTTGAATTATTTGAAATACCTCAATCGTGACCGCGATATCATGGCCTTTGGTGACTGGCTGCTGCAAAAAGATCGATTACCCTTATTACAGGAAGGCGTGGAACAGAGTAGTTACCGGATGATCAGTTCCCGGATCGAATTGGGAATAAAAAAGCGATACGGTTCCAACTTTTTATTGACCCTGGCGGGAGATGTCGAAGACCTGGAATTTGAACCTTTATCGGGACCCGATGCGCTGGAGGTTGACCAGATCAATGGAACCATTGTTCAGGGAACCGGACGGGTGGAGTGGAATTCACTGAACAGCAATGTGTTTCCGGAACGTGGGGCTTACTTCATGCTCGAAGGGGGGGCGGTATTTGATAGTGAATTTACACTTCGAGAACATCAGACGGATACTCCGGTGGCTGCTCAGGACTCTGTTTTACCCAGTGGGAATTACGGAAAAGTCCGCATGGTACTCGATGGGTTTATTCCCGTTAACCGGCGGGCGAGTATTCGCATTTCTCCTTTCGTGGGAGCTGTTTTCAACTTGCGGAATAATTTTTCTGAATTTTTTCTGTTGGGCGGACCCCAGCCGGTCTCGAGCCGGTCGATTCCTTTTTTCGGTTTGGATCCGCACGAGTTACCCGTTCAGCTGGCTTTTGGTCTGCGTTTGGGGTATCAGCACTTTCTGACCGACAATCTGATGATAAGCCTGGACGGCAATGCCGGTTTTTTTGGTTTGCCCGATGAATTAGACACCTCGGCTTTACCCAATGCCGACATCTTTTTGGGAGGGGGCCAACTCAGTTTTGGGTATAAAACCATTGTTGGCCCCCTACGGCTTTCTTTGATGTATCCCTTCGATGCGGATGCGCAGGTCGAATCAAAGCTCCGAACGTATCTCACCTTTGGGTACCGGTTCTGAGGTGATCGCTATACTCTTTCCAGAATAGTAGCGTACCCTTGTCCGACACCCACACACATGGTTACCAATGCGTAGCGTTTCCGGGTGCGTTGTAATTCCAGTGCGGCCGTTTGCAGGATCCGGGTACCCGTCATGCCCAGAGGGTGGCCAAGGGCAATGGCCCCGCCATTGGGGTTGATGCGCGGATCGTCATCAGTCAGCCCTAGCTCGCGGGTACAGGCCAGTACCTGAGCGGCAAAAGCTTCGTTAATCTCGATGATATCCATTTGCTCTAGGGAGAGCCCCGCTTTTTTCAACGCTTTGCGGGATGCACCCACCGGACCGATGCCCATGATGCGTGGTTCCACTCCTACTACTGCCGAAGAGACGATGCGGGCCCGGGGAGTCAGGTGGTGCGATTTAACTCCTGCCTCAGTGGCAATCAGCATAGCCGCGGCACCGTCGTTCAGGCCGGAAGCATTACCTGCGGTTACCGTTCCGCCATTCTCCTGACTCTTAAAGGCGGTACGCAGTTTGGCCAGGACCTCCAGGGTGGTCTCGGGCCGGATGAACTCATCCAGTTTGAAAATGATGGGATCCCCTTTGCGCTTGGGAATTTCCACCGGGACAATCTCTTCCGCCAGTCGTCCTTCGCGCTGTGCGTTGGCGGCTTTTTGCTGAGAATGAAAAGCATATCTATCCTGATCGATACGGCTGATAGAAAATTGCTGCGCCAAATTTTCGGCCGTCTGACCCATGGAATCCGTGCCGAACATGTCCTTCATTTTAGGATTCACGAACCGCCAACCGAAGGAGGAGTCGTGCATTTGGGCGTCGCGGCCGTAGGCTTTGGATACTTTGGATATCACCCAGGGACCCCGGGTCATATGCTCTACACCACCAATTACAAATACATCACCATCGCCCGTTTGGGCAGCCCGGTGGGCATGAATAGCTGCCGACATGCCCGAGGCGCACAGGCGGTTTACGGTTTCTCCGGGTACCGACCAGGGCAGGCCGGCCAGCAGCAAGGCCATGCGTGCAACATTGCGATTATCTTCCCCGGCCTGATTGGCACAACCCATGATCACTTCGTCGACCGCTTCTCCGTCGACAGTGGGATTACGCTCCATCAGGGTGCGGATGACGTGGGCGGCCAGATCATCGGTGCGTACGGGCGAAAGGGTGCCCGTGAATTTGCCGATGGGCGTGCGAATGGCATCAATAATAAAGGTGTCTTTCATGGTTTTATCGTTAGGCTTTATTCAACTTACTGTACAAGCGAATGGTTGTATTGTTGGATGTAATCGTAAAACAACGATTGCTCTTCGTATTTTTGCGAAAGCAAAAAAACCAATGATACATGAAATATCTAAATCAAATCCTGCTCTTAAGTCTGAGTGCCGCCATTGTAAGCTGTGGAGGCTCCGGCACAGAAGATTTTGTTAAGGAAGAGGATGCATTAGCGGGCGAAGTAATGGCCATCCACGATGAGGTGATGCCAAAAACCGCTGAGGTAAATCGTTTGAGTCGACAATTGGATGCATACTACCAGAATAATAAGGCCTCGATCAGTGAAGAAATGGACGGCCGGATCGAATTAATGCAACGCGAGCTGGAAAAAGCAGAGGATGGAATGATGGCGTGGATGACCAGTTACCAACAGCCGGAGGTTCTGCGGGAAACCCTCGATCACAACGCTATTATGGAACAACTGCGCGACCAAAAGAAAAGTATCCAGGGAGTGGCCGATCAGATCAATACCAGCATTAAAGAAGTAAAAGAGCTAATGGCTGAGTTGCCTGCCCAGGACAACGAATCGGATTAGTTGCTCCGCTGTATTCTCAGAAAACGACAAATAGACACGTCATGCGATTTTTATTAAGTGTAGCGGTAGTTCTGGTCTTTCTATTAGCAGGGTGCCTTAAGCCTACGATCAATGAGGAAGGGGAATTACCTATACTCGGGCAGAAACGAGTGGAAAACGGAGACACCATCTACCACCAGATCCCCGATTTTTCGTTTATCGATCAGGATAGTCAGGTGGTGAATAACGAAACCTTTGCCGGCCAGATCTATGTGGCCGATTTTTTCTTTGTTTCCTGCCCAACAATCTGCCCCAAGGTGACGAAGCAAATGCTTCGTATCCACGATCAATTCAAGGATGAAGACCGGCTGAAGTTGATCGCCCACTCCATTGACCCAAAACGCGATACGGTAGGGCGACTCGCTAACTACGCACGTAACCTGGGCGTAACCTCCGAAAAATGGCACTTCGTTACCGGCGATAAAGATGAGATCTACGCCATTGCCGACGATTACTTTAGCATCGCCATCGAATCGCCTGATGCACCCGGCGGCTTCGATCACAGCGGTCGCCTGATACTGGTGGACGAAAACCGTCATGTGCGGTCATTCTGTGATGGCACCGACCCGGAGGCAGTTGATCAGTTTATGCAGGATATTGAAAAACTGCTTAACGAGATCGGCCAGCCTTCGCTAAGCTTCGGCGGCCAGGAAAATCGGGAATAAAGGTCCACGGCCTACGGTCTATAATTAAGGCCACTGCTTTAGCGGCGGTGTGGGATCGAGGAATTTTTTCCCTACCACTTTAGTGGTTAAGATGACCACAGATCAGGTTTTGAACGCTGACCTCAACCTAACACCTGCCCTACCCTGCCAGCCGAAGCCCGAATGGTGAAGGCGGTAAACCTCAAACC
>CAYFGK010000016.1:62158-68099 GCA_964342305.1 uncultured Saprospiraceae bacterium | reverse complement strand
AACGGAACCTTTAAAGCACAACGCGGTGTAATTGCCGAGTTGGTGAATTTCGACTTCGATGCCCGCTGTGAAATTGCCGGTTTCGAGTTGGTGTACGCACCACGCCGTCAGGACCCAGTGCCCGTAACCAACGGTGGCGCCACCTTCAACCAGCAGGCACGTGCCCTGGTCAATCAGGCCAAGCCTGGTGACGCGTTTTACTTTAACAATGTACGCGCCAAATGTCCGGGCGATAACGTATCCCGTAAGATCAACCCGATGGTCTTCCAAATTCGCTAAAAATTATCGCCTGATATGTAATAGTGCACCAGTTCTGCTCGTTAGACTGGTGCACTATTCTTATTTTGGCTGCAAAAAATAGCATAAGCATGAACGCAATAGGAAAACTCCTGGGTCTGGCCGTAGTGTTGGTCTTCTTCGCCGGATCCGTGGTAGCGCAAGTTCCGCGGAACATCATGACGGAATCGGGCGAACCGCTGGTTCAACCACCCCTCGATGATATTGTCGAGCCCACTACCACCATCAGTAAAAGGGTCATACCCTACGAATCACTCCGCGAAGCGGATATCTTCTGGAAAAAGCGCATCTGGCGTATTATCGACATCCGGGAAAAAATGAACCTGCCATTCGGCTATCCCGAACGTCCTTTCATCAACATTCTGATCGATGCAGCCAAAGCGGATGAAAACCCCATGCGCGTATTTCAGGATGAAAAATTCCAGATGCAACTCGATACCAACGAGTTGAATAACGTACTCTTCGATCAGGATACCATCGAAATTACCGACCCCGAGACCTACGAAACCCGCCTCGAGGTAATCCGCAATGATATCAACCCCGAAGACATCCAACGCTACCGCATCAAGGAAATCTGGTTCTTCGATAAAGAATCTTCTTCCATGCAGGTACGCATCCTCGGTATCGCTCCGGTAGTTCCCGTACGTGCCGATAACGGCGACCTCATCGGTGAGCGTGCTATGTTCTGGATCTATTACCCCGAAGCGCGTCACTACCTGGCCCGTGAAAAAGTGTTTAGCCCCTATAACGACGCCAGCCCCATGACCTGGGAAGACCTGATGGAAATGCGCTACTTCTCCAGCTATATCTTTAAGGAGTCCAACGTAAAAGACCTTCGTCTGCAAGACGAATACACCGGCCGCGAACTCCTCATGCAGGCGGAACGGATCAAAGCCGAGATCTTCAACTTCGAACACGATCTATGGTCCTATTGATCTTTTAAAGATTTTAGATCGCTTGCCCTTGCGGGCTCGCTACCAGATACAAGAAAAAAGACCCGGAGTGCTTACGAGTGCTTCGGATCTTTTTTGGTGCGCGATACTTTGATCTGTGAACATCAGCGCGATCCAGCCCTGCCTCCGCTAAAGCTTCAGCGTTCGCAGGAGGATCGCGCACCAAAGCTCCCTATCTCCCATTCCCCAAATCTCCCTATCTCCCTCTCCCCAAATCTCCCTTTCAGCCAAGAGCAAAACAAAGCACTTAAACCTATAACATAAACTCCCAGGCCGTCCGGTAACTCCCCGAAGCCTCGCAGTATTCCAGGAATTTTTGATAAAAAGGATCCTGTCCGATGGTAGCGCTGTCCCCCAGAATGATGAGTTGTTTCCGGGCCCGGGTCATGGCGACATTCATGCGCCGGTAATCCTTCAGAAACCCGATCTCTCCTTTGGGATTACTGCGGACCAGGGAAATATATACCACATCCCGCTCCTGCCCCTGAAAACCATCGATCGTATTAACGGTGATCGGCAGGTCCTGTAACCGGGGGTCCTCCTGAACCTTGTCTTCCAAATAGATCACCTGCTCGCGGTACGGGGAGATCAGGGCAATCGAGGGATATTCCAGGCCCAGGTGATGATCCAGCAATTGGTACAGGTGCTCAAACAGGATCTGAGCTTCTTCCGGATTATACCGGCTACGGTAGGCAGGGTGTACTTTTTCTTCGAATCCGCAACCAGCCGTATCCACGAATACCACCGGATCGTTTTGGGAAATGGCCAACCGCTGATCGGCCACGGATTCATCAGCCTGCAATAAGCCATCGTAAAACCACTCGTTAGAAAAGGCCATAATCTCTTTGTTCATCCGGTATTGAGTACGCAATAACTGTACCCCCTCCAACCGGTCCAATGCCTTTTCGATCAAGGTGACGGCCAGTCCCGCTTTGGCAGCTTTTCGCGACTTCACGGTGGGTGGTAACTGAAAGGGATCTCCCGTAAGCACTACTTTGGAGGCCTTAAGAATGGGTACCCAGGTAGCCGGTTCCAGCGCCTGGGCGGCTTCGTCGATCACTACGGTGCGGAACTTCCGGCGGTCAAGCACCTTATCGGCGGCTCCGATCAGGGTACAGGTAATCACCTGAGCACCGTCGAGGATCTGATCGATCAGGCGGTCTTCCAGTTGATTGGCCCAGGACATGAGTTCCTTAGCTTCCTGAAAAAGCATTTTTCGTTCCTGGTACTCTTCGCGACCGAAGCGCCGGCGGTATTTGCGGGCCTGCTTCCGGGCTTCAGCCGCCTCGATCTTCACTTTGCGGATATTCTTGCTCTCGGGATGCTCCGCCATCCGCACGTCGAGCGTATGCGACAGTATCTCCTCGTCGACCCGGGAGATGTTACCGATCCGCACTACGTTTAAACCCTGCTGGCTCAGCCGTTCGGTGAGCAGATCCACGGCCGTATTGCTCGGGGCGGTAACCAACACGGTTTGCTCCTGCTCACACAGCTTTTTTACTGCCTGGACCAGGGTAGTCGTCTTGCCTGTACCCGGAGGACCGTGCACAATACTCACATCTCTGGCCTGTAGTATGGTATTGACCGCCTCGTTTTGAGAATCGTTTAGTTGGGGTAATTGGATGGGATGTTCCTGGGGAGCAAACAGCGCCTCCTGCTTGCCCTGAAAGATCGATCGCAATTCGGCCAACCGCCCTTTCCCTGCCTTCATCACCTGATCGAGGGTACGCTCCATCACCAGATAGGTGCGCTCATCGAACAACAGATCAACCCCGATCATTCCCAGGCCAAGCCACTCCGGCAGGTCTTTACCGTTCAGGATGATCTTCATCCGGTTTTTATCAACAAAGTAAACCACTCCGTTGGCCTCTCCCCTGGTCACAGCCGGCTGGTTGGAGAACAGCCGCACCGTCTTCCCCGCCCGAAACTGGTGTTTTTCGTTAAGCTGAGTGGTACGCTCTACCGTTACGAAGGCGCGTTCGCCAATGGTGTATCCCTGTTTCAGGAGTTGCAGTGGGTACCATGCGACACCTTCCTCTTTGCGCTTTTCCAGGGGTAATCGCTCTATCTTTTCTTTGTACTGTTCCAGATCCGCCTCTTTTTCCAGAAGTAGCCATTCCTTTAATTCCCGAAATTCCTCCAGGCCTGCTGCCATATTTTCCAATTGTAGAAAGGCAAATCTCCCCAGAAGCCGTTTTGGAGACTTATCCTTAGTTTGTTATGCCTTTCGGCAAAAAAATACCCGTAGGGGAAACTACTGCCACGGGCAATAGTTCTCCGGGAATGCCTCCTGCAAAGCTCAGGCAACCACCTGCCGACTGATGCTGTTATACGGGCAATGCCTTAATACTCGACTCGGAGTGGTTTGGTGCCCCGGCACGAAGTACTGCGTAGCAAAACCACTTCGTTGTCGGTATATTTGCAAATATCTGATAAAATAGTGCCTCTTATATCCTCCGCCTGTTCCGCTGGCTTCGGCCAAGCTCTCCGGTAAGGATCATAGTGCATAATGTATGGCCAAGAAAACCGAAACCAGAAATATTAAGGAGCAATTTTCCGCGCTCTCGAATTTACCGCGCTTTTTTGCGCTCATCTGGCAAACCTCCCGCCGGTTTACCCTCATTAATGTCGGGCTCAGGCTCGTTAAGTCGGTAATTCCCCTCGCAATGCTTTACGTGGGTAAACTGATCATTGATGAGATCGTCTTGCTGATCGAAGCGTCCGACCCCGATCCTACCTATTTATGGTGGCTGCTGGGTGCCGAATTGGGCCTGGCAATAATCTCCGATGTGATTAATCGCGGCATTACCCTGGTCGATATTCTGCTGGGGGATCTCTTCTCCAACCGAACGTCCGTGGAGATCATTCAGCACGCCGCCCGGCTCGACATGTACCAATTTGAGAATCCCGAATTCTACGACAAACTGGAACGGGCCCGTCGGCAAACGTCCAGCCGCACAGCCCTTATGTCCCAGGTGCTTCAGCAATTACAAGAATTTATTACCGTGCTGACCCTGGGTGCCGGTCTCATTGCCTTTAATCCCTGGTTGATCCTGATCCTGGTCATCGCGGTCATCCCCTCTTTTTTGGGCGAAAGCCACTTCAACCAACGCTCCTACTCCCTGACACGTTCCTGGACACCGGAGCGGCGGGAGCTCGACTACCTGCGTTACATCGGAGCCAGCGACACCACGGCCAAGGAAGTTAAGATCTTCAACCTGTCCGATTTTTTAGCGAAGCGTTTTGCCGAGCTTTCACATCAGTACTACCTCGCCAACCGCAAAATTGCCGTGCAGCGGGCCGGGTGGGGTGTGCTACTTTCAGCGCTCGGCACCATCGCCTACTACGGGGCATACGTAGTCATCGCCCTGCAAACGATCTCCGGAGCAATTACCCTGGGTACTTTAACCTTCCTGACCGGCTCCTTTTCCCGGATGCGGGGGATGCTGCAATCCATTATGAATCGGTTTTCCCGTATCACGGAGAGTGCCTTATACCTGCAGGATCTGTTTGATTTTCTGGAGCTCGAACCTTCCATTAAATCCGAAACCGACAGCGTGCCCTTTCCCGATACGGTGCAGCAGGGATTCACGTTCGAGAACGTGGGCTTCCGCTACCCCGGAACCGATAAATGGGCTATTCGGAACCTGTCGTTCCACCTGCGTCCCGGCGAAAAGCTGGCACTCGTAGGAGAGAACGGTGCCGGTAAGACTACCCTGGTCAAGCTCCTCGCCCGTCTGTACGACCCCAGCGAAGGTCGTATCCTGGTCGACGGGGTCGATCTGCGCACCATCAATCTGGAAAGTCTCCGTCGCAACATCGGGATCATCTTTCAGGACTATATCCGATTTCAGCTCAAGGCAAAAGAAAACCTGGCCGTAGGCAATATCGAACAACTGGCAAACCTGGACCTGATCGAGGCTTCCGCCCAAAAAAGTATGGCCAACGAGGTCATTGAGCATCTCCCCGAGCAGTACGAGCAGTTTCTCGGCAAGCGGTTCAAGGACGGGGTCGACCTCTCGGGAGGCCAGTGGCAAAAGATTGCCCTGGGACGTGCCTACATGCGAGATGCCCAACTACTGATCCTGGACGAACCTACGGCGGCCCTGGATGCCCGCGCCGAACACGAAGTGTTTGTCCGGTTTTCCGAGCTGATCGAAGGGAAAAGTGCGGTGTTGATATCTCACCGCTTTTCGACCGTCCGCATGGCAGACCGGATCCTGTTCCTGGAAAATGGCCAGTTATTGGAGTTGGGTACACATCAGGAATTACTGGACAAAGGCGGCAAGTACGCCGAGCTTTTCCAACTGCAGGCGCAGGGGTATCAATAGGGTTCCGTGATGCCCATCACGGATAAGCATGTATAATCCTGCTACCTTGCGGTAAAATTCAAACAACATGCTATCTTTTTTAACCAATATGTTTAGCGGGCCCGATCTCACCGAATACCTGGATCGCAAGGCCCAGATCATTGATGTGCGTACACCTCAGGAGTTTGCACAGGGGCACGCGAAAGGCTCCGTTAATATACCGTTGCAGTCGCTGGCGGTCAACCTCCGGAAGCTGGATAAATCACGCCCCGTTATTACCTGCTGCCGCTCCGGTAACCGAAGCGGTATGGCGGCCCGGCAGCTGAACCAGGCCGGTTTTGAGGCCGTCAACGGTGGCTCCTGGCAACAGGTGGTCAAGGC
>CAYFGK010000016.1:56557-62058 GCA_964342305.1 uncultured Saprospiraceae bacterium | reverse complement strand
CATAAAACTGTTCATCAGCAATCAGTGAGCGTTTCCCCCCTTCGGCAGCAGCCAACTCTCCTTCCCACGGTACCGCCGCACGATCTCCCACAGCAATACACTGTAGACTACGACATACTCTATCGCCACCACCGCAATATTTTCACGGTATTCGGGATAACTGTAGTTGATGTAAGTGCCCATGATGAGCACCGACCAAACCACCGGAAAGCGGAAGCGTGTGAAACAACACAGGAATAAAGGCAGTGTCAGATACCAGGGATGAACCGTGGTGGCGAGAGCCAGATAAATGGTGATGGCTGCCAACATGCGTCCCGGCAGGTTGGCCCAGCGCGGTCGTTGTTCCAGGGCCGCCAAAGCCAGAATGGCGATCAGGACCACCTTGGCCAATTCGGGTCCAACCGTACGAATGATATCGTATCCCCGCAGTTCGAAGCCGATCCAGCGAATGATGTAAAAAATGCTGGCATTAAATTCAAAGCGACGGAAGTATAGATCGATGCTGTTGCGAAATCCATAAAAAAAGGCCGGATCGTAGAGCGGCCAGAAGGCCAGCAACATGGCAATGCCCATGGCCAAAAAGAGGATTAACCCGTTTTTGAAGCCCGCCCGGCGCCACAGAAAGGGCGCAAACATCAGGGGAAGCAGCTTCGCACAAACGGCCCCCGCCAGTGCCAGTCCGCCGCCCACCCACTTTTTTTGGCGAAAGCCATATAAAGCCAGCACCATAAAGAATACGACGTAGCCCTCGTGGTGGATGTTTCCCACGATTTCCAGAATAACCAGGGGATTAAGGGCATAGAGGAGGGTCCGGGCAGGAGACAATCCCCAGAGGCGGAGTGTTTTTGGCAACAGCCAGGTAACCGTTGCCACCTCTGCCGCCAACAGTCCCAGACGCTGCACGATGGTAGCTCCCCCAATAGACTGGGGAAACAGCCACACACTAAGCCAAAAAGTACCCTGCGGAATAGGTGGATAGATGGTAAAATATTCCGCCGAATTAAGTTGCCCGTACAGGGTTGCACTCAGCCCGGAGACCGGGAAACCCTGATCGGCATATTCCGATGGTAGTGCCGAAAAAGGATTGATGCCGGCCCGCCACAGATGCCCGTCCCAGATAAATCGGAATATATCGTCCGAGAGCCAGGGCTCAGCAAATAACAGGATCAACCTGGCCACCACCGCAACGACCAGAAAATAAGGCCAGGCTTCAGCACGCCGGCCAAGCACCCAAAAGTAACCGGCGAACAGGACCACAAGCCCAAGGCTAAGCAACTGAAATTCAGAGCGATCAGTACCGTAAGCCAGAAAAGCCACCACCACCAGCCAAAGGGTGCTCCCCAGAATGTCCCAACGGTTGGTATGTGCCAGCCAGCCTCTTTGCATGTACTATTTCAGACTCAAATGACGCAGGGTGTAATAGAAAATAGCTCCGTATCCCAGCGCAAGCATGCCATGAAAGTACAAAAAGGTTAGATCTCCATGGTACAGCCCGTAGACCACAGCCCCGGCAAAATACAGGGCCAGGATACCTTCCAGAATGGTGGTCCAGGACAGTTTCCGCACCACGTAGGTGTTGCGCGAGAAACTGTCGCGCAGAGATTGGATGTTGAATTTAGGGGTGCGTACAAAGGGAGTACGCTTGCCCCGGTACCCCTGGATAACGGCCACCGTATTGTGCAGAGAAAGGCCCATCGATAAAGCCAGGAATAAGGGGAAAAGCACGACAAATTTAAAAATAGCTTTCAGTGGAGGATCCCGGTGAACCGGTGCCTGTACATTGGCTACGTAATACACCGCCATGATAGAAAGCAGGCCCACCAGGAATCCCGCAAACCAGTTCTTGTCAAACCCCACCTCCATCAGATCGTTCAGTACAAACAATAAAGGAACACTGAATACGCCGGTGATAAATACAAATACAAAGACGGTACTGGCCAGCAAATGAACCGTTGCGTGAATCTTTTTTCCCAGGCCAATATTGGATTTCCAAACCTTAGGCAGCAGCTTACGGGCCGTTTCGGCGCCCCCCTTCATCCAGCGGTACTGCTGGGATTTCAGGCTGTTCATTTCTGCCGGAAGTTCGGCGGGCGACCCTACCTTTTCGAGAAAATGAATACGCCATCCTTTGAGTTGGGCACGGATACTGAGGTCCAGGTCTTCCGTTAGAGTATCTGCCTCCCAACCACCGGCTTCTTCAATACACGCCCTGCGCCAGATACCCGCGGTGCCGTTGAATTGCAGGAAATGCTCGCCGCCCATCCGGCCCACCTGCTCGACGGTAAAGTGTACGTTTAGCTGTAAGGCCTGCAAGCGGGTGATAAGGGAGTAATCCTCGTTAATGTGTTCCCAGCGGGTTTGTACGACACCTACTTTTTCATTTTCGAAATACGGAAGGGTACGACGCAGAAAATCGGGTCGGGGGACGAAGTCTGCATCAAAAATGACGATAAACTCCCCGCTTGCCAGGGGCATACCATCGCGCAGGGCCCCGGCTTTGAAGCCTTGTCGAACCGGACGGCGAACCTGCTCGATCCGAAAATCCTCCGCCCTGTACTGAGCGACCTTGTCGGCGACCAGGTCCACTGTCTCGTCAGTGGAATCATCAAGAATATGAATTTCAAAGCGGTCACGTGGATAATCGAAGCGAGCTACCGAATCGATCAACCGACCGATGACATATTTTTCGTTATAGATCGGCAACTGGATCGTCACCATGGGCCAGGCATCGGTATCGTCCCCATCTTCATCGATACCCGCCGGAATCAAATGGTGGGTGGAGACCGGCTGGGACAATACGCCGGATGGCTGGTGGCTGGCCTTTTTGGTATAGCGCTTATAGGCCACCAGCAAATTCAGTTGCATGAGGCAATACACGGTGATATACAACAAGGCCAATGAGTAAATGGCCAGAAAAACATAGGCAATCATCCGATTATTTTTACGTCACGGTTTTAACGGTCCCGATAGGCCGGGCGTGCTAGATTAACTTAAATATGGTCCACAGGATCTTATGTCCGGCAAGGATAGTCCCCCGGATCGTTCCCGACACTTTGGATACGCCAACCCGGCGTCGGTACTTTACGGGTACTTCCGTGCATTTCAGGCCGTGTTTGGCGGCCTTAACCTGCATTTCAACGGTCCAGCCAAAATCGGGGTCCACCATGTCGATTTCCTGCAATGCGGTCCATTTAATAGCACGAAAGGGCCCCAGGTCGGTGAACTCGTACTTATAAAACAACCGGATCAGCGTGGTGGCCAGCCAATTCCCAAAAACCTGTTGCGGCTGCATCGCTCCTTGTTCCAGCTCTCCCAGTGCCCGCGACCCGATCACCAGATCATAATCGTCCTCCTCGATCGGCCGGACCAGTTCCGGCATTTGCTCGGGGTGATCCGAGTAATCACCGTCCAGGAACACTACCACATCGGGTTGTTCAGCCAGGGGTTTTTTCTTCAGATAAGAGATGCCCCGCAAGCAGGCACTACCGTACCCTTTACGGTTTTCGGTCAGCACTGTTGCCCCTGCCCGCCTGGCTACCTCCACGGTATTATCAGTGGATGCATTATTACAAACGATGACCTCGCGTACTGCGGTTTCAGGAATGTCGCCTAATACCAGCGCAATTGATTCTTCTTCGTTAAAAGCGGGGATGATAACATCCACTGTTAGTGCACTCAATACAGATCTTTTTAGCGTTAACCAGTCAAAGGTACCGGAATTTAGACCATTCATACTGTCCGGTCCGTAACATATTCCCCTGACTAAATTGCCAAATGAACGACCAAACACAATAACCGTGCGATCCGTACGCTATGTTGACGGAAAACGTGAAAGAGTAACGTCTGAAATCTGCATTTTGATTTGATTTTCCGGCTTTCGCCAAAAAATAAACACACGGAATTCTCAGGGGCCCGGTAGTGAAATAATTCACCCTGAACCGGGAAAACTGTGGTTTCAAACTATCTTTGCGCACCAGAACGAATGGATATGACACTACGCAATACCTTATGCTGGATGCTGGGAATACTGACTTTACTCGTCAGTTCATGTCAGGATGATTTTGACTTCATTACCGACGGTTCCGTAACGCTGGAATTCTCATCAGATACGCTGCGATTTGATACCGTATTTACGGAATTGGGTTCCGCCACACGCAGCATCAAGGTGTATAACCCCAATCAACGTCCGGTGCGCATCGGACGTGTATACCTGGAGGACGGAGAGGCTTCTTCTTTTCGGCTTAATGTCGATGGTATTCCCGGTAAAGCCGTTGAAAATGTCGAGATCTTCGGCCAGGACAGCATCTACATTTTTGCTGAGGTCACCGTTGACCCCGACCAGCCCTTGTCAGTGAGTCCATTCGTGATCGATGAAAGGCTCATCGTAGAGACCAACGACCAGGTTCAATCCGTTGTGCTGGAGGCCTGGGGACAGAATGCCAATTATTTTCCGAGCCGGTTCAATAAGGGGGTACCGGTGGTCCTTTCCTGCAATAATGGTACAATAACCTGGGACGACCCCAAACCCTACGTGATCTACGGCGAGGTTTTTGTTGATAGCTGTACGCTCAATATTCCGGCGGGTACCGAGATTTACGTACACGGAGGTATTGCCCGGAATGAGGTTTTCGGTACGTTCAACGACGGAATTTTGTACATGCTCAATAACGGCCGGCTGGTGATCCGGGGCACTCAGGAAGACCCCGTTGTGATCCAGGGCGACCGGTTGGAGGATGTCTTTGCGGAAGAACCCGGTCAATGGACGGGAATCATTCTGGGGCCAGGCAGCCGCAACAACATTATTGAACATACCACCATCAAAAACAGTATTTTCGGAGTCTACGTGGACTCCACTGCTGCCCTCGACCTGCGCAGCAGTCAGATTTACAACACTTCCAGCAGCGGCCTGGTGGGTGTACGGTCCACCATCAACGCCGAGAATTGCCTGATCTATAATAACCTCGCCAACTCGGTCCAACTGGTTCACGGAGGAGATTACAACTTCGATTACTGCACCATTGCCAGCTACGGAGTTGATGCTTCGGCCGTTGCCATGAGCAACTTTGTATGTTACGATGATCCCCTCGTTTGCCAGGAGCGATCTGTTTACCGCCTGAACGCCCGTTTCCGCAACAGTATTCTCTTCGGTACCCGGCGCGACGAGTTGATCTTCAACGACATTTCGGGAGGCGAGCAAGGCAACCTGTTCAATCCTTTCTTCCAGCATTGTGTGGTTAAGGTCGACGAGCTTCTCACCCAGTCGGAAGGACTCTACGCCGACTTTTTCGACAACCAATGCCGCAATTGCATCAATGCCACCCGGGACAGTGCTCTGTTTGAGGACCCCAACGAGGATATCTATCTCCTCGATACGCTTTCAGTCGCCGAGGAGTTGGGGGAACCCATTCGCATTCCCCGGCCCATTGCCACCGATCTGCTGGGCAACCTGCGCGATCCCATGCGGCCGGATGCGGGCTGCTATGAACGCCAATAGGGCAGGT
>CAYFGK010000016.1:0-56457 GCA_964342305.1 uncultured Saprospiraceae bacterium | reverse complement strand
CACCTCACACCTCAAACCTCAAACCTATTCTTAGCAGTAGCCACTCAGCAATTTCCCGTCTACCGAGATGAGGTGATCCAATCGGATTTCGAGGCCGGAATCGAGGATCATGAATTCTTCGCTGGCCCGGGTTTGGAAAGTACGGATACGGGCATTAAGTTCCCGGATGTGGCCCTGAGGATCTTTAAACTGGATGACTACCTCTTTTCGAAGCGTTGCTAAAGCCTCTAATTCATCGTGGAAGGCGCAGGAAATAGGTTGGTAGCGCATTTTATTTTTACAAACACATGCTAGCTGTTTACAGTTGTATGATGAACAGGCCGGCCCGCAGACCGGCGTGCACAACACCTTGTATATGTCAGCACCGATCAAAAAAATATCACTGCTGGGAGCCGGTTGGCTGGGTGCTCCCCTGGGAGCTATCCTCGTCGAAAAGGGCTACACAGTCCAAGGGTCCACCACCACTCCTGAGCGATTCGCTGAGTTAGAAGCACTGGGTATTCGCCCTTTTCACCTGGAGATCAATGGAAGCCAGATCCAGGCCAGTGGGGATATTGACGATTTTCTCGATTGCGACGTACTGTTCATCAACACCCCCCCGGGGCGGCGCCGGCCAGATGTGGAAGAAGAATTCCCGGAACGCATTAAGACCATTTCCATGTTGGCCCAGGCCCACGAAATTCCGTACGCCTTCTTTGTAAGTTCTACCGGAGTCTACGGAAACACGAATGATCTGGTAAATGAAGAAGATGAACCGGAACCTGATACGACTTCCGGTCGGGCCCTGATAACCGCTGAGCGTTACCTGGGATTGATCCAGCGCCCCCAGACGACGGTCCTGCGTATGGGCGGTTTGATTGGTAAGCAACGTCACCCCGCTCGCTTTCTGTCGGGTCGCGAAAATCTGTCGAATGGAAATGCCCCGGTCAATATGGTGCACCTGAACGATGCCATCGGGGTATGCCTGGCCATTTTGGAGCAGCAGCAATGGGGAGAGTGTTTCAACGTAGTAGCCGACGAACATCCTGCCCGGAGAGACTACTACCCGGAAATGGCCCGACAGCTGGATATGGCACCACCCACTTTCCTGCCAACCGATGAGGCCTCCTACAAGGTGGTCTCAAACCGAAAGGTTAAGGAGGTATTGGGGTATGCGTTTACTGAGTCGATCTTTCTAAGAGGCTGATATTTAGAGGCTAGACTTCTAGAAGCTAGACAGAAGACAAGACCGTCTCCATCTTCTATCTAGCCTCTTTTTATCTAAGATCTTAGAAAAACCAAAAGCGCCCATACGTTTCCACATGAGCACTTTTCCTTTTGGCGGTAGTCGTTACGGACAAAGGTTAGACACGTAGAGGCTAGACAGAAGACAAGACCGTCTCCATCTTCTATCTAGCCTCTTTTTATCTAAGATCTTAGAAAAACCAAAAGCGCCCATGCGTTTCCACATGAGCACTTTTCGTTTTGGCGGTAAGTTGTTATGATCAACTGATTACTTCTGCCACTCGGCGATGGAAGCTTCGTTCATGCGAACGTAGTCCATGTTTCCGGCTTCTTTGGCCATTGACAACGATTTCTTAGCGGTAGCGATAGCTTCTTTGGTCATACCCAGTTCGGCCTCGATGAGGGATTGGGTACGCAGTGTCCAGAATTGAGGATTCTCAGCGTTCGCTTTTTTAACCCAGCTGTGTGCTTGTTTCAGATCTTTGCCGGCAGCCAGATAGTAGCTGGCCGCAGCGTAATAATCATTCGTAGAAGGACCTTCCATGACGCGGTTGATGGAAGCCATTACTTTTTCATCGGTGTTCACTTCCAGTGGCAATGAAGCCAGGGTCTTGTCCCACATGAACTGCAGAACAGCACTTTCATTGGTCAGTGCATCGATGTTGATCGTAAAGCTTTCCACGGTGTGATTCAGTTTAGTCACCTCCGCTTTTGCGGTAGCAGCGGGTGTTTTCTCTACGTAGCTTCCCCAGTTGCCGGTCTCGAACGGGAAAAACATGACTTCCCATGAAGTAGCCATTGGCTTCGTGAGGATAGCGTAGGTACCTGCTTCCAGAGAAGCACCACCAACTTTTACATCATCACCAAAGGTGATCTGGGTAGCTTGATTTGCTCCGGTACGCCACACTTCTCCGAAACGTACTAAGCCGTCTTTCGCAAAAATGTTGCGGTCCTTTTTACCTGGACGGGAGTATGTTACCGTCACATCGGTCAGACCAACAGTCTGCGTAAATTCAGCAGAAGGGCTTGGTGCCGGGGCCGCTATCTGAGCGGAGGCAGGCATACTCAAACCAATACAAAACACTAAAGCAATTACCTGTGCGATTAGGTTGCGCATAAATACACGGTTTTGATTAAGTTTTGATAATTTCCCCAAAAATACAGAATCCACCCTAGAAACAATCCAAACAACGGGTTTTCACAATTTCATAACACAATGACGGATCACATGACCCTCGCGATCATCGCCCACGATGGAAAAAAAGTGGACATGGTGGCTTTTATTCGCGACAATATGGATTTCTTCCAACGCCATAATATTCACCTGATCGCTACGGGTACGACCGGATCACACCTGGAAAATGCCGGGCTTGAGGTCGAAAAAATGAGTAGCGGCCCTCTTGGTGGCGATGCACAGATCGCTTCCCGCCTGGTTGAAGGCAAGGTCGATATGGTCATCTTCTTCCGGGATCCGCTGGGAAAACACGCCCACGAGGTGGACGTCAACATGCTCATGCGTCTGTGTGATGTACATAATATTCCCCTGGCAACGAACCCTGCCGCCGGCCTGCGGTTTATCCAGGCACTACACAAAGAATTCGGACGAAACGAGAACTAATCTCCTATGCAGGCCATCCAAGTTTTTTGTGGTTCCAATGCGGGCCACGATCCTATTTTCACGCAGCAAGCCCGGCTCCTAGCCGACGTACTCGTTCGGGAAGGTATCGAACTGGTTTACGGAGGAGGCAATGTGGGTTTGATGGGCATAATGGCCGATCGTGTACTCGAGGGCGGTGGCCGTGTGACCGGCGTGATTCCCTACTTCCTGCAGGAACGCGAAGTGTGTCATGCCGGCTTAAGTGAACTGGTAGTCGTTGACACCATGCACGAGCGCAAGCTGGAAATGGCCCGCCGGTCGGATGGTGTCATGGTACTTCCCGGCGGCTTCGGGACACTCGACGAACTCTTTGAGATGCTCACCCTGGTGCAGCTTCGCCAGATCCAGCAGCCGATCGGTATCCTGAATGTTCAGGGTTTTTACGATTTGCTGTTCAAGCAATTGGATCATCTGCTGGCCATGGGTTTTCTGAAGCCGGCCCACCGCCAGTTTATCCTCTCCGAACAATCGCCGGATGACCTCCTGGCTGCTATGCGTACTTATACCCCCGGCAAGCCGGTCGGTAAATGGCAGGGGCGCGAATGACCCCCATGGAAGGCGTAGTGTGCCTCTGGTGTTTACCAGCCGGGGGTTAGCATTTACTCCATTACGGAAACCCAACTTACTGATTTTCGTATGTCTAAAGGACCTCCAGAAGACCACCGCGATCACCTTCTGTTGTTGGTCTTCTAAGGAATCGCACAATACCCAGAAGCTGATTCATTTTTTGCGTAAGCAAAATCCCTCACCTCGGGCAACTAAAGCGTCGCTAACCGTTTTATATCAGGGTACTACCTTCTGTTTAGTCACCATAATGCCACAAAATGGCCAGGACTTCCCGCCCGGTTTAGTTTCATTGCTTTACCGATGGGAAAACAGTAATTTTGCATCGCTTTTGAATATTTAAAACCATCTATTTCATGGATTCCGTACAAAACTTGAAGTACAAAGTAAAGGATATATCACTGGCTGACTGGGGTCGCAAGGAGATTGAGCTTGCCGAAGCAGAAATGCCCGGACTAATGTCGCTGCGCGAAAAGTACGGCGAGAGCAAACCCCTCAAAGGTGCTCGGATCGCCGGTTGCCTGCACATGACCATTCAAACGGCCGTATTGATCGAAACGTTGGTCGAGCTGGGTGCCGAAGTAACCTGGTCTTCCTGCAATATTTTTTCTACTCAGGACCACGCCGCGGCGGCTATTGCCGAAGCTGGTGTTCCCGTTTTTGCCTGGAAAGGCATGACCGAAGAGGAGTACTGGTGGGCCGTGGAGCAAACCCTCTTCGCTTTTGAAGGTGGTAAAGCGCCCAACATGGTGCTCGATGATGGCGGTGATCTCACGAATGTCATCCTTGATAAGAATCCCGAGTTGGCTAAAGACATCCGCGGTATTTCCGAAGAAACGACTACGGGCGTTCACCGCCTGTACGAGCGCGAGCGCAATGGTACACTGCCTGTTCCTGCAATCAACGTCAACGACTCAGTTACCAAATCCAAATTCGACAACAAATACGGTTGCCGTGAATCATTGGTTGACGCTATCCGCCGTGCCACCGATGTCATGCTGGCGGGTAAAGTAGCTGTCGTAGCCGGTTACGGCGACGTTGGTAAAGGTTCTGCTGCTTCTTTGCGCGGAGCCGGTTGCCGGGTGATCGTAACGGAAGTAGACCCGATCTGTGCCCTGCAGGCCGCTATGGACGGTTTTGAAGTGAAGCGCATGAAAGATGCTATTCCCCGTGTCGACATGGTCGTAACGGCAACCGGTAACAAGGACATTGTAACCAAGGAGCACTTCAAACTGATGAAAGATAAGACCATCGTTTGTAATATCGGACACTTCGATAACGAGATCGACGTTGCCTACCTGAATAAAAATCACGGTGATTCGAAGGTGGAGATCAAGCCGCAAGTCGACAAATACACGATCGACGGCAACGATATCATCCTGCTGGCCGAGGGCCGACTGGTAAACCTGGGTTGTGCCACCGGCCACCCCTCGTTCGTAATGTCCAACTCTTTCACCAACCAGGTACTGGCTCAGATGGAGTTGTTCAACAATCAGGATCAATACGAGAATAAGGTCTACACCCTGCCCAAGCACCTCGATGAGGAGGTTGCGCGCCTGCACCTGGCAAAGATCGGGGTAGAACTCGAAACCTTGTCGAAAGATCAGGCCGACTATATCGGCGTGGAACAGAAAGGGCCATTCAAGCCGGAATACTACCGCTACTAGGAGCGGTTTTCTGGCCGACAAAGAAGCCTCTCACCTGTGGTGGGAGGCTTCTTTTTACCGTGGTTTACGTATTTTTGTGGCAAATACAACCAACCATGCAATCTACCTTTCAGACCTATCTGCAGCTCGGCTTTGAGCATATTTCCGACCTACAGGGGTACGATCACATCCTGTTTATCGTCGCCCTTTGTGCGATTTACCGGTTAGCAGAATGGAGAAAGGTTGCCATCCTGGTCACGGCCTTTACCATCGGCCATTCCGTTACCCTCGCCCTGGCGGCCATGGATATCATTCCGATCAATGGTGAATTGATTGAGTTTCTGATCCCGGTCACGATTTTTGCTACAGCTATTTATAATGTAGTAGTTCACCAATTCGACTCCGACGACGTTGAAGGAACCTTCGACCGGCGGGTGCGACTCAACTACTTGTTCGCCCTGTTGTTTGGTTTAATACACGGCATGGGATTCTCCAATTTTTTTCGGTCCCTGGTCATTCCGGGGCAGGAGAATAGTTTCATCAAACAGCTTTTTGCGTTTAATGTAGGCGTTGAATTGGGCCAATTACTTATTGTAGTCGTGATCCTGCTGGCTTCATTCGTTGCTTTTTCTGTACTGCGGATTCGGCAACGGTCGTGGAACTTGTTCATCTCCGGCGCCGCTGCGGGTATTTCCCTGATCATGGCACTGGAACGTATACCCTGGTAATCACAACCCATCAACTATGTGGATGTCTTTATTTTTGGTTCTATTATCCGGCCTTTCGCACAAAACGACCGACTTACACAAATTTCACGTAAGCCGTTGTATGGTCGAGTACAACCCACAGGAGCAGGCTCTGCAAATGAGCATGCACGTTTTTATTGATGACCTCGAACTGGCCCTGGCTGAACGCGGCGCTGACAGCCTCTACATTTGCACGAAAATGGAGAGCTCCGATGCCGAATACTATCTGGGTCGTTACCTCGAGGAACAAGTACAGTTCGCCATTGATGGCCAACCGGTATCCTTCCGATTTCTGGGAAAAGAAATCAGCGAAGACATGCAGGCGGTCTGGTGCTACCTGGAAGTAAGGGACTTGCCCCCTTTCCGGGAAATGACCGTCACCTACGATGTGCTGCTCGATCTTTACGACGACCAGAAGAACATTATGCACATTGTCGGCCCCAACCGTCAGGAAGGAACCCTGTTATTTCGCAAAGGATACCGAACCGAGACGGTCACCTTTAAATAATTTACCTTGCGGCATATTCTCATTTTCATTATCCGGATATACCAGGCTACCTTGTCTCCGCTGCTGGGACACAACAAATGCCAGTACCATCCATCCTGTTCACATTATACCGTCGATGCGCTGCGTCAGTGGGGGTTGTGGAAAGGTTTATGGTTGGGAATGAAGCGCATTGGCCGCTGCCATCCCTGGGGGGGGAACGGGTACGATCCGGTGCCCGCTAATCCGGCAAAAACGACAATAACCCATGATAAAACGTCCTCGCAGAAATCGTCAATCTGATGCCATACGCCGGCTGGTCCGGGAGACCAATCTGACACCCGACCACCTCGTACAACCTTTATTTTTAGTTGATGGCAAAAATATCCGGGAGGATATTCCGTCTCTTCCCGTTAGCCAGCGTTTGTCGGTCGATCAAATTATACGAGAGGTCGAAGAATGCCTCGACCTCGGGGTGCGCAGCTTTATGATGTTTCCCGCCATCCCGGAGGCTATGAAGGATGCAACGGCTACCTACAGTTACCACGAAGATAATTTTTACCTCCACGCGGCCCGCAGGGTTAAAGAGCGCTACCCGGAAATCTGCCTGATCAGCGACGTGGCGATGGACCCTTACAGCAGTGACGGGCACGATGGCCTGGTGAAGGAGGGGGAGATCCTCAACGACGAATCGTTACCAATCCTGGCCAAAATGGGCGTCGCCCAGGCCCAGGCAGGCTTTGACGTTCTGGGACCCTCCGATATGATGGATGGCCGGGTCGGATTCCTGCGCAATTCCCTAGACAAAGCGGGATTTACGAAAACGGGCATCATGTCCTACACCGCAAAATACGCTAGTGCCTTTTACGGTCCGTTCCGCGATGCCCTCGATTCAGCCCCCAAGGCCGGCGACAAGAAAACCTACCAAATGGATCCGGCCAATCGCCGGGAGGCATTGATCGAAGCTACGCTCGATGAAACAGAGGGTGCTGATTTCCTGATGGTAAAACCAGCCCTGCACTACCTCGACGTGATTAAATCCCTGAAAGATCACAGTTCCTTACCCATTGCTGCCTACCACGTAAGTGGTGAATGCGCTATGCTGGTTGCTGCGTGTCAGAATGGTTGGCTGGATTACGAGACGGCCATGCCGGAGACGCTGTTATCCTTGCGCCGGGCTGGTACGGATGCCATCATCACTTACTTTGCGAAAGATTTTGCGCATCAGTATAAAGCCAATGAGTAAGTTGGATGTCGGAGGTCGGAAGGTCAGAGGTCAAAAGGAAGGAATGGCACCTAAGCCTCATGCTCATCCTACTCTAATGTCTCTTCCAAATTATCGAATACCGCGCTCCTCCCAAAAGCAGCTCTTGCTCATGGAGCCGACATTTACACCTAAAAAACGGTCGGCCTTACCTCCTGTGAGATAAGGCCGACCGTTTTTTAGGTGCAGGCCTACAGCCTTACGGCAAAAAAGAGCCTCAGAAGTTGCACGGCGGGGGGGCTGTACACTTCTGAGACCTAAAGACGACCTAAATAATCGGTTTTGGGATACCCCATTCAGGGTATCGCGCGGAACGCTGTATCGGAGCGCGTAGCTCCGCGGTTTCTTAGGATAAATCTTATTGGAGAACGATGTCTTTTTCTTCGATCATCTTACGGATGTTGATCAATGCGTAGCGCATGCGACCCAGGGCCGTATTAATGCTGACGCGGGTCAACTTGGCGATTTCTTTGAAGCTCATATCCGCGTAATGGCGCAGGATGACGACTTCCCGTTGCTCGGGAGGCAACATATCCACCAGTGCCCGCACTTTGTCGTGGGTTTGGGAGCGGATGATATTTTGCTCAGCGTTGGCTTCGGTAGTTTGGAGAACATCGAAGATATCGAAGGTTTCCGTGGGCGACACCTTAGGGCGACGCTTGTTGCGACGGAAGTAATCTACGCACATATTGTACGAGATCCGCATAGCCCACTGCAGGAATTTACCCTCGTGGTTGTACTTACCCTTGCGAAGGGTGTCGATAATCTTGATAAAAACTTCCTGGAAAATATCTTCCGCCAGGCTCTGGTCTTTCACAAAGAGGTAGATCGATGTGTAGATCTTTTGCTGGTGACGGTTGAGAAGTTCTTCGAAGGAGCGGTCGTCTCCGTCCAGATAACGAGCAATAAGCTCTTGATCATTTAGCGTAACTTGCATACCTAAATAGCTTTTTAAATGGGATTAACTTGCTTGAAACTATTTTAAGTGTAGAAGTTTACGCGTATAGACGGATTCGTTTTGGTGAGAAATATTGCGTGAATACCCTTCAAATATAAGGGGATTTTTCATTCATGAAAGGTTGAGCCCTCTTTTTTTACTGACCTTAACAGAAGATTAACGACTTTCATAAAATAAAGCTAAACCATTTGCTGCACTGGTAGCAGGCGCTTTGAATTTGGTAAGGGAATTTTCCTATGAATGTTTAATAATAGTTCCCGGAGAGCGATGGTAAATGTTTAATTGGTCGTCTGGATTGCCAAAAAAGGAGATGCCATCTAGGATGGCATCGGGGATGGCATCTTTTTATAGCACTTCGTTGCCGGTATATCTACTCCTTAAAATATCGCTCCCGAACAGCATCCGTCGGAATGGCTCGGGTCGTCTCCTTAATAAAAACCAACACATCAAAGTGATCGGGGATAACATCCTTAATAAAGAATTCCCCGGGTTCATCAGGATTGTAAAAGTTTCCGACCGATCTAAAAGGCTGTTCCGTCCCGAACCAATCGGCAACTACCCCATCCTTCGGGATCTGGCGTAAGTCCAGCAAACAGATAGTACAATCTGCTTCTACGAACAGGTCTTCCATAGTCCCTGCATTAGGTTGTGGGATCTGCATAACGCCCAGCTTCCGTTTTTCACCCCGGTAATCCCAGGCCTGAACCGTGCCCTGCCCGATCAATGTGCCAATGACCAGCATATCATCTCCGTACACCTGTTTTAAAAATGTGCCCATCTTATCCCCGTCACTTCGGGTGTTAGTCTGCACTTTAGTCACGTGCAGATTGTGCGCCCAAATCACGGTACCCGAATCCTTTAATGAGTCCAGAAAGCGAACGTTTTCCGCCAATCCTATTTCCCGATAATTCAGGCGCTCCAAAGGCTGATCAAAGGCGTTCTTATACCAAGAAAGGAGCTGATCCAAATCCCTCAGTAGCTGAAAAAGGTGCTGGTAATCAGTTAATGTGATTTTTTGGCGATAAATCTCCCGTCGAAGATCTAACCGCTGGATCGCCAATTGGATATTATCCGACCAATTACGGCGTTGCTGGAAGTTCAGTTCCGTTAAGTAGGTAGTACGGCCCTGAAACGGATTCTCCACTGCTGTGAGAATAGGATTTAACGAAGAACTTAAATGAGTATCTCCTAATTTGGCCAGATACTGCCGCAGGCTATCCGTTTTTTGCGGAAACGCCCGAAACAGAGCTAGCTGCTCCCGCCAGCTTTCTGTTCCAAAAAGGTAATCGTAGTTAAATTGAAGCAGGTGACGCGAACGGTTTAAAGCAGTGAGGGCTAACTGGCGATGGAAACGCCAATCCTCAGGGTCAGTGGCAACTGCCTCCCTGGTCCCGAATGCATCCACCAGCCACTGCATCAATTCCACCAAACGGTAATTTCCGCTTAGCCCTGCTTCACCCAAAGCTGAATAAAAGGCGTCCGGGTCCGAAGCATAAAAAGATACATCCTTACCAAAGGAATCCCGCCAGGCATCGGAGAATAAAGGTGACATTTTTCCCGCTTTCTCCAAATACCTTAGTGACACCTCGGCCGATTGAGTTAGTTCAAACAGATCAATACCATAATAATCTATTTCTCCTCCAGCAATCCGGTATTCCGCTAACCATTGGATAAGAGTAGCGAGTTCTTCGGTATTCCAAACCCAGCCCCGCTGTTGGTCCAGAGCCTGGTATAAATCTGCTGATTGGTTATGAATATACCGGTCGACATATACCCCATCAATTAGATCATACTCAATACCCAAGGTCGAGAATCCTTTCTGATCGATCAGGTACCGCACGATCTTGTCTTTGAGCTGAAAGATCTCCCGGGTACCGTGGGTACCCTCACCCAAAAGGACTAATTGATGATTACCAATAACCTCGTCCATGAAAGATAAATCCTCTTTATATGACTCAGGTGCAATAGAGGGAATGGTTTGAGCATGCTGCCGTACCCAGGAGACAACTTCCTCCGGGAAAACCCCTGCTGACTTTGATCCCTGTCCGTACGAGGTACAGTATGTGCAAATGAAAAACCAAATAAAGAATTGCCGATACATGGTATTTTTTTTGGGTGATTGTCTAGTGCAATATCTCTCTAACAGACAAGCACATCCGTTCCCACGTTGCTTCGGCCACGCCCAGGCCCACTACCTTCCGGTATGGGATCTGCCCCGGATCCAAATCAGGAAATAAGACCTGAACCACTGTGAGGGCAGTTAGCAGAGTACCAGTAGCGGAAGGATGAAACTGATCGGGACCATACAGGTCCTCATCAAAGGTGCCTGTCCGGTAATGCTGCCAGGCTTCACCGGCGGGCACGAGTAAGGCGTCATTTTTCTGAGCTGCTGCTTCGTGATTAGCAATGACACCGGGAAAAGTATGGTAATACTGTACCGCCGGCCAGACCATCAGATAAGTGGGCTCAACGCTATTCCTGCGGGCCAGGTTACTGATCATGCCGCCATACTTCTGCAAGGACGTGCGCCCGTAAGCCTGGGAGGACGGGCCTTGCTGGAAAAGAACATATTCAAACTGGCCCCTTTTTAATAGCTTCTGGATCTCCCCGTCCCGCCAGTGGTCCTCCAGGGCATAATTGGGGTAACAAACGGAGGTTACCCTGATCTTTTGATCCACTGTTTCACCAAGACGACGGACCATCCCGGGCAGATCATTCGTATAGGTAAGGCTATTGCCAATAAAAAGAATCTCGATTTGCTGACCGAACACCGGGCTGTAGGAGAGAAAAGCCAGGAATAAAAAAAGACTAAACCGGTAATTCATAAGCACCTTCTTTTTCGATTAAGAACGGGGCTTGGGCCTTCTCCTGCAACCATCCGGGAAGAAAAGGGGGAAGACATTGTTGAATACACCTTACCGGCCTATCAAAGGGATTCCCCTCCTACCCTTCCTTTTTTGCCGAAAGGCTAAAAGGCATGCAACTTTATGAGATTGCTATAGTTATATCGGGTGTACTATACTTTCCTAACCACTTAAGTTCAGGTATATTTGCGCGGATGTAGCCAATGGCTCCGATGGGTAGTCATTGCCTTGCACTCGTCACGTTCGTACACGTAAAAAATGTCCCGTACATGCCGGTAGATCTGAAAAAAAAGCAAGCACAAATCGAGGAAAAAGAGGCACTACGCAACCATATCCATATCAAGGGTGCGCGGGGCAACAACCTCAAGGATATTGAGCTGAAACTCCCCAAGAATAAGCTCATCGTCTTCACGGGTGTTTCCGGTTCCGGGAAATCCTCCCTGACTATGGACACCCTGTTTGCCGAAGGGCAACGGCGCTACGTCGAAAGTCTTTCCTCCTACGCACGCCAGTTCCTGATGCGGATGAAGAAGCCCGAGGTCGACTACATCAAAGGCATTTGCCCCGCCATTGCCATTGAGCAGAAAGTGAGTACCCGCAATGCACGCTCTACCGTAGGCACACTAACCGAAGTGTACGACTATCTGCGTCTCCTCTATGCACGCATTGGTAAGACCTTTTCGCCCGTAACGGGAGACCTGGTCCGCAAGCACGAGGTGTCCGATGTCACCGATTTCATTCACGCTCAGGAAGAAGGAGCCAAGGTGCAACTCTTCATTCCGCTGCCCTACAAATACAAGGACCGCCAATTAGCACAGGAACTGAACCTGCTGTTGCAAAAAGGCTATACCCGCTTCCGCAATACCCAAGGCGAGTTGGCCGATATTCAGGATTTTCTCGAAAGCGATGATCCGCTGCTGAAGGAGTCGATCGGAGATATACAGGAGAAAGAACTGTTGGTACTCATCGACCGCTTCGTGGTGCGGCACGATGACGAAGAGAATAGCCGCCGTATCGCCGATTCGGTGCAGACTGCTTTTTACGAAAGTGAGGGTGAGTGCGTGATCGATATTATGGATGGAGAAACCAAGCCGTTCAACAACCGGTTTGAGCTGGATGGTATCACCTTTCTGGAGCCCACCCCCCAACTATTCAACTACAATAATCCCTACGGCGCTTGCCCGAGTTGCGAAGGATTCGGACAAATCATGGGGATCGACGAGGATAAAGTAGTGCCCGATAAATCCCTTTCCGTTTACGAAGGCGCGGTAGCCTGCTGGAAAGGTGAAAAGTATGGTCGCTGGCTCGATCACTTTCTGGATCAGGCCCATCATTTTGATTTCCCCGTCCATACTGCTTACCAGGATCTGACCCGGGCTGAACGGCGCCTGCTGTGGAGGGGTAATGCCCATTTTGACGGCATCAACGACTTTTTCGAAGAGCTCCAGGAAAAGCTGTACAAGATCCAGAACAGGGTTATGCTCGCGAGGTATCGGGGGCGTACCCGTTGTACGAATTGCGACGGCGGACGACTGCGCGAAGAAGCGACTTACGTGAAAATCAACGATAAAGACATCACCGAGCTCATCGAATATCCGATCGATGAGCTAGTGCCCTTCTTTGACCAGCTGGACCTGAGCGACCACGATGCCACCATTGCCAAACGATTGCTGCTGGAGATTCAAAATCGCCTGCAATTTATGCTTGATCTGGGATTAAACTACCTCAGCCTAAATCGAGTCTCCAATTCATTGAGCGGTGGCGAAACGCAACGCATAAACCTGACGCGAACCCTGGGTAGCAACCTGACCAGTTCGATGTATATCCTGGATGAACCAAGCGTTGGCCTGCATCCACGCGATACCAACCGATTGGTCAGTGTACTGAAATCCCTGCGGGACCTGGGGAATACGGTCATCGTCGTGGAACACGAAGAGGATGTGATTCGCTCAGCTGACTACCTGGTCGATGTGGGTCCCAAAGCGGGTATTTTCGGCGGGGAGGTCGTTTTTGCCGGTCCGTACGATACGATACAATCCGATGCTTCTGACAGCCTTACGGCAAAATACCTGAGTGGAGAGATGGAGATTCCATTGCCGGAAAAACGCAGACCACTCCACGAATTCATCGAAGTAACGGGCGCACGTCAGCACAATCTGAAGAACATCGACGTAAAATTTCCACTTAATGCCCTGACAGTAGTATGTGGTGTCTCCGGGTCGGGTAAAACAACCCTGGTCAAGCAAATCCTGTACCCGGCCCTGAAAAAAATGAAGGGTGAGAATTACAGTAAGTCACCCGGCCTGTTCAATGACCTTTCGGGTGACCTGGATACCATTACCGAGGTGGAAATGGTCAACCAAAACCCCATTGGTAAATCGTCGAGATCCAATCCGGTGACCTACGTCAAAGCCTACGACGCCATTCGTTCGTTGATGGCCGACCAGCAGTTGTCGAAGATCCGTGGGTTCAAGCCCAAACATTTCTCCTTCAATGTCGATGGGGGCCGTTGTGATGCCTGTAAGGGTGAAGGGGAACAGGTCATCGAGATGCAGTTCCTGGCCGACGTCAATCTGATTTGTGACGTCTGCGAAGGAAAGCGTTTTAAGCAAGAAGTCCTGGACGTAACGTATAAGGATGCCTCTATCTTCGACATCCTCAATCTGAGCATTGACGAGGCCATGGATTTCTTTCAGGAAGTTCCTGAAGTTGTCAATAAACTCAAGCCCCTGCAGGATGTCGGCCTCGGCTACGTGAAGTTGGGCCAATCCAGTAGTACCCTGTCGGGTGGAGAGGCCCAACGAGTGAAGCTGGCCTCATTCCTGGGGAAAGAACGCAGCACGGAACACATCCTTTTTATCTTCGACGAACCGACTACGGGATTGCATTTCCACGACATTCGACGCCTGTTGGACGCGATGAATGCATTGGTTGACCAGGGCCATACCGTGCTCATCGTCGAGCACAATATGGAGGTGATCAAGTCGGCCGATTACCTGGTCGATCTGGGCCCCGAAGGTGGTAAACAGGGAGGTGAGCTGCTGTTTCAGGGGCGTCCCGAAGATCTGATTGGTGTGGAGGGTTCCTATACCGGCGAGTATTTGAAAGAGAAATTGGGGTAGAACCGACTTCGCCAAGGGTGTTTTCGTTCACTCCAAAGGAGACTCTTGCTCCTTTTTTGAGTTGTTCCCGGTATTGGAATGATCAATGGTCAGTGCTAAGTGCTCAATTTCGATTTTGGTTGTTGAATAAAAATTTTGCGTTCCCGGTCAGCCTGTTTGAACCGTGGACCGTGAGCCGTCTACCGTTTATCGTGAACCGTCTTCAAAACCCTTCCCACCTCTTTTCGGTAGGCTGCAAAAGTGGCTAAATTTCGGTGCCCTCCCCCATCAATACGCACGAATCGATCGGTTGATTTAAGGTATTGGGTCAGCTGCATGGCATTGCGGAAAGGAACGATCCGGTCGCTGGTACCCTGAAGGATCAATACGGGAATAGCAACCCGCTTCAGATAGCGATACGTAGGAAAGGTGTAGCGAAAACGAAACACCTTTGGCAGGAAGGGATAGTACGAAAAGAACAAGCGCTTCATGCCCGAGAACGGGGTTTCCAATATCAGGTAGTCGGCAGGGAATCGTGCTGCTAAACGGGTCGCGAAGGTCGACCCCATGGACCGGCCGTACAGGATCATCGGTAAATCAGGCGATTGCCTACGCACCCATTGGTAAACGGCCTCAGCATCGCGGTACAGATTTTCCTGACTCCGGCGACCGGTGCTTTTACCATATCCACGGTAATCAAAGGTGATCAATTGGTAGTCTTGCTTTTGCAAAAAGGCCAGGGTCGGATTCCAGGAATCGACGGTACTGGCGTTTCCGTGGCAGTAAAGGACCAGTCCCCTGGGCGAAACGGGATTTTGAAACCAAAGCAGGTTAATACGACCCCCGTGATCCGTATCTATCCGGTGCTCAACATACGGGTGAGGCAGATCGAAGGAATGATCGGGAGGCAGGGTCCGTGGCCGGAAAATAAACCAGTGCTGCAACGGTCCGGTAAACAGATTGCCCAAAATCAACAACCCAATGAACCCTAAAACCAACCATAACAGGAAGTCCGAAAAGTCGGACAAGAGGAGCAGATCAGGCATAGATGAGCCGGTTTGAAGTACTCTATGGTGAGGTTGAGCACAGACTATTTCGTTAAGGCAAGATATTTAATGCCCAACCTCCCGGTATAGGGTAGTAAGTATAGGGTAACCGGATTTAAGTAAATGATACTACCCAATACCAAATTCAACGTGAGATGCTATGTTTAGCACTCAAGCAAGTTCTTTGAAAAATTCATAGATCGGGCCCAACCTCACGTTAATCTACGGAATTATATCCCGGCAACGAATTAGAGAGGGAATTCCCGCCCACTTTGTGCCGTACGTGTACCAACAGGAACAGTTTTGACTCCCGCCAAACTTTTTGGGAAGTAGTATAATTACCTACCTTTACCGCCAAACCAACCTACACAGGACACATGAAATTACTGCAGGACAAAGTTGCCTTAGTCACCGGCGGATCCCGTGGGATCGGGGAAGCCATTGTCAAACGTTTTGCCGAACAAGGGGCAAAGGTAGTTTTCACCTACCGTTCATCCGAGGAGCAAGCCATCGCCGTCGTTAAAGCTTGCCAGGAATTGGGAAGTGAAGCGGTAGGTCTAAAATCTGATGCCGCTTCTTACGAACAGGCCGAAGCATTGATCAAAGAGGTTTTAGATCGCTTTGGTAAACTCGATATCCTGGTCAATAATGCCGGTATCACTCAAGATAACCTCATGCTGCGCATGACGGAGGAGCAATGGGACCGGGTCATTCACGTAAATCTGAAATCGGTCTTTAATCTCAGTAAGCACGCTCTGCGACCTATGATGAAGAACCGCGGTGGGGTGATCATCAATATGAGTTCCATTGTTGGGGTCACCGGGAATGCCGGCCAGGCAAATTATGCGGCCTCCAAAGCAGGTATCCTGGGTTTCACCAAATCGCTGGCCAAAGAAATGGGCTCCCGCAATATTCGGGTTAACGCCATTGCACCTGGTTTCATCGAGACGGATATGACCGATGCCCTGGACGATAGCACCCGCGATGCCTATCTGAGCAATATTCCGCTTAAGCGTTTTGGTAAAGCCAATGAGATCGCAGACGTATGTGTCTTCCTGGGCTCCGAACTTGGAACCTACGTTTCCGGTCAGACCCTCAGTGTTTGCGGAGCCCTCAATACTTAAACGATACCTTCCATGAATCCTTCCGCATATTCCAGCATTTACAAGGCTACCCTTTTGACGGAAGTCAGGCGGCGACTGTTCGAGGAATCCTTTTCCCGCATTCGGCAATGCCTGGGTATGCTTTCGGCCGAACAGATCTGGCAGCAGCCCAGTAAGGTTTCCAATAGCATTGGCACCCTGGTCGTTCACGTTTGTGGGAATAGCAGGCAGTGGATTGTCAGTGGTTTGGGGCAACGCCCCGATCAACGGCAGCGATCGACGGAATTTTCGGGAAAGCAACGGTTTTCCTCCCGTGAACTAATAGAAATGCTGAATACGGTGGAAAAGGAAATCGAAGAGGTCCTGAACCAGTTGCAAACGGAGCAATTACTGGCGACCTATCAGGTTCAGGCTTTTCGGGAAACCGGCATAAGTATGCTGATCCACGTTATTGAACATACTTCGTATCATGTGGGACAGATTACGTATCTCACCAAGTGGATGACGGACAAGCAGACAAATTATTACGGAGACATTGACCTGGAGAGCAAAAACGAAGGCCCGGTATAGCACGACCGGGCCCACTCACCAAATAGGTCAGCAGGGCCGCGTTCCTTTTCCATTTTGCTGAGTATTGCCGCATGAGCAGGTTCCACGCCTACCCGGGCAGGGGACATCAGCCACGACTGACCGAAAGCAAAAATCACTAAAATCTTGTGGGTACCGGGTAACCAGTAAACTGACGCCCCAAGCACCCGTAATCCATATGTAAATTACGGAAAACCAGGGCGATAGCCAATTATTTTTATACACGTAAACTAACGGGCACTAACATCACTTATCCACAAAATGTGCATAACTGTTAATTGCCGGTGTGATCTTTTTTCAGAGAAGCTAGTGAGGCGTGGGAAGCTCCCCTTTCCGGGGAGCTTCTAGTAATATCATGTTGAAAGTAGGAATGTGATCTACCGGACCAAGGCCGGTTGTTTAGCGATGCCAAGTGATAATTTCTTAGTGCCTTTAGCAATTACCCGCAAGCGATCAAAATTCGGTTCGTATTCAGTGCCATAGACTGAATCCTTTTCGAGCAGTACGTTTGTTTCCAGTAGCCGGTCGAGCAAATACTCTAACCTTTCAGCGTTCAATTGGGTCGATACCAGGAGGTCCAGATAAGAGCCACAAGGGTATTCACCAAAAAAGTCAAGAACAAGTTGTGTGTCTTCATGGGCAAGCAATTCAAGTACGAACAATGCCTTACCCATCGACACCCTCTGGGTTGTCGTTGTAGTGTTTCTAGTGTGCATGAGAGTGTAAGGGTTTGTTACTAGCGAATCAAAGAACGAGTTTCCCGGGTATGTACGGTGACATTAATCAATGGGTTGCGCATCACATTGAAATTTGTCACATAAAATTTCGTTTAAGGCATTTACTTATGCTGATTTAAGCACATTGGGATTTGGTATAGAGATTTCCCCTATCCGTCTAAAAACGACGTTTTGCTGACTAAAAGGACTACTTTCTCTCGTCCCATCGGAGCATAACAGCTATTTTTAAAAAAAATCATTTGCTCATGCAACTCAGACCATTCTCAGGGCTACTCTTCATCATGCTATTGGTGTTCAGTGCCTGCAACACCGAAGGTGGTGGCAATGACGCCGCCCAGCAATCCTTCAAAATTGACTACGAGAAATACGAATTGGATAACGGCCTCGACATCATCCTGCACGAGGACGATTCCGATCCCATCGTTTCCGTAGCTATTCTTTTCAATGTAGGTTCGAACCGCGAGAAACCCGGACGTACCGGATTCGCGCACTTCTTCGAACACATGCTCTTCCAGAATTCGGAAAACGTTGGTAAGGGTAACTTCTTTAAAACCATCGAAGAATTGGGTGGTGAATTCAACGGAGGTACCTGGAACGACGGAACCATCTACTACGAAACGATCCCCAAAGATGCCCTGGAGCGCATCCTGTGGATGGAATCTGACCGAATGGGATTCATGATCAACACCGTTACCGAACCCGTATTGGAAAACGAAAAACAGGTCGTTAAGAACGAAAAGCGCCAGCGTGTCGACAACCAGCCCTACGGGCACACCAACTACGTGATCGACAAAGCCCTCTATCCCGAAGGTCACCCCTACAACTGGCAGGTAATCGGATCCCTGGAAGACCTGCAAGCTGCCACGATCACCGACGTCAAGGAGTTTTACGACAAATGGTACGGCCCCAATAACGCAACCATGGTTATCGCCGGAGATATCGAATCGCAGGAAGTAAAAGACCTGATCGAAAAATACTTCGCAGAGATCCCGGCCCGCGGAAATCCCGAGCCTATGGATCCCATGCCCGTCAGCCTCGACGGGAACATCAAACTGATGCACCAGGACAACTTTGCCCAACTGCCCGAAATGCGCATGGTATGGCCTACCGTTGAGGACGGACATCCCGATTCGTACCCGCTCACGTATCTGGGTGAACTCCTGTCGCAGGGTAAGCGGGCACCACTTTATCAGGTCATTGTGGAGGAAGAAAAACTGGCGCCCAACGCCAGCGCCTACAATTCGACCCGTGAACTCGCCGGTGCCTTTAACCTGCGCGTACGCGCTAATGCCGATACGGACCTGGACGACGTGTATGCCGCCGTGCAAAAAGCCATGACCCGTTTCGAAGAAAATGGCATTGACGACCGCGACATGGAGCGTATCAAAAACCGCCAGGAGACCAGCTTCTACAATGGTTTATCCAGTGTCTTCTTCAAGTCGTACCAATTGGCCGATGCCAATGTTTTTGACGGTTCACCCGATGCTCTGGAGGAAGAAATCCAAAAGATCCTGGATGTTACCAAGGAAGATGTCATGCGTGTATACGAAACGTATATCAAAGGACAGCCCTACATTCAAACCAGCTTTGTGCCACTCGGCCAAGCTGAACTGGCGATCGAGGGTTCTGAAACTGCTTCCGTCGTAGAAGAGGACATCGTCCAGGGCGCCGAAGCTCCTCCCCTCCCCGAGGATAACGAAGATTTTGAGAAAACGCCTTCGGAGATCGACCGTAGCACCCCCCCCGAACTCGGTGAGCCTCCCGTGATTAAGGAACCCAAGATCTGGACGGCAGAACTGAGCAACGGTATGCAAGTCTACGGTATCACCAACGAAGAGCTGCCACTTATCAACTTCAGCCTGCGCCTGAAAGGTGGTATGCTACTGGATAACCCCGACAAAATTGGTACTGCCAACCTGATCACCGACGTAATGATGGAAGGTACCGCCAATAAAACCCCGGAAGAACTGGAAGATGCCATAGGGCAGCTCGGCGCGAACCTGGGCATGTACACCAGCTCCGAATTCATCGCAGTGTACGGTAACTGCCTGTCGCGGAAGTTTGACGATACCTACCAATTATTCGAGGAGATCCTGTTAGAGCCACGCTGGGATGAGGACGAGTTTTCACGCCTGAAAGACGCTACGCTGACCACCATCCGCCAGCGGGCCGGCCAGCCCAATGTGATTGCCGGTCAGGTCTTCAATAAGCTGATCTACGGCCCCGAAAACCCACTCTCCAATGCTTCCGTTGGAAAAGCCGAAACCGTAGACCCCATAACAATGGAGGACCTCAAGGCTTATTACGAAGCCAACTTCTCTCCTTCCATCGCCAGCTTCCATATAGTCGGCAACATCTCCAAGGCAGAAGTAATGGAAGCTCTAAGCTCCCTGGAAGAAAAATGGGAAGCCAAACCAGTGGATATTCCTGAGGTACCCGTAGCCCAGGCAACGGACGAACCCAAGGTGTACTTTGTGGATATTCCCGATGCCAAGCAATCCGTACTCTACGTCGGACAGCCTTCGGTTAAGGGTAATGATGATGCCTATATGGAGTTATCATTCGTCAACCAGCGCCTCGGATCAGGAACATCCTCACGCCTGTTCCAGCAGTTGCGGGAAGAAAAAGGCTACACCTACGGTGCGTACTCTTTTATTCCGCGTCGCCAGAACCAAGGGTACTTCGCAGCCTCCTCCAGCGTACGATCAAACGTAACCCTGGAATCTTCCGCGCTGATCAAGGATATTCTGGAGAACTATCAGAATGGCTATAACGAAGAAGACCTGGATCTTACTAAGAGTACTATCCTCAAGGGTAATGCTCTGGAATACGAGACACTGGGCGACAAAATCGGAATCCTGGAAAACATATCTACCTTTAACCTGCCCATGGATTACATCAAGCGGGATCAGCAGAAGGTGATGAATATGACCCTCGACCGGGCCCGTAACCTGATCGGTACCTATATGGACCCGGCCAATATGGTTTACCTGGTGGTAGGTGATGCCAAAACGCAGGCTGACCGTCTGAAGGAACTTGGGTTTGGAGAACCCGTCATGCTCGATAAAGAAGGGGTACCGGTAACGGCCGTTCCTAACTAATCGGGATTTCTTTCTCGCCTTTCGGCAAAAAGCCGGTTTGAAAAGGAGATTAACAATCCCCTTTTCGGACCGGCTTTTTTTATTTTTTGAATACCTTTAATCCGTACCAATCACCATGCACCATGCCGATCCGGATGGAACAAGACGACCCGCGTCAAAATAATCAGGGAAACAACAGGAATCGTGGAAATAATGGCAATCGCAACGCGCTGCTACGCATTTTACCGCTCATCCTGCTATTCATCTTCCGCAAACCAAAATGGAGTATCCCCATTCTCCTGATCGCAGGGGTATGGTTTTTCTTTTTCGGTGGTCAGGAAATGCTGCTGGGCCCCACAGTAGATAACGATAACTCCATCTCACAATACGAACTCGGGGCTACTTTAAGTCAGGAACGCTTCGACAGTGCTAAAGTCTTTGAGCCCCTGAGTTACGGATACGGTCAGTCAGGACTCCCGGCCCGGGTGACTCTGGAGGATTACGCGCCCAGTCGTGCCCATCAGGGGCGACAGGGTTCCTGTGTGGGATGGGCCAGCGCCTACGCCGCACGCACCATCCTGGAGGCCAGGGCCACCGGACAAAGTCCCGATCGTCTGGCATTTAGCCCTGCTTACCTCTACAACCAGATCCACCTGCCGAATTGCCAGGGAGCCTATATGCTGGACGCCATGAAAGCCATGAGTTCAACCGGGGCTTTACCGATCAATGAATTTGCGTACGATGAACAGACCTGCTCGCGCTACCCATCCCGCTCGCAATTGCAACAGGGGCAACAGCACCGGATAACAGGCTACAATCGCTTGACATTAGGCGCGAACAACTACCAACCAGACCTGATGGCCATCAAACAACACCTCGCTCAGGGTGCGCCCGTCGTCATCGGAATGATGGTGGGAGGCTCCTTCATGACGCCCATGCGGGGACAGGAAGTCTGGCGCCCCACCCGGCGCGATTACAACATGCAGGGTTTTGGCGGGCACGCCATGTGCATTATCGGATACGACGACCAAAAGGAAGGCGGTGCCTTTCAGATCATGAACAGCTGGGGAAGCAATTGGGGACGAGACGGGATCGCCTGGGTGCGGTACCCTGACTTTGAACACTTCACCCGGGAAGCATATGGCCTGCATCCCATGGGCAGCGCCGACGATCGTACCTTTGACGATAATTTGTTGGGGGTAGAATTCGGAATCTTCGATACCCAACGGGAATCCATCTTACCGATGGAACAGGTGGGCGACATCGTCTTTCGCACCCTGCGAAACGTGAGTACTGATGATAAATTCAAGGTGCTCTTTGCCAATTCTATCGAGTGCAATGTGTACATCTTCGGAGAAGAAACGGACGGTAGCAGTTATGTGCTCTTCCCCTACACGGAAAAGCACTCACCTTATTGTGGTATCACGGGAACCCGCTTGTTCCCTAAAGACTATTCCATGAGTCCCGATGAATTGGGCAACCGCGACCGGATCGCCATCGTGGTGAGTAAGGAACCGCTTAACTTTCAGGCCCTGAACCAGCGAATTAATAGCGCCCGTGGAAATACCTACGCCGAGAAGCTGAAAAATGCACTGGGCGATTCCCGGATACGTACTACCCGCTTTCAGGCGGGAAATACGATTACGTTCGAAGCAGAACGGGACGGTCGTAACGCAGTCGCTATGGTCTTGGAAATCGATAAGTAGTATAACTGTTCCAAAATACTGTTGCGCCCATGGTTCGCCGCGGCGAACCATGGGCGCAACAGTATTTTAGAACGATCCTAACGGCCGTAGAGGGCGTTGCCGCGACCGAATTTGATACCCGCCGTTATCATGAACAGCCCTTCGGAGCCATCGCCTTCTTCCAGGTAATCCTGCAAACCGAAAGAGTATTGTACGTCCAGCGTAATGAGGAGGGCGACATCTAATCCAACCCCAACAACGGCATCGGTCCGGTAACCGGCGACATCATCCTTGGTCAGTTGTAATTCCGCTGATTCGTCGAGCTGTAGCAAAAAGGTGGGAACGATACCGGCTTTCCCGCGAAGGGCGATCATGTTTTCACGGGGCGTGATGCGAAGACCAGCGGCCAATGGGATCTGCAGGTTTTGGACACGGGTCTCTCCTTCCGCATTGATACCGAAAGCAGTGACATCCACGCTTTGTCGCAGATAATGAACACCGGGCTGAAAGAACACATCTTTGTTCCCGATACGAAAATCCATACCAACACGCAGAGCAGACGTTCCTTCCACCGTGAGGTTATCATTCGATGCATCCAGGTCGGAAAAGGCAACGCCTACATTGGGGTTGAGCACAACCTGACCTCCGGAAAGAGGAGGTATCACCCCCAACAGGATAAAACAGACAAGTAGCTTTTTCATCAGTCGTTTACCCTAGAAAAAGCTACCTGACCATTTTTGTTTACTGTCGGTAAATCAAAAGCGAATTCCGACTGCAGCGGTAAAGACGTTATTTTTGGCGTTGCTATCTTTGAAAAAGTCACTCAGCCCCCATTCGTAGCGCATGTCGAGATTGAGAAACCACAAGTTAACGCCGGCGCCGACATTGGCTCCCCAAGTGATTTCATTCAGGTTTGATTCATCGAAAGCAAAGCCGTCACTTTCCCGCACCCCCAGCAAAAAGGTCGGAGTTACGCCACCGGTAGCATAAATATCCAGCAACCCTCCTTCACCAGTCAGACGAACACCCAGGTTCACGGGGGTCTTCAATTGGTTGATGGTGGTTTTACCTTTTAATTCGAAGGCATCCTCAATATCCGGGTTGGAAGTCAGGTCGGCATCGAAGCGGTAATAATGTGCACCGGGTTGTAAAAAGATCATACCCTGGCCCACTTGCAGATCGATGCCGGCATTCCACCCGGCATTTGCTTCGGTCTCGAAATCAGTCAACTTGGCATCTAATCCGGAAGCATTCACTCCGAACCTGGGAATGACATCAATTTGGGCCGATACGGATAAGGCCAGGAAGCAGACCACCGAGGTCAGTATAATTCGTTGAACAGGCATAGGTCATACGTTTTTGGTGACTGGAGTTTCCTCCAAAATGCCCTCCTAAAACGTACGACCCATTCGGAAAACAGATACCGGGTCGACAGAAAAACAAAACTTTAAGACACCTTCAGAAAGCCTTAACGCATCGAGAGGTTGGGCACAGACTATTTCATAACGGGAAGATAATCAAGGCCCAACCTCCCGGTACAGGGTAGTAGGTATAGGGTATATGGATTTGAGCAAGTCCCACTACCTGACACCCTCAACCAAACACAACGTTAGTCTTTAACAATCAGTACTTTAGCAAAAAGCTCGGCCTCATCCTCACGTTACATTAACGCATGAAGCATTCGGCGATCCGAAGGTGGGCGCCATTGTACTGCACCGGATTTACGTTGGTCACCATGCCCACTACGATCTCCTGCTCGGGAAAAATTACCAGTTGCGTTATACCTCCTACCGAACCACCACTATGCCCGAAATAGGCCCGTCCTTTTTCATCCTCTCCGGTCTGCCAGCCGATGCCATAATTGGTTGCAGAACCGTCGGCGAGGGTCTGGGAAGTGGTGAATTCATTGATAGTTCCGGATTTCAATAATTCTTCAGTCAGATGTGCCATGCCGAAACGTACCAGGTCTTCGGCTGATGCCAAAAAGCCACCACCGGCCCATTTGTAGCTGTTATCAACGAAGGGGGCCGGAATGGCACCGTGATCATCATCCTTCACGTAAAAACGCGAGCGGTCGGGAATGATCCGATTGGTATAATCGGCCGCTGTATGATACATGTCGAGGGGGGTAAGCACAAAATCCTGAACGTAGGTCAGAAAGGACTGTCCCGATGCTCCTTCAATAGCAGCACTGATCAGATTCCAGCCGTAGCTGGAATACGAGTAATCCGTGCCTGGTTCAAACAACAGAGGATCATCCTTGAAGATATCCAGCCCTTCAGCTACCGTTGGGTAGTGTTCGCTGCTCAGGAATTCATCGCCCCGGTAATGGCGAATACCGGCCGTATGCCCGGCCAGTTGCCGCAGGGTGATTGTATGCTCTTTTTCGGGAAAGTCAGGCACATAGGTCTGAATGGGGGCATCAAGATCAATCTTTCCCTCTTCGTAGAGAATACCTAAAGCTGCTGCGGTTATGGGCTTGGATACACTTCCGATACGGAATTTAGTGTGATCCGGCTTTACGCGCACCTGTTGTTCTAGGTCAGCGTAGCCCAGCCCTTCGGACCAAACGATCTCGCCCTTTATCCCAACGGCTACGGCCGTACCGGGAATATCATTTTCATCAGCAAAAACGTTAAAGATCTCTTTCGCCTGAGCAATCGCCTTTTGGTATTTATCAGCAGTCTGGGCCGGCAGCTGAAGAACCATTAACAGTATGGCAGCGGAGAGTAACAGTCGTTTCATAATCCTTATTTATTTTGTCGGTGGAAAAGCTTTTTTTTGGCGAAAGCCAGTACTATACTTTCGTAAAATAAAAAACCTGCATGATACCTTCGATCACCGTCCCGACCCTCCTCCTCGACGAGCACAAAGTACGACGCAATATTGCCCGCATGACTGACAAGATACGCGGGCTGGGGCTTACCTTCCGCCCGCACTTCAAAACCCACCAATCTGCCGCCGTCGGGGAATGGTTTCGGGAAGCGGGGGTCGACCGGATTACGGTATCTTCCCTGCGGATGGCCACCTATTTTGCGAAAGCAGGCTGGACCGACATCACCAATGCCTTCCCGGTCAACATCCTGGAAATGGACCGCATCAACGATCTGGCGGGGACCATCAAGCTGCAACTGATCGTGGAAAATACCGATGCCATTGCCGCTCTCGACCAAAAACTCCGTCATCCGGTAAGTCTGTTTATTAAACTCAATGCCGGGAATAACCGAACCGGCCTTTTGCCCGCGAATACTCAGGAGATCAACCGGCTGGTTGAGCGTATTTCACAATCCGATAAGCTGACCTTTGCCGGATTCCTGGGGCATGCCGGTCAAACCTACCAGGCACGCGGGAAGGAAGAGATCACCCGCATCCACGAAGCGAGCCTGCAAAGCCTCCGGCCGGTGGTGGATCAATTTCGCGCTGATTACCCCGATCTGATCTTTTCCTACGGCGATACGCCATCCGGAAGCACCGCCACCGACTTTCCGGGAGTGGATGAACTACGCCCCGGGAATTTCGTCTTTTACGATCTTACCCAGGCGACGATCGGTTCCTGTTCACTGGATGACATCGCGGTAGCTATGGCCTGCCCGGTTGTTTCCAAACACCCCGATCGGCAGGAGGTAGTGGTATACGGTGGCGGAGTACATTTCTCTAAAGACCAGCTGGAACGCAACGGAAAAACAACCTTTGGTCAACCGGTGCGATGGACGGATGACGGGTGGAAGGTTGTCGATGACGGCCAATCCTACGTGCGTAAGCTTTCACAAGAACACGGAGTTGTACGGCTGTCGGCCGACCTATTCCGGGAAACGAATATTGGAGATATTCTGGGCATAGTACCCGTACACTCCTGCATGACGGCTGACCTCATGAAGGCGTACCAAACGCTGGATCACGCCCCTGTATCCATGCTGAGCTATGTGTGACGACTGAAGCCTCTGCTTAAAGATGAGCCTCCTGAAAAGTCAGAATCGGATATTTTGTGTGATACGATAATTTCTTGGTCAGGCTGTGGTCGAACAGCTCCTGGATCATATTCCGGCGGCGGTTTACCGTACAGAGAATGTCGATTTTATTAGCATCCAGGTAGGAGATCAATCCTTCCTGGATGGACTTGGCCTCCTCAATTGCAAAGCTAATCCGGTCATTATCGGAATAAGCCGATTGCCATTTTTGCATATCGGCTTCGGCATTACTTTTACTATCGGTGAGAATATTAACGCAGTGGATGCGGGACTTAAAGCTATCGGTTATTTCGAGCAGGCGGTCTAATGCTTTTCGTTCGGTCTCCCTGAAAGTAGTGGCGAGGGTTACATCATCCAGTTCTCCATCGAATTCGGCATCTTCCGGCACACACAGTACGGGGGTCGTAGCATTTTCCATTACCTCGCTGGTAGTACTCCCCGTAAAGAGTTGCTTGATCCAGCCCGCTCCGGTGGTACCCATCACGATGAGGTCGGGGTCCTCATCCCGTTCGGCGGCGAGGATGGTTTTCAACACCCGCTCTCCTGATTTCATCATATGATTGATCTCCACGTCGGAAAAACCAAGGTTGTCGGCAGCTTCGCGCATCACCCGGGCTACATCCTGATACGAACTCAAAGCTTCGAGGTGATTCTGTTCCACGATTTTGGCCATTGTATTGGACATGTGCGAAGCAGCAATACTCACACTTTCATAAACGTGCAGGGTAGTAATACGGGCTCCCATGCATCTGGCCAGGTGCAAAGCATATATTGCGGCTTTATCCGCTGCATCCGAAAAGTCGGTGGGGAATAAGATTGTTTTGTTCATTTCCGTTTTGTCTTTTCTGCAAGTAAGAAAATTTACCGCAAAAAAGGAAGTGTCTTTCCCACCGCATTTTCTTTGACAAAAGTCAGCATCCTTGCATGCGATTGATCACCCCGCCCGGCAACAAGGTGTTGTACCTTACACCTATCAAACGACGGCACACCGCCGTTCTAAGGTCAATTGGGTGTTCTATTGTTGCGGTTCGTTCACCTACCTAGGGCTGATTTCACTAAATCGGCCAGAACCGCTGGACCTGTCGCTCCGCATTGTGGGGCGACAGTTTTTTTTATAACCGGACACCAAGGGCTCTTCCCGAAAGATTTTGCATATTACCTTCATATCCATTTTTAGACCCAAAAAACTTGACACATGCAACGCCAGTTTGCGCAATCAACCGTTTTACTCGTCTTATTTACACTCCTCCTCACCGGATGCAGTTCCACCAAATTGCCAACCGCTCCCAACCTGCTCGCAGCGATCACCACCAACCCAAAACTGTCGCAATTCGCGGCTCTGGTCGAAACGGCCGGCGGGTTAGGCACGGTACTGACCGAATCAGGGAAGCACACCCTGTTCGCTCCGACCAACGAAGCGCTGGAAGCTATGGGCGACAAAGCCATGGGGGATCTTATGGATCCCGACAATCGCACTTTGCTCGTCAATGTGCTGCGAGGCCACGCCATTCCCGGTGCCCTCTCGCCCAAAAAGCTCAGCAAAGAAGGATCCCTTACCAATGAAATGCAAAAAAGCTTTTTAGTATCCGGAACGGAAGACAATCTGATGGTCGCTGGCGGCAAAGTCCTGGAGTCCATTAAGACTAAGAACGGCTTTGTTCACGTAATTGACAAGGTCATCAAAAATTGAATAACTGCTTCGGGAAACTGTTTGGCCCGGCAGACCGCGGTCTGCCGGGCCAAACAGTTTCCCGAAGCGACCAAGCGCTTTTCGGCTTTCGCCCAAAACAATAGCCTGCACCGAACTGTCCTCTAAAGAAAAGGGTGCAGGCTATTGTCATTTTTGCGGCCATGATTCTGGGTGTCCTGTTTCCACAGGGGCACCAATTCACATTCCTGGTCCGCTACCTCGTTATGATCATGTTGTTTTACGCATTTCTGCGTATTCGCTTCAACTGGCGCGTACTCAGTAAGCTGCATTTCCTGATCGCCGGCCTTAATATTACTCTGCCACTCCTGTTATATCTGATCTTTTCCCGGATAGATCCAATCATCGGATTGGCAGCTTTTACCATTGGCATGGCCCCCACCGCTGCCGGCGCTCCCGTCATGGCAGGCTTCCTGCGACAAGACGTGGGATTTGTAACTCTTTCCGTTATTCTGACCAGTCCGATCGTAGCGCTGATCCTCCCCCTACTGCTGCCGCAGATCATCGCCGTAGACCAGCCTATATCCGTGTTGGATGTGTTGATCCCGGTAGCCATTTTGGTCTTTGTGCCCCTGATCCTTGGCCAAATCATTCGCCGGCAGTTTCCCGCCTGGGTGCCCTATTTTTTCAAGCTCGGCAACGTGCCGTTTTACCTGTTTGTCACCAATATCTACATTGCGGCGGGTAAGGCAACTCACTTTATTCGCCACGAAGCAGAAGCCCCCCTTCTATTGGTAGGAGGCATTGCCGTATGCATCGGATTAGTATGTTTTTCCCTATTCAAATCGGGAGAAGCGGTTGGCCGCTACTTTGATAAAGACCAGGAGGCTGGGTTAGCGCTGGGGCGCAAAAACACGATGTTTGGCCTGTGGGTCGCCCTCACCTTTATCAATCCCCTGGTTGCTCTGGGCCCCATTTTTTACATTGTTTTCCAAAACCTGTACAATACCTGGCAGCTATGGCTGGTCAATAAATCGCTGAAAGCAAAAAAAGCCGCGCAAGCCTAGCGGGGATACTTTTGCCGAAAGGCACAGCCATAAATCAAAGTTACTTAGGTTACAGAGTACTAAGAAGCTGTTTAAATTCAATCTTTGGCATAAAAAAAGCACGACCGGTACGAGTCATACCTGTCGTGCTTCCTTTTTTCAAGCCATCCTTTTAATGTCGATCCATCAGCTCCAGGTGCTGGTCGATCCCCTTTTCCATGGCCGGAACCCCCGTTTCCATCCATTCCGGTTTGGGAGCGCCCATGAGGTAGTGGTCGAAGAACTGGGCCATCCGGGTCTGGAAATCCCGGCGGTTCTGTGGTTTGAGCGGCCAGTGTGGTTCGCCGTTGTAATTGAGCATCCAGGCTGGTTTACCTAGCCTGCGCAGCGCTACAAAAAACTCAATCCCCTGGTACCAGGGCACGGCGCCATCTTCGTCGTTGTGCAGGATCAATAAGGGTGTGTTGATCTTGTTGATGGAGAAGATGGGTGAGTTTTCGATGTAGAGCAGGGGCTTTTCCCAGAGGGAGCCTCCGATACGGCTTTGGGTGTGCTCGTACTGAAACATGCGGCTCATACCCGATCCCCAGCGGATACCGCCGTAGGCCGAGATCATATTGACCACCGGTGCCCCACTTTCGGCACACTTGAACAGATCAGTTTTCGTAACCAGGTGTGCGATCTGGTACCCACCCCAGCTGTGTCCCTGCACACCGATATTCTCCCGATCAATATAGCCTTCCTGTAGCAGGGCCTGCACGCCGGCCATCACGGAATTATAGGCGCTCTCGCCGGGGTAACCGATCTTGTACGGTACATCAGGATTGAAGATGATATAACCCTTGCTGACGTAGTAGGAATAATTGATGGTGGACCGGTGAAACTCCGGAGCCCGGTGACTGTGCAATCCGTCGGTGCTCCGCTCATAGAAATTCACGATCATCGGGTACTTCTTATTCGGATCGAAGTCTTCGGGTTTGACCAGTAGTCCCTGCAAAGGTTCTCCGTCCAGGGAGACGAAATCGAATAGTTCTGCATTTCCCCAGCGGAATTCCTCCTGTTGAGGATTGGCATCGCTGATCTTGGTATAGGAATTCAACGTACGCCCGTAGAGCAAATCGGGAAAAGTAGTATAACTCTCCCGCGTGAATAACCAACGATCGGTATTTTTTGCTTTCGTCGGACGGCGATCGTAACTGTAGGGGCCCTCTTCGATCACCTCCTTGACACCGGTGTGGATGTTAAACTGTTGGTAGCCTTCCCGTTTGCTCTCCTCGTCGAAGAAGTGGAACAACAGAGGGCCGACCTCTTCAATGGCACGTTCTTCGGGATCGACCTGAATGTAGCGGGATCGGCGCTTCATCTCCCGGCCATTGGTCAAGTTATAGGCCCGGATCTTCTGGTTGGGGTCGATCTGCCAAACATCGTAGCGATCGTACACGAGAAAGAAATCGTCGTTGGTCGTCCAACCCGCGCTACCGTAGGGGCCGGGATAATCGGGGTGATCATCGGTCTCGTCGTAGAAAGCGACGGTCTCATTATTGGTCAATTGAATCTCCTTGCCGGAAGCGGTTGCGTAGGCATGCCAATTGTTGGTGGGGTAATCAAACCAGTACACGTATTTGCCGGCAGGTGAAAGGGATGGATACCCCTTCATTTCGGTGGCTATTTCTTTGGTATATCCCGTTTGCAGATCCATGAGGTAGACATCTTTGGCTGGTGGATATCCTTCCCAGGAGGTACGAATCAGATAGGGCTCATCATTTTGGGCAAGAGCGTAGCGAGCATTCCCTTCATCACCAACGGAGACACTGGGCATATCCAGGTTTTCCAATTGCCGGAAACGGTTACCCGTGATATTGTACATAGCCAGATAGGTCTGTCGTTTATCCCGGTTCATTTGGATCTTCTGTTGTGGATACAGGCGGGAATCCCGGGTTGTCCAGACCTCCACCTGTACGATCTCTTCTTCGAGCAGGGAAGTATCCTCCAGAATAGGCTGCGGTGCCGTACCGAAGAACAGACGCTGGCCATTGCGGGAAAAGTAGATGCGGCCGTTTTCGGAAAGCCGCCAATCGTCGGGCAGAAAATCTGACTGATCATCGGCCAGAGCGGATGCACTGCCTCCCGTGGCAGACCAATGGTACAATTGGAAAGGAGTGACGCGATGTTCGATCGTATCCATGTAGGCGAGAAACGCCAGTTGTTCGCCATCGCGGCCGAGGCTCAGCTGTTTCACCTCTTCGGGGCCTTCCAGCACCAGAGACGGCTCCGAGTCAGGTTGCCAATGGTATACACCGGCCTCCATATCATCGGTACCGGTGGTCAACATGGCGAGGGCCGGTGAGCGTTCGGCCAGGGTAAAGTCTTTTACAAATGGCAGTGTAATTGTCGTTCCATCGGTCAGGGAACGCACTTGTAAGTGATACCCGTTATCGTCGCTTTGTTTTTTGGCGAAAGCCGTATCCTTTTCCGATTGTTTAACCTGGTAAAACAACCATCCATCCCATTTATCGGGCATTTGGACTGACTCCATACCGGCCATTTTTTCCAACTCCATGGTTTCCAGATTAAGGATCCCGAGGGTGTCACCGGGCAGGTCTTTGCGTTTGACACCCCGGCGTTTCATATCCTTAACCTCTGCCTCACCGGGCTTAATGGTAAAAGTGATCACACGGCTGCCGTTGCTAATCTGAGCACGGGTTCCCCGCGTATAGCGCCACTCTTTTTCGGTGACCCCATCGTACACCACGAGTTCCGGATCACCGACTTCGGAGACCAATTCGTAAGTAACCCAGCGGCCGTCATTGGATATCTGGTCACGGCTAATCTCATTCCAGGTCGCCACATCTTCGTGGGTTATTGCTTTTTTACTGGCCGTTTGGGCTGCAATCAATCCGGGAAGCAGCAAACCACAGACGAGCCAAACATAGTTCTTGACAGACATAATCCCTTTTTTCCCGGAAGATAAGCACTACCGGATAGATGATGGAACTTTTAGCGCAGCATACGAGTAATTAGGAAGGAATTTCAAACACCCGACTGCACACCTGCCTACCATTGGCTTAGATAACCATTGGAGATTGGTGGTCCTTGGGATATACACATTCATCAATGAGTCGACTAAAGAGAGGTTTACGTTTCTTTTGGGGTGCGGTCCGCGGCGAAGAAAAAGAAGTAACGACCGGCAGCATAAACCGGGCCTTGCTGGTACTTTCCATCCCTATGATCCTGGAGATGGTTATGGAATCCCTGTTTTCTGTAATTGATATACTGTTTGTTTCACGGATCGGGGTGGAGGCTGTTGCAACGGTCGGACTTACCGAATCAGTAATCACGCTGGTGTATTCCATCTCGATCGGGATGAGCATGGGTGCTACGGCAATGGTTGCCCGGCGAATAGGTGAAAAAAATCCGGTAGCGGCTGCGGTTGCCTCGGTCCAGGCCATCGGTATCGGTGTGCTGGTATCGGCCCTGATCGGCATGGTGGGGGTAGTTTACGCCGATCGTATTCTCGAATTAATGGGTGGCAGTGAGGAAGTTGTCCGCGATGGGGCTATTTACACGCGGATCGTGATGGGCAGTAACGTGGTGATCATGCTCTTGTTTTTGCTCAACGGGATTTTTCGCGGGGCCGGCGATGCTTCTCTGGCGATGCAGTCTTTATGGCTGGCCAATGGTATCAACATCATACTGGATCCCGTGCTTATTTTTGGCATTGGCCCTTTTCCGGAGCTTGGTTTGAAAGGGGCGGCCATTGCTACGGCCACGGGACGCGGCGTAGGAGTACTCTTTCAGTTTTGGCTATTGATCCGCGGCAGCAGTGTGGTGCGCCTTACGCTTGAACATCTGCGCATTCGTTGGGATATTATCCGCCGACTGGTTAAGGTATCGGCAAACGGTGCTATGCAATTCCTGATCAGCTCGGCCAGTTGGATATTTCTGATGCGGATCATTGCGCTGTTTGGTGACGAGGCCGTTGCCGGTTACGTGATTGCCATCCGGCTGATCATTTTCACCATCCTGCCTTCGTGGGGGCTATCTAATGCCGCTGCAACTCTGGTCGGTCAAAACCTGGGAGCCGGCGAACCGGACCGGGCGGAGCGATCCGTGTGGCGGGCCGGCCTCATCAACACTATTTTTCTGGTTACGGTATCCCTGGTTTATATGATCCTCGCGCCCCAGATCATTCAATTCTTTGACGACACGCCCGCCGTCGTGGAAGCCGGTGTCGTTACCCTGCGGATCATCTGCCTGGGCTATATTTTCTTTTCCTACGGCATGGTGCTGAGTCAGGCGTTTAACGGAGCGGGGGATACACGCACCCCCATGCTGATCAATATTTTTTGCTTCTGGATGGTGGAGATCCCCCTCGGATATTTCCTGGCGGTCACACTCGATATGGGGTTGGCCGGTGTTTGCTGGGCCATAGCAATCGCCGAAACGGCCCTGGCCATTATTGCGGCGATCCTGTTCCGCAGGGGTAATTGGAAAAAGGTTACGATTTAGCCGCGATTGGTTAGCTGCCAAAGCGCTCGATCATGGCTTTTTGACGAAAGTCAAAGATCTCGTCCACCATGGAGGATACGAACAGGCGATCGGCCAGGGTTCCGATGGGACCATAGGGCACCTTGTAATGGAGGCGGTCAGTCATCAGGGTGCCTCCATCGACCTCCTCGAAATGGTGCTCGTGGTGCCACATGGCGTAGGGGCCAAAGCGCTGTTCGTCGACAAAAAAGGATTTATCAGCGATGTGGGTGATCTCCGTGACCCAATTCATTTTGATCCCGGCAAAGGGACTGATGCGATAGGCGATGATCATGCCTTCGTACATGTTGAGTCCGGCCACCTCGGAAAGGATCTCGAAGGAAACCGTATCGGGTGTCATATCGTTGAGGTTTTCCGGACGGGAAAAAAAATCCCAGACTATTTCGAGGGGCTGCGGAAGCATTTGCTTCCATTCTTTCTTTTTGACACGCATATTTTAAATAGCTGCTTATTGGTAATACCGACTCGGAGTATTTAATGGCTCCAACTTATTTAGAGTCGTGATAATATCCGAGTGAAAAGGATCGGCACCCCCAAACCTTTTCGCAAGCGGTGTGTTCGTCCGATGCATAACTACCCTGTACGAATATTGTTCGCAAACAAGCCGCTGACGAACGCATTACAAATAAATTTATACAAAAAATACCAGTTAAGCGGTATAGGTTGGGGAGGTTAAAAAAGTATATTTGTAGTAAGCGTTCGATGTTTACTGTGTAAACATCCATTGTCCCATAAACCGATACATCCCATGTTTTATGCGTTAAAACCTAACGGTCGTTTAGGACTTACTAGAATTGAAGCCCAATTTTTCGTTCTCCTGCCTTAAACATGCATTGGGCCGGACGGATCAGGAGTAGATCTTCAAATCCATCCAAACTAGTAATCTCATGAAAAGACCGATACAAACCGGGCTGGTAACAGCCTGCCTGATAGGATTTTTTGGAAATCCAATGTCGGCCCTGGTGCCGAATCATTCAGTCTCGCTTACATCCAATTTCACAGCGTTTGAAGAACAGCATGCAGCGATTGACCCCACAGGTCATTCACGCGACACGTGCGTACTTCACGTGCAACCCGCACATTACAGTCTGAGTTGCCAGGAGGTACATACAACCACTTCTATTCCGAAGCCAACAGTGGTATCGGATTGTGGCACGGTCGTTTCGTTGACTTTTTCGGACGAGTATTTCGAATTGGGCTGTGGTGTCCATGGCTTCACCGGATATTTTCACCCGTCCCGCTGGACGAGTGCCAAGATACATGGTGACGATGGGGTAGATGTCACCGGAGCTCCCGATTCAAAGTTATTGGTTGAAGGGACTAATAATACTCCAGTTGAAGTGGCTCGCGGGCAGGAAGGCAATTTTACGATTGTTGTACCGGCCAGCGGTTACGTCTACTTTGGCTGGACATTGAATGGGAGCTCCATTATTACCTCCTCTGAGGCGTCCCCCCGCCTTTTAGTAAACGGGATTCCCGCCTCTGCTACCTTGCAGGAAGAGCAGTGGGTTAGCCCCTACCTGCACACGGGTGACGAATTCACCCTGCTGCTTCCCAATCAGGCAGGAGCCTATACTATCAAAGACTTTTCATTTTATACGAACGCTCGCGGAGTAATTGCCCGTGAATGGTCGGCACTGGACGACCGGGGCAATGAGGGACACTTCGTTCAGTTACTTACCCTCGACCGGCCATCCTTTGCGGATGTCCAGCTGCCTTCGGCAACCCATATCACTATCTCCCGTGCCGATCAATGGCCCGAACAGGTTGGTCCGGAATACACCGGGTTCCCCTATCTGCGCAATCAATCATTACCAGCGGAAATTCAGGAACTATGCGCCATGGACGTAGACTGGCAGGACGAACTCCTGACCACCGATTACGGGCTGGTACTTATCAGGCACTGGACACTGACCGACCAATGCAACCAAAATAGCGTACACGGTAATCAATACATCAATATTTCGGACAGCCACGGTATTCCTCCGCTCACCACCCCACAATGGCCAGGTGCCCGGGAGCGAAACCGGGCAAATTCCGATCTGTAATAAGCCAGATATACACGGGGCTCATCCTCCCCCGAAGAGCACATTTGTGAAGGGTTTCTTAACGAGGATTATTGGCAGAGGGCCACGTGCTCTCTGCTTTTTTTTTACTTTTATGCCTCATAAAAGTACGTCCGCTCCATGTCGATTATCGAGGAATTCAACAGCTACCGGTCCAGGATGAATGAGAAGATCCTGCAAGAGGACAACAAGGTCCTGAAGCGTTTCTTTAACCTGGATACCAATGCCTACCAGGATGGTGCTCTGGACAGCACCACCAAAGAACTGCTGGGGCTGGTGGCATCCATGGTGTTGCGTTGTGATGATTGCATCCGGTATCACCTCGGGAAGTGTTTCGACCAGGGCGTCAGCCGGGAACAGGTGTACGAAGTATTCGCCATAGCCAACCTCGTAGGCGGTTCGATCTGCATCCCGCACACGCGCAGAGCCGTCGAATATTGGGAGGCGCTCGAGAAGGAGGCATAAGCCTTAGCCGTCAACAGCAGGGAATGAAAACCCTACCCCCTGCCCCTTCCCTTTGGAAATGGAAGGGGGTAGGCATCTGATTTCCGCTTTCACGGAGCGGTATAACATTCCGAATTTGAAAAAGAGAACGTATGAATCAGACGGAGCATTCCTACCTGAATGGATTAAACGATGTACAGCGCCAGGCCGTAACTGCGACGGATGGCCCGGTTTTGGTGGTAGCTGGTCCCGGATCCGGTAAAACCAGGGTACTGACCTACCGTATTGCCCACATCATACAAAGCGGGGTGGCTCCCTGGGAGATCCTGGCCCTGACCTTTACCAATAAGGCTGCCCGGGAAATGAAAGACCGTATCGCCCAGGTCGTTGGCATGCGCGCAAATAAAGTATGGGCGGGCACTTTCCACTCCATTTTTGCCCGTATACTCCGGGTAGAGGCTGAAAAGATCGGTTACCCCTCTAATTTTACCATCTACGATTCCGACGATACCAAGAGCCTGATCGGGACTATCATTAAAGAGATGAATCTCGATAAGAATACGTATAACCCAAACGCTGTCCGCGCGCGTATTTCCCAGGCCAAGAGTGCACTGATCACCCCTACGTTGTACCGCCAGAATCAGGAATTGATGGAACAGGACCGCGCGGCCAAAAAACCGTTTATCGTAGAGATTTATCATAAATACACGGCCCGGTGTAAACGGGCAGGTGCCATGGATTTTGACGACCTGCTCTACCGGCTCTTTGAGCTGTTGCAAAAAAATCCCGACGGTGTACTGGAGAAATACCGGGAGAAATTCCGGTACGTCCTGGTCGATGAGTTTCAGGATACGAACCACCTGCAATACGCCATCGTCCGAAAACTCGTGGAATACCCGAAAAGCCCCCGCAACATCTGCGTAGTAGGCGACGATGCCCAGTCTATTTATGCCTTCCGCGGGGCAACCATCCAGAACATCCTGGACTTTGAAAAGGATTTTGCCAAACACGGCATCCAGGTATTCAAGCTGGAGCAAAATTACCGCTCTACCGAACACATCGTGCAGGCAGCCAATGAGATCATCACCTTGAACCGCAACCAGATCCCCAAAAAGATCTGGTCGGATAAGGGGGAAGGGCAAAAGATCAAGATCATCAAAGCCCTTACGGATACCGAAGAGGGCAAGCGGGTTGCGGATACCATTCTCGAACAGAAAAACCGGTACCACCTCTCCAATGAGGAGATCGCTATCCTATACCGGACCAACGCCCAGTCCCGAATCTTCGAGGAGTACCTGCGCCGGTACAATATTCCCTATAAGATCTTTGGTGGCCAATCGTTCTACCAGCGCAAGGAGATCAAAGACCTGATCGGTTATTTGCGGTTGATCGTCAATCAGCAAGACGAGGAGGCGCTGCGCCGGGTGATCAATTTCCCGAAACGGGGAATTGGTGCTACTACCGTCGAAAAGATCAGCAACCTGGCAGCCGCCCAGAATAGCTCGCTGTGGGAAGTCATGACCCAGACCAATGTGTCGTCCCGGGCCATGAACAGTATCATGGGCTTCAAACACCTGATTGAGACGTACGCCGAGAAGTCGAAAACCGCAGATGCCTACGAAATTGCTGAAGGTATTGCCAAAGATTCCGGTTTACTAACCTTGTTGAAGAAGGATAATAGCGAGGATGGTACGATGCGCGTAGATAACCTAACCAGTCTTTTAGGAGGCATCAAAACCTTCGTCGAGGACGATGACGTGGAAAACCTCACGGCCGAGGTGAACGACAAGTCGCTGGCCAGCTATCTGCAAAACATCGCCCTGCTTACCGATCTGGACGACGAAAGCAAATCGGGGGATTATGTAACCTTGATGTCGGTACACTCGGCCAAGGGATTGGAATTTTCATCCGTTTTCCTGGTCGGACTGGAGGAAAAACTGTTCCCCTCCTTCATGGCGTTGGAGTCACCAGAGGGATTGGATGAGGAGCGCCGGTTGTTCTATGTGGCTATTACCCGGGCCGAAAAGTACCTCACGCTTTCCTACGCCAGCAGCCGCTACCGCTACGGAAACATGCGCTATAACGAGGTAAGTCGCTTTTTGGAAGAAATCCCCAGGGACCACGTGGAATCGAGCAGTGCCGTCCGTTCCCGTTTTAGCCGGGAAGAACACCGGGCCGGACCACCTTCGGCCACCGTGCGTGGTTCATTCAAGGAGCGTACCGATGCGCGAACGGCTTCCCTGAAAGTCGATCCGGATACCTTTAAGCCCAACCCCAGTTCGGAGATCCAGACCGGCATGAAGGTCCTGCACCTTAAGTTCGGCGAAGGTAAAGTGCTCAGCATTGATGGAAGTACCGAAAACCGGATAGCGACCATCTTTTTCAAGGAGATCGACAACTCCGAGCGACGGATCATGCTCAAGTTTGCCAAGTTGCAGATACTTGATTAATCGGGAGGTTGGGCAGAGACTATTTCGTAAAGTGACTCTTTTCAACGCCTAACCTCCCGGTATAGAGTAGTAGATATAGAGTATCGGGATTAAAGTGTGTCCTACTACTTAATACGCTCTACCAAATACAACGTGAGGGTGCAATCCGTTCCTGATCAATCGATTAGGCCCCAATCTCACGTAAATTTACCGAACTGCTTACATTAAATTATTTTTCCGCTTTCGCTAAAAAGCCTCCCGCCAGGCATCGCAAACATCTGCGGGCATTTCGGCCTCGTTGTATTCGATGAACAGGGTATCCAGCCGGTATTCAAACGACATGGGATCAATGAACCCATTGATCTGATCAACCAAATCAAAAGTCTGCGATTCGGTGGGAATGATAACGTTGCGGTACTCCCGATACAAACCGCCGGCAGCCACTAAAAAGTCGTAGGCTTCACCGGCGCGTAACTGCCGGAAAACGGCTTCTCCGTTGGTGAAGGTAGACAGCAAACGGTAGGGTTCGTTACAGGCATTATTGTACCCCCGGAAAAATATGGCTGCTGTTGGCAATAAGGCCAATGGATCTTCATCAGCCTGATCGCACCGCGCCTGAAAGGTCATATCCACGGTCAGTAGATCAGATTGCCCTATCGTATCGAGGCTGCTCCCAAGGTCAAAGGCATAATCTATGCAGACATTGGCACGGGTGGGTGAGGTAAAGATGGGATCATCGCCACAGAAAAAACTATATCCTTCGTAGACTTTCACCCGCAAGCCATCGACCAGGCCACCCGTACTGGGCACATCGTACAGGAACAATTCCTGACCATCGTACAAACGAGCCAACCGGATATATTTACGCAGCACCGTACCCACTTTGGACATCACGTCGATCTCCAACATGTGGTATTCCGTAGCATCTGTTTCCTGTACAAGGGAGGAGAACTGCAGCGCAGTGGGCGTCGGGCAGCGGTCGATCAAAAACCAGCTGATGGTCCAGTCCGACAAGTGATCCTGTTGGTACTGAGCAGTTAATTTGCCATTTATGAATTGTACCTGTGCGTTCCCTGCCCGGTCCCAGATACGCGAGCCTTCCCTGCGCGACCAAACGGGGATGGGATTATTCTGGGACAGGAAACTACCCGTAAAGGGATTGATTATGTCGTCGGCCACTTCGATATAGACATCCAATGGTTGGGAAAAGCTGCGAATAACCTGATTGCCCGAACGCATTTCGAGGCGGATATTCCCGGCAGTATGAAAACTACCTCCTCCCAGTGAACCTCCATTATCGAAGGCTTCGTCGACATCGAGGCCTGCGGGCAAGCTTTGCCGGCCCTGCCACTGGCGGGTATCAAAATGGATAAGGTCAACCTCCACTGAGCCGGTAATCGGCCGGCCGGTTTCATCGAAAAAGCGCGTTCCCTGTGGAATGCTAACCAAAGCACGCTCCGATTTTCCGTTGGTCAGCGGCGTGGCAAAATTGATCATACCCCGTGTGCCGGTCGCCGGTGCGTCCAGGGTCAGGGTTTTCCTGGAAACGCCAGGGGGCAGCGATGCCAGGCGGGCCATGGGTACCGTTTCGAGCCGAAACCCCTTGGGGTCGGTGATCCGGAAGCGTCGTTCTACGGGGAGGTATCCCGGGGCTTCCGCCAAAACGGTGAACTCCAGGGGCTCGTTCGAGCTGGCCACGGTGCTTTTTTCGATGGCCAGATTCAGAACGTTACCATCGGCTTTCAGTTCGCGGGAACCGAAAAGGGTATATAGTTTGTCGGCATCGGGGCCGGCCACTTCAACGGTCAGATCGGCCGGTTGGCCTTCATTATCCGGATTGGCATCCACGAATTGGATAGTGAGCGGATTCTCGATAATATCGGTACCGAGGTAAAAGGTCACTCCATCCAGGATATTCTCGAGGGGATTACAGCTGGATACCACGAAGGCCAGCCCAAGGAGTAGGTATCGGTAGTTCATGGTCATGGGTACAAGGGATTTTTTGCGGGGTATTCCTGATTAGTATATACGATAAGCCAAACGCAAGGATACAACCGGCCATAAACTGGAAACGGGTTCATTGCGCAGGTTTCGGTTGATAATGTCTTCGTTGTCCTCATTGGCACGGATCAGACCGGTGGCACCCAGTTGTACCTGGGTAGTCCCCTTGTAATAGGTTCCCACATCCAGATTTACGCCGAACCGCCGCCACGGGAGAGAGCGCCCGAATCCGATGCCTACGTAAGGGAATACAGTAAACGAATGCGTGACGGATACATCGCCACTACCTACTTCCTCGGCGGGAATGGTAATGTCATTGATCTGAATATCCTCGGTTAGCCGAAAATCGCTTTGTATTACATTGTCAATGGTAATTACCGGCCCCCCAACGAAGCGGACCCGTCCGTTCAGGATCCCCCATTCAAAGAGCACCTCCACATTGCTTTGCTGGATGGTCCCCGTAAACGATAAGTCTTGGTTCGTAAAACCACTGACGGAGGTTTCCACATCCTCGAAGTCGAATTCGAATCGGTTATACCCCAGCCGGACGTGTAGCTGGCTGACAATATTGATAAGCAGGTCGGCCCCAATGTAGTTTTTGGTACCGATGCTGGCTCCGACGCCGAAGTGATTGAGGAAGGTGGTTTCATCGACCGGGATCCGTTGGGGCTTTTCGGATCGTTCTTTTTTATCCTTTTCTCCGGATACCGGCAGTTCTCCCTGCATAATAGCAGCTGCCGTGTCCTGCGGAGTCTGGGTAATTCCGGTCAGGGGAAGAACTAAGAACAGGGCAATGATCCACGAGCCCGTGAGTTTGTGCATTTGCATAGGATTATCAGTTTGTCCGGTTACAATACCAGTTGCCGTAAAAGAATATGTATTCACCCAAGTGCGGGATGAAAAGTGCCAGTTGGTTGGAAGCTGTAAAGCTCAGAAAAGGGTGGTGATCGCCGAAAATGTGGGTTCCTTAGGAGTGCGATCCCGGTTTCGTGGAATTATTGCAAATATATGAATATTTTCAATTAATCGAATAAAGGACTGAGGAGGTCACTTAAGTGAGTGAGGTCGCTAAAAAACACTAAGCATCACCAGCATATTCAATATTATTTTACTAAAAAATCATAGGAATATGATGAAAAAGACCAAATACACAGGAAAGCGTAGAATAAATTTTCTGACCTCCTCATTTAAGTGAGGAGGTCAGAAAACCCAGAAAATCAAATCACCGGTTCATCGCCTTATCGCGATTCATATACAACATATCAGTGCTGGTACGAGACTCACCCAGCAGATGCTCAGCAAAATAGTCGGCACGCAACCAGAAAAAATACTCATTCATGCTTCCAAAGCCGTGTCGCTGGCCAGGGAACAGGAAAAAGTCAAATCGTTTATTTGCACGGATAAGCGCCTGGGCCAGACGGATGGTATTGGCCGGATGAACGTTGTTGTCGACATCTCCGTGGCAGATTAACAACTTACCCTTGAGGTTTTTCGCAATCTCGGAGTTCTTATCAATATCGTATTCGAACGTGACGTTGCCATCATCGTCAGTCACTTCCTTTACCCCGTGATGCTTCTCACTCCACCAGCGGTTGTAGATATTATTCTCGTGGTTTCCGGCGGAGGAAACAGCCACCTTGAAAAAGTCGGGATAGACCAGCATAGCTGCCGTAGACATAAATCCGCCTCCCGAGTGGCCAAAGATACCCACCTTGGAATCGTCAATAAAGTCGTAGCGGTCAGCCAATTGCTCAATGGCTACTTTTTTATCGGCCAGGCCGTAATCCCGGAGGTTACCGTAGCCATAGCTGTGGTACCATTTTGACCGGCTGGGGTGACCACCCCGGTTACCAATGGTTATGACGATGAAGCCCATCTGAGCCAGACGGTCGGTGCGGTCCATGCGGGCCGAGAAGGTCTTGTTCACCGCTTCCGTTTGTGGCCCGGGATAAACATAGGCAATGATGGGGTAACTCTTGGTCGAGTCAAAATCATAAGGCTTATACATGACCCCGTACAGGTCGGTGATACCATCAGCAGCTTTTACCGTGTATGGTTCGGGGAACTGGTATCCCGCTTCGTGCAATTTTGACAAATCAGCGGTTTCCAGATCCATGATCTTGCGTCCGGTGGCATCGTGGAGGGTGCTGCTTGGTGTGGCATCTACCCGGGAGAAATTATTGACGAAGTAGGTAGCCTCATCGTTCATACTGGCAGAGTGGTTATAATCGCCGGGCGTTAGCAACTGCAGGCCCGTACCATCCAGACGAACCCGATAGAGGTGACTCAGATATGGATCCTCTCCCTCCTCTTTCGCATTGGCTTCGAAATAGAGCATATTGCGAGCCTCGTCAAACCCTTCAATGGATTCACAGTGGTAAGGACCGGAGGTAATCTGGCTAACCAGCGTGCCATCACCGTTGTACAGGTACCAATGGCCCCAACCGTCGCGTTCCGACCACCAAATAAACTGTTCCCCGTCGTTAATGAGGTAGGGAGTGCGGGTCTCCACGTAGATATTCAGGCGCTCCTCGACCAGAGTAGTTACCTCTCCGGTCTCGGTATTCGCTACACAAAAGTCGATGCGCTTCAGGTCCCGACTGGTACGTGTGAAATACAAACGATCGGAGGTTCCCGCCAGCCATAGGGTCGGGTTGAATTCATCATCCCGGTTCTTGGCCAGGCGGGGAGCTCTCAACAACCCTACGCTCTGGTCTTTAAAGGTATCTGCCTCGATTACCATCTTTTCCTTGCTCTCCCAATCAAATACAGCTACTTCCTCGACGGGAGCTTCTTTTTCACCGGGCATGTGGTATTTGTAGGTTTCCAGGGTCGGTCGCGGATTCGCCGTATTATTGATCACCCAAAGGTCTTTCACTTCCCGCATATCGGTGCGGTTCATGGCAAATTTCTTGGAGTCTGGTGACCACAACACGTAGACGCGCTTGCGCTTGTCCTTATCTTTTTCCTTTTCGACATTATCGACCCCTCGGCCTCCGCCACCGTAGGAGAAGTGCTCTACGCCATCTTCGGTCCATTGGTGCTCGACGATAGTGGAGTCTTTTTCATCTTCCAGGGCTTTTTCGTAATTCTCCATATCCATCCAATAGAGGTTATGGTTGCGGGCGAACAGCACGTAGGACCGATCGGGACTGACGTTTGCCCAGTCGGCATCTTCGGTGGGTTCTTCGTAGTCGTCGAGCAATGTCAGCTCCCGGGTATTCAAATCGTATTCGAAGTACCATTTTTTGGCTTCCATCTTGGGCTTACGGTTACGACCTTGACCTTCCTTTTCCTGGGAATCGCCATCTTCTTCCACTTCTTCTTCCACCAGCTTACTGGTCACTTCAAAGCGAATGGCCGTTTCATCGTTGATGAATTCGAGGTTGCGGATATACATGTGCTTAGCATCGAAGGGATCACCCGTGAGGCGACTCATATCAGCGGCCATCTTTACGTTATCAAATAAGACGTTTTTAGTCCCCCGGGCCGGGTCGACGATATAGTACTGCTCGCCATTACTGGTGCTGTAACTGTACCAAAAGCGCTGGCTCTCCTTCAACCAGTGGGGATCCACGTAGGTCGAAAAGACCATATTATCCATTCGATTGGGAGAAAACCGGGCGGCCAGTTCATAGTTAGGCTTGGGTGTTGGTCGGGGCTGTTGGGCAAGTAAGCTTACGCAAAAAAACAGGCTCGACAACACGAGTAGCGTTTGTTTCATGTTTCTGCTTTTGTGTCAATCAAGTGAGTGAATGATGCCCAAGATACAGAAAGGTGTAAAAATGGCCGGAAATGCACCTTCTAAATTAACGAAGGAGTCTCCGCATGACACCGGGTCATACGGAGACTCAAAACGAATGGTTAATGCACCAAACTGGTGCGTTGAGAGCCAGTTTGGACATCCACGGTCTCGGAAAAGAGGATGTCCAAACGAGCCCTCCGGATCAATTGTAATCGAGCATGAAGCGGATAGGCAGGGTATACATAACCCGGACCGGTTTACCGCGTTGTTTTCCAGGTGTCCAGCGTTGTGGCAAGTCGTTCATGTCACTTACCAGGCGCAGGGCTTCATCACCGCATCCACCGCCTATATCGCGCAGGATGTTGGCATCGGTCACGGTACCATCCGTATTGACAACGAACTGTACAACCACGGTACCTTGTACACCGTTTTCACGGGCTATATTCGGGTACTCAACGTTTTCGTACAAATAAGCCATCAAGCGTTCGTCGGAGCAGGACTTACGTGCTGCCTTATCGGTAATGTGCTCGCAACCAGGGAATGCAGGCATATCCTCAACGACCACGAAGATCTCTTTTGCTTCTTCCTCCATAGGCATAGGCGGAGGTGGAGGCGGAGGAGGTGTATTATCATTTCTTTCTTCCATTACGGGTTCGGGCGCAAGAACCGAAGTAAACGCATCGACTGATTGATCAACGAACTCGATATCTTCCATATCCTCGATAAACACACCTTCAGGAACTTCCTCGATTACAGGAGGTGGCGGAGGTGGCGGAGGTGGCGGGGGCGTTGCGGAACGCGGTACATCGATTTCGATGTCGGCCTCAAAATCGTAGGCTATTGGTTCAAAATCAGGAATGTTCTCGTACTGTGTCCAGTTGAAAGCACCAATGGCGATAGCCAGGGCACCTATCAAACCCAGACGCAGGAACAATGGGCTAAGGCGGAATACATCTACATCGGGATATTTATTGCGGGCCTCCAGCGGAGAGCGCCATTTTTTATCCCGGTACTTTGCGGTAAGGTCTTGGTTATAGCGTCGTGCAAAGTTGATTCGATAAAGGGTGATCAAACCGGCAACGATCAATGCGAAAACGACTACTCCAAGAATTAAATCGACTGATGAAAAAGAGAAATTGGTGAACATGGCTCTCGGTTTTGCGACCCCCGAAAGGGCCTGTCAGTAATACCGATTTTTGGTCCGGCTATCCAGCATTCAGTTTAGTAAAGAATGTTGGGTAGGAGGTCCGTATCGTTTTCATATCCATAAGGTAGAACCTTCCAACCCCCTCTGTACTGACATGCATCAGACAATTCTGTGACTTTTATCAATAGGGAAAAATTTGAGGTTCCAGCCTTCACTGCACCGGGGTGCCAACCTCCGATTTCCGGTTCCCAGCCTCCGATTTCCGATTTTGAACACTATGTTTGTACTATGAATGCGGAACGACAAGAAGCATATGCGCGGTGGATTAGAGCGGAAGCCCGGCGACTGGGGTTCATGATGGTGGGTTTTGCGAAAGCAGAACGACTCGACACCGAAGCCCGGCGACTGGAGGAATGGCTCAACCGGGGCTATCACGGAAAGATGAGCTACCTGGAGAACCATTTTGACAAACGCGTCGATCCCACCAAACTCGTTCCGGGAGCCAAGACTGTGATCAGCCTGGTCTATAATTATTTTCCGGCCGAAACACAATCCGATCCCGAAGCTCCAAAATTAGCCCGCTACGCATATGGAAAAGACTATCACTATATCCTGAAACCCAAGCTAAAGGAACTCCTTTTCGGTATGCAGGAACAGATTGGCGACATTGAAGGCCGTTGCTTTGTCGATTCGGGCCCCGTACTGGAACGCGACTGGGCCATGCGGGCAGGAGTTGGCTGGACGGGTAAAAACACCCTACTACTCCACCCCAAAGCCGGATCCTACTTTTTCCTGGCCGAACTGATCGTGGATCTTGAATTACCCGCCGATACCCCCATGCGCGATTATTGCGGCACCTGTACGCGCTGCATTGATGCCTGCCCTACTGATGCTATCAGTCCGCAAGGTTATATTCTTGATGGCAGCAAGTGCATTTCCTATCTCACCATCGAATTACGGGATGCCATTCCGGAGACCTTCAAAGGACACATGGAAAACTGGATGTTCGGCTGTGATATTTGCCAGGAAGTCTGCCCGTGGAACCGCTTTTCTGAGCCCCACCACGAGGAAGCCTTCGAACCTCATCCCGACCTGCTCGATATGACCCGCAACGACTGGAAGGAACTCACCGAAGAAACGTTTCGGGAAGTCTTCCGGAAATCAGCCGTCAAACGCACTAAATTCAGTGGCCTGAAGCGGAATATTGCCTTCCTTTCGGAAGAGTGACAGGAATTGGAGGGTACTGTTTCCTAAGGTTTTGTTAAGACGATTTAGTCTTTTGTCCATTTATAAACAAACATAGGCGAAAGCGGTATGATCCGCCTAACAATATTTACCCCTCCCCGTTGGATGGACGATTTCAAACATGTAAACACATCCAACCTATGAAAAATTACCAATGGACATGGGGCCTGTTATTTGCCCTGTTTTGCGGAATGACTTTAGTTTCCTGTGACGACGACATGGACGATGACGACGATCTGAATGATCTGACCATCGTGGAGTTCGCGCAACAGAATGACGATTACAGCATATTAGTGGATGCTGTAGTTCGCGCCGGCCTGGACGACGAATTAAGTGCTCCGGGAGCAATCACGGTATTTGCACCGGATAATGATGCCTTCGAGGCTTTTCTGTCCGCCAACAATTTCAACACCATCGACGATGTGCCTCAGGATGTACTGGAATCAGTACTGCTCTATCACGTTATTGGTGCGGAAATACTTAGTACTGGCCTGTCCAATACCTACGTGAACACCTCCAGCCCCTCGGGATACGGAGATGCCTCACTCACTATGTACATAAACGTAGATAACGGTGTGGTGATCAACGGAAACGCCCGGGTAGAATCAGCTGACATCGAAGTAGGAAACGGAATAATTCACGGAGTAGATCAGGTTATTGGTCTTCCCGATGTAACCACCTTTGCTATTGCCGATCCTTCTTTTTCCACACTGGAAGATGCGCTCACCGCTTCGCAGTTGAATACTGATCTGGTTTCTGCCTTGCAGGCCGACGGTCCATTCACTGTTTTTGCGCCAACCAACCAGGCATTTCAGAATTTGTTGAACTCTAATTCCGATTGGAGTACACTCAGCGATATTCCGGGCAATACCCTGGAGACTGTACTGACCTATCACGTAAGTGCTGCCGGCAACGTGCGTTCCGAAAATCTTATGGATGATATGGAAGTATCAACCCTGGCAGGTCAGTCATTCACTATTGACCTTTCTGCTACCAATCCGGTCATTGAGGCCGGGCAGAATACTGCCGAGATCATCTTTACCGATGTTCAGGCCACTAATGGTGTTGTGCACGTGATTGATACCGTTCTGCTGCCAAGTAATTAATTGCCTTTCGGCAAAAAAAGAAAAAGGGTCCGTTCTGTTTGGAACGGACCCTTTTTCTTTTTGCGGAAGCGTAAAAAAACGTGAGGTTGGGGCCTAATCGATTGATCAGGAACGGATTGCAACCACCTCCCGTTGTAATTGGTATAGGGTATTTGGTAGCAGGACTTGTTTAAATCTCTTTACACTATACCAACTACCCTGTAACGGGAGATTAGCCTTAGGTATCCTCTCTTTAAGAAGTTGTTTGTGCCCACCCTCACGTAAAAAAAACTATACCGAGAAAGCTCCCCGGGCTTCCAGCTTGCGAAAAACATCCCAGGCTTGCGTGGCGATTTTTTGCGTAAGCTGCTCCACATAATAACTACCCGCACCGGGATCGACTACTTTATCCATATGGCTTTCCATCTTTAGCAGGTGCTGCAGATTGCGGGCGATGCGGCGGGTAAATGGCGTAGGGGCCTCTTTGAGAGCCGAGTTGGCCGGTAAGATATACAGCCGGTCGACGCCGCCGATGACGGCCGACATAGCCTGCGTACTTGCGCGGATCATATTGGTATACATCTGCTCATCCTGAGTTTCACTTGCCAGGTGCCCTACGATCTCCGGCAATTGATTATTCTCCAAGCCGTATCCTTTCAACACATTAAGCCATAGGATACGCAATGCCCGGATCTTAGCTATCTCCACAAAATAGGAGGTACTGACTGCGACGGAAAACTGCAGGTGGGCATTCGTCACCTCAGGTGGAACGCCAAGGTCATCCAAAGCAGCCATATACGCATTGCCTTTTGCCAGCATATACCCCAACTCCCTGCTGGTTTCCTGAGGTCCGGCGTGGTAGTAGCGTCCATTCACCTGGACCGTTTTGTAACGGGGTAATTCGGCGTGGATCAGGTGAACAGCCTCCGCCAGTTTATTCATAGGTGGTTCACTCCAATCGAGCATGGGATCAAAATCAACCGATCCGGTGATGACTGTATTATCCAGGCTGCGTTCTTTGACCAGAGCAACGATTTGTCGCAGCAGGACCAATGGTTGTTTATCGGGATTTCGCTCCCCGAAATTTACGGAGATCAGAGGGAGCTCAATTCCGGCCAGCAGCCGGTTCAGATCTCCATCTTCCAGCGGATGGAATAATTCGAAACCCAACGACTGGACACCGCCGTTCAGTCCCTCCAGCGCCATTTTATTAGCTGCCACTACATCGTGAACGGGGATATATTCCCCAATTTCCCAGTCGTTCCCTGATGTTGCTCGCGACAGGCTTTCGGTGGCCCCGTCGGAATCGGAACGGTGAGCAAATGGATCAATATCCAGTTGGTCCCCCAGATGCCAGTGCAGGTCTTCCAGCGGACGACCTTTAAGGTCTTTTTCTACCTTAGCCAGCCAATCGGCTTTGGAGGAGGCGGGAAAATCTTCGAAGAGTTTATCGGTACGATCCATAGCCATGCGGTTTGTCTCAAAAATAGGGTTTAGCAGCGTACATCAAATGTTCCAAACAACTTTTTTCGGGTGCAATGTATTACATTTAATGTGAGGTTGCGACCGATCCGTTTGCTAAGTGACCGAGTGTAACAACCTCACATTGTATTTGGTATAAGGTAGTAGGTAGTACGATTTACTTTAGTCTAAATACCCTCAACCTACTTCCCTGTAACGGGAGGTTGGGCCATGATTATACTCGACTCGAAGTGGTTTGGTGTCCCGGCACGAAGTACTGCGGAGCAAAACCACTTCGTTGTCGGTATATCTGCATTTTACAGGAATCATTTAAGCTCAACCTCACGTTACATTTATCAAGCTGCCAATGATTTACCCCGCGGGGGGAGATGCAACCTAAAGCGACGCCAGAAGGGACAGATTATGGGAACGACCAACGAATTGATATACCTCGACAATAATGCCACTACACCTACCGATCCGGCAGTGGTGGAAACTATGCTGCCTTTTTTCAACGCTCAGTACGGGAATGCCGCCAGCCGGACTCACGCCCTGGGCTGGATGGCCGAGGAAGCCGTAGATCAGGCTCGGAAACAACTTGCCCGCCTGATCGGGGCTGATACCAAAGAGATCGTCTTCACCTCCGGAGCTACCGAATCGGACAACCTGGCCATCAAGGGTATTGCGGAGGCATACCGGCGCAAGGGCAAGCATTTGGTAACCCTCAAAACCGAACACAACGCCGTATTGGACCCCTGTGAACACCTCGAGAAGCGGGGCTACGAAGTTACCTACCTGGAGGTCGGCAGCGACGGGCTGGTCGACCTTGACGTATTGCGCGAGGCGATACGGCCGGAAACGATATTGGTATCCGTGATGTGGGCAAATAACGAAACCGGTGTCATCCAGCCCATGCAGAAAATCGGTAAAATATGTGAGGAGGCCGGCGTGTTACTGATGAGCGATGCTACCCAGGCAGTAGGAAAGATCCCGGTCGATCCCAAGTCAGTGGGAGTTCACCTGATGGCGTTTTCGGCTCATAAAATGTACGGTCCCAAAGGAGTGGGTGCTTTGTACGTGAGCCAGCGTAACCCGCGGGTAAAAGTTATCGCGCAGATGGATGGCGGCGGCCACGAGCGCGGCATGCGCAGTGGCACCCTGAATGTACCGGGCATCGCTGGCTTTGGTAAGGCTGCTGAAATAGCGCTTCGCACAAGGGAGGACGAAGCGAAACGACTGTCCGGATTACGCGATCAGCTGGAACACGGAATTCTTAATCGGATTGAAGAGACCTACGTGAACGGAAGTACCCGCCATCGGTTGCCGCACGTCAGCAATATTTCCTTTAAGTACATGGATGGTGAGGCCCTGATGATGTCGTTCAATCAGCACCTTGCCGTATCATCCGGTTCGGCCTGCACCAGCGCTTCGCTGGATCCCAGTCACGTGCTGCTGGCCATGGGGCTAAGCGGTGATATGGCCCACGCATCTCTGCGATTCAGCCTGGGCCGTTTTACCCGGGCCGACGATATACCCAGGGTTATTGACCGGGTTGCCGAAAGCGTGGAAAAATTGCGCGGCGAAAGTCCCATTTGGGAGATGTATAAGGATGGCGTTGACCTGGATGCAATTGAATGGCCATAAGCTGCCATTTGAAACTTTCCCCATACCTGACTTGTTCTTGACCACTAGATTGCCGTAATTAACTATCAATTTCTTAAATCAATTGACCTATGCTATTCGTAGACGATAGCGCTAAGAAAAAGATCGAAGAGATCCGGGCCAAAGAGGGCTATGGCACTAACCATTTTGTACGGGTAAGTGTTACCAGTGGCGGCTGTTCGGGCCTCACCTACAACATGACCTTTGACGATCAGCTGAAAGACGATGATCAGGTTTTTGAAGACAAAGGCGAGCGAATCGTCACGGATACCCGTAGTGTGCTCTATCTCTACAGTACCACTTTAAAGTTCAGCGGCGGATTGAACGGGAAGGGTTTTTTCTTTGAAAATCCCAATGCCACCAGGACCTGTGCCTGCGGGGAAAGCTTTGCCATTTAGGGTGATTTCCTGAGTTGCTTTACATTTGGCACACTACCGGTCAGATTTCTCTCCACTCCTTCCTTTTATTTTGTACCTTTTTGCGTAGCCAAGGTTTTCGGGTATGCTAAGATTAGGCTTTGATGCAAAGCGTGTATTTACCAATTTCACGGGGCTGGGTAATTACAGCCGAACCTTGCTGCGCAACCTATCCTATTATTACCCCGATTTCGGGTATTTCCTGTATACGCCCACCGTTGTTCGCAATAACGAAACCAAGGTTTTTCTGAACAGCCCTCTTTTTTCCCTTCACCACCCCACCGGGGTGCAACGCCCCTTCTGGCAATCGTTCTATCTCGACCGATCCCTGGCAAAACACAAGATCGATCTCTTCCACGGGTTGTCGAATGAGCTGCCGCGTGCACTGGAAAACTCAGCGATCGTCAAGGTGGTTACCATTCACGATCTTGCCTTCAAAAAACATCCTGAGTTCCTATCACTGGCTGCTCGCCTCAATCTGGAGCGCCGGGTAGGGTACGCCATTCGGCAGGCCGATCATATTGTAGTTCCCAGTGAAAGCACCCGCCAGGATGTGCTGGAATTCTTTCAGATTCAACCGGAACAAATTTCAGTGATCTACCAAACCTGTAGTGAGCGATTTTTACAGGAAAAGTCCAAAGCCCTGCTCCATGAGGTTTCGGGCAAATACGCCCTACCCTCCCAGTATATGTTGTACGTCGGCGCCATTACGCCGCGGAAAAATCTGCTAAGCATTCTGGAAGCCATGACCCTGCTCCCCGAATCATTTCGATTACCCCTCGTGGTGGTCGGTAATGGCCGTACCTATTTGAAAAAGGTAACTCGCTTTGCTCAACGTCATGGCCTGCTGAAACACCTGCAATTCGTAAAGCCGGCTTTTGAAGACCTGCCCGCCATTTTCCAAAATGCAGAGCTCTTCGTGTACCCCTCCCGTTACGAAGGCTTCGGCATACCGGTCCTGGAAGCACTCTTCAGTAAAACGCCGGCTCTGACCTCCCGGGTTTCTTCACTTCCCGAAGTAGCCGGCCCCGGCGCACACCTCATCGACCCCCTGGAACCGGAGGATATCAGCCGGGGGATCCAAAAAATGCTGAGTGATGCCGATTACCGGAAACAAGTTGTGGAGGCCGGGTACACGCACGCCCAACAATTTCGAGGGGAACCGGTAAGTGAACACATGGTCGACCTGTACCGGGCACTTCTGGGGGCCGATGATCTCGAGGGATCAGAGTTGTAGACCCGGGTGGAAGTGGGAAGTGGAAGTGTGAGGTGGGAAGTGTGAAGTGTGAAGTGGGAGGTGGGAAGTGGGAAGTGTGAAGTGGGAGGTATACCGGCTTCTCCAAGACCAGGTCAGTCAGAAAGGCAGGGATAAGAATTGATCAAAAAATGTCGAAACAGAAGAACCATTACCACAGATAGGGGTTATAGGTAAAATAATAGCAAAGCTATCATATATATGAGCCTTACCAAACAACTCCATCAGAACCAACCTGGTTCTTCGAATGCAAAAACAATTCCGCTGACAGTTGCCTATGGCGATGGTATCGGTCCCGAGATCATGGAAGCCACGATCCGGGTATTGGAAGCCCTGAGGGTGCCCCTGGAGCTAACCGATATCCAAATCGGAAAGGAAGCCTACCTGAACGGCCACCAATCCGGTATTCCCGATGATGCCTGGGATATCCTGCGCGACAGTCGCTTATTACTAAAAGCACCGATTACCACTCCGCAGGGAGGGGGATATAAGAGCCTGAACGTCACGCTGCGGAAATCACTGGGCCTTTTTGCCAATGTCCGCCCGTGCCGTGCTTTTACTCCTTACGTAAAAAGTCATTTCCCGAACATGGACCTTACCATAATACGGGAAAATGAAGAGGACCTGTACGCAGGCATTGAACACCAACAAACTCCGGAGGTCGTACAGTGTCTGAAATTGATCACCCGCCCGGGTTGCGAGCGCATTATCCGCTACGCATTTGAGTACGCACGCGCCAAGGGCCGTTCGCGGGTTACCTGCATGACTAAAGACAATATAATGAAGCATACCGACGGCCTGTTCCATCAGGTCTTCAATGAGGTAGCAGCTTCTTATCCCGATATTCAGGCCGAACATTATATCATTGATATCGGATCGGCGGTCCTCGCAACAAATCCCGATCGATTCGAAGTAGTCGTAGCTCCTAACCTCTACGGAGACATTATTTCCGATATAACCGCGCAGGTAGCCGGGTCGGTGGGTCTCGGCGGATCCGCAAACATCGGTATGGATTTCGCCATGTTCGAAGCCATCCACGGCTCAGCACCGGATATCGCAGGCCAGAACATTGCCAACCCCAGCGGGCTATTACACGCGGCCGCCATGATGCTTGCTCATACCGGGCTGACCACTGATTCGGAACGACTGCAAAATGCCCTGCTGCGCACCCTGGAAGACGGGATCCATACCCCCGACATCTATAATGATGCCTATACAGTGAGGAAGGTGGGCACAAAAGAATTCACCGATGCGGTCATCGAACGCCTGGATCAGCGACCCGAATCCCTGACTCCGGTCACCCTTAGAAAAGATGCTCCCAAAATTACCATCTCGATCCCTGAGCGCCCGCGGCCGGAGAAAAAATTAGTTGGCACCGACCTGTTCATCGACTGGCACAACGGCGGAGATCGTAACCCCGACCTCATAGGTAAAGCACTGGAGGAGGCTGCCGGACAGGTAGGCTGGCGGTTAAAAATGATCACTAACCGGGGAGTGAAAGTCTATCCGCAGGGATTACCGGAAACCTTCTGCACCGATCATTGGCGCTGCCGCTTTGTGTCCGAAAGCAGTACTATGGGGCCGGACCGGAAGGGAATGATAACCAGCGAAAAAGTAACGATGAAAGCTATTCTGCATCTGCAGCAAGAGATTTCAGATCTCGGCTTTGATATCATAAAAACAGAAAACCTCTACGAGATGGATGGGCAGCGTGCCTATTCACTCGGACAAGGTGAATAAAGAATTTTGTTGATCAATACCTGATCAGGGAAAGAGTTTGGTTAAGTCAGAACGTAGGATGTGGAAAGGTGGACTTCGGTTCACCTTTCTTTTTATCGGAAAATTTGTTTATTACCAAATAACAGCCTATCTGTCATGTACGAAATATGAACATATATTCTGAAATCTATCCATAACCAAACTTTTTCACATGCCTAAGTCGTATAACGAATTGCTCGACGGAAATAGCCAGTTTGTCGATGCGCTAATAGCGGAGGATCCCAACTTTTTCGAGGAACTTTCCAAAGGCCAAAAGCCTAAATTCCTCTGGATTGGTTGCGCTGATAGCCGGGTGCCCGCCTCCGAAGTTACCAACGTAAAGCCGGGCTCTATTTTTGTACACCGCAATATTGCCAATGTGGTGGTACATACCGATGCTAACCTCCTCAGTGTAGCCTACTACGCCATTAAAGTACTCAAGGTGAAGCACGTCATTGTTTGCGGACACTACGGATGTGGCGGTGTCCAGGCTGCTTTAAGTCACGAGCGGTACGGATTCATTGACGGATGGCTGCGCCACATTAAAGATGTTTACCGTTTCCACGAAGAGGAGCTGGATGCCATTACCGACGAACAGAAAAAATTCGACCGTATGGTGGAACTGAACGTTGTGGAACAAGTCAATAACCTGGCCAAAGTATCCTTTATTCAGGAAGAATGGGAACAAGGCGAATTCCCGTATATCCACGGTTGGGTTTACGACCTGAAAACCGGTAAGATCAAAGAATTGGATTGTACCGTGAATAATGCAGACCTTATCCAGGATGTGTTTAATTACGATCCAAATTAAACAAAATCCGGATTTTGGCTTCCGCCAAAATCCGGATCTCTTTTTTGCCGAAAGGCACTATACCTGACCTCCTGCTATAAATAAATGGCGTGCAGGAACACATTGAAAACCGCCATCAAAACGGCCAGCAGAAAGGCATACCAGGCCGACGAAATCTCAAATCCTTTCAGGAGTCGGCTCGTGAGCCACAAAATAACCGCATCCACCACCAAACTGAATAGTCCCAGTGTGATGATGGTAAACGGTATGGACAGGAAATCAAGAATCCGCCCCAGGGTAGCATTCAGTACAGCCAATACCACCGCTCCGAGGATGGCCTGGCCAAAATCGCGAAAGGTCACCCCTTTCAATAGCCAGGCTCCCGTAAACAGGGCTCCGGCGGTGAGGAGAATGCGAATTACCGTCCCCGTAAGTCCGGTCTGGGCCTGCAGGTCCATTAAAACTAAGATATCCATACAATTTTCTTATTCAGATGAACCTTCGAGCAGGCGAACCTGGCGACGCAATTCGTAGATCTCCAGATCTTTTGCCCGCAGGCTATCCCGCAGATCGTAAATGGTCGATTCTAATTCTGCACGATCCATAGCGTTGAGGCCCGTAGCGGACTCTTCGGGTTCGCTGGCGTTGTCCCTTCCCTTGGTAGTCGTAGTCGTTTTTTCCCCACCGAAGAATTCCCGGATGTTGGTAACACCGTCCTCTCCATTGATGTAAGAGGCCGCCAGATAGGCGATTGGTGCCAGGAACAACATTACGATAAAGAATCGGGCAAAACCGGTGAGTTTGTATTTTCTGCGTGGCATAGTATTCTTTTTTGGGTCTATAGGTACAAAGATAGGGGTTGTAGTGGCACGACACCGTTAAAATCTACCGATTTGGTCTTAAATCAGATAAAGATCGGAGTTCGGGGCTCAAATCCCTCGCTTCCGCAGAAATAAGGTGGTAAGTTTGCCTTTGGAGCCTGCCTTTGGTTATTTT
>CAYFGK010000015.1:0-71637 GCA_964342305.1 uncultured Saprospiraceae bacterium | reverse complement strand
CAGTGGCACGCGGATGGTGCCTTCCCACAGGTTGACTTTCTGCCAGGAGTCGTGTTCACCCAGCAGAAACCCGTGATCAGAGACGAATACCACGATGGTGTTATCGGCCAGATCCAGTCGTTCCAGAGTACGCAGCAAACGGCCTACCTGCTGATCCATGAAGCGAACACTGGCCAGATAGCCGCTGATGGATCGGCGCTGCTGTTCGATATCCATTTTCCAGATGCGGTCGTTGCGGTTGGCATAGGCGGCAGCGGGCAGGTTCGGATCAATATTCGCTTCGGGTATGGCCATCTCATGATCCGGGTAGGGCTCGAAACAATTGTCGGGAGCGATGAAAGGAACGTGTGGTCGCACTAGTCCAACGGCTAAGAAGAAAGGCTCAGTTGGCTTGATCTTTAGTTTGTTAGTGGCTCCGGGAATGGTCCGGGCCGCGCGGCTTTCCAGGATAGCGATGGCCTGGGAGGTGGCCAGGTAATCGGTTTGGGTCTCCTGCAGGGTGTCCGGAACCTTCATACGGGCGAAGCTGCTCCCGTAGTGCGGATGCTGTGGGGACAAAAGTTCTATCTCTCCGGGACTGAGGGTTTCCGGCCCCATGATGTTGACGGCAAAATCCCAGGAGTCGGGATCATCATCGCCGGCCTCCCCGCGCTCAATGCCCCCCGGTACGCCCATGTGAAAGACTTTGGATACCCGTGCGGTAAAATAACCCTGCTCGCGAAAGAATCCCGCCAGGGAAGGATGGTCAGCCAGTTCCGGGTTTGAGCCGCGATAGCTGCCCACCACATGCTGATTCCCGAGCACACCGTTGGTCTCTGGGTACAACCCGCTCATAATGGATGCCCGCGAAGGACCACACAGAGGAAATTGACAATAGGCCCGGTCGAATTGCACACCCCGTTCTGCCAGCCCATCGAGGTAAGGGGTATGCCCTTCCTGTGCCAGATACGGACCGATCCGTGTGTTCAGATCATCGGAAAGGATGAGCAATACATTAGGCGGCTCATCCGGCACACGGTTTGCCGTGGATAATCCACTAAATACCAGGATCGCAAAAAAGTAGTAAATGTTTCTCATGTACATGTTAACAGGTTTGAGGTATGAGGTAACCTATTGCCTAACCTCAAACCCCACACCTCAAACCTCAGACCTGTTTTTCTCACACCTGTCCCGTATAATTATGAGGAGTAATCGCCTTTAGCTCCAGTTTCACAGCATCGGAAACGTCCAGCCCATCAATGAATGCGTGGATGCCTGTCTGGTCAATGCTGGCTTTGCCGCGGGTGAGTTCTTTCAGAGCTTCGTATGGCTTCGGATAGCCCTCGCGGCGCAAGATGTTTTGAATGGCTTCGGCCACCACCATCCAGTTGGCTTCGAGGTCGGCTTCGAGTTTCGCTTCGTTGAGCAGGAGCTTGTTCAAACCCTTTTCCAGGGATGCAAAAGCAATCAGGCAGTGCCCCACCGGTACACCAATGTTGCGCAGCACGGTAGAGTCCGTCAGGTCGCGTTGCAGGCGGGAAATGGGCAGCTTATCGGCCAGGTGAGTAAACAGCGCATTGGCAATACCTAAATTGCCCTCGGCATTTTCAAAGTCGATGGGGTTTACTTTGTGGGGCATGGCCGATGATCCTACTTCTCCTTTCACAACTTTCTGCTTGAAGTAGTCCATGGAGATGTAGGTCCAGATATCACGGGCCAGATCGATAAGTATGGTATTGATGCGCTTGGCGGCCTGGAAGATGGCGGCCAGGTTATCGTAGTGTTCGATCTGCGTGGTGGGGTGGGACCGTTCCATACCGAGCGACTCGGAGACGAATTTAGTTCCGAACGCCACCCAGTCGATCTCGGGGTAGGCTACCACGTGAGCGTTGAAATTGCCGGTGGCTCCGCCAAACTTTGCTTTGTATGCGATCTGATCCAGCTGGATTAGCTGTACCCGGATACGCTCTACAAACACCTCGATCTCCTTGCCCAGCCGGGTTGGGGATGCGGGCTGGCCGTGGGTGCGTGCCAGCATGGGAATGTGCGCCCATTCGGCAGCCAGCGATTGTAGTTTTTGTTGCACCCGATCCAGGGCTGGTCGCCAGACATTGTCCATGGCGTGCTTCATGCTCAGTGGTACGGACGTATTATTAATGTCTTGGGAAGTGAGTCCGAAGTGGACGAACTCGCGATACTTTTCCAGCCCCAGTTCATCGAAGCGCTCTTTCAGGAAATACTCTACGGCCTTCACGTCGTGATTGGTCACCCGCTCGATATCCTTGATCTGTTGGGCCTGCGCTTCGTCGAAGCGATTGACTAGCCGGGTCAATTCGTCCAATTTTTCGGCGGGTACATCGGCTAACTGGGGCAGTGGTACCTGGCAAAGCGCGATGAAGTATTGGACCTCTACGAATACGCGGTATTTGATCAGTGCATACTCGGAGAAATACTCCTGTAGTTCGGCAGTCTTATTGGCATAGCGGCCATCGATGGGTGAAATCGCTTTCAGCATGGGCTGGCAGTACTTTTGGGTTGAAGCGACAAAAGTACATTTTTTGCCGCTATCAAACAGATTTCAGGGCATCGATGCGATCGAGCAGTAGTTCAAAATCGAGGTTTTCCCGGATCAATTCTATTGCGCGTTTTGATTTCCAGGGGGTACGGGTATTGATCTTTACTTCGATCCGGCTGGTCTTGACCACCGATCCGTAGGTGTCGAGTTTGGTAGTGATCACCGGGATCTTGTGCTTGATGAAGTAAGGGCTGTTAAGGTCGGCGGTATCGTACCATTTAGCGTGCCGGCCATCGCCGGTGACGATCACCCCCGAAAGCGGCGATTCGTCGAGTCCCTTCATTTCCGAGATTCGCTCCACCTTGGCGATCGCCTCGTTCAGACGACGGATGCTGGCTACGAGGAGTATATTCTGAAAACGACTGAATTCTTCCACATCGACCAGGGACCCCGCAATGATGTCCTCCACCCGGTTGTTCATGCAGTCATCATTGAGCAATACTTTCCCCTCCACCGCCTGACGAACGGTTTCCATGATGGGGAAGGAGAGGGTGCGATCGTAAGGAAGGATGCCGAGCAAGGGGATGCCCATCTGCTCGAATTTCTTGGAGAGATAAAACTCGATCTCTTCGTATTTTTCCGGAAGGACCTTATTGACGATCACCCCCAGCAGGGGCACGCCCTGCGCCTGGAAAATACTAAGACACATATTCAGTTTGTCGATGGTACGACCGATACCGCCTTCGACGATCATAATGAGACCCGCGTTGAGTTGTTTAGCCACCGTGGCGTTGGACAATTCACAAACGCTGCCGACACCGGGATGGCCGGTACCCTCAAAAACGATCACCTCGTATTGCTTGCCGAGTTGTTCGGCGGCGTATTGAATATTGGTGGGAAAATCGAATTGGGAAGCGTCTTCAATATATTTTTTAGTCACGCCCTGTCCGATGATAACCGGAGAGTGGATGTCGGGGTCAATATCGAAACCAATTACTTTGGAGAAGAGGACCGCATCCTTATCCGCGATCATATCGTCGAAGGAAACGTGTTTTTGACCGACGGGTTTGCAGTAGCCGGTCTTGAATCCCTGCTCCAAAAGGTTGGCCACCAGGCCTAAAGTAGAGGTCGTTTTTCCTACGTGTTGACCGGTAGCGGCTACGTATATATGTTTCATGCGAAATGGTTGCACTCGTGTTCATACCCAATAGTGGGAACCCGGAAAAGCAATATAGAAAATTCTGAAGGACCGATACTGTAAAACATAAATCCGAAAAATTGCGTTTCCTGTTAGCTATGTGACCCTAAATCTTCGTGTTTTATCGCGTGTAAAACCGGGAAACAGTGAAAATCATTACTTTTGTTCGCTGAAACCGGTGGGTTTTCATTAACCCCTGGTCGCCATGAGCATTATCTATCGGATTTAATTGAACCCAGCATATGCCAAAAAATCTACTAATCGTAGAGTCTCCTGCGAAAGCTAAAACCATCGAAAAAATACTCGGTAAGGATTATACCGTGAAATCGAGCTACGGACACGTTCGTGATTTGCAGAAAAGCAAAGGATCTGTAGATGTCGAGAATAATTTTCAACCCAATTACGTCGTCACTCCCGATAAGACCAAAGTGGTCAAAGACCTCAAGGGACTCCTTAAAAAGGTCGATGAGGTGTGGCTCGCGACGGATGAAGACCGCGAAGGGGAAGCTATTTCCTGGCACCTCTGCGAAGTGCTTGGCCTCGATCCATCCACCACCAAGCGGATCGTTTTTCGGGAGATCACTAAACCGGCTATTCAAAAAGCGATCACTGCTCCCCGCACGGTTGATATTAACCTCGTGAATGCCCAGCAAGCCCGCCGGGTACTGGACCGCCTGGTGGGGTACGAACTGTCCGAAGTACTGTGGAAGAAAGTCAAGGGCAAACTCTCGGCCGGTCGCGTACAGTCAGTTGCCGTCAAGCTCCTCGTGGAGCGCGAACGCGAGATCCTGAAGTTTGAAAGCAAGCCCTTTTATCGGGTCAATGCCTACTTCAAGGTGCGTGGCGAAGATGGCCGCGAAGTTATCCTGAAAGCGGAGCTTCCCAGCCGGTTCGATAAAGAAGATGACGCCCGGACGTTTCTCGAAAAGTGTGCGAAAGCCACCTTCGAGATCGAGGATATCAGTGTTAAGCCCCTCAAGCGCCGGCCCACGGCACCCTTTACCACTTCCACTCTGCAGCAGGATGCCAGCCGCAAATTGGGCTTCTCAGTGAAACGAACTATGTCGGTCGCCCAGCGCCTCTACGAGGCGGGTACCATCACCTATATGCGTACCGACAGTACCGCCCTGAGTGAGGTGGCCCTGAAGTCCATCGCTCAGGAGATCGAAAAGAACTACGGTCAGAAATACCTGAAAACCCGTCGATTTAAGAGCAAAAACCAGAGTGCGCAGGAAGCTCACGAAGCCATTCGCCCCACCTATATTGATCGCCATACCGTTACACTCGGCCGCGATGAGCAGCGCCTCTACGAACTGATCTGGAAGCGGACCATCGCCTCCCAAATGGCAGAAGCCATCCTGGAGAAAACCACGGTATCGATCGGTATTTCCACTGTTCCCGATACCCAATTGCGGGCCGAAGGCGAGGTGCTGAAATTCGATGGTTTCCTGAAGGTATATCTGGAATCGCAGGACGACGACGATGAAGAAAAAGAGGAGAAGGGCTTATTGCCACCGCTGAAAGTGGGGCAGGAACTCTTCCTGCGTAATATGACGGCTACCGAGCGGTTCACGCGACCACCGGCCCGCTTTACCGAAGCCAGCCTGGTGAAAAAGCTGGAGGAACTGGGGATTGGCCGTCCATCGACCTACGCACCGACCATTAGTAAGATCATGGAGGAAGGACGTGGTTACGTGGTCAAGCAAACCCGCGAGGGCGAGCCCCGCGATTACGCCGTCTGGACACTGACCGGTGGCGAGGTATCCAAAAAGATGGAGCAGGAAATGACGGGTGCCGTCAAAAACCGCCTCTTCCCAACCGATATGGGCATTACGGTCGTGGAATTTCTGGATCAGTACTTCGAGGACGTGATGGACTACCGGTTCACGGCCGAGATGGAGAAGATCTTTGACAACATTGCCGAAGGCGGCATGGAGTGGACCAAAATGCTCAACGATTTTTACTGGCCCTTCCACGAGGATGTGGAAGAAACCCTGGAAAAAGCCGAGCGTCCTACCCGCGAACGTATCCTGGGTAAAGACCCCGAAACGGGGCGGACCTTACTTACGCGTATGACGCGCCTGGGACCCGTGGTTCAGATCGGTGCGCCCGATGAGTTGGAGGAGGATGAAAAACCCCGCTACTCTAACCTGAAGCCACAGCAATCCATTGATACGATAACGTACGAGGAAGCGATCAAACTATTCCAGTTGCCGCGTGACCTCGATCCGTATAAAGGGGAGGAAGTCTCGATCGGTTCGGGACGTTACGGTCCTTACGTGCGCTTTGGTGACAAGTTTGTAAGCATACCGCGCGGAGAAGATCCCCTGGAATTGTCGCGGGAACGGGCCATCGAGCTCATCGAACAGAAACTGAAAGAGGACGCACCTGTAGGTACCTATAAAGGCCAACCCATAACCAAAGGTAAGGGACGATTTGGGCCCTTCCTGAAGTGGAATGGTATGTTCGTGAATGTTCCCAAGAAGTATGATTTCGATAACCTCAGCGATGATGAGATGTACGAACTCATCCAGAAGAAGGAAGAAAAAGAAGCTAACCGATACATTCAGAAGTGGCCCGACGAGAAGATCAATCTGGAAAATGGCCGCTGGGGACCTTTTATTCGCTTCGGCAAAAAGTCGGTCAAATTACCCAAGAATGACGATGGCAAACGGATGACCTCCGAAGAAGCCGCTGAACTTTCCCTGGAAGATGTCAAAAAGTACATCGAACTGGAGATTCCGAATGCCTTTAGCAAGGGAAAAAAGAAGGCTTCCGCCAAAAAGAAAACGACCAAGAAGAAGTCGACTACCAAGAAGAAAGCGACCAGCAAGAAAAAATAGTTTTATCATCTCCGAATTAGCAGCATGGACGACAATAAGAAAGACAATAAACAACTTAACATTGAATTACCCGAAGAATTATCTGAAGGGACCTACGCCAACCTGGCGGTAATCGCTCATTCCCATACGGAGTTCATCCTCGACTTCATCCGCATCGTCCCCAATGTACCCAAGGCCAAAGTGAAATCGCGGGTCATCCTTACCCCGCAGCACGCCAAGCGTATGATGAACGCGCTTCAGGAGAATATCCGACGCTACGAGGAGCAGTTCGGCCCTATCCAGGAGACGAATTCACCGATGCCTCCGACCAGCTTTAATACGCCCAAGGCGGAAGCATAGGGAGAGAGGGAGAGTTGGAGAAAGGGAGAATTGGGTTTTAACAACCCACTAATAAATGAGCATGCAGATACCAGCCGGTGTATCGTCCAGTAACCGACAAAACAGTATCTAGCTCTGGTATCTAAAAGTCTTCAGTCTTCTGAAAACGAAAAAATAGTAGCTTTGCGGCCAAACTAAACGACAGCACATGAAACTACGTTGTATTCTGGCCGCACTCTTTGGACTCACACTGGCCGGTTGTAACAAAGACGACGGCATGAGCCAGGCCGAAAAGGATCAGGTCCTCATCGAAGATTATCTGGCCGACAATAACATCACCGCCGAGGAGCACGAATCGGGACTTTACTACCGCATCGACAATACCGGATCCGGTGCCATGCCGACCATTAGCGACGAGGTGGAAGTGCGCTATAAAGGATACCTGCTCGACGGTACGGTTTTTGATCAGACCCAGGGAAATTCCACTATTGAGTTTCCGTTAGCGAATCTTATTCCCGCCTGGCAGATCGGTATTCCCCTTATAAGCAGTGGAGGATCAATAACCCTGTTCTCTCCTTCTTCCCTGGCATACGGCAACCGCAGGGTGGGAGACATACCGGCTAATTCGGTACTGGTCTTTGAGATTGATCTGGTCAGTTTCTAGGTTTACCTCTTTCGCCGTAGCTGCGTAGGTTAAAGAGGGTGTGGGGGCTGAGGTAAGGATATTGGTTGCAGGAAAGAAGAAATACGTATTTTGGAAATCATCAACTGTTTCAGGTATCTTACCTCAAACCTTCCCTGCCCGCCGAAACCCGGTAGGGTGTAGGAGGGAAACCTCAAACCCCAAACCTCAAACCTCAAACCTCAAACCTCAAACCTGATCTATGTTCGTTTTCCTCGATGCGGGCCACGGCGGCCTGGACCGTTCCGGTAATTACGTGACTGCCCCCGGAAAGCAATTTCGCCATGATAGTGGTACTTTTCACGGTGACGGCTGGTTTTACGAAGGCGTGTGGAATCGCACCCTGGTACAGCAGGTCGAACGGAAATTACAGCGATTAGGGATTGAATACATTCCTTTGCATCACGATTTTCTGGATTTGTCCCTGGAACAGCGGGTAGAAAAAGCCAATTGGTACCACCGCAATTACCAACCGGGGATACTGGTGTCTACACATGCTAATGCCTCCGTTAACCACGATGGGCGGGGATACGAAGTGTATACCTCTCCCGGAGTGACCGGCGCCGACCGTATTGCTGAAATCCATTGGAACCAGACGGAGACTCTTTTAGGGGATCGCATAATCATACGGTCCGACACATCAGATGGTGATCACGATAAGGAGGCCAATTTTTTCGTATTACGAAGGACCCTGATGCCGGCTATTCTTATTGAACATCTCTTTTTCGATAACTTTGCCGATGCGTCCTTGTTGTTCGATGAAGAAATTCAGGATCTTTTTGCGGAAGCACAAGTCCGGACCATCATTGAGCATTTCCGGTAATACGAATCAATTATGACGAATAAAGAAATTGCCAAAACCTTTCAGTTATTAGGAAAGGTGATGGAACTTCACGGGGAGAATAAATTTAAGATCCGTTCCTACAGCAATGCCTATATGACCCTGCGTAAATTACAGGAGCCCCTGGCCGAGATGAGCGAGGAGGAGATCAGTCAGATCAAAGGGGTAGGCAAAGCGATCAGCGCTAAGATCCGTGAGTTGGTGGACACGGGGGAAATGCAAACCCTGAATAAATACCTGGAAAAAACACCGGACGGAGTGGTGGAGATGCTTTCTATTTCGGGTTTCGGTCCCAAAAAAGTAAAGACCGTATGGGATGAGCTGGGGGTGGAGTCGGTCGGTGAGCTGCTGTATGCGGTCAACGAAAACCGCCTGATCGAGCTGAAAGGCTTTGGTAAAAAGACACAGGACGATCTCAAACAGAAGCTGGAGTATTTTCAGCGGACACGTAATCAGTTCCACTTCGCCAGCCTGGAGCAGGCCGGTGAGGAAGTGGTTAGTCACCTGCAGAAAACGCTGGGCAATGATACTCCGGTTTCGCTGACCGGAGCAATTCGTCGACAGGCCATTACCCTGGACGGTATCGATGTGCTTGTTGGAAAGACAGAACTTCCCGATACCGTTTTTGGCGAAAGCCTGGAAAAAGAGAAGGAAAAAGATGGTGTAGCCCATGCTCGAACTGCCGGGGACTATCCGGTGCGGATCCACCTTTGTACCCCCGATGCATTCGGGAATACCCTCTTTCGAACCACCGCAACCGAAGATTTTCTGGAAGCTTTCGGTGTGGATTTGCCACAAGCTGATAGTGAAGCAGACCTTTTTGCGAAAGCGGCATTACCGGTGATAGATCCGGTCTTGCGGGAATCGGCCTGGGCCGTGGAGCAAGCCAGGGAGGATGCGTTACCAATTCTGCTGACAGAGGAAGATATCAAAGGAGTTGTTCACAGCCACAGTACCTACAGTGATGGCATCAATACCCTGCGGGAAATGGCCGAATATAGTCGCGATCATGGCTACGAATATTTGGTAATGACCGATCACTCCAAATCGGCCTTTTACGCCAACGGCCTGCAGCCCGAGCGGGTGCGCCAGCAGATGGAGGAAATCGATGTACTGAATCAGGAAATGGCTCCTTTTCGGATCTTCAAGGGCATCGAAAGTGATATCCTGAGCGATGGCTCCCTGGATTACGAGGATGATACGCTCTCCCGGTTCGAGGTAATCATCGCCTCGGTGCACAGCAACCTGCGCATGGACAAAGAAAAAGCGACCGAGCGACTATTGAAAGCGATTGCTCATCCCCGTACGACCATGCTGGGGCATCCGACCGGCCGCCTCTTATTGTCCCGCGAAGGGTATCCCATCGACCACCAGAAGGTCATTGATGCCTGTGCCGATCACAAGGTGGCCATTGAATTAAATGCCAACCCCTACCGTCTGGATCTGGATTGGACCTGGATACCGTATGCCCTGGAAAAGGGGGTATGGATCAGTGTCAACCCCGATGCCCATAGTACTGCGGGTATACACGATATTCACTATGGAGTGCTGGCCGCCCGCAAAGGAGGGTTATCGGCTGATACCTGCCTGAATGCCATGGGTTTGTCTGGTTTTAGCGACTGGTTAACAGGGCGTTAACAAAATAGCGGGTACGAGAACTGTTGTGATACAAACGGGTTTAATACCTTTGTAAGGCAAGGTAATTCAAAAACTATTCACTAAAAACAGCATACAATGTTGAAGTCTTTCAAAAGTGCTTTTTTTGCCGTAGCCGTATTGGGGCTGATGGCAAGCTGCCAAAGCGGAAACAATGATGTGCGCGATGCCGCGCGTCAGGATGTACAATCTAATAGCGTGACTCCAGCCAACGATATTCAGTCGGCTGTACAGTCTCCAAATGCTCAGGCTGGTCCTACGACCTCACTGACTTTTGAAGAGCAGCGCTTCAATTTCGGTACCGTAACCGAAGGCGAGAAAGTGTCACATACTTTCACATTCACCAACACTGGTAACGAACCGCTGATCCTGAGTAACGCTCGCGGTAGCTGCGGATGTACCGTACCCAAGTGGCCACGTGAGCCGATCGCTCCGGGTGAGTCTTCTGACGTAGTGGTGGAATTCAACACTGCAAATAAGCGCGGTAACCGCAGCCAGAAAGTGACCATCACGGCTAACACCAACCCGGTAGAAAGCTTTATCTACCTGGAAGGTGAGGTACTGCCTAAGGACGCCGGTACGGACATGTCCGTAAACAACTAAAAAAACATCGTTCCGATGTTTGGGCCTGCACAGTGTGTGAAACTGTGCAGGCTTTTTTATGTTTAGCGTGAGAAGGTTCACGGCTCACGGTTCACGGTCCACGGTCCGGAATGTGGTGAACACGATTGATTAGGCCACAGCTTTAGCTGTGGTTCGGAACGGACCATTGTATTGGTCATTACCACTTTGGTGGTTGACCATTTATTGCCTTTGGGAACGGTCCAGGGTCCCTGCCTAAGCAAAGCTTCGGCAGGCAGGCACGGTTCACGGTGCTGAACCTCAACCTCAGCCCAAACCTTCCCTTCCCGCCGACATGCAGTAAAGGCGAGAACCTGAACCTGAAAAGCCCGGGGTCTCTTTATAAAGATTAACTTCGAGGCAAGGTAATCGATACGTTCAAGAAATGCTCCATGAAGAACTACCTGTCGCTGATCAAATTCAGCCACACCATTTTTGCTTTACCCTTTGCCCTGCTGGGCTTTTTTCTGGCCAGTCGCCAGTCGGATATTCAGTTTAGCTGGCGCTTATTTGCCCTGGTGTTGCTGTGTATGGTCTTTGCCCGCTCGGCGGCCATGGCCTTTAACCGTTTTCTGGATCGCGACATCGATGCGCAAAATCCGCGCACCGCCCAGCGGGAGATCCCGGCTGGGGTTATTTCACCGCGTTCGGCCTTGCTTTTTGTTGTCGCTAATTCTTTGCTATTTATCGCTACCACCTGGCTCATCAATCCGTTGTGCTTTGCTCTGTCCCCGGTGGCATTGCTGATCGTGTTGGGCTATAGCTACACCAAGCGGTTTACGTTTCTCTGTCACTTTGTTCTGGGCCTCGGGTTGGCACTGGCTCCCATCGGAGCCTACCTGGCAGCCGGAGGCAGCTTTGAACCGCTGCCGATCCTGTATTCAGCTATTGTTCTGTTGTGGGTAAGCGGGTTCGATATTATCTACGCGCTGCAGGATGTGGAATTCGATCAGGACCAACAGTTGTATTCGGTTCCCACCTGGTTGGGACGACCCCGTGCACTGCAACTCTCCAATGTGCTGCACACCATCTGCGGTATATTGGTATTACTGGCGGGCTACTGGCTGGCACAGTCCGATCCGGTATTTCAATGGTTGCACTGGTTGGGAGCTGGTGCCTTCATCGGCTTGTTGATCTACCAGCACACCCTGGTCAGTCCGACCGACCTGAGTAAGATAAACCTGGCGTTCTTCACGACAAATGGAGTGGCGAGTGTAGTGTTCAGCTTTCTGGTAATCCTGGATATGTATTTTTGAACGGCTTCCAGTTCTCAGTTGGCAATGCACAATGCTGAATGCTCAGTGCTGAATGCTCAGTGCTCAATGGGGTTGGAGGGTATTGGCTTTCGCCAAATGGTCGGCAGTTGGCAGTATAAGCCCATCCGCTTCAGCGGTAGGAGTGAAGTCAGTAACCGTCCCACCTTTCCTGTGGTTCGTTGGCCTATTTCGGAGAGTCGGTATTTGGCAGTTCTCAGTAGGCAGTCTTCAGTGGGCAGTCTCCAGTCTTCAGTCTCCAGTCTCCAGTCTCCAGTCTCCAGTCTTCAGTCTTCAGTCTCCAGTCTCCAGCCTTCAGTGTGCTAGGGGTAGTTTATTTTCGATTTCCGATTTCAAAAATCAGTCTTCAGTCTCCAATTCTCAGTTGGCAATGCTCGACGCACCATGCACTATGCAAAGAAGGGCAGGATGAAAAAAGACCAGTATTACCGTAGTAGCCCGGCTCAGGCAAGTCTCTCCGGTCTCTTCAGTCACTAAAGTCGCCCCTCGTCTCCTCAGGATTCTGCTAAATGGAGTTCTCGGGCGGGTTGTACATCCGACTTATTACCATCAGTTGCTATCGCTCGTGTCCGCTTTCCGACTTCCGCTTTTGACTTGCTTTTCCGTCGCATACCTTGTATGCTGATACCGACCACTAATGCTCCGATTCCCAAAAAGAGGGCCGGTTGTATCGGGGTCGCCGGCAGTGCAACGGTGCACAGTCCCAACATGATGAGGGTGGAGAAGGGCAGGGATAAGGCCAGGATATTAAGAGCGAGGTGGGTATCGAACGTAAAGGAGGCAGCTTCACGTGATTTGCTTTCCAGACCCTGCACCGCTGACATGTGAGCGAAGGGCCAAAAGCTGGCTGCACTTTGTGGAAACAGCAGGGCAAGGATAGCCATTGACCCTTCCAGGTGAGCTGCCCAGATCAGAGTGGCACTCAGCAGAAATCCCAGACCAGCCCGCACCAACAACCAACTGAAAACATCCACAAATTGCTGGGCTTTGATACGTACCGCCATACCAATAAACAAGAGTACCAGTGGCGTCATCAGCAAGCCCAAACGACTCACTACATCCTGTGCGAACAGGGGCAGGGCATCCAGCCGCCAACCTAGGGCCAGCATACCCAGGGCAGTCAAAATGACCAGGTTTACGGGTTCACTGGCCAGGGATCGCAGCAGTGCGCGGAGTCGTTTACCGGAAGGCTGACGGTCCTGATTTTGGTTGGCGTAATACCAACGCATGGCCAGGATGTACAGTAGGATGAGCACAAAGACTTTGTTCCCTACATCCGCTAATGCTGCCCTGGCCAGCGGGGCCTCACCCAGGTATTCGGCAACGAAGGGGAAGCAGGATAAACCCGGAGCCAGAGATGGAATGAGCATCAGCAGGGTACGCATGGTGGGGCTTTTCCGGTCCTGTCCGGTCAGTACCGGAAAAAAGAACCAGGTCAGCCCCAGCATGACCCCATTGAATGCAAGGGCCAGGACCGGCAGGATCAACAACTGCCGGTCGATGTCCACTTTGAGCAGGGCCAGGAAAATGGTGGCGGGCAACGCAACACTGAGGATCAACATTTTAATGCCCCCCAATTCTTCCCGGCTGCGCAGCTTTCGCTGCAAAAACCAGCCAATAAGAATAAGAGCGAACAAACTTAAAGTCTTCGTGATCGCGGGGTTCATACACAGTTTTTCTGAGCGGTAATGCCTAGCCGACTACGCGCTTAAAGGATTCGACAAACAATTGCATTTCGGGCATGGTACCCATACTGACGCGACACCAGGGTTTGTCGTCTACTTCAAATACGCGGACACCCACCCCTTCTCCGTACATTTGTTCAAGGTAGGCTTTGCCATCGGTCTCGGGCAGTAACGGAAAAAGCATGAAGCTGGTATAGGATGGTATGGGATCGTAGCCCAAAGCCTTCAGGGAGTCGAAGGTATATTCCCGGGTTTCCCTGGTCCAGTTCCGGGAGTTGGTCAGGAAGGTTTCGTCTTCCAGGCTGGCCATAGCCCCGCGAATGGCTGATACGTTGAGGCCCATATTATCACGCACTTTGTCGGTGATCGCTTCCAGGGTATCGGGTAGCCCGACGGAGTAGCCTACACGGAGGCCTGCCATGGCGTGAATCTTGGAGAAGGTGCGGGTCACAATGATATTATGCCCTTCTTCCACCAGGTCGACCATTGAATCCTGCTCTGATGGCGCCAGGAATTCCAGATAGGCTTCATCCACAAAAACCATGGCCTTTTTGGCTGCCTTCCGGCAAAAAGTGCGGAGTGCATCGCTATCGGTGAGGCTGCCGGTGGGGTTGTTCGGGTTGCAGATGTATACGAGCTTCGTATCGGAATCAATGGCTTTATACATGGCATCCAGATCGTGTGCCCAATCCTTGGTGAGGGGTACGTTACGCCATTCGGCGCGGAAGGCCAGCGCGGTCTTGATCAGGGCCATATAAGCAGGATCCGCTGAAACGACATTGCCGCCATCCAAGAACTGAGTAATGGCGACTTTTTCCAGCAAATCAGTAGAGCCGGGGCCCAGGATAATATGATCGGTGGTTACCCCTTCGCGCTCGGCGAGCATAGTTTTCAGCCTGGCGGCATCGGCGTGCTGATAACGGTTTCCGTCGGAGATGGCTTCCATCATAGCCACCTTGGCCTTATCGGAAGGTCCGTAGGGGTTTTCATTGGCCAGCAGGCGTGCCCTGAGGCCGTTCATTTCGGGTGTGTAGGTCAGGTTGCGTTCCCAAACCCGGGATTTGCTGCTCCAGGTTTTAGCGGTAGCTTGCGGGCGAGCCTGGCTGGTGATAGCCGGGGCCAGTAAAAATCCGGCAGACGATAGGCCGGCGCGTTGCAGCCATTGCCGGCGATTGGTCGTTTTGTTCATCGGTCAATTGTTTTCGAAGCAAATAGGAAAAACCCGGTCAGCCCCACCGGACTAACCGGACCGTATATCCTGTAGATTGATAGCTTGCGTAAAATAGCCGCAGAATGGCCGCCTGAGGAAGTGGTTTTTTTGATAAAATGTGGTCGCTATCCGGATGGATATTTGGTTAACCAATTGTAATTGTGAGCGTTACATGATGTGGTTTAGTGGCAGCCATGTTGGGGAGTTGGGGAGTTGGAGAGTTGGGGTCGAATTTCTTAATACCATGTACCTACTACCCAATACCCGATGAGGGGATCAGGGGATCAGGGGATTAGGGGAATTGGAGATTTGGAGAAAGGGGGAATTGGGGAGAGGGAGAATTTAAACCTTTCTTAATTCATCTTCAGCATGATTTAACTACTTCTGATTTCTGACCTCTGATCTCACACTTCCTATACTTCCGATTTCCAAATCATCTCCCACACGCAACACGCCATTCTCCGGGGCCGAATTCAGGTCCAGACAAGCATTCAGGCCGAACAGGATCTTGTGGCCTTTTTGGCGAAAGCCGGCCAGGGTCTTGAGTGGTTCAGCACCGCGTTCCGCCGTAGCCGGATCGATGGTAACCACCTGACAGCGGCCACAGGGCTTGGTGGAACGAAAGGTGAAATGACCAATGCTAAACTGTTGCCATTGGTCTTCGACCCAGGGTTTCAGATCGCCTCCGATAACGAGGTTGGGGCGAAAGCGCTCCATTGTCACCGAATGATCCAGGCGCTGGTTGAGGTCGCGTAAAGAAGCCATGGTCGTGATCAGATACGGAAATCCATCGGCAAAACCCACCTGGTCGCCCGGCCGGGCATACTCCAGATCAACCTGGCGGTCGGCAGCATCGGGGATATATACCAATTGACACGGTCGGTCTAATTGGCGGCTGAACCATTCGTTTACCTCAGTGGGGTAGGGCAGGGCTTGCACCATATCATCCCATACTTGCACTCTTAGGAAGGGTTGGGCCTCGGGGCCGGACAGGGAAATGCTAAGCGCCTCCTCACTTGCGAGTAGTGCCGGTATGATGATCATTCCGTCGCGGATCTTCGGTTTCAGCAGGGCCATCCGTGGGTCGGAGCGCTGGGAAAGAAAAGTCCCTTCGGGATCGGTCAGCATCCAGCGCCGATCGTATTGCAGGCCGCGGCCCAGTGGGGTAGCGGAATCGAGCGCTATGCCCCCCAGGGATTTGATGGGGTAAACGTAGAGTTGTGCGAGGTGAGGTTGGGTGGCCATCTTTTTCATCAAATCTAGTGAATGTGTTCGAATTTGGTGCAGTAGGTCATTTTACGATCCTGCTTCCCTGGGCGCAAAGTACTACTGCTCTTTTTGGTTGGAAAACGAGAATGCTGTACCAGGTAAACCCTTCACCCAACCAGAAAGAGCTGCGGGCGATCACATTATACTATTGCGTTGTCTCCTCAACCTGGGCGCCGATTGTAGGCCTTCGAAGTGACGCTGTGTAAAAAGGCTTCCTTAGCTCATATCGCTTCCGTTTTTTATGGTCATCACCGGGTAATAATCCCACCACCGACGTCCCGGACCATCGGCAAAGGAAGCAGTCCACCTCCCGCAAACAAGATCAAAACGCCGCTGCCCAATCCTGATGGCCTGGACAAATGTACTTTTCAGGGCAGGTGTACAGATCATCAGGAATAGCCAGCTGTTCATTACCCCTTTTGCGGGAAATGTAATAAAAGGTATATTTAGTCAGTTTAACTCCAAAAACGGTACGGGACAGTATGAAACACACGCAAAGAACCCTCCTGATCCTGCTGGCTTTATTCCTGGCTGGATCCGCATCGGCACAGACTGTACGCTCTTTACTGCGTAAGGCCAATAATGAGTACGAACTTCACGCCTTCAACCTGGCGATCGATTCGTATCAACAAGTGCTGGAGCGTCGCCCCGACGAAACGGAGGCCCTGGGTAATATCGCCGATTGTTATCGTCATCTGAACGAATTGGAACAGGCCGCCGATTACTACGCCCGGGCCGTTCAAAGCCGCCGTGTCGATCGGCGGCATATCCTCAATTTCGCTAAAACGCTCAAAGGTCTGGGCCGCTATGACGAGGCCCGGGGCTATTTCATCCAGTACGGCCAGGAAGGGGGGGACGCCTCGGTGGGTAATCACTACGCCGAGACCTGCGAATGGGCCAAGCGCCAGGGAGGACCGGATCCCGACATCAGTGTGGAAAACGAACGGGTAAGTACCCCCGCTTCCGATTTTGGTCCGGCTTACTACCGCGACCGGGTGGTTTTCTCCTCTGCTCGGACCGATATCCAGCGGTCAACCTATAATTGGGATGGTCAGGCCAAAAACCAGCTTTTTGTCTCGCAAACAACCACTGGAGGTCAATTACAGCCCCCCGTTTTCCTGAAAGGCGAAGCTACCGAACGCGGCGAAGGGCCGGTCAGTTTTTCCAGCGATGGTACCTATGTTGCCTATACCCGTAACAACTTCGTCAGTGGTACCCGCCACTTGTCGACCAGTGGGATGGAGATCAGTTTGTTCCTCGCCGAGGTCGGACCCGACGGGCAGTGGTATAATGAACGGGCTTTTCCCCACAACGACCCCAATGGACATACCGGATATCCCGCCTTTACCCCGGATGGTGAAGCCATGTTCTTTGCCTCAGAGCGGCAGGGAGGCTACGGAGGCTACGATCTGTACATTAGTTATCGACAAGGCGAGAGCTGGACATTCCCCATCAACTTGGGACCAGCCGTAAATACCCCGGGTGATGAGATCGCCCCGTTCTTTGATGGTACCAATCTATACTTCTCGTCCGATTGGCATATTGGGTATGGTGGTTACGATATTTTTCAGGCCGAACAGGGTAACGGACAATGGACCAGTGTCAGCAACGTTGGGTTACCCATCAACTCTCCACGGGATGATTACGGGTACGTCTACGACAATCTGCAGAATGTGGGATACCTGGCATCCAACCGCGTTGGCGGGCGGGGGGCAGAAGACCTGTACCGCGTTTCCAAAGCAGGTTCCAGCGTCATGTTTCGGGTTGTCAGTGCTTCCGACGGTAGCCCCGTTGCCGGGGCACAGGTAAACTTTTCGAATTGCACCGGGAACAATTACGGCAACGATGTATTTACCACCGATGGTCGTGGCGTAATTACCTTTCCGGTCGATGCGGGTATGAATTGCGAGCTCATCGTGAACGGCCAGGGCTATGCACAAAAACGCTACAATCTGAATGGTTACCAGGCAACCTCTCTGGGAGAAGTCGAAATATCACTGGTCCGTACCGGGGAGCAGTTTTTCGGACGTGTGATTGATGCCAATTCCCGAAATCCGGTTTCCAACATCGTAGTTATCGCCCGTAATCAAAACACGGGGAGTACCAGCCGGTCAACTACCTCGGCAACCGGTGAATTCTCGCTGGCTTTGCAGCCAAATACGCAGTATGTGATTACCTACTCCGGCGCCGGATTCCGGGAGATCAGTCGAAATCTGACCACCACCGCGACGATCAGCCCCAGTGTGCTTGGAACCATACCGCTTTATTCTTCGGGCTCCGTGATTGATCCGGGGGTTGATTCGGGGAATAATGGCAATAATTCGGGTAATAATAACGGGGGAGTATCCCGCAGTGGTTACGCCATACAATTGGGCGTTTTTTCCCGTCCTCCAAATATGAGCGCCTTCAGCAATATCCAGGCCATGGGTGATGTGTACGTGGTGCAGGAAGGTGGTCGCTACAAGGCCCGACTGGGTGTATTCACCACCCGCTCTGAGGCTCAGAACCTCGTCTCCCGGGTACAATCACGGGGTTACAATGGCGCCTTCATCGTAGAGGAGACCGGTGGTTCTTCGTCCTCCGGCAGTATTTCGGGAAATAATAACTCAACAATGAATCCTGGAATGAATTCGGGAAATAACAATACCGTTGCGGGAAGCTATAAGATCCAATTGGCAGCACTGCGCAATACGCGCTGGTTCGATCCGTCCAAGGTCGATCAATACGGAGTTATTGAAGACTATCGTCGTGGTGACCTGACCATCAAATTACTGAGCGGCTTCCGGTCCCTGGATGAGGCACGTCGTATCCTGCCTTCCGTTCAACGCAACGGGTTTACGGGGGCCTTTATCGTACAGGAAGTCAACGGGCAGTTGCAAAAAGTCCGCTAATATGATCCGGATCCTGATTGCCGATGACCACAAAATCCTGATCGAGGGCCTGCAGTTGCTCATCGGTCAGGAAGATGACCTTGAGATCGTCGCTACGGCGGCCAACGGCAAACAGGCGCTGGACCGGCTTCAGGAACACGAAGTGGATATTGCCTTGCTGGACATCAATCTTCCGGTAATTAACGGTATTGAACTGTGTCGGACCATCGCTGGAAAATACCCGGAGGTACGGGTGTTAGCGCTTACCAGTTATAAGAAAGGTGTCTTTATCCAGCAAATGCTCAAAGCCGGCGCCTCGGGCTATGTACTAAAGCATTCAGCAGCCGAGGAGATCGTACGTGCTATCCGGGCGGTAATGGCCGGGGAAACCTACCTCAATCCGTCGGTGACCAATACGCTGATGGAGACCTTGCGTAGCCAACCCAACAACCACGATGAATTCGTACCCCAACTGACTCGCCGCGAGAAACAAGTACTCTCTCTGATCGCCGCCGAACTAACCACCAGAGAGATAGCCCGGGAACTTCACCTCAGCGAGCACACCGTAGAATCTCATCGACGGAATTTACTCACCAAACTGAATGTTCGCAATGTAGTTGGTCTGATCCGGAAGGCCATGCAACGTGGGCTTCTCGAATGACCATCATGGTTTTCCGGGATATATAAGGTTCCGGTAGGTCCGTGATTTTACCGGTACAAATAGTTCGCAACTTGTTATTGCATTCGCAAGTGGGCGCTAAAAGATGCTTGCCTTCCCGGTCCGTTCTTTTTTGCGGAAGCAAACTAAAAATTTGTAGATTAAATAAGAATCTTACCGGAATGTCCGCCAGAAACCGCTTTTGCCACTTGCTTCTTTCCTTGCTGTTTGCCCCGGCAATATCTTCTGATGTCAGTGCTCAGACTCCGGTTGCAGACAGCCTACACCTAGAAATTCAAATGGCGCAAACTGATTCCGCCCGAGGTTATTGGAACAGCCGGCTGGCCTGGTATTTCTTAAATCAATACGAACTGGACTCGGCGGAATACTACATCGCAAAAGCCCGCCAAATCCATGAACGCATTGGCGATGAGTCGTCCAAAATGGTTCAATTGCACTACCAGGGCCTGGTGCATCGTCTGAAGAGTGAGTTCCCGGCGGCCCTCGATACATTCCGGCGGGTGTTGAACTATTACGAATCGGTAGGAGATACGGCCCGAATGACCAGCCCGCTATTCAATTTGGGGGTTGTGTATAGCCTGATCGGTGATTACGATCGGAGTTTGGAATTCTATTACCGGGAACTGGCCATCAACGAGACCCACTTCGGCCCTGCGTCCGTAGCGAATTCCCTCAATAGTATTGCTAATATTCAGCGGAATCGGGGGAATTTGGATCAGGCCAAAACTACCTACCATCGCGCCCGAAAACTTATGGAGGACGGGGATAATCAGGGTACCTTATCTATTATTTACGATAATTTGGCTACTAATGAACTTCTGAGTGCTCATTTGGACAGTTCCCGGTATTGGGCGGAACAAAGTTTAGCAATAGACCGGGAACTTGGTCGTGCCTGGGGGGTTGCACAAAGTGTGATGGTATTGGGGCAAATCGCCCGGCAGCAGCGACTGTTGGAACAAGCTGAAAGTTACCTGCGCCAGGCAATAGACCTGCGAAAGGAACTGCAACAACCCCTTGAATTAGTCGATGCCTACCAATCCTATGCTGAGTTGCTGCTAGACCGCAATCAACCAAGTCAGGCGATTCCAGTACTGCGACAGTCTATCGTACTGGCCGACAGTATTCAATACCTGAAAGGGTTGTCACAGGGGCATCATTTGTTGGCTTCGGCTTTCGCCAAAAGCGGACGCTTTGCGGATGCCTACCGTGCGGAAGTGATCCAGCAATCCTATCAGGATAGTTTGCTGACCGAGCGTAAAGAAAAAGCCTTACAGGAACTCGATATTCAATACGAGGTTCGACAGAAAGAGCAGGCTTTGGAGCGACTCGGTACGGAAAATGAGCTACAAAGAGCACTGGTTCAGCGGGAGCGTACCGGCCGTATTGCCCTTACATTATCGACTATTTTATTCGCTATAATGGCCATAGGGGCGGTAGTATGGTATCGGCAACGCAGGGCTCAGGATGTGCTGGTTAGCCGACAGGAAGCGGCACTGCAGGAGGCGCGATACAGACAGTTAGAGCAACGCCAGCAAGTCCAGACGCTGCACGCTATGATCCGTGGGCAGGAAGACGAACGCAAACGCATTGCTTCTGATCTGCACGATAGCTTGGGCAGTTTGTTGTCGACCATCAAATTGCACGTGCGAGCAGCTCTATCGACGGACAAACCGGCGGTAGTCCGCGAGGATGTTAACCGGATGCTGGACCACGCGAGTGAGGAAGTTCGACGCATCTCTCACCACATGATGCCGGATGTGCTTCAATTTGGTCTGGGGCCGGCACTGACTGACCTGGCTCAGGATCTGAACCAGGCTCACGAAACGGAGGTACGGTGCCAGGTGATCGGGCAAGAACCGGAAGACTTTGGCGAAGACCGCAAGATCATGTTGTACCGCATTGCCCAGGAAGGAGTGCAAAATGCGCTTAAACACAGTACGCCCCGGCAAATACTCATGCAATTATCCTGGCTGGATGATCAGGCACAGCTGACTATTGAGGATGATGGCGAGGGTTTTGATGTCAGGAATGCCAGTGGTGGCCTGGGTTTGCGCAGCATGCGATCACGCACTGATTTCCTGGAGGGACAACTTCATATTGATAGTAGCCCCGGTGATGGCACGGTCATCGAAGTACAAATCCCCATCGATCAAGGGTGACCGATCGGAACAGATTATTTTAATTTCCCGGTAATTGCTTTTTCGCCAATCCAGAAGAAACGTTGCTTACGTACCTAGTTTGTTGATACACCCAAAAAACAAACTTAGTTACTATGATCGTACGTTTATCCAAAATCCTATTTTTAGTTATTGCGCTCATGGCAGGTAGTCTGACTACCCTGCGGGCGACAATTATTCCGGTCACCACCCTGAGCGACAATGTCGCCGGATCCCTTCGTTTTGCTATTAATGCAGCGGTAGCAGGTGACACCATTTCTTTTGACCTCGGGTTGAATGGACTTTTACTCCCCGTAACGGCGGGTGAACTGGTCATTGATAAGGACCTGGTCATTCAGGGTAATGGCTTATTGAACACGACGTTGAATGCAGCCAATTTTAACCGAATTCTTCGAATTACCAACGAGGCGTCGGTTCGATTGGAAAATCTGTCGCTAATCGACGGGCGTGCCGCAGACCTTGGCGGTGGAATCCTGATTGAGAATGCAAATGTTACGCTGGTAAACGTACAGATCACGGATTGTGAAGCCGAAGGGGATGTAGCCACCCAGGGTGGTGGCGGTATCGCCATTGTCGGAGGTTCGCTAACTATTAGTGGTGATTCCGAATTGAGTAATAATTCGGCCATTGGTGCAAGTGGTAGCGGGGGCGCCCTCTTGATCCTGGATGGTGCTCAGGTTACTATTGATGGTACCTTTATTGATGGCAATACCGCCAGTCGTGCTGGCGGTGGTATTGAATTAAATGCCGGGCCTTCTTCCAGCCTTACATTGCTGGGGGGCAATTTGCAAGGCAATTCCACGGGCAGTGCCCCGGGAAATGGCGGAGGTTTACACGTGACAGGAATGAGTACTGTATACATAAACAGAACAGTATTTAACGATAATACCGCCGCTGCCGAAGGTGGTGGTCTGTGGAACGGTTCGGGTACCATGACTTTGGACACCGTAGAGATCGCCAGAAATTTTGCCGAAGGAGATGCCAGTGACCAGGGAGGTGCCGGTATTTTTAATGCCGGTGGCACGCTTATCATTGATGGTGGCATTATTCGCGCCAACGAAGCTACGGGAACAGCTGGCTCTGGTGGTGGTATTCTCAATGATGCAGGCGGAAACCTATCCATCGTGAACACCCGCATTATTAGTAATACCTCGGTCCGTGCCGGTGGAGGTATTGAAGATAACTCCGGGGCCGGGACGACCTTTGAGGTGATGAACTCGGTCTTTGAGCGAAATTCTACAGGGAGTTCCCCGGGAAATGGTGGCGGTATCCACATTACGGGGGCGGGTGACCTGATGATTTCTGGGTGCTCTTTTTCCGAAAATACAGCTGCTGCTGAAGGTGGAGCCTTGTGGAATGGAGCCGGTGCTATGACCATTGTCGATCTGACCATAGATGGCAATACTGCCAGCGGAAATGAATCCGACCAGGGAGGAGGAGGTATTTATAACCTCAGCGGCACAGTAGATATATCCGGTAGTACGACTATCCGCAATAACGTAGCGGATGGAATTGCCGGTTCTGGCGGTGGTATCCTCAACGATGCCGGTGGTAGCCTGACTATTTCCGGAGCAACCATTAGCGGCAACACCTCTAACCGCGCCGGTGGTGGTATCGAAGATAATTCGGGAGCCGGAACGACTTTCGAACTGACGGATGTTATCCTGGACGCTAATGCTACCGGAAGTCTGCCCGGTAATGGTGGTGGGATCCACATTACCGGAGCCGGTGATCTGACAATCACCGGAGGTATGGTAACCAATAATACCGCCGCTGCTGAAGGTGGCGGATTGTGGAATGGCGTTGGATTGATGACCATCAACAAAGTGATGATCCAGGGAAATACAGCCAGCGGTGATGCGGCCGACCAGGGCGGCGGTGGCGTATTCAATGCCGGTGGTAGCGTAATGATAATGAACAGTACGATGATCGGTGGAAATATCGCCGACGGAATGGCTGGTTCCGGTGGTGGTATCCTCAATGATTCCCTCGGAAACCTGACCATTGTCGATGCAACCATCAGCAACAATACCTCGGTCCGTGCCGGCGGAGGTATTGAAGATAACTCCGGAGCGGGAACGACCTTCGAACTAACAAATGTGACCCTCGATCGAAACGCAACCAACAGCTCGCCGGGTAATGGTGGTGGGATCCACATCACCGGAGCCGGCGACCTTACCTATACCGGTGGAGTCGTTAGCAATAATATCGCCAGTGCCGAAGGAGGAGGCCTCTGGAATGGTGCGGGTGTAATGACCCTCGCCAACGTGACCATTGATGGGAACACTGCCAGCGGTGATGGTCCTGATCAAGGTGGTGGTGGTATTTTCAACTTAAATGGTACCGTTGACATTTCCGGAAGCACCATCATCAGTGATAACGTAGCGGATGGTATGGCCGGTTCCGGTGGTGGTATCCTGAATGATGTAGGTGGAAACCTAACCATCAACGGCGCCACGATCAGTGGCAACACCTCGGTTCGTGCCGGCGGTGGTATAGAAGATAATTCCGGAGCCGGAACAGACTTCGAACTGGTTAACGTTACCCTGGAGGGTAATGCAACCGCAAGCTCACCGGGTAATGGCGGCGGTGTACATATCACCGGAGCCGGTGACCTCATGATCACTGGTGGACGAGTAATCAATAATACAGCCAGTGCCGAAGGTGGCGGCCTCTGGAATGGTACGGGTGTCATGACTATTGGCAATGTAACCATCCAGGGCAACACCGCCAGCGGTGATCCTGCCGATCAGGGTGGTGGCGGCGTTTTCAATGCCGGAGGTACTGTAAATATTATGAATCAAACCCTGATCCGCGATAACGTAGCGGACGGAATGGCTGGTTCCGGTGGCGGTATCCTGAACGATGCTGGTGGTAACCTGACCGTAAACGGCGCCACGATCAGTGGCAACACCTCGGTTCGTGCCGGCGGTGGTATCGAAGACAATTCCGGAGCCGGAACAACCTTTGAATTGATCAATGTAACGCTCGACGGCAATACAACGGCTAGCTCACCCGGTAATGGCGGCGGTGTCCACATTTCCGGAGCCGGTGACCTTAGCATTACCGGAGGAGCCGTGACAAATAATACAGCCAGTGCCGAAGGGGGAGGTCTCTGGAATGGCGCTGGGATCATGACCATCACGGATGTAACCATTGATGGCAATACCGCCAGTGGTAACGATCCGGATCAAGGTGGTGGTGGTGTCTACAACCTCAGTGGTACCGTAAATATATCTGGCAGCACGACCATTAGCAACAACGTATCGGACGGAATGGCTGGTTCCGGTGGTGGTATCCTGAATGATGCCGGTAGTAACCTAACCATCAACGGCGCCACGATCAGTGGCAACACCTCGGTTCGTGCCGGCGGTGGTATCGAAGACAATTCCGGAGCCGGAACAACCTTTGAATTGATCAATGTAACGCTCGACGGTAACGCAACGGCCAGTTCACCCGGTAACGGTGGCGGTGTACACATCACCGGAGCCGGCGATCTGATGATCAGTGGCGGCGTGGTCATGAATAATACGGCCAGCGCTGAAGGCGGTGGTCTGTGGAACGGAACGGGCCTGATGGTGATCGATAGTGTGCAGATCATGAACAACACCGCAAGTGGGGCCATGGCCGATCAGGGCGGTGGTGGCGTCTTCAACGTAGGCGGTACGGTAGAGATCCGTAACCAAACCGTTATTTCCGGCAACGTGGCCGATGGACTGGCCGGTTCCGGAGGCGGAATCCTCAATGATATGGGCGGAAACCTTACGGTGATGAATTCCACGATCAGTGGCAACACCTCGGTCCGTGCCGGAGGTGGTATCGAAGATAATTCTCGTGCGGGAACGACATTTACCCTGGTAGACGTGACCCTCGATGGAAATATAACGTCCAGCACACCCGGTAACGGTGGCGGTGTCCACATTACCGGCGATGGCGACCTGATGATCAGTGGCGGGGCCGTGACCAATAATACCGCCGCTGCCGAAGGTGGTGGACTATGGAATGGTGCTGGCCTGATGACTATCTCCGACGTGATGATCGATGGAAACGTAGCCAGCGGAAATGAATCTGATCAAGGTGGTGGCGGTATCTACAACCTGAGTGGTACCGTAGATATTTCCGGCAATACCATGATCACGAACAACGATGCGGATGGCTCCTCCGGTTCTGGCGGAGGTATCCTGAATGATGCCGGTGGTAGCCTGACCATCAATGGTGCGACGATCAGTGGCAACACCTCGGTCCGTGCCGGTGGTGGTATTGAAGATAACTCCGGATCAGGAACGACGTTTACCCTGGTAAATGTGACCCTCGATGGTAACGCAACGGCGAGCGCCCCGGGTAATGGTGGTGGTGTGCACATCACCGGCCCCGGCGACCTTATGATTTCCGGCGGTGCCGTAACTAATAATACAGCCAGTGCCGAAGGTGGTGGTCTGTGGAATGGTGCTGGCCTGATGGTTATCGACAGCGTCATGATCATGGGTAACACCGCAACTGGTTCCATGGCCAACCAAGGTGGTGGCGGTGTATTCAACGCCGGTGGAACCATTGAGATCAACGCGTCTACCATTGCCAATAACATGGTTGATGGTATGGGTCAGGGCGGCGGCCTGCAAAACGATAACAACGGTTCGGTATCGCTTGTGGTCAGTACCATTTCCGGAAACAATAGTGCTACTAATGGTGGCGGTATTTCCAACAGCGGGAACATCATGATCACCAATTCAACGGTAGCAAGGAACAGTACTTCCGGAATGGGCGGTGGCATTCAGGTGACGGATACCAGCATGGTCGTAATTGCCGGTTCTATTATTGCCACCAATGCGGCGGATAGTACGGGTCAGGATATCGCCGGTAGTGGTATGATTACCTCCGAAGGTTACAACTTCATTGGAGAAGATGATGCTGAGGTATACACTGCTGACACCACCGATATCGAAGGTCAGGCTGGCTTAGCCGAAGATCCGAATCTGGGGCCATTGGCCGATAATGGCGGAGCGACCATGACCCATGCCCTCCAGTGCCCGAGTGATGCCGTAAATGCCGGTAATCCCGATGATATGAGTGCTGATCAGCGCGGCATGATGGTCTTTGGTGATCGCCGTGACATCGGCGCATTTGAACTACAGATGATGTGCTTAACGGATAACACCACGGCCGTCGTCGGCGAACTCAGCGGAAGTACTCTTTTCCCGAATCCCGCTTCGGCACGCACCGTACGCCTGGACATCCCGGAAGCCTTTGGCAACGAAGTAAGGGTGATCATCCGCCAGGCAGCTACCGGACAGGCTCTGCGCGAGCGTCAGGTCGGCTATGGTGCCTATGATCTGGATTTGAACGGTCTGAGCGCGGGTACCTATCTGGTTCAGGTATACGCCAAGAACTCCGTGGAAACCCACAAGCTTATGCTGCTGAATAAATAATGGAACGGGTGGTTGGGCAATGACCATTTCGTAAAATGAAAGATAAGTTACGCCCAACCTCCCGGTACATGGTATTGCGTAGTAAGTATTGGGACTTCCCGGTTTTATACCTGATACGCTCTACCAAATACAACATGAGGTTTTGACGGTCAGTTGTTTAGCAACTCGCCCCGCCAAAACCTCATGTTAATTGAGATACGTAATTTCTGCGAAAGGCTCCTCGTCCCGGTGATGAGGGGCCTTTTTTGGGGAGAGGGAGAGTTGGAGAATTGGGGAGAGGGAGAGTTTAACCCTTCCTCCAATTCCCCAATTCTCCCTTTCTCCAAATCCCCCTTTCATTTCAAGCGAAGAATGTAGTGGGCTATAGGAAATTATGTACATCGGTAACCCCGATCCCAAAAGCCTCCCCTACACTCTTATACACCACTTCGCCCTTGATAACGTTCAGGCCCTTTTTCAGGGGCTCACTGTCGCGGCAGGCTTGTTGCCATCCTTTTTGCGCAAGCTGGACAGCGTACGGGAGGGTAGCATTAGTGAGCGCGAGGGTAGAGGTGGCCGGTACCGCACCGGGCATATTTGCCACGCAGTAGTGCAGTACATCATCGATGATGTAAGTTGGTTCGGCGTGGGTCGTGGGCTTGGTGGTTTCCATACAGCCACCCTGATCCACGGCTACATCCACCAAAACGGTGCCCGGACGCATTTCCTTGAGCATGTCGCGGGTGATCAGCTTGGGCGCCTTGGCACCGGGGATAAGTACTGCACCGACAATGAGGTCGTGTTCCTGGATCAGCTGGCGGATCGTATATTCGTTGGAATAGCGGGTCTGTACATTGGCGGGCATGACATCGTCGAGGTAACGCAGACGGTTCAGGTTTACATCGAGGATAGTGACCTGAGCACCGAGACCGGCAGCCATTTTTGCAGCTTGGGTACCTACCACACCACCACCTAACACCATCACTTTGCCCGGCTGTACACCTGGTACACCGCCAAGCAGAACTCCGCGGCCTTTCTGTGGTTTTTCGAGGTATTTGGCACCTTGTGTGATCGACATACGACCAGCCACTTCCGACATAGGGACCAGCAAAGGCAGGGAGCGATCAGCCAGCTCCACCGTTTCGTAGGCGAGGCAAACTGCTTTGCTCTTGATCATGGCCCTGGTGAGAGGCTCGTAGGAGGCAAAGTGAAAGTACGTAAACAGGAGTTGGTCTTCGCGGATCAGGTTGTATTCGGCCTCAATGGGTTCCTTCACCTTCATGATCATCTCCGCCTTGGCGTAGACTGTTTCAATATCCGGGAGGATCTCGGCTCCGGCCTCTTCGTATTGTTCATCCGGGAAACTGCTGCCCAGGCCAGCGGTGTGCTGTACGTATACAGTATGACCCCGTTTGGTCAGTTCCATAGTTCCGGCCGGGGTAAGTGCTACCCGGTTCTCGTTATTCTTGATCTCTTTGGGTACTCCAATAATCATAGATGGTTATTTATCCGGTTAGGAAGAAGCCCGCTTTTGCAGGGCGCCCCAAAAATAACCAATCACCCGAAAAAGTACGTATGTCGGAGGCATTTTAGCCTTTCACGTAAAGTGGCTCTTCCACCGGCGGAATCAGATCGAGTTTTGTGGCTTGTTCAAACAGATGGTTGACGGCGGCCCGGCCGCGTTCGCCCAGGTCCTGCGTGTATTCGTTTACGTACAGATCGATGTGCTGAAACATCACTTCTTCCTTCATTTCCTGGGCGTGTTTACGGACGTAGGGCCGTGTCTGATCCGGATTTTCCAGTGCTGCACGTACGCTTTTGGCCAGTGTCTTATTGACCTTCTTTTTTACCTCTTCGGGCAGATCACGGCGTACCACAATGCCGCCTAACGGAATGGGCATCCCCGTCGATTGCTCCCAAAACTCCCCAAGATCCTGGATTTTGATCAGTCCCTTTTCCTGATAGGTGAACCGATTTTCGTGAATGATCAGGCCAGCATCAGCTTTACCATCGAGCACATCCTGCTCAATATCAGAAAAGACCGTTTCGTATTTATTAGTTGATTCCGGGTACGCCAGTGACAATAGAAAGTTGGCGGTAGTGTATTTCCCCGGGATGGCGATGCGTGCTGCGGGCAATTCTTCCTTATGCATCTCGCGCCCGGCAATCAGCAATGGGCCACAATTATTCCCCAACGCACTTCCGGCATCCAGCAGTTGGTAGGTCTTCGTGAGGTGCGCGAAAGCGTGAAAACTGAGCTTGGTTACATCCAGTTCGCCACGGAAAGCTTGCCGGTTCAGGGCCTCCACATCGCCCAACTGAACATCGAATTCAAGATCTTCGGTGTCGATGCGGTTGTGCACGAGGGCATCAAAGATGAAGGTATCGTTGGGGCAGGGCGAGAATCCCAGGGTTAATTTCATATTTTGTGAATTGTTTGCTTTCGCAAAATGAGTACCGATCAATCGAACGCCATTTGACCAGGCTTGTTCGACGATCAGGTAATACCGGAAAAACAGTGGCATGAACCTACAAGTTTTACACGAAGACAACCATTTAATTGCGGTTAATAAACCGGCGGGGGTGCTGGTGCACGGGGATGAGACCGGCGACGTACCACTCAGCGAAGCGGTAAAGGAATACATCAAGATCCGCTACAACAAACCGGGCGATGTATTCCTGGGAGTGATCCACCGTCTTGACCGACCGGTAAGCGGCGTGATCATCTACGCACGCACCAGCAAAGGCCTGGCCCGCATGAACGAGGTCTTCAAGAAGCGGGAGATCCAGAAAACGTACCTGGCCATTACCAGAAATCGTCCCCAACCGATGCTGGGAAGCCTGACGCACTACATTGCCAAGGATCGTGACCGAAACGTCGCTAAGGCCTTTAACAGCATGAGCAATCAGGCCGAAAAAATGAAAGCCAAAAAGTCGACGCTTGATTACGAAATGATAGGCGAGATCGATAACCGTTGTCTGATCCAGGTCAATCCGCACACGGGGCGTCCGCACCAAATTCGTGTACAACTGGCGTCCATGGGGTGTCCCATCGTGGGCGATGTCAAGTACGGCGACGACCAACCCAATAATGATGGCTCCATCCACCTGCATTGCCGCTCTCTGAGCTTTGAGCATCCCGTCAAACGCGAACCGGTGGTGATCAAGGCCGATCCGCCCGCCGATGTTCTGTGGCGGAAATTCGATTCACTATTGGGTATTTAACATGGATACCCTACGGCCGTGGTACATATTACCCATCATTGTGCTGGCGCAATTTGCCGGTACTTCGCTCTGGTTTGCCGGCAATGCTGTCATTTTGGACCTGCGTGGGGCCTACCTGTTACCTGAAACGGCCCTGGGCGGCCTCACATCGGCTGTACAATTGGGTTTTATTATCGGCACCCTGGTCTATGCGGTTACCCTGCTGGCTGACCGGTTCTCGCCCGGGCTGGTTTTTTTTCTGTCCGCGCTGCTTGGGGCAACGGCTAATGGGACCGTTGGTTGGCTGGCCACCAGTTATCCGACCATTTTGGTGGCCCGTTTCCTGACCGGGTTCTTTCTGGCGGGCATCTATCCGGTAGGCATGAAGATTGCCTCTGACTGGTACGAGAAAGGGCTTGGAAAGGCCCTTGGGTATTTGGTCGGAGCCCTGGTCCTGGGAACCGCTTTTCCCCATTTATTGCGTTTTACGGCGGCTGACCTTCCCTGGCAACGGGTGATTCAGGGAACGTCGGCAATTGCTGTTTTTGGTGGACTGGCCATTTGGTGGCTGGTACCCGACGGGCCTCATTTGCGTCGCGGAAGCCAATTCGACCCGCGGGCTATCTACCGCATGTTTCAATTACCCCGTTTTCGATCCGCCGCTCTCGGTTACTTCGGCCACATGTGGGAGTTGTACGCTTTTTGGGCCTTTGTACCCCTGGCTTTATCTTTCGGTATTCCTTCCCTGTCCGAAGCTAATTTGTCCCTGCTGTCTTTTATAGTGATCGCTCTCGGTGGGTTGGGCTGTGTGCTGGGAGGTTATGCTTCCGCAAAAAAAGGGAGTGCCCGTATCGCTTTTGTTATGCTGGGTATTTCGGGAGTACTATGCTTGTTTTCGCCGGGGCTTTTCTTCTTACCACCAATTCTTTTTGCCCTGAGCATGTTTATTTGGGGCTTTGCCGTAGTGGGCGATTCACCACAGTTTTCTACCCTTGTTGCTCAGAATGCACCCCCCGAGTACCGCGGCTCCGCACTGACTATTGTGAACTGCCTGGGCTTTGCCATTACCATCGGCAGTATACAACTCCTCAATTACCTGGTTTTGGTCATACCCTCCTCCTTCTTGTTTCTGCCATTAGTGATCGGACCTATCTTCGGGTTATGGTCGGTCCGGTGGCTTCTCCGGTAGCCTGGTTTGTCATTGGTACCGTGAGTACGGGGAGCCAATTTGGGGTCAGCGTTCCCGTTGTACTTTCTTATATTCTAAACCAAATACAAGGTGAGGTTTTGACAATCAGGTCTTTAGTGAATAGATCGGCCCCAATCACACGGTAGATTAGGGATAGAAAAAAGTAGCGTACGTTATAAAGCCTGTTTCAATTGTGTATTTTAATTGAAAATAACCAAACATGAGATACCAAATACTGTGCGCCCTATTTCTGGCTTTGAGTCTGTGGGGGTGCCAAACTGAGGATAAGGAAAGCTTTTCCGGCACCGAAATCCTGTGGGATGAATGGGGTGTTCCCCATATTTATTCCGATAATAATGTCGACCTGATGTACGCTTTTGGGTGGGCTCAAATGCACAACCACGGCAACCTGATCCTGGAGCTGATGGCCGGATCACGCGGACAGGGGGCTCAATTTTTCGGCCCCTCCAAGATCCAGTCGGATATGCTGGTGCACAGCCTGCAGATTCCCGAAAAGGCAGCCCGGTACCTCGAAAATCAACCGGAAGATATGCGGGGTATTTTATCGGGCTTTGCCCGTGGCCTCAACGACTATGCGGAAGCCCATCCGGATGCCATTCCGGAAAGCCATCGGGGAATCTTACCCATCACGGAAGCCGATCTGTTAGGGCACACCTTGTTCGTGGTTGGTACCCGCTTTGTGGGTGGCAATGATTTGGGCATTGTGAGCAATTGGGAAGAGTTGGGTTCGAATGCCTACGCAGTAGGACCAAGTCGTACTGCCTCCGGGAATGCCATGCTGGTGCAAAATCCGCACTTACCCTGGGGTGGTGAATTCACCTGGATGGAAGCCCATCTCCACGGTCCGGACGCTAATTTATATGGCGCTACTTTGGTGGGCCTCCCCGGTCTGGGTATCGCCTTTAACGAACACCTCGGGTGGTCACATACCAATAACACCATTGATAATGCGGATACCTACGTGCTGACCCTGCAGGAAGGTGGGTACCTGCTCGATGGAGAAACCGTACCCTTTGATGTACGAATAGAAACAATCCAGGTGAAGCAGGAAGATGGTAGTCTCGCCCAACAGGAGCTGACGCTCCTTGATTCCCGTCACGGTCCGGTAGTGAAGCGCGGAGAGGGGCAGGCACTTGCTTTGCGTCTGGCCGGGATGGAAGATGCCGGATTGATGGAGCAATGGTGGCGCATGGGTACCTCCACCAATTTCAATGAATTCGAGGATGCGATTGACGATGTACGCATCCCGTTCTTCAATATTATGTACGCCGATCAGGAGGGGAATATTTTTTACATGTTTAACGGTAAAGTACCCAAGCGAACGGAGGATGCCTGGAATTTCTGGCGTGGAACCATTAATGGGGATAGTTCCAAACTCATCTGGAACGAATACCATTCCTATGACGAGTTGCCGAAGGTAAAGAACCCCGAGCAGGGATGGCTGCAAAACGCTAATGATCCCCCCTGGACCAGCACCATTCCAATGGCGCTCGACAATGATGATTTTCCCGGATATATGGCTCCGACGGGCATGGCCTTCCGTCCGCAACGATCGGCACGTATGTTGATGGAGGACACCTCTATCACCTTCGAGGAACTACAGGCATACAAATTATCCACTCGCATGGAGCTGGCTGACCGGGTGCTGGACGATCTTTTTGCGGCAGCTGAAGGGAGTTCGGATACCCTGGTTACCGAGGCAATTGCCGTACTACAGAATTGGGATCGGCAAGGCAATGTAGATTCGAAAGGGGCGGCTTTATTTTTCCTTTGGGCCCAGGAAATGTCGTTTTGGAATCAGCAGACCTTTGCTACGCCCTGGGATGAAGAAAATCCCATGACTACGCCCGACGGATTATCGAACCCCGAAGGAGCCGTTGCTACCCTGGCCGGGGTGGCTGCTCAGATGAAGGAGGGCTATGGTGCCCTCGACGTCGCCTGGGGTGATGCTTTCCGGATAAAACGCGGCAAATATGACCTGCCTGCCAACGGCGCGGATGGTTCGGTCGGTGTATTTCGCGTCACTTGGGCCGGCGGATTCCAGGATGGCCAATATATTGCAGGCGGTGGTGATTCGTGGGTAGGTGTGATTGAATTCGGCGATGAGGTAAAAGCGAAGGTGTTACTCAGCTATGGTAATGCTTCACAGCCCGATTCGCCCCACAACGGCGATCAACTCCAACTCTATTCTGACAAGGAATTCCGCGATGCCTACTTCTACCGCGAGCAGGTGGATGCGCACGTGCAGCGAAGGGAGGTGATGCAGGATAGTGTGTTTTCGGAGATGAGCAACTGATCTTTATGTTACAGACTGTAGAGACTACAGAGACTACAGAGAATAAAGCACTTTAGTCTCTGCAGTCTCTTCGTTCACTGTTGGTCTCTCGAGTCCCAAAATGCCAGGCCAACACCCGCGACTTCTTCTGCCCCTGTGCCATGGGGATTACCCGTACTTCCGCGTCGCCAGTACGCTCCAGTTCCTTTTTGGCGGAAGCCAGAGAATTCTTTTGGGAAACCAGGGATGTAAACCACCTTATATTTTTGGCGAAAGCCTGACTTTCCTGAATGTAGCGGAGCAAGAAAGCTGTTTCTCCGCCGGGAGTCCACAGTTCATGTGCCTGTCCGCCCAGGGCCCGTCGAGTCACGGGTAGGCCCAGTTTACTTTGCTTGCGGGTGTACGCTTGGGTGGCTTCCCGTTCGGAGGCAAAAAAAGGCGGATTACAGATGGTTGCGTGGTACTGTTCATCGGGACGAATGACACCCGCCAGGATTTGCCGGCGATCGGGTTGCTGTCGAACACGGAGGTGCTTGCCGTTCAGAACATCATTTACCTCGATGAGGGCTTGGGCCACTTGTATGGCTTTGGGATCAATTTCGGTACCAACCACTGACCACCCGTAGATACGGTGGGCGAGGATGGGGTAAATGAAGTTGGCGCCGGTCCCGATATCGAGCAGATTTACCTGTGGGCCTTTTGGAATATCCTTTTGATCCGCTAGTAGATCGGCGAGGTGATGTATGTAATCAACTCGGCCGGGAACAGCGGGGCATAGGTAGCCTTCGGGAATATCCCAGTACGACAAGTTATAATGATGGAGCAGGATCGCCTGGTTCAGTGCTTTTACTGCCGCTGGCCGGGCAAAGTCGATGGTGGGACCGGAGCCATCGGGACGGGAGGTCAGGTATTGCTTTAGGAGCGGATTGGCAGAAACCAGTTTGTCTATAGGATAATCCGGGTGATGGATGTTTCGGTGGTGCAAAGGTATGGTGTTTAGTGACTTACCGGTTCGGTGACGTTGGCCATGGCTTCTCCGGCGATGTAGCCGCCTGTCCATGCTGCCTGAAAATTAAACCCTCCGGTGATAGCGTCGATGTTAAGGATCTCACCGGCCATGAAAAGAGTAGGGTACTTTTTGGAGGCAAATCGTTTAAGGTCCATTTCCTTAAGATCGACACCACCCGCAGTTACAAACTCTTCCTTGAAGGTGGATTTCCCGGTGACGGCATAGCGACCGGCAGTAAGTTCTTCCGTGAGTTTAGACAGGTGTTTCTTTCCGAGGTCTTGCCACCGTCGTTCCTCCGGAATGTGAGCCGCGGTGGCAAAACTCTTCCATAAACGGCTGGGCAGGCCAAATCGCGGATGGCTATGCACCTGCTTTTTGCCGTCCTCACGCATCCAGGTCTCCAAATGAGTGCGAACCTGTTCTTGCTTTTCCACGACCCAATTTACCCGTATAAAGCAACTGTAATTCTTATCAGCCAGTTCGCGGGCACCCCAGGCTGATAATTTCAAAATGGCCGGACCGCTCAGGCCCCAGTGGGTGATGAGCAAGGGACCGGAGCTTTTCAGATTACTTTTTTCCACCTTTACTTCAGCGAGTGGAACGGAGAGTCCCGGTAAATCCGCAATTCGATCGTCCACGATATTGAATGTGAAGAGGGACGGAACCGGTTCTATTATATCGATTCCTAATTCCGCCAGTAATTTCCAGGTAGACGTACTCGATCCGGTAGCCAGCATGAGACGGTTCGCCAGATAGGTGTGGCGCGATGAACGGACTACCCAGGGTTGCCCATCTTCAGCGGGGTACTCGAAAGCATCCATTCGTTCGCGGGTACGGACGTCAATTCCGAGTTTTTTGGCATGCACCAGGAGGCAGTCTACAATGGTTTGTGAATTGTCGGTGACGGGAAACATGCGGCCATCCTCCTCGATCTTGGTGGGGACACCGCGTTCGTCGAACCAGGCGACGGTATCGCCGCAGGCAAAGCGGTTGAAGGGGCCGAGTAGTTCCCGCTCTCCGCGGGGGTAATGCTTGGAAAGCTCCCTCGGGGTCCAGCAGGCATGGGTGACGTTGCAACGACCGCCGCCGGAGATGCGCACCTTGTTCAGGGTCTCTTTACCACGCTCCAGAATACAGATGCGGGCATCCGGATTGCATTCCGCAGCCCGAATGGCGGCAAAGAAACCGGCGGCTCCGCCACCAACGATCAGGATGTCGAGGTTCTGCTCCATGGGGTAAAGATAGGTACAATAGTGTGCACGAAAAAGGCCCGAGCAACCAAAGGTTGCCCGGGCCAGGATGCGGATACTTTAAATAAGTACCTCCTAAAATCAGCGTGTACGTTGAACTAGCGTCTTACTACAATCAGACGCTGTGAAGTATTAACCTCGGCACCGATCAACCTGACATAGTACATGCCAGGCTCGACAGTAGCCAAATCCATTTGATAATCGTAGCGACCGGCTTCCATCCGCTGATTATCGATCAGTGTTTTTACGAGTTGTCCATTCTGGTTGTAGAGCTGGACGTGTATATCCTGGTTTTCAGGAATAGAAATGCGCACCATGGTGGAATTAGTCGCCACCGTCGGGATCAGTTTCAAAGACATTTTGTCGATGTATAGCCCGCTGGAGGATGGTACATCAATATTCGCATCAGCCAACAGATCAGCCGATTGTGCAGCCAAATTCTCTTCCCGACAGTCTTCGATGATCGCGCTGAAGGTTACCCCTGCTTTTGCGTGGAAGCCAGGATTCAGTTTAATATTATCCGCCGCTTTAAAGACCACGGGATCGGGATTGATCGCCGGATCAATTACCGCATCGGATTCGATCGCAAAGTCAGCTTCCACAATATTACTTTGCGGGACTACGGAAACCAGGATCAGCTCCGTCTGGTCGTTGGTCGGATTACAATCGCAGCCATCGGGCAAACCGGCATTATCCGAGTTGACATTATCATCAAAGCCAAGGCAAATGTCCACACAATCCTGTACGCCGTCACCTAAACCGCCCGGCAAATCGGCATCGGGGGCAAAGCTGACGGTGATCTGAGAGCTGTACGGCGTACCGGTCGGTAAGTGGGTAATGGTCCACTCCAGAGTATAGGTACCACCAAATACTCCGGTCAGAATAGGGTTGGTCAGGCTGGGATCGTCCAACATGCCGGTGCCCCCGTCATCATCGACCAGGGTCCAGCTGCCAGAATACCGCATGTTACCCATATTGTCCAGATCCTGGGGAACGAAGTTGGTGTTACCCAACATAATTTCGGTACCACAAATGTCCAGTAGATCTGAGCCAATATCCAAGGCTACATCTCCGGGGGGAACAGGGCCTTCGATCATGTCGTCCACCAGTACGCTACCGTCCCGCGTACCGCTCAGGATGTCGTTGAGATTGCCGCCAGTCGCGAGAGAGAGGTTTTTTCGAGCGGCTTCATCATCAAAGAACTTTAAAGAAGTCGTAGTCTCGTCGGCACCTATTGCCAGGAAGGTAAGCCGTACCAGCACGTAAGGATCCGTTTTGATGTTATCCGGATTCCCGTTAGACAAATAGCCAACGGCGTAGGCAAAACCACTGTCGTTTTCCGGGTCCCCTTGAGGAGCCTGGTTTACGCCACCGGGAGGAATCAGCGTAATGTTGAATTCGTCATTATCCCGGGCCACCTCCTCGAATGACTGGAGTTGAATGACCGATCCGTCGTACGTAAGGTAGACCGACTGACTGTTAATACTCGGATTGTTTTGTGGGGTCACCACCACATCAACTGTAAATGTCTGATTGGGTATGACCTCAACCTCAGGCGCTTCAATGCTGTAGCTGACCGATGGCGCCTGGGCCTGGAGTGCCGCTCCGGTCCAAACCAGGACTGCCGTCAGCCAAACGGCCAGCCCCGGTTTTGTGGATTGTAGTGCCCGGATTGGCGTGGTTAGAATACTATAGTTCATCGTACGTGTTTTTACTAATTTTTGTAGGAAGTACATACTGTCCAAAAAGCATGAATGATTACTCATTGTCTTCAGGGTCTGCACCTTTGAGGTTCATGTTATTCGTTAAAAGGTTGAAGTCCTGGAGGAAAATGAGTCCATCCCTGTTGTAATCGGTACTGGCGTCGAAGGTGGCATCTCCGGTTTCGCTACCATAAGCGGTGATGTAGATGTCGTAATCGAAAGCAGTCACTTCGTTATCGCCGTCGGCATCACCAGCCAGCATAGTCGGGAAAGAGACCAACGGGTTGGTGCCGCTATTCAATGTAACATTGGTGACAACTACCTGCAGGAAGTTGCTCTTCTTGATATAAATATCGTAGGTACCAAATGGCAGATCTCCGAGGGAGAACAGACCACTGATATCACTTTCCGGAGTGTAATCACCGCCGACCTGGGTGTTGGTACCCGGTTCGTATAGTTTCAATACCAGATCAGAAGCCGACTGATCCGAGTTTGCTTCCAGGGTGATCTCACCCAACAAAGTCGCCGGAGCGATCACCTCAACGGTGCGGGTCACCTCAGCAGCTGCATTACCGGCGGCATCGGTCACATTGAAGGTGACCGTGTAGGTGCCCAGGGTCGTCACATCGACGTCGGAATCATCGATCACTATATTTCCGGTCACATCGCCATCCACAAAGTCAGTAGCCGTTGCTCCCGGATCCACGTATGGGTTATTGGCAGGCACCTGAATCGGATCGGGACCAATGAGGGTAATCACCGGACCAGTCTGATCGGTCACATTCACGGTTCGCTTGGCCATCGCCATATTACCCGCGGCATCTTCTACGGTGTAGACAACCTCGTAGGTACCCGGTGCATTCATGTTGACATCGGAGTCATCGATCATGATGGCGCTGTTCAGGTTACCATCTACATCGTCGGTAGCGATGGCACCAGCCTCCACGTAGGTATCACCAACGGCGAGGTTTAGTGGATTACTGCCGAGCAGTGCGATGGTCGGTGGGGTCACGTCGTTTACATTAACCGTACGGGTTACTTCCACCGCAGCGTTACCAGCTGCATCAGTTACGTTATAGGTTACTGTGTACGAGCCAGGTGTGGTCACATCGACGGATGCATTATCGATCACAATATCTCCGCTGATGTCACCGTCGACATTATCCGTGGCGGTTGCGCCCGGTTCGTTGTAAGGCGCAAACTGATCCAGTTCAATCGGATCGTCACCGATCAGGGTTATGATTGGCAGCGTCTGGTCGGTTACTTCCACCGTACGGGTTACCTCAGTCACAGAATTACCACCTGCATCAGTCACATTATAGGTTACCGTGTAGGTGCCGAGGGTGTTGGGGTCAACGTCAGAGGCATCAATTACGATATCATCACTGATATCACCATCGACATTATCGGAGGCCGTTGCACCCAGTTCCGTGTACGAACCATCCAGGGCAATGATCTGCGGATTATCACCGATCAGGGTGATGACCGGATCTTCCTGGTCGCGTACCTGTACGGTACGGGTTACTTCAGCAGCCGGGTTACCGGAGGCATCGGTTACGTTATAGGTCACAATGTAATCGCCAACGGCATTGGTATTTACCGCGGATGCGTCAATGACGATCTGTCCGGAAATGTTTCCGTCCACATCATCCGTAGCCACGGCACCAGCTTCCACGTAAGGAGAGCCTACGGCAACCAACTGCGGGTTTGTGCCCAACAGTCCGATGACCGGAGCTGCCATATCCTCTACGAAAACGGTACGAATAACTTCAATGGCCGGGTTACCGGAACCATCGGTTACGTTGTAGGTTACTTCGTATTCGCCCGGTTCGTCGGTATCGACATCCGAGGCGTCGATCACGATATCACCGGATATGTCGCCATCAATATCATCCGTTGCGGTAGCCCCTGGTTCTACGTAGGGGGTTCCTGCCTGGATCGTAAGAGGGTTATCACCTAACAGCGTAATGCTTGGCACTCCCTGGTCGGAGACGTTCACAGTCCGGATCACTTCGGTTGCGTCATTGCCGGCACCATCGCTTACATTGTACGTAACCTGATAGCTACCCGCCACGGAGGTGTTCACCCCGGTAGCATCGATAATAATTGCACCCGTCAGGTCCCCATCCACATTATCCAGGGCTGTAGCCCCTGGTTCGGCATAAGTATCGCCAACCGCCAGGTTTAATGGATTGGCACCATTCAGGGTGATCACGGGTGCTGTCTGATCTTCGACGATCACGGTCCTGGTCACTTCAGATGCTGCGTTCCCAGCCGCATCACTCACGTTGTAGGTTACTACGTAGCTACCCGGTACATCCGTATCAACATCCGTATCATCCACAATTATGTTAGCTGTGATATTACCATCGTAGTTGTCAATAGCTACTGCTCCCGGATCATTATAAGGTATGCTGGCGGGAACTGTAAGCGGGTTGTCACCCAAAAGGGTAATGGATGGTGATGACATATCTTCCACGACCACGGTACGTGTTTCCTGAGCCTCATTGCCGGCCGCATCACTCACCGAGTAGGTTACTGTGTACGATCCGGTAACTGCCGTATTAACACTGGCATTATCAATGACAATATTTCCAGTAACGTTTCCATCGACATTATCCTCGGCCGTAGCCCCTGGTTCCACGTAGGTACTTCCTACTTGCAGGGTAAGTGGGCTCGGACCATTGAGGGTGATGACCGGAGCCGTTTGGTCCGTTACGATCACGTCGCGGGTAACCTCGTTGGCAGCATTGCCGGCTTCGTCCTGAACATTATAGGTAACTACGTAAGTACCGGGAGTACCGGTATCAACTGCGTCGCCACCGACTACGATATCGTCGGTGATATTGCCATCAGCCACATCGCTGGCCGTTGCACCCGGATCAATGTAGGTATCTCCGACTGCTAATTCGAGCGGGTTGTCACCCAACAGGGTAATGATCGGAATAATACCATCAACGACTTCCACGGTCCGGGTCACTTCATCAGCGGCATTCCCGGCCGCATCGGATACATTATAAGTTACCGTATAGCTGCCGGCAACTCCGGTATTTACATTGGAAGCGTCGATTTGAATGAGCCCGGAGATATCTCCGTCGACATTATCAGTGGCCGTTGCTCCCAATTCTAGATAAGCGTTGGTGAGTGGTATAATCTGAGGATTGTTACCTGTCAGAGAAATTACGGGTTTCGTCTGATCCGTTACCTGCACCGTGCGGGTTACTTCGTTCGCTGTGTTTCCGGCTGCATCTGATACATTGTAGGTAACTACGTACATACCAACCATATTGGTGTTTACGGCAGAAGCATCGATCACAATGTCACCGGAAATATTCCCATCCTCATCGTCAAAGGCAACTGCTCCTAATTCCACATACGGATCACCGACCGCAATGATCTGTGGGTTGTTCCCGACAAGGGTGATAACTGGTGCATTTACATCTACCACATTTACGGTACGAATTACTTCAATGGCCGCATTTCCTGCCCCATCCATCACATTATAGGTGACACCATAGGTTCCCGGGATATTGGTATTCACTGCGGAGGCATCAATCACGATATCGCCGCTGATATCACCATCCACATCGTCTGAAGCTGTTGCTCCCGGTTCGACGTAGGGATCACCAACTTCCAGGGTCAGCGGGTTATCACCTAACAGCGTGATAACCGGAGCGCCTTCGTCTGAAACATTGACTGTTCTAACTACTTCTGTGGCCGCGTTGCCAGCGGCATCACTCACATTGTAGGTGACCGAATAGCTTCCGGCAACCGCAGTGTTTACTGCGGAAGCATCGATCACGATATTGCCGCTAATGTTTCCATCGACATTATCAGAAGCCGTGGCTCCTGGTTCGTTATAAGTATCTCCGACGGCCAGGTTCAGTGGATTGGCTCCATTCAGCGTAATAACCGGCGCTGTTTGGTCTTCTACGATGACCGTACGTACTTTTTGTACAGCCGGGTTGCCAGCAGCATCCATCACATTGTAGGTCACCTGGTAGGTGCCGGGGACATCCGTGTCGACGTCAGAATCGTCTACTACAATATTAGCGGAGATGTCTCCATCTACGTTGTCGGTCGCAATTGCTCCCGGATCATTGTAGGGTGAGCTGGCGGGTATCGTCAACGGATTCATGCCGATCAGGGTGATCACAGGTGCGCCCTGATCTTCAACAATCACTGGGCGGATTTCCTGAGCCGTATTTCCAGCCGCATCGCTTACGCTATATATGATCTCGTATGATCCAGGGACATTGGTGTTCAGGTCACTGTTATTGATCGCGATAGCCCCTGAAATATTACCGTCTACATTATCCTGAGCCGTTGCTCCGGGTTCAATGTAGGTACTCCCGGCAGCCAGGGTCAATGGATTAGGACCGTTCAGGGTGATCACGGGAGCTGTTTGGTCCGTGACATTCACCGTTCGGGTCTTTTCTGTAGCGGAATTACCGGCCGCATCGGATACATTGTAGGTGATGACGTAGGATCCAGGGACATTGGTGTTCACAGCATCCCCACCAATTTGAACATCACCGGAAACATCACCATCCACATTATCGATGGCGGTGAATCCGGGCTCGGTATAGGTGTCTCCAACGGCTAGTTCTACCGGATTATCACCCAGCAGGGTAATCGTTGGTGGAGTTACATCGCTTACATCTACTGTACGGGTCACTTCATCGGCAGCGTTACCCGCAGCATCGCTCACATTGTAAGTCACTACGTAGGTACCCGGTAAGCTGGTATTCACCACATCGCCACCAATTATGATCTGGGCGGTGATGTTTCCATCTACGTTGTCAAAGGCGGTGGCTCCTTGTTCGGTATAGGTGTCACCCACGTTAAGATCAACGGTAGCGGGGCCAACCAACGCAATTACTGGTTTCCCATCATCGGTCACGACCACTTCCCTAATGACTTCGGTAGCAGCGTTACCCGCAGCATCGCTTACGTTATAGGTTACTTCGTAGGTGCCAGGAATAGCTGTATTTACGTCGGTAGCATCAATTACAATCTGACTAGTCAGGTTGCCATCAATGTTATCCTCTGCCGTTGCGTTTGGTTCCGTATACGTACTTCCCGCAGCCAGATTTAGCGGATTAGGTCCTAAGAGGGTAATTACGGGTGCTGTCTGATCCTCGACGATCACGGTACGTGTTACCTCAGTAGCCGGATTACCAGCCGCATCACTAACGTTGAAGGTCACTGAATATGAGCCCGGTACATCCACGTTCACATCCGAATCGTCGATGATGATATCATCCGAGATATCGCCATCAATATCATCTTCTGCGGTGGCTCCCGGATCAACGTAGGGGGTGCTGGCGGCAACAGTGAGCGGATCATCGCCCAGTAGTGTAATAACCGGAGCCGTCTGATCTGTCACGTTCACGGTCCGGGTCACGGTGGTTGCTGCATTCCCTGCTGCGTCGCTCACGTTGTAGGACAGCAGGAAGGTACCCGGAGCATCGGTGGTTACCGGGCCGCCGGTTACGATCACATTGCCGGTGATATCACCGTCGACATTATCGGTAGCGGTGAAACCTGGTTCGGTGTAGGTTCCGCCAACTGGTATCGTTACGGGATCATCGCCCAGTAGTGTAATAACCGGAGCCGTCTGATCTGTCACGTTCACGGTCCGGGTCACGGTGGTTGCTGCATTCCCTGCTGCGTCGCTCACGTTGTAGGACAGCAGGAAGGTACCCGGAGCATCGGTGGTTACCGGGCCGCCGGTTACGATCACATTGCCGGTGATATCACCGTCGACATTATCGGTAGCGGTGAAACCTGGTTCGGTGTAGGTTCCGCCAACTGGTATCGTTACGGGATCATCGCCCAGTAGTGTAATAACCGGAGCCGTCTGATCTGTCACGTTCACGGTCCGGGTCACGGTGGTTGCTGCATTCCCTGCTGCGTCGCTCACGTTGTAGGACAGCAGGAAGGTACCCGGAGCATCGGTGGTTACCGGGCCGCCGGTTACGATCACATTGCCGGTGATATCACCGTCGACATTATCGGTAGCGGTGAAACCTGGTTCGGTGTAGGTTCCGCCAACTGGTATCGTTACGGGATCATCGCCATCCAGTACAATGACCGGAGCCGTCTGATCTGTAACCTGTACGGTACGAGTTACCTGCAGGGCCGGGTTTCCGGCGTCATCTACTACATCGTAGGTAATTACGTAGGTTGCTGGAGCGGCAGTAGATACCACATCACCACCAATCACGATATCATTGGTCAAGTCACCGTCTTCCACGTCAAAGGCCGTTGCACCGGGGTCCGTGAAGACAGACCCAACTGCGACGATCAGCGGATTGTCACCCAACAGGGTGATGACCGGAATATTTACATCTACTACTTCAACGGTACGTGTTACCTCGTTGGCGGCATTTCCTGCCTGATCCGATACATTATAAGTCACCACATAGGTGCCTACCGTATTCGGATCGACGGCATCGCCGGCCACCACAATTGAACCGGTCAGGTCCCCGTCGACATTGTCGGTGGCCGTAGCCCCCGGATCAGTATAGGTGTCGCCAACGGTAATCTCCAATGGATCGTCACCCAGTAGGGTGATCACAGGAGCGTCCTGATCCGTTACATTTACGGTACGAGTAACAGTGATCGCTGCATTACCGGCGGCATCGCTTACATTGTAGGATAGGAGGAAGGTACCCGGCGCGTCGGTGGTTACCGGCCCCCCGGTTACTACTACATTGCCGGTGATGTCACCGTCCACATCATCGGTAGCGGTGAAACCTGGTTCGGTGTAGGTTCCGCCAACTGGTATGGTGACGGGATCGTCGCCATCCAGAACGATAACCGGCGGATTAACATCCGAAACATTTACGGTCCGAATCACTTCGGTAGCGGCGTTACCCGCTCCATCCATTACGTTATAGGTTACTTCGTAAGAGCCGGGCACGGCTGTATTGACCGCAGTTGCGTCAATGACTATGTCGACACTGATGTCACCATCTTCCTGATCCAGGGCCGTAGCACCTGCTTCCACGTAAGTATCTCCTACTTCGAGTTCGAGCGGGTTGTCACCCAAAAGAGTGATCACCGGCGTGCCCAAATCGAGTTTAATGATCAATGGTACGGAAGACATACTGGCTTCCTGACCCACAGCGTAGGGGCTATTGGAAGTAACGGCCATGAAATAGTTCAGGCCACCATCCGGTGTATTATTTGCACCGGGTGTTTGCTGTAAAGTAACAGGAATATCTACGCTTCCGTTACCACCGATCTGAGCGGTGTACAGCCCTTTAGCCATAGCTTCGTTCGCGTAGAAGGGCAGTTCTGCGGGTGATACATCAAAGGGATCATCGCCGGAGGCAATGAACAAGCGGGAGTCGATCTGTAACAGACCAACGTAACTTCCCGGATCACCCGTTACCGTGACGGTCTGGTTGGTAGTATTAACGGTTTGAGGTGCTGTTCCATTCACAGTACTAATTACGGGCATCCCCGGAACATTGGCGGGCTGAGCACCAATGGTGGTAGAGCCACCGAGGCTTCCGTCTTCAAACATGCTCCCCGAGAGTACCAGTCCATTGTCAAAGGTGATCGTCACCTTGGTACCAGCTAACTCCAGACCCGAAACAGCACCGGCGTTTCCGGCACCGGCAACACCCTGTATGTTGTTGGGATCTACATCGGTAGTGAATTCAAAATTCTCTCCCTCGTTGAAATCCGCAAAGTTGATGGTCATGACGTCAAACCCTCCGTTTCGAGGAACGGAGAACGGATCGGTACAAGGATCCCCGGGAGCCACGAGCCCGGTTGCCGTTGCACCCAGGTTGGGGGTGAAGCAACTGGAGGTTGCATCTCCTCCGGCTCCTACCGGATCGAAGACCATATCGGGCAGAATACCCGTACTCAGATTGAAACTGATGGATTGAATATTCGGCAACGGAATATTCGCATTGCCATCATCCAGGTAATCAATCTGGAAGGAATTGTTACTGAAGGTACTGGCGCCTAAACTTGAGTTCGGAGTTATAGAAACCTGTACTTCCGGAATGCCTAATACCTGCAAGGTAACGGTCGTGGTACCTGCTTGGTAACCATTAGCCGTTCCGGTAATAGTCGCTGTATAAGTTCCCGCTGCCAAACCGGAAGGATCAACCGTGAAATTCACCGGTGTTCCCTGAGGGGCGGTAGCCGGCAAGGTCAACCAGGCGGCATCATCGGTTAAGGAGATGGCCGTAGGAATCGTGCTTTGATCACTGGCGTCTCCGGTAAGGGTACCCTGTTGGGTGGCCGTAGAACCCAGGTCAGCTGTAAAGCTCATGGGAACTGCCTCCAGAGTGATTTCCGGGTTAGTGTTTACGGTTACGGTACCATCGTTTACACTGGTCAATAATTCGTTGGCGCCAAGAAGTACGTTGGATTTTTGGGTTGTTTGGACCGTTTCAAAATCAATGTCCAGGGCCGAAGTACCACTTCCTATAGCCTGGAATTCAATATCTACTAAGGGTACAGAACCCGTTGGAAAGGGCTGACCAAGTTTTCCGGAGGTGTATTGGAAAAGTCCCGGTTGACTATCGTCATTCACCAACTCCGAACCAAAGACTGACAAGTCGGGCGTTATGCTCACAATTGTCAGAATGGCCGGGTCGTAGTTCAGGAATAACTCCGCAACAGAGACTTCCTGATCATTGGCTTCCAAGTCGATACTGACCGTAAAGTTTTGCCCCTGATCAACCGTAACCACATCCGGTGTGACACTCATTATCACATCGGTATTTGGTTCCTCTGACACGATTACTTCCCGGATTTTCTGTTCAGCGCTGTTTCCCGCAGCATCGTCAACATCATAGGTAACAAAGTAGGAACCTATCATATTTGGGTTTACCACGTCACCGCCTACCACAATATCGCCGGAAATATCTCCATCGTTATCATCCAAGGCAGTGGCTCCCGGATCGGTATAGGTATCACCCAGGAACAAGTTCAGTGGGTTGTCACCCAACAGCGTAATGGCGGGAGGAGTATCGTCGATGGTTGGATTAATGGTTACCGTTGCGTCATTAACTGCGCTAAGTACATCCGTCTCCAAGTCAAGTACTCTGGTAATTGCGGTACTATTGGCCGTTTCAAAATCAATATCCAAACCAGTAGTTCCACTTCCAACAGCCTGGAATGTAACCTCAAACAATGGAATGGAACCATTTACTAAGGCCGGGCCTTCTTTGCCCGAAGCAAACGTAAGAGTGCCCGGTGTGTCGTTACCAGGATTTCCGTTATCCACAATTAAGGAGAAAACCGAGTTATCAGGAATAACCTGAGTGATGGAGAGGATGGCAGGATCGTATAGAAGAATGACTTCCGTTGCAGAAACGGATTGGTCATTTGCCTGCATATCCACGCTAATTGTGAAGGTTTGCCCCTGATCCACGGTTTGGGTAGCCGGAGTAGCGCTGATGATCACATCGGTATTCGGGGCAGTAGACACATTTACCGTACGGGTGACCTGTGTGGCCATATTGCCAGCCGCATCTTCTGCATCATAGGTGACCACGTAGGTGCCTTCCATGTTTGTGTTAACCGCACTATTATCAATGTCGACGGTCACATTTTGATCCACATTATCGGTAGCGGTAGCTCCCTGCTCCGAATAAGAATCACCAATGAGCAGATTGATCACCGGATCTCCAGTCAGAGTGATTACCGGCGGATCCTGGTCGGTGATGTTGACGGTGCGCACCGCTTCGGTGGCCGCGTTACCAGCTACATCACTTACGTTGTAGGTGACGGAATAGGTGCCACCCAGGTTATTGGGATCGACCACATCACCGCCGGTTACAATGTCGCCCGAAATATCACCGTCGGTGTCATCGGTGGCCGTTGCGCCCGGGTCCACGTAAGGGGTGCCAAATGGCCAATTCAGCGGATTATCACCGGTGATAGTGATGACTGGTGGCGTTACATCACCCCCACCTTGACTGGTGAAAGTAAGTTCTAAGATATTGGCACCTCCGTTGAAGGATAAACGCAATTTTTGTAAGCCAGCCTGAGAGAAGGAAACCGAGGTGTTGTATGGGTTGTATGACTGCCAACCGCCGTCATTTACAACACCTACGGAGCCAATCTGTGTAAAACCTCCCTGTCCATCTTCCTCTTCCAGACTTACGGTGGTCGTTCCGTTGGTTCCCTTAGCCGCCTGGATTACTACATCGTAGGTGCCGGCAGCAGGGACGTCGACAAAGTAATCGACCAAGTCGCCGTCGTCAATGTATCCGATGTTTTCGTTATTATTTGATTCGATGGCAACAGAATATCCAGTTCCGGGTTGGGAGCTATCGTACCATGGATCTGGATTTCCGAAGTATTTAGCCGGAATAGTACCGACCAGCGGAATCCCCACCTGAATATTAAAGGTAGTAGTCACCGGAGCATTTACGCCATCATCGGCCGTGACGTCCACCCGATAGGAGCGTCCGTCGCCCGGGGCGGTAGTCCAGCTAAAGTCATAGACCCCATCGTTGTTGCCATCGGTAAAGGAGTAATCACCCGGGGCTACGACCCCTCCGGGAATGGTATTACTATTTGGATTACCTACACTTTTATCATAAACAATGATAGATCCGCCAAAGACATTGTTGTCATCCGTGATGGTGACCGTGGTATTGGCAGTCGCCCCTTCGGCGATAAAGAGGTCCGCGACCGCAGCAATCGTCGGAGGATCATTACCGGCCGGTGGATTGATCACCAGCTCAAACTGGTCGAGGATACCAGAGTTGGTCCCGTCTTCCACAATGACATCGATGCTGTAGGTGCCGGCGTCAGCAGCGGTCGGTGTCCCCTCCAATTGGTTAGTGGAGGCGTTATACGCTAAATCACCATCGGTGGGTAAGCCCGATAGGGTAACCGCCAGGTTGTCATTTTCCGGGTCGTTAATATTTAACGCCTCACTGGCTGCTGCCTCGGCATCAATGGTGATGTCGGCAATACTGGAAGTGGGTGGCAGGTTGGCATCTGCGATTTCGGTTACGCAGAAACCTGCCAGTTTCCCGTTATCTGCACTGGCCGGTCCAACGTTAATAGTCAGTGATCCATCCGTCACATCAACCTGGTACGTGCGGGTAATGGCTGTTTGATTGCTGTTCAATCCGTCACGAGCCTGATTCATCATATCATAATCAGGCAGAATCAATGCTCCTTCCAGTGCTACATCAAAAACCCGTAGATCCGCTTCGTCCTGAAAGACTTCGGCAAAATACAGGTCAACTTGATAAGAGCCGTTAGGCACCGGTACTTCATACTCGAAGCTGGGATTGGCCCCACCGCTTCCGCTTGCACCACCGTAGATTTCTTTTTGAAAGAGCAGTTCTTCACCTGAACCTGGGGAAGTTCCAACAATAGGGTCTGAATAGCCTTTATACGCTTTCCCGTTGGTACGGGTAAAACCAAGACCAGTAGCTGGAGCATTGTTTGGATCACCAACGAAGTTTCGGTTGAAGGCAGTTAATCCAACTGATCCACAAGCTACACAAAGTTGGAAAGGCTGGGGGCCAGTAGCATTGACCGTAATTTCAATTTGATCGGTAGTAGTTGCTTGATTTGCATCCGTTACTTCCGCGGTGATGGTATGAGAGCCATCTGTTAAGTCACTTACATTTATATCACCCCCGGTACCGATCTCATCATCGATTGAAGAATACCAGATAATGTTGGCCGTGAGGGAGCCATCTTCGGCATCACTGGCAGTAGCAGTGAAATTAATGTTGGTTCCTTCATCAAAGGAACTTTGATCAGCTGGATTGGTGATGGTTATGGTAGGAGATGTGTTGGGTTGGGCAGTCACCTCAATATCGAAGGTCTCCGTTTCTTCCGAGAAACCGTTCGTTACGGTCAGGGTAGCGGAATAGGTATCGGCATCCCCAACATTTGGTGTCCAGCTAAGGGCACCGGTGCTGGAATTAAAGGAATAGTCTCCAGACGAAACACTATTGTTGGAACCATCCTGAATGTCGATGGAATAAGTGAGGCCAAGACCGCAATTGTCATCGGTACTGGGGGATACGTTAAGTGTTTGTCCTTCCTCCACGGATTGATTGGAGATGGCGTTTAAAACCAAATCATCAACTAATGTCGAAGGTACTGTCCCCGCATTTTGAATTTCTGTGCTTGCATCCAAAGATACCTCGGTAGGACCATTGTCAGTTACTGCAAATTCAAGGGTAACCAGCGTGGTATTGCCAGAAGTGGTACCACCTAGTATGGCCATTTCCAAAGTGTAAAAACCGGCGTTGTTGTCGAACCCAGTAAAACTTTGGATAGTTGTAAAATTACCATTGGGTATATTTGACGTTCCCTCCAATCGGGTCGGATCGAAGTTAATTTGCAAAGACACTGCATTGAATTCGGTAGCACCAGCCTGCGCTTCTACGGTATAGGTAACCGTTCCGCCATCAGTTAGTGAACCCGAAGGACATAACTGAATATCCACCTGGGCATTCAGCGATTGTAGTCCGAACAGAAAGAGCGTAACCAGCAGGGTGCTGAACACGTTTTTCGTAACTCGGAAGTAGGATTGTACATTACTCATTTCCTCACTTATTTAGATCGTTAACTTTTCAATATTGGGGCGGAGCTGCCTGGCTCCGCGGTATATGCTTATTGTTTCTGATATCGCTTCAACAGTACCTGATCACCGACTTGCAGCTGCACCACATAGATCCCGGCCGGCCGGTCCTGAACATCGATCGTAGTCGTTTGATCACCCCGGATGAATTGGCGTTCCACCAATCGTCCGAGCATATCCCGGACCTGCAGCAGGCCCTGTTCATCGGGTCCCAGTCCCTGAATGACTACATTCATCAGACCGTCTCCCGGGTTGGGGAATAATTCCAGGCTTCGATTTTTGCCCGGAAGGGCCGGCAGACTGGTTGACAAGGGTTCCACCCGTATAATTTCCTGTGCGTTGCGTTTTCCCGAAAGGGTATAGCCGGCATAAGTGGCTTTGGAAGAAGCAGCATTTAAGTTGATAGTTGCCGCTCCGGCACGAACTGCACGGAATTGCAATCGGACTATTTCCAGATCATCTTGCAGGGGCTTACCCAGAGTACCCATGGCGACCGTATAGGTGCCGGGGTTACGAGTTTCCAGGAGGGTGATCTCCAGTTCATTATTCAATATGGCACCTTCCAATTCCAGTACTTCCGAGTCGTATTCCAATTGTATTTGAACCCCATCGTAGTTTTGATTGGGGCTCTCCAATCGGAGTTCTACGTGCATTGATTCACCGGGACGGAGCACTTGGTTCGTTGCCTCCATGTCAAAATCAATGGGTAATAATTCTGATCTGAGTACAGGATCTGCAATGCTTTGGGGGGCAACCTGATTAATGGTGATAGGTTCTTCCCCCGTCTGGCTGTAGTTAGAAGCGAGAACAGAGAAGTCACCTAATCCAACCTCCGTATTTCCGTTAAAGTCGGCTCGATCATCGTATCCCTGGTCACCACTCATGGTACCGTAGGCCGTAGCCAGAATAGAGAAGTCAGTAAGATTAACAATGTTAGAGTTATTCGCATCACCACCCCCTAACTCGCCGAAGTTTAGTGTGTTGGAACCCGGAGTAAGGGTGATGGTTTCTACCGCTGCCAGGTATTTGGGATGTTTGATCTTTACCTGGTAAGTCCCCGCGGTCAATCCGGTCAGCGTTCCGGTACCCGCCATAGGTACTGCTTCCGCAAAAGAGGCCACGGGCGGATCATTTTCGTTGTAATCAGCATCGAACACGTCGATCTGATAATTACCAGAGTGATCCAAACGTCCCTGAAGGCTGACGGTGTAATCGATAGTGGCATCCGTGGATGTTTCCGGAACATCAATACAGAAATCATCAAAGCTGAAGTCCAGTGTATTGGCCGAACTTGCATTGCGTATCGTCGTATGCAGACCGGCAAAAGTGACACTTTGGGAGTTGTCGGGAAGTGCGATGCCATCAAAGATATTGGCATTCAGGTCGATACCGGTGGTTTCGATCTGAGTGAAGGTAGCCCCGTCATCCAGGCTGTACCAACCTTCAATGGACTGGGCTACCGGATCGATGATCATCTTCAGGACGACGTCGTCGCCCGGATTCAGGATGTTGCCGGTATTGCGTTCGTTGCCACTGGCAAGGTCATCATTGGTTTCGTAGCCCAATTGCAATTTATACACACCTCCATTTTGTACAATGGCTACCAGTTTTACGTATTCAGCCTCATTCAACCCAAACCACAATCCAGCCTGTTGGAAGCTATTGGTCTGAGGAGTAGGGAGGCTGTTCAGGGTCGTAGTGATCTCGTAGGGTTCACCAGGTGCGCTGGCATCAAAACCAACGCCCAATGCATTGACCTGGGAGTTACCATTGTTACCGGCTACATTGTAGAAAATACCTTTGGTGGCCGTGAAGGTCAGTGCTCCGCCGGATACAGATAGCTTAGATGGCTCGTAGCCCGGAACTAGTGGAATACTCGGGGTGCCCGGATCAAGATTGTCAGAAGGAGCTGCCACCATAGTAAATCCGGTTCCAAAACCGGCTCCATCCATCAGGCCTCCTTCGTCGTTGTCCCATTCCAGGCAGTAGTCTTGCGTCAGCGAAATGGGAATAGTGTTGCATAGTGCGGGGGATAAAGGTCCGCAGTTGTCAGCATCGGCAATGACCAAAATGTCGAATACGTCGGATGTGCTTGCCAGGGACGGATCCTGAGCGGTTACTTCAATCGAATAAGTCCCTACATCGGTAGGCGCCGGAGTTCCGCTAAAGGTTTGGTTGTTTTCATCAAAACTCAGCCAGGCCGGCAGGGAAGTTTCTCCCTGTTCTGTGGCGGAATAGGTGAGAGGATCCTCATCCGGATCGGAAAAGGTGTTGGCCGGAAGGGTGAAGGTAAAGGCCACACCCTCCATGGCGTTTTGATCGGGAATGGCATTATCCACCACCGGGGATTGGTTAGTCGGGCCTCCACCCGTTGTTCCTCCAATCTGGTAGGTGTCGAATCGGGCGGTAAAGTTACCCGTATGTTGAGTGAGCAAACCAAATCCGGTAATAATACCAGTCGGCAGGTCACTTCCCAGAGGTGCGGAGACGCTTAGGTCCGCAATATCGAGGGTTGCCCAGTCGGCACCCGCGGTAGTAAAGGGGAGTGTTTTTTCTTCGGCACCACCCGTGGCATTCGTGAAATCACCTCCGGAACCAACACCGGGGCCGGAAAATGTCTGGGTGGATACGTACCACTGGGAACCAATTCGGATAGCGACCTGACTGGTGGCTCCTGCCTGGTTGTGTCCCTGATACCAAGTGAAATTGGTAAGAGTACTATTGCTGAGGTCAATCGAATGTTCGTCTGTCCAGAAGAAGTATTCGCTTTGACTGGCAAAAGCGGCTGCGAAGCCACGTCCGTCAGCGGGAGTGGGATCCACATCACCGGCATTTACGTTTTGCAGGCCGGCCGGTTTACCAAATCCATTGGAGGCTGCTACCTGAGAAAGATTGATGCTGCCTCCACCGGCGCCGACGATATTCCATCCACGATCCGCCAAAGCCAGATTGTTGTTGGCGTCCTCATTCCAGAATATTTCGCGGTAGAGAATATCTCCACTTGGTGGAGCGGTAATGATAAGGGTGATGTCATCACTGCCGGAAGCCATTTCACTATCTTCTACACTGGCGGTGATTGTGTGCGAGCCTACGGATAGGGTAGAGGTCATGATGGTACCCCCCTGGCCCAACGCACCATCAATGCTGGACGACCACATGATCTCTGCATCGAGGTCTCCATCTTCTGCATCATTTGCATCGGCGGTCAAAGTGACTTGGTCACCTTGGGTCGCACTGCTGCCATCAACCGGAGCGGAAATGGCTACGGTGGGAGAGGTATTTGGATTTACGGAAGTTCCGATTACTTCAATACCCTGAATCAGGGCATTGTCGACACTGAATGTAAAACCAATGCTCATAGCACCATCGGTAACCTCAATGCCGGTATATTCATTGATCAGAGCGGTACCGTAGCCCACTTCCTGCACCAAATCCAGATCCGTGGATACTCCCTGGCCACCCTCTACGTTTACAGAGAAAATACGTTCACCGGGAGCATCTTGGAAAATCTCTGCGTGGTGGAGACGAACCGTATAGGTACCGTTAGCCACCGGAATATTGTAGGTAAAGTTCTCCCCGAAGCGATAGGCGAGGTACAAAGGATCATCTTCCGAATCTCCTACGTCAAAATTCTTGGTGTTGGTCTCCGTCTCCCCGGTGATCAGCGAAACATCATCCGCGGCAAATATATCGCCGTTGACGGCCGTATAGCCGCTACCACCTGCGTCGATCCGCACAATATCCGCACCGGGTGGTGGTGGATCGCCGGCAGGAGTTATATTAGATACCACAAAGACATAATCATTGTAATCGCCATTGCTGGCTTCTTCAAAGCCAAGTAAATAGGTGTTTGGCACCGGGTTTCCGTCCCGGTCGTTCATCTCGTAGATACGTACCGCGTGCTCCACCTGACTTGGATGTAACGCATCATTGAGCGCATCTTCCGTATAAGCAGAGTGGGAGGGAGAAGTGGTGTAGAAACCAAATTGATCCGAACCCGGATCAAAGGTCATACCGCCGGACGAAATGGCCGGGAACAAGATTTGGTGTTCTTCCCGGGCTCCGGCTTCCGCCAAAACACCAACTTCGATGAGCGTTGGTGTGGTAGCATTGGGCAGGTAATACCCGAAGGGCAACACAAAATCCGGGGAATATCGTGCAACCGGTTTCATGGTCACCTCACCGGAGCCGGCTTTTTCAAATAAGGGTTCCAGAACTTCGTCTCCGATTGGAATCGTGCTGGTATTGCTTCCCAGGCTGGTCCAACCTACATTTATGTCGTATCCCAGGGTGGTCATAATATCCGCCATTGGGGGTTCATTGCTGCCTTCGATCCCATTTGCCGAAAGGCCAAACAGACCAATAGTACGGTTGGGTTGAACGGGGTCATCGCTGGTGAGATCGAGAGTGGCTTCAAAAGGACCGACCGACCCGCCGGGGGAGAAGGTTATATCCAGGTCCTGTGAACCAGCCGGAGCGAGCACCAAAGGCAGAGAAACTGCCTGACCATCTGCTTCGACACTAAAGAGGTTGGCATTGGTCCCATTAAGGCCAAGGGTGTTAATACTAACATCCGATCCTCCCGTGTTTTCCAGGGTAATGCTAAAGGTCTCCGTCGTGTTTTTGGGAATGCTGAAGTAGATCTCATCATCATTCACGTCGCATTGCTCATCGTAGGTCACGAGCAGGTCGGAGGCACCCCCGGTGGAACCAACGGGTCGCAACAGGGTAATCTCCCCTGAACCGTATTCCGATACATAGATGTGTCCGTTGAGTTTGTTTTCACAAAGATCCAACGGATTATTAAAACCGGTAAGACCGGTGATTCCGGTTTCGGCTGCTACAATATCATTATTAGCACCACCAGGGGTCAACACAATAATGTCGTCGCCACCACTGTAGCGAACGACCATGATCTTATTCTGTAAAGCACCCTCAAACGTATTACTGAGGTATTCAATGACCCCGTTGGGGGATTTATTATTCTCGAAATTATAGGAAACGCCCCGCCAGTTCGCGTCGGGGTTAGTACCTACGGCGTATTGATTCACCTGGATGGGATCGGAATTACTGGTCGGGTTACCGCCGTTCATCACATATTCACCGCGGGTCGGATTGGGATGGCCATAGTATCCGCCTTCCACACACCGGAAAAGCAGATCGGGTTGTGTTTGGTTGACACCATTGATGCCGGAAACTGCCTCTGTCAACGTAGCACCATCAATACGTTGCGGTACATCATTCAGGTTAGCCGGGGTTGCCGGAGTATTACCACCAGCAGCGGAGCCATTCGTCGGTACATACAGACTTCCATTCGTATGCCACAGCAAGTCGTAGTGGTTACGGGTCCCGCTGGAGAAAATAGTCAGCGGGGCATTGGCAGCGAAAGGATCATAGGTCCCACCATCTTCGGTTTTGGCGTCCAGTGGCAGATTCCCAATGAGATCTGGATCAAGACGTAACACAGCAGCGGATAATTGGCGTTCCGGGCGATTTCCCCAGGAGCCATCGGCGGCTCCCATAGCCGAGTTACTACCCTGATTGAAGTACAGTTTGCCGTCGGGGCCAAAATCGATGCTGTTGGTTACGTGGTCGCGAGACGACCGTGGTAAGTTGATTACGTAATCCTGAATGTTTTCCAGATCGTCACCGGAGAGTTGGCTGATCTTCCCTTGCCAGTCGGGTTGACCACTGAACCCGAAGGAGGTATGACTCACCCAGGCAATCAGATTGTTGGCCGTTGCTGAGGGATCAAAATCCAAACCGATAGCCAGGCGATTACCACCTTCAGCCGTCTGTATGGTAGAAATGGTTTGTTGGTTGGATAGGGTACCGTCACCGGCAATATCCCAGCGGTGGATGGCCCCATTATTCACCAGTCCGTACAGTTTGCCATCGGGTCCTACCGTCAGAGAGGTGTAACTTCCGTTAGCTACTACTACTTGCTCAAATTCAATAGAGCTGGGTACGTTCCCGGGATCCGGGCTGGTGGTGAGTTGTTTGGAAAATGGCGTCATGGATTCACCCATGAGGTCTTGCACACCATTTGAGATTTCAATACGGTAGGTGGTATTGTAATCCAGTCCATTGGCCGTCAGCGTAATGGCGTCTCCTCCACCCGTGGCATTCACCGTGGTATTGTCGACCTGCATATTGCTGGACTGTTCGAAAAGTTTAACCGTGTTGGAATTTACGGTCGTATTATCCAGGCTGCCTGTCGGCAAATTGAGTTGCGTCGTAGAAAAGGAAACATTTAAGTTAGAACCATTAAATACTTCGCTGGTAATAGCCACATCCACAACGGATGGGGCAAAAAAGGTAGCGGCGTATGATGTTTTTGGCAGGGTATTTGTTTCCTTTTTGCCGAAAGGCATCATACCAAGGCCCACCAGGAGAAAGATCAAAGAATAGGAGTAAAAGTGTCTCATAGTGTGTGGTTTAGGTGTCTGCTGCTTGGTTTTGGTGTTATGGGTTCGTTGAATCCCGGGCACAGTGCAGGCTGGCCACTGGTGGTGACCATCTGCGAAAACTTGTTTTGTTGTGCCCAAATGGAGCATGTAGGTTTGTTTAGGGAATTCCCCCCGGGCAAAGTGTGTGAAGCCGACGAATCGACCTCACACGTACCCGGGGGGAAAGCGGGTTATTGAATACTAAATACCTTGTTCACCCGGTAATCTCCGGCTTCGATGCGCAGGTTGTACACACCTGCCGGCTGGTCGGTAAGGTCAAAGGTTTCTTCGATGGCACCACGGTATTCACGCTCCAGGATCAATTGTCCGCTGGCGCTGAAAATTTTCATGGTGTATTCTTGCTGGAGAGGCATATCTGATACTTCCAGATTGATTATGCCATTCGATGGTATGGGGAACAGTTTGATGGTTGGAGTTCCCTCCAAAACATCATCGATATCCGTGGTCAGTGCTTCCACCTCAAATCCTGTTGGCCGAGCTTCATTCAGGATGCGATGCCCCTTGTAGGTGGCCAAGGTGGTTTCGTCACCTTCGAAGGAAATCTTAGTGTCCCCGTCGCCAATGGTCTTGAAGTAGAGCGTAGCAATTAACGCATCACCCTGCACGTGGGTGAAGAGGCTACCACTCGCCAGGTCGATCTGACCTTTGTCAGCCTGAATGTTTTGCTGAAGTACTTGCTCTAATGATCCGGTCCAGCGAACGCGATCAAATTCGAGTACGCCCGGATCAAAGGCCAGAGACACATCAATTCCATCCACCCCTTGCTCGTTGGCTTCCAGCATCAGGTCAATGGCAATGGTCTCACCAACCTGATAAGAGCGTTGCTTAGAGATTAGGGCCAGGTCCACTGTTTGAGGCTCACCCTCGATGGAAGCAGGATCCGTGCCGCCGGCATTATCACCGGGCATTTCTCCTGATAAACCATAAGAACCAGCCAGCACTGAGAAGTCGGTCAAGCCAATGGATCCGTCATTGTTGAAGTCAGCACCTTCGGAGAAAGCCTGGTCACCACTAATAGTTCCATAACTCGTAGCCAGTATGGAAAAGTCAAACAGATTGACGTTGTTATCATCGTTCGCATCACCACCTAGCAGATTTACGGTCAGTGTATTTGCGCCACTGGCAAGTGTCACTGTTTCCAATTTAGACAAGTATCCCGGACGGTACACCCAGATGTCATACGGTCCACCCGTCAGGTTGGTCAGGCTGTGCAGGCCGTTCGCATCACTGTTTTGGGTGAAGCTGTAGATCGGATTGGTGGTGGTATTAGGTGCGTAGAACTCGATTTGATCCGGTCCTTCGTGTACTCCACCAATCACATCAATCGTGAGATCGAGGCTGGAAATTGGATTGAAGTTGGGATCGTATTCTAATACGATAGTGTTGGAAGTCTTGCTATTCGGACTACTTACCTCACCCGCAACAGCGGTGAAGTGATTTAATCCGCCATCCGGAGCACCCCCTGAACCAGCGGTCTGGAGAAGGGTTACCGGAATGTTTAACAGTCCGTCGTTACCCGTTGTACCGGTGTAAATCACCTTAGCAACAGCCTCGTTGGCTTCGAAAGGATCTACATCATAGCCGATGGTGGGGTTACCCGGATCGATATATAAGCGGGCATCCACCTGCAACAGGGTAATATCCTGACCGGGAGCACCGCTCACTACGATCGTCTGATTAGCCTGGTTGGTAGTCGTTGGCGTGGTTGGAATACCACTCACCTCAATACTCGGTGCTGGTGCCGGGTTGCTGATGCTCAGAATTGCATCGGCCCCACCCAGGGATCCCTCGTCGAATAAGCTGGTAGTGAGCACCGTCCCATCGGAGAAGGTTACCGTAACCATAGCTCCGATACACTCAAATCCGGAAATAGAACCGGCATCCCCGGTCGACAGGTCACCCTTGATCGAGGTTGGATCCATGTCGACACCCCAGGCGTAGGATTCACCAGGGTTGAAGTCGGTGAAATCCAGGGTGAGAACATCGTAGCCTTCGTCGTTATCCACGCCGTTGTGTGGTTGCGCAAAGACTGATTCACAGTCGGCTGCATCCGAGCCACCATTGCCGGGGACCGTGAGCCCTACCGCAGCTGCGGTATTACCGGCTGATCCGGTAGTCAGACATTTGGCTCCATTATCACCAGCGGTACCAACCGGGTCAAATACCACGTCTGGCATGAAGGTAGTAGAGGCATCAATCGTGATGTTCGTGATATCTGCAGTTCCTGTATTCGAGAGTACAAAGGAGTTATTGCCGAAGGTACTGGAGAATAAGCCACTCCCGGCAGTAACGGTTAATTCAGCCGACGGTACCATATCGGGTTCCAGTACATTCCAGGTAAAGTTGACTGTTGACTCCAGGGGAGGATCACAAGCATCACTTACCGTTATGGCTACATCATACGGGCTGTTCTCAGCAGCACCGGCCGTTCCGGGGTCACCTTGCGTACGGCTCGATTCCGGAATGGACAGGTCTTGGCCGTTGGCCCCAAACTCACCGGCATCAACCAAGACCATCCGGTCAATGGCGTGACTGCTGGAGCGAGCTGATACAAGAATATTATAGGTCCCCGGTTCGTCGAACGTGGCATAGATCTGGTGGGCGTCGTTGTCGCTGGTGTTGGATACCCAACTCCAGTTATTGGCACCGCTGGAGTAGACCTTGAACCAACCGTTTGAACTGGACCCCTCCGGAGCTTCGCTGCCGGTCGGGCAAGTACCCGATGGCGCGCCGTTCGGACAAACCGTACTGGCGCCTCCATTCTTAGATCCGTAGAACTGATCGGCTTCGATTTTCAGCCAGGTGTCATTGTGTTCGGTAGTGTTTGTTCCGTTTCCAACCTGGTTTCGCCACTTAAACTGATACGTACCTGGGTTAGTGATCTGCACCGGATAAGTAATCAGACCATTGCCTGGATTACCCAGATTCTGGCCTGCCTGCCAAATGATGAAATCACCATTGGTAGCACCGGTCGGACTGTTTACATTCGGACTGAAGGTGGTGCTGTAGGTGTTGATGGTCTCCCAGTTACCGGGAAGATTATCACCATTTTCCATTTCGATTACCACAATTCCATTTTGCTCGATCCAGGCACCGTCTTCCGTGCCGGGTTCACCCAATTCAAGGGTTCCGGAAATGACGCCCGTGGCGGGATCAATGCTAAGACCTCCTGGTAAATTCATGGCAGAATAGGTCAGATCACCACAGTCTTCCAGGTCAGTGGCCACGATCGGCAGGTTAACCATGCCTCCTTCCACGCTATTCTGAGTGCCGGGGTTAGTCACATCCGGAGCTACATTGGGAGCTTCCTCAAGGGTCACATTAATAATGTCTGGCAATACCACGGATTCATCCATTTCCACGTGAGTAGGATAAGCCCACTTCACCTTGATCTGGTAATTACCGGGTGTCAGGTTATTGTATACATCATTCGGGAAGCTCACGGTACCGGTGAGGGGTTGGCTACCGAGTCGGGTAACACCATCGTCGGTATAACCACCACCGATCAGGATGACGTGTACGTGCTCGAACACATCGGTTGCCCCGCCGGTGGAGGTCCAGGAGACATCAAAACCGGATGTAGCCAGGGTAGCACCATCCATCGGACTGGTAATGGTGATCGAGCGGTCAATTACCGTGAAGGTAAATTGTTCGGTGCTTTCATTCATTTGATCATCCGTAGCGGTGACCGTGACATTGTGGACACCATCGTTATTAGGGCCTCCCGTCAGGGAGGCTTCACTGAGGGTGCCGGCCAGTTCACCACTGTCGTAGATGAGGCCATCGGGTAATCCGGTAACGTCCACCGTGAAATCATCGCCTTGTTGATCGACCACTTCAATAGGGAATCGTCCGGCATTAAATTCGCCAAGGACTCCATATGTTACATTCGAAATGGCCGTGATGACTGGTGCTTCTACACTTGAAGCCCGGACTTCTATACCCTTCAGCGCAGGATTCTCTACGTCGTGGATAAACTCAATGTCCAGGGTGCCGTCGGGACCCACGGTGGTGGAATAGGATAATTTCAGTGCGCCCAAAGCACCCTTTTCAGCGAAAGGATCAACACCCGTAAAGGCAGCAACACCTTCAATGTTTATGTCAAATACCCGCTGGCCAGCAGCGGTGATATCACCAAATAATTCCGCAAAGTACAGGTCGATGTCGACCATGGTACCCGCAGCAACCGGGAAGGAGTATAACATTTCCGGGGTGCTGGCTGCATCGTAGCGCTCGGTGGTAAATAGTGCAGTAGGAACGGAGGCAGGAATGGATGCATCGCGTACGATGGGGCCATCATAGGCAGAACTTGAAGTCTGGCTGTAGGTGGATCCACCGGTGCTTAATGCTGCCAGGTAGGGCGATTCATTACCACTACCAAAATTACCCTGGTCCTGACCCCAGGCGGGCGTGCTGGCATCACCGGCAGCCAATTCAGCTCCACCCGCGTTCACGCGGTAGAGGACCTGACCGGGATCCGGGGTCGGTGCGGGTTCGAAGACTTCCCAGTTGAAGGTGATCGTCTGAATATCGGTATCGTCCAAATCACTATCATCCACCATAACCTCTACCAGGTATGGGCTCATATCGGCCGCTCCATCGGCAATCACACCGAAGAACTGTCCATTGGTGGGTTCTAATTGAATGCCTGCCGGCAGGCCGGTAGCGCTGTATTGCAAATTGCCATCACCTCCCGAGGCAGATACGAAAATACCGAGATTGCCAATATCGTCTCCCTCCGTATTGCTTTGATTCGCGATCGGAGTCAGGTTGATGGCACCTGGATCTTCATTATTGTCATAGGCCAGGATCTCAATACCATTCATGGTGGGGTTCTCCACGTCGTGGATGAATTCTATGTCCAGACTATTGTCCGCCACAGTTACAATGTACTCTTTCATACCACCCACCTGGTGACCAAAGTCTTCCACGAGGTCCACGCCGATTTCCACCGGCTGACCTTCGATTTCGATGTTGAAGACCCGTTCTCCAATGGCGCTGGTTCCACTAAAACCGTTAGACATGTACAAGCGCACCTGGTAAATACCGGGACTTACGTCAAAATTCCATTGCATTTCGGGAGCTCCTTCCGGGTCCCAGCGCTCGTTAGCAAAAATCGCCTGTGGAACATAATCGGGCAGGGAAGAATGCCGCCCAGTTACGTTGTGGTTAGAGTTATTGCCGGTGTTGACCGACCATCCATTACCGCTTTGGGCACCGGTGCCTCCGGTGGTTTCCCAATCGAGGCCATCATCCGTGGCCGGAACGGCCGGCCCGGAAGCGTTAATGCGGTAGAGGGTGGTAGGCTCGGCCTCGGGATCGTATTCGACTATTACGACGTTTGACATGCCACCCGTGGCTCCGTCTGGGTCCACAACCACCGCAGCGAAAAGGTTATAGCCCGCCTCAGGATCAGAATCGGTCAGGGTTACGTCAAAGGTTACCGAACCTTCAGTTCCTGTAGTTCCCGACTGCTCGTCAATGACGATGACACTGTTTACTTCGAAAGGATCAATATCGTAGCCGGTGCCTGCATAAGGTCCTCCGAGATCTTCTACAAAAAGGCCGGCTTCCAATTGCAGCAGGCGAACTTCCACCTCTTCAAAGCCAACGTTGACCTCTATGGTCTGCTCATCCTGGAATACCGTTGATTTATTGGTTACCCCCAGCATTTCGATGCTTGGCTGTGGAGGCAACTGAGTACGGACAATATTTCGGCTGTTGCTGTTGCTCGATTCGGTCCGGAATAAGTCTACTTCCTGGGTTTCGCCATTGGAGTAGGTTACGGTGACCACCGCTCCGCTTAGCTCCAAACCAGATACACTACCAGATTCATTGGGACCGGGAGAAGAACCTCCTTTTATACTTACTGGATCGATGTCCAGGCCAAATACCATTTGTTCGCCTGGATCAAAATCGTTAAAGTTCACTTCCAGACCGTAGAAGCCACCTTCATAGGCCTGAGAGAAGGTATGAGTGGTCTTTCCGGTAGTTACATCTGAGCCGTTACTGGGTGTCAGGTCTTTAGCAGTACCGTCACCGGCATTTCCGTCGGGGTCAAAAACAACCTCCTGGATGATGGCGGAAGACAGGTCAAAGGTAACCTGCGTAATGGTTTCGCCATCGGTAGAGTTGTTGGTGATCTGGAAGGAGCTGTTACTAAAAGTACTTCCATTCAGGCCACCGGTATTTACTTCTACCAGGGCCTGGGCGGTGGAGGGGTCCTCATCAATACGGAAGTAATCCCAACTGGCCGCGAATTCAGGGGCGGCGCCGAAGGAGGTGGCTATGGAACCGACCGCCAGGCAGGAACCTACACCATTAATGGTGTAATTTCCCTGAACTACATCGAGCAGATCACCACTCAACTGAATGACCGGCCCTAAATCCGTAATGGCCGCTCCATCGAGCGAATAGCGGGGTTGAACGGTTCCGGATGAGGGATCAACACTCAGGAAAATCCGGATGGCGGTGGCATTGAGCGCTCCCGCAACGCTATAATCATTTTGAGTGGCAGAAGCAGCGTTTTCTACCAACACCTGCAAAGAATTCCCACTGAGTACCACTTTAAGGTAGTTATCCTGGTCACCAGTACCCATCATAATCCCATGGGAGGCAAAATTTTGGGGTGCCTGGTCATTGAAAAATGGACCATTGATCTGTGCTTCTATAGTAAATGGAGTGGTAGAGACATCTACATCTACACCGAATTGAAATCCGTTCGTTTGCGTGTTATTCGTTTCGTAGGCATCACCCTCGGATACAGTAGGATCGGTATAGATACCGGCAGTACCACCGAATACCAGTTCGTCGCCGGAATCATCGATTAGATCGAGGTAATCATCCGAACCATTTACCATCACTCCGGTGAAACCAATACTGCCGATTCCGTAGCCGGTCGAGTTGAATAATTCTAACCGAATAGGCAATTGACCAATGGATCCTTTACCATTCATTGGGTCTAACTGAAATGGATCATCCACATCGGCGATACCATCATTATCATCATCCAGGTCATTGAGATCAGACCGTTTAAAAGCATTTCCGGTACCAAATTCGAAGGCATCATCGAAGTCAGCGGGTTGACTGGCACCACTACAGGGGTTTGTCCCATTATCAATTTCGTCGGCATTGGTATATCCATCTCCGTCTTCATCTATCGTATCATCATCCGTCCCTTCGCAGGCAATGGGGTCATTGCCATCGTAATCGGCCGGTTCAAAAATGGTGATGTTATCGGCGCCATAGGTTACCGCCCAAACGGTACCGCCAAACGGATCATTATCACCCTGAGCAATAACGTCGAGTGGATTAGAACCGAAGTTGCTGGCAAAAGTCTCGTTACAATTTCCGACGGTACTCGTTCCATTCATTGGTGGAGTAGGACAGTTAACGGCCACTTTTCCGTCGGCACTGAGCTCCACTTCGTAGATATTGCCATTGTATCCTGCCAGTAGCAGATTACCCTGCATGGCACCACCGAAATTGCTGGCGGTATACTCTGCAATTCCGTTGGTAGAAGGGCCGTAGTTGGCCAGAGAGTTGTCATCCTGACCGGAGTTCCGAAAATCTCCGGCAGCGGGAAAGGCATATTGCGGATCGACAGGTGGCCAGTTGGCTGGCAGCGATTGTGTTGAAAAAGCAGGATCCTGGTCGTCCAGGATCTGAATCCGCCAGTAGTCGTCGCCACCATCATTGGGGTCGACCGTGTGTGTGCCTTTAGTATAAAGTCCAGCACCATCTGGATTAGCCCAGATAGGGTGGGGGTGCCCACCGTAATATATAGGTGCCTGATCGGCTACGTAGTTGTAGTCACCGGCTACTAAAGGCCGGATGTAGTGTAATCCGTTTTTGTTATTTACCTGGTCATCACCTCCAGGACCACTGCCGGATCCACCAGTGGAGCCGGGTTCACCGCTTATGTAATTATTAGTTGCACCGGAAATGAGTTCTCCGGTCTGCGGATCAATCATCTCGGACGGATAGTCAGCTTCCCCGGCCGGATGACCACCCCAGCCACCGTTGGCGCCATTGTCGACACCATACATACGACCATTCTCTGTGATAACAATATCGTAGAGATTACGGAAGCCGAAAGCGTGGATCTGCACCGGCCCGTCAGGATCATAGGTGGCCATATTCAACCCATCATTACCACCCCATGGGTCGTTCACATCCACTCCGTCATAATTACCATCCTCCGGATCGGTAATGCCATTGACATTGGCACGGGTAGGATCGTCGAGGGTTGGGAGGTTGTATTTATATTGGGTGCCTTCGCTGTCGGTCATAGTCGGCAGAGCATCAATAGCATCCAGATCGATGGAGATGATCGTCGACGAATAGGTATACTCGACTGTAAAGGCGAAGTTGTTCGAGGGAGAACCCGCGTTGGTGTGACCACCTACAGCGAGGTAGAGGATATTGTTAGTCTCGTCAACCTGCATGCCGTTAACGGCGTGATTTTCCTCAGACCGTGGCAGGCCACGGACCAGGTCAATTTTGGTCCATTGGGTACACTCGCCATTCTGATCAATGCCTCCGGTACAGGTAACACAGGAAAGAACTCCCGAATTGGTATCCAGACCAATATCGTTACCGCCACCACCGGCACCGATCCGGGGGTCACTCGAACTTACATAAAGAACAGGATTGGCTCCGGTTCCGGTGACGTATATACCCGTTATCTGCCGGTTGCCATTTCCGGAACTGGTACCGTCATCATTGTGATTGGGAATGCCTTTTACAATGTCGATTTGTTCCGTACCGGTTACCACGTAGTCATTCGGACCATTTCTGGTAATCTGATAGGCATATATGAATCCGTTTTGCTGAGAAACATATAACCGTCCGTCCGGACCAAATTGCAATGAAGTAGGATTATTGGAGCTTTCTCCGGAGAGCCCGCTAGCATCAAAGCTGATATTTTGGGCTGTCGCCAAAAATGGAAGGATAAGCAATAAGGCCAATAGTAATAGATAATGGCCTTGTGTACACTTTTTTTGACTGTTCAGAATCGCCCGCGTAGAGCGAACTGGGTAGTGCTGATTCATAGTCGAGGAGTTATACTGACTGATTGTGTTATTCGATCAAATGATCGACGACCGACACTTATCAGCAGCGAACTCCATTAACCAGCAGCTTGCTTTGAATCTGTACGATTCAAAAACAAACAAACCGGGGGACGGACCTCCCCGAAAAGGGTGGTCCGCTAAACGGTTTCAAAAAGGTGTAGAACGCTGTTGTACGTTAGGTCGTCTGTATATATCTATTTCCCAAAAGGGAAAACGGATGTATCCAAATACTGGGGCAAACCTCAACCATTACCCATATGGAATGACCCATATAGCTGATGCGAATCAGAAATACCTCAAAGACCACGCAAAAAAGCATGGTTTTGTTATCAAAAGGGAATGGCCTTTGTGTTCGAAAGGCCTGAATCGTTTAACTATAAAGCTTATCAGCGGGAAAAAACGAGCAGAATGCCATTTTAGCTATTCTCCAGATCCATGTATTGGGGGTTGGAACTGTGTATTGCAACTCGCTTAGTAGAGAGGGAATGTACTTTTACTGTCTATTGTTTGCGTCTAGCATTTCAAAAGTAAAAAATTTAAGCATCATTTCAAACCTTTGTGTAAAAAATGACCTAAGCTTCCGAAAGGGTGTAAGAAAATAGCAAAACACAATTCAACTAAAATTTCGTTGAAAAACGAATTTGTAGTTGAATAAACGAATTTTTCGTTGTATGTTTGTGAGGCGCCGGGGAATTATTATCACCGGACCTTCTAATAAATGACTAACAGTATGCGCCGACTTAACAGCAAAGAGGAACAGATCATGCAGATCCTCTGGAAACTCGACCGGGCTTTTGTCAAAGAAATAAGGGCCGAAATGGAGGAACCCCGACCACCTATAACTACAGTTTCGTCCATTGTGCGCAAACTGGAAAGTGAAGGCTTTATTGGTCATGAGAACTTCGGAAAGACCTACCGGTACTTTCCGGCTATTCCCCAGGAGTCGTATCGTAAATCGACTTTTCGACGGCTACTGGATAATTACTTCGGTGGTTCACCCCGGCAGTTGCTTAGCTATTTCGTAGAAGAGGAGGATGTATCCCCCGAGGAGATCAATCAAATTTTGGAGGACATCCGTCGCAAAGAAGAAGAGGACAAGCAATGAGCGCATTAGCTACTTTTTTGGCGGAAGCCACCTGCATAATGATAATCGGAGCATTCGTGTATGCCTCTCTTTTCCGGAAGAGCGGACACCATACTGCCAACCGTTTCTTCCTGTTGGCTTGGCCATTGGCAGCAACTATTCTGGCCCTGATTCACCTGCCAGTTACCGTTCAGACCTCCTGGATTGATCTGCATCCGGCAGGAGAGTTGAGCGAGTTGCCAAAGCCTGGTTATTCGTTTATGGTCCAACCTCCAACACCAACGGTTTCGGAGCCTTTCCGACCCGACCTTCTCGGATTGTTCTATCTGGTCGGAGTAGCTATTGCTGCCCTCGCCTTTACCTTGCGTTGGGTACGCTTAAGGTTTCGGATCAGCCGACTGCCCAGGAAAGAATGTACTGGATTTACGGTTGTTTACGGCGCATCGGACCAACCGGCGGCCTCCTTTGGGAGGTTTCTGTTCTGGCGTCGGGAATGGCCCCTTATGGGTCCGGTATTCGAACACGAACTTGTGCACATCAAGCAAAAACATACGCTTGACAGGTTAATACTGGAAGCCATCCTGGCCCTTCATTGGTTCAATCCGCTAATGTATTGGTGGCGCCGGGAAATGCTGGTGGTTCACGAATACATTGTCGACGCCGAAGTCACCCGTAAACGATCACCCTACGAATACGCCCGTCTGCTCATCATGCAACAGGGTAGTCCTAAAGCTAAAGCCCTGCTTCACCCATTCTCTAACTTTCTGAAAAAGCGATTACACATGATTAATCACCCGACTGTAACTAAAAAGGAGAGGTACTGGATCCTCTTGCCCTTATTGTTAGCTTGCGCAGTTTGTTTCTGTCTGGAAGTTAAAACGACTCCCGACAAAATCAATACCGAGAAGGTTCACGCCACCGCCTTCGCTTTTCCCGATGCACCGGTTTTGTTGCCGGAGCCTCAAGATCTGGTGCTGACCTGGCCGGTCGCTGCCGAGCACATTCGGCTTACCAGTGGATTCGGAAAGCGGATCCATCCAATGACCAAGAAAGAAAATTACCACCGGGGTATTGACCTGAGAGCACCAACGGGCACACCCGTACTAGCCAGTGCCGCCGGCACTGTCCTGAAATCGGAATACAGCGGCGCCTACGGGTACCTCATTCTGATCAAGCACGATGACGCGACGGAGACCATGTACTGCCACCTCTCCAAATTATTGGTGGATGCCGGGGAAAAGGTGGAATCAGGTGTTACTATTGGACAGGTCGGCAGTAGCGGAAAAAGTATTGGTCCGCACCTGCACTTTGAGATTCGCAAATCTGGCAAGCCGGTGAATCCGGAAGACTTTTTGACCAAGGACAACCAACGGAAGTGATTGGTCCGAGGTCCAAGGTTCAAGGTCCAAGGTCCGAGGCCCAAGGTCGTTGCCTACGTTAAGCTTCGGCAGGCAGGCAAGGTTCAGGGGCCAAGGTGCTTAACCTCAACCTCAGCCTTTCGTGCCCACCGGAACCTAAACGATTGTTACAAAACTGCTTTTGCCCAAAGGCAATGGATATAAAATTTCGGAGACTATGCCCACTTTACACGTTTCCCAATTCCTGATCGAGTCCAGCATCTGCCTGTTGCTCTTCTACGGATTCTACGAACTGGTACTGCGCAAGGAGACCTTCTTTCAACTCAATCGCTTGTACCTGTTGGTTACCCCACTGTTGTCGATCGTCATTCCGTTGGTGCACGTAGAATTGTACCGGCCGGAGGTTGAGCCCGTCGTTGATCCCTGGGTCCTCCTGTTGATGTCGCAATCGGCTGGTTTACCCGCCACTCTCGAACAATCAGTGGGGGGCAGCATTCGGCTGGGGGATCTGTTACTGGTCATTTACGGACTGGGACTGGGGCTTATGCTAATCCGACTGGGCATGGCATTTCACGGCTTGCGCCGGCTGTTACGCGGTGCAACGCACCAACTGCGCGGCCCGGCAGCCTCCTTCTTCGGGCACATTCTGCACCGCTCTAACCGGGAGGATTCCGAACGGGATCTGCTCGATGCGCACGAACGGGTACACGTAAGAGAAGGGCATAGTCTCGACATTCTTTTTATGGAGCTGATGATTGCCGGCTACTGGTTTCATCCGCTTATTTACGGCTTTCGCCGTCAGCTAAAACTCATTCACGAATTTATTGCCGACGCCAGGGTAGTTGGTCAGACCGGTACGCGCTATGCGTACGCCCGACTGTTGGTGCGCTATAGTCGCACCCCCATCGATCACCCGCTGTTGAACACCTTCGCGTCCTTTACTAAAAAACGATTACTTATGCTCAATCAATCACCATCACCTGCTTACCGCCGACTGAAGTACTTGCTGGCGCTGCCCTTGTTTATTTGCTTGCTGGGCTTGTTCTCCTTCGATTTGGCCGAGGAGTTGCCCAGCCCGATCCTGGAACCCATCAACGTGGCGACGGCTACCTTGGATGAAGTAGGCCAGTACGAATTGACACCCATTCTTAAACCAGAAGCGAAAACCTCTTTTGTGGCAGCGGATACGGTTCCGGCTTCCGCCAAAAAAGGTGCTTTCATTCACGTCGACCGAAGTGATGTCTTGTACATGATCGACGGTGAGTCCGTTACCAAAGAAAAGGTGGATGCCCTTAATCCGAATACGATCAACCGCATAGAAGTGCTGAAAGGCGAGAAGGCCGTTGAAGCATACGGTGAAGACGCTGCCAACGGCATTGTACTGATCTACACCGGCGCAAAAGGAGAGGCAAAACTGCTGGATCCCGGTAAAAATGTTTTGATCAAAGGCATTGGCAGTGACAGTGTGAAGTCGGCGAATATTATGATTCGCCGGGTAGACAAGGATGCCGATCAGAAAAAGAGTATACTGTTCAAAAAGCTGGGTACCAAACAAGTAGATGGGCAAAAGATAGTTTCCGGAATTGTCACTAACGAAGAAGGGACCCCATTAATTGGTGCTTCTGTTTTAGTTCAGGGAACATCTCAGGGTACCGTTACTGACTTTAAAGGTAATTTTTCCTTGGCTATATCGGATGATGAAGATTTGTCGCTATTGGTTTCCTACGTGGGGTTTGAATCGGCAAGGATTAAATTAAGAGCTGGTGTGAATTCAACCTCCGTGGTGTACGGTAAACCCTCGCCGGGGGATTCTTTGCATGCAACACAGATTCGAATCCGGCAGCCGGAAGGCACCGACCAAAAAGGAGACCCCCTTTATATCCTGGACGGAAAGGTACTTGAAAAAGGCAAAAACCTGGATGATCTGGACATCGCTCCCAACGAAATCCACCATATCAATGTCATCAAGGGCAAGGCCGCTACCGATAAATACGGTAATGACGCAAAGGATGGTGCCGTCGAAATCCACATCAAATCCGATCAAACCGACGCTGTCGAATTACACGAATTAAATTTTGGGGGCGATCCCCTCCGGGTGGTCGACGGGAAAATCGTCGACAAATCTGATGATAAGTTGACGGACCTCTCACCCGATCGAATCGAATCAGTCAATGTGCTGAAAGGAGAGGCCGCTACTAAAAAATATGGCGACCAAGGGAAAAATGGCGTTGTAGAGATCACAACCAAAAAAGTGGATCCCAATCAGGAGGTCGTAGTGAAAGGGTACTCAGTAAAGGGCGATAAAGCGGATCCCAATCAGGAGGTCGTAGTGAAAGGTTATCAAATGAAGCTGGATAAAGATAATCAAGAGGTTACCGTTACCGGAAAGCCTGAAATCAAATTGCAAGGTAAGGCAGGTCCCGAACGCCCCCTGTTTGTCATCGATGGTGTAAAGGTGCTGGACAAGGATGAGACGGATGTCCTGAAGACTATTGATCCCGGTGATATTGAATCAATCAATGTTCTGAAGGATAAGTCTGCCACCGACAAGTACGGTGACGAAGGTGAGAATGGTGTCGTAGAGATCCAGACCAAGTCAGGAGCCCGTAAGCTGAAGAAGCAGCGGAAACCAGCCGGCACCATGGTAAAAGTGAAACCCGCTGAATCAGTAAAAGAAGAACCCACCCAGCAAATTGCATTGGAGGAACTAACGGAAGAAGCACCTGCAAAGGACTTAGGCTTTACTCTATTCCCCAATCCGGCCCAGGAAACGGTACGGGTACAATTCAACGTTCCTGCCGGGGCTTCGGCCGCAGTTAACCTGTCGGTTTACGATTCCGAGGGGAAATTGGTAAAAGTGCTGCGCAACGGCAATATGCAGCCTGGTGTTCATCCGATCGATCTCAAGCGAACCGAAGTTGGTGCTGCCGGTACCTACTGGGTACGCCTGGCGGTTGACGGAGCCGTGCAAACCAAACAAGTCGTCTTTAACTAGACAGGAATACATAAGATCCAAACTCGTTACCTATCCCGTTCGCCCGTCTGCTGGCGAGCGGGATTTTTGGTGCACGATCCTCCGGATCGTGCGGAATTTCAAAGCACGATCCGGTGGCGCCGCGGGTCAAGATTATTTATTCTTCGAAGAAAACGGAATCTCATATTCCGTACCTAACGGCACGGTTT
>CAYFGK010000014.1:6033-72020 GCA_964342305.1 uncultured Saprospiraceae bacterium | reverse complement strand
TGCATCCTGGCCAGGAACCAGAGGCGTCAGGAAGATGATCCCGTCTTCGTCGTCGATCTGCGTATCGAGATCGTCGCCATTGGCATCGGGGCCGGGCGTAGCGTTGGGTTCCGTATCAATGCGGGTACCGAAATACGTTAGGGGGGTTACAGGAACTCCGTGACGAGGACCGTTCTGGTCGCGCAGGGTATGGAAATCATTTGGCCAAAGCCCGGCCAACGGATCCGGCAGATCACCGTAATCCGTTCCGCGGATCTCCACCATAAAGTCTTCCACTTCCCCGTCGGGTGCCGGACCGTGGGCATCAATGCCCAGTTCGGTGGTCAAGCGTACCCGTACACCGATGGTATCAGCTTCGGGCCGGCGAGGAATGGTGTAATCAAAATCATAGTCGTTGGTTCCCGGGGTCACCGTTTGAATGGTCGTTTCGAGGGAATCGACAAAATCGCCATCGCCATTCCAGTCGATAAAGGCGAAGAGGTAGGCTGGCTGAGTACTATTATTTGTTACCGGTACCCGGAAGCGAACCGCTTCTCCCGAAATGATCGGATACGGCAGATCATCCAAGGGATTAATGAAATTATCTGCTGTTAGATCTTCATCATCGGTGAGGTCGTTGTCATCACGCATAGCTTCTGACCCCGGTTGGCCCTCCGCTTCGGCATCGGGAACTGTGGCACCAATGTGGAGGCTAACGCCGGTAGAATCATCGGGCAGTTCAATGGGTACGATTTTATGGCTGGGGCCAAAAACACCACCCTCGCGATCAGTGAGGTAACGCGGCTCGGGCAAGTCACCCCAGTCGTAACCAACAATATTCACCCACATATCTTCCACCTCACCAGCGATGTCATTGCCGGCATTGGGGCCGGTAGACAGCAAAACATAGGTATCTTCATCACTCAGGCGGAAGCGTGCAGCTACTTTTTGCGGAAGCGGATTGGGTTCCTGTGGCACATCAAATACCACATTGTACCAACCACTACCGTTGGCCGGAATGGTTACCAGATTAGCCTTTTGACTGGGATAGGGATCTTCGAAATCTCCATCGTCATTCCAATCCACAAAGCCCTGCAGGTAGGCCGGTGAAGCCGTGGTGTTGGTGACAAAAACGCGGAAGGTCGCCTCGGTGCCACGTACGATGGTATCGGGCGCTTCAATGCCATCTTCATCATCGATGCCATTGACATCATCTCCGACGCTGTTCAATTGAGGCTGACCATTGCCTTCCCCGTCAACCAGGGTACCAAGGGCAAGTCCGTCAATAAATTTGTGACGAGGTCCACGATCTCCGGTGGCATTGAAAATGGTCTCGTAATTGTTTTTTGCCGTAAGGCCAGGCGCACCGGCCACTTCCTCATCGGGTAAATCACCGTAGTCGTAACCATATACATTGACCATGAAGTCTTCCACCTCACCGTCACGGGCATAGCCATAGGCTTCCAGATTAGGCTGGGTGGAGATACGCACCCGGACCCCTTTTATGCCCGTAGGGGCTGTCGCCGGGATGTCAATATCAAAGAAGGTGACTCCGGCATCTGTGGGGCCAGGGCCCATTACATCGGGAATCGCTTCCATGGAGTAACGCTCCTGATCGTTCTCGAAGACGCCATTTCCATCCCAATCGATGAATACGGAAACGAAAGCAGGTTCACCGGTATTATTTGTGAATGGCACCGCAAATTGAATGGTATTGCCCGCCAATAAGCTATCACCGGTAAGTGGATTATTAAAGAACGTGGGGTCTAATTCTTCATCATCATACTCATCATTATCATCACCCTCGGCCATAGCACTCGGCTGTCCATTTGGATCAGCTTCCGGTGGTCCGGCAATAAACAGGGAAGGAAGGAATACACCCGGTTCATCCTCTACGGTAGTAATTTGGTGACTTGGGCCCTCAAACTGTCCGCGGTCATCGGTCGCATACAGTGGCTCGGGTAAATCACCCCAGTCCAGACCGGTGATATTCACCCAAATATCCTCTACTTCCCCGTCGATGTTCTCTTCAAAAGGTCCCTCTGAGTCAGTAATAAGTGTATTGTTGGTACTCAGACGGAAACGAGCAGCTACCCGACCAGGTAATGGTAAAAGTTCATTAGGCACCAGAAAGGTCACCGGATACAAGCCACTTTGGCCGGCCGGAATAGTAACCACTCCTGATTTTTGTTCGGGATAGCCATCTTCGAAGCTACCGTCATCATTCCAGTCTACGAAGCCGTGCAGGTAGGCCGGTGAACTGGTTTGGTTACGCACGAATACCTGGAAAACAGCATTTTGACCACGAATGATGGTATCGGGCGGAAATACACCGTCTTCGTCATCAATACCATCCAGGTCATCCCCAAAGGCATTGATCTGCGGTATACCATTTCCTTCCGGATCCACGCTGGCACCAATGGTCAGATCGGAGCGAATCATGTGCCGCGGTCCGTCCAGTCCGGGAATAGACAAGGAAAAAGTTGTTTTATAATCCCCGGAGCCTCCCAGACTCAATTCGTTCTCAGGCAAGTCTCCGTAATCGAAAGCCGACACATCCACGAAGAAGTCTTCCACTTCACCGTCCGGTGCGGGACCGTAGGCGTCGAAGATAGCTCCGGAAGTCAGGCGTACACGTACACCAATGGTAGCATTACCCGCATATTCCGGGATTTCAATCCCCTGGAACAGAACGCCCTCGGAAGTATTACCGGGGACCGTCCGGGTGTAGCTTTCGGTATCATTTTCGAATACTCCGTTATTGTTCCAATCGATAAAGACCAGGAGATTGGCAGTTTCGGAGTAGTTATTCGTTACGGGAACCAGGAAGTTGATGGTATCGCCGGCCCACAGTTCGTCATCGGTTTCGATATTGAAGAAATCATCTACCGACAGGTCTTCGTCGTCGTTGAGGGTATTATCATCACCCAGTGCCAGGGTGTTAGGGAAGGCACCCGGCTCGGCGTCGGGAGGGGTAGCACCAATGAACATGTTTGGTTGCATGTTTTCGATGCCCGGGTCATCGTCCACATCAATGGAATCGATGCGGTGGCTGGGCCCCCGAATTCCTCCGAACTCGTCGGTCGTAAATTTGGGCTCCGGCAAATCACCATAATCCAGTTGGTAGTAGGTAATTCGGATTTCGTGTTCTTCGGCTGGAGCGAATACCATACCGTGGAATTGGTAAACCGCTGTTCCAAAATCACCGAAAGATAAGTTCAGGCCTACCTGAAATTCAGCATCTCCTTCGAGGCTTTTCTGGATATCTTCCACCGCTTTTATTCCCAGGTCGGTCCAACTTCCGGTTTCATCCTGGGTAATGACAAAGTCGTTGTATTTTTCCTGCCCCATGTCGTCGAACACTTCTTCGTCATACCCATAGAGGTAAGGACCATAATTACTGGCCTCCATCCTGGTTACATCGAATTGGATGTCACCCGAAGCACTTAACAGAGGTACATCACAGACACTTTGACCGAAGGTTGATACCGCCACCGGCCTGTACTCCACCTGTTCGATCACTGCATATTCCGGCAGCACCTCTTCGAGATAAAATTTAATCCAGCCTCGCATTTCGACATCGGTCTGAGCAGCGGGAGGTGCGGGTTGCTGAGGGTCGCGAATTATACCCACGGCAATACCATCGACGGGCGTTGGGCCCGAGTAGGAGTCGATAGCGGTGCTACCCCCTGTACAGGCCGCAGGGTTGGAGGATTGCTGGAAATAACCGCTAAGGTCACCACCACGGATGATGATGGTATTGCGGAAAGCGGAAGGCTGATCTCCAGGACCATTATTATCACTCGGATTGAATAACACCACGGAATTAACCGTGTTTGACGGACAATCGCCAATGACGCGAATGCCATTGTAGACCCCGGCGACGAGACCATTGATGGTAATTTCGCCGGCTCCGTTAGTCGTTTCATTCGCATTTTGGGTAGTCCCGTTTCCGTAGCGGTACTCAACGTCGTAATTCGTTGACGGGGTAAGCCCCTCAATGGTAAAGGAGCCATCATTACCTCCATCGGAGGTAGGACTGGACCCCATTACGGAGATGCTCTCTCCTGAGCCTAGGGTAAAGGAAATTTCCACCGTATCGCTTACACAATAGGTGTCATTATCGCGTACTCGCACGAAGTAACTGCCGGAGGTAAGCGGCGTGGAAGAAGGAGTATAGGTAGCGCCGGTCGATGAAGATGGATCAGCAATAGAACTACCGTTTTCATCTTCATACCATTGATACACTTCACTGGGATCCAGCGAAGAGCTCATTTCAATAATGAGGTTATCACCCGGGCATATGTCGTTGGCTGTACCAGCGGGTAGCGTTGGGCTCGGTGGAGGATCCAACGTGAAGTTTACTTCATTGCCTTCGCAAAAAGGAGCTTCCAAACTGGAAACCGATACAGTATATTCACCAGCGCCCAGGGTATACAACAAAATTCGGCCCAGGGTGTCGGTGGACACTTCATCCCCATCCATGGGTGTACCACTGGTGTTTCCAGAACGATTAAGCGTATACATGGTGCTGGGTAACAGCCCCGTGATGTAAACTTGTCCGTTACTGAGATCACACCGGGTTAATTGCTGTTCGATCTCGTAATCGATAGGGGGCGGTATGTATCCCGCAGACACGATTCGGGTGGTCCGGGTACAACCATCATCGTCCGTAATTACCAGGCGATAGCGATCATTGGCGCTGCTCATATCCTGTAGCACGGATAATTCATCGGAGGTTTCACCAGACATATTTGCTACGGTCAGATCTGAAAGAGCAATACCCCCCGGAGTACCAACCAATATATCGAAAACGCCACCGGATTCAGAGATGGCCATACCGCTGACCACATTTAGCGGGAAGCCAAAGGATTTATTATAGGTGCTAAATCCGGAAGCATCAATGCTAGCGACACCGAAGCCCTGAATAGTAGTGGCAAAGAGCAGGTCATCAACCAGATATAATCTGCTGACTGCGGGGTCCGGTAATCCGGGGGTGATATCCGTCCACGAGGCTCCGCGGTCGGAAGATCGGCTAACGCCTAAATTGGTTCCCGCGAAAATGATTCCTCCGGCCGTGGCGGCAACGGAATTTACGGTATTCGACAAAAGCCCGTCGGACGTAGTAAAATTGACGAAATTGGTGGATCCATTGAAGGCGATGGACAGACCAGAGGCGGTTGCTGCGTAGATAATTCGGTTACTACCCGTTCCGGTTACGAAAACACTATTCACAAAATCATTTCCCAACCCATCGCTGGTGGTATAATTGGTAAACGAGCTACCTCCATTGGTCGAAATGGATAGTCCTGCCTGCGTACCCACGTAGATATTCCCACTCACGTCGATGAAGGTTCCATTGACGGCATTACTACCCAGGCCATCGGAGGTGGTGCGCGTAGAAAACGATCCCCCGTTATTGGAAGAAATACCTAACCCGGAGGCTGTGCTCGCCAGAACGGTAGCTCCCCGCACAAACAAACGCTGAATATTATTTTCGGGCAAGCCATCCGCTGTGGTGGCGGCAAGGGTAAAGGTCAATCCGCCGTTGTTGGACCGAAACAGGCCCTCGTTGGAAGCTGAGAACAATAAGGATGCATTCTTAGCTACATCATTGCTTATTTTTTTGGAATTGGCATCGTCGGGTATCTGGAAGAAAGGCATGGAAAGGGATTCCCATTGGTAGGACAATCCAGACCCCGATGCAGTGGCCGAAAAATTAGCTGTCCCATCTATACAGGCCGGGTCATCAGTGGGTTCACTGGTGATGTTTACCTCCCGAATAACCACCATGTCCGTTTCACAACCCTCCTGCACGGGATCCGTGGAGCGGACCCGGAAGCGGTAACCATTCCCATTGGTACCGAACGGGATTAACCCAATGATCGATCCGGTACCACTCGTAGCCGCTGCGGACCCGATCACCGTAGGATCGGAAAAATCCCCTATGGCATCACTCATCTCCAGGAATAACATATTCCCACCGTTCAGGGTGGAATTGGCGGTGTATTCAAAGGTGTAGGACTGCCCGGCACAAAGTGGTCCGGTCGGTAGTCCCGTTATTTCCAAATCCCGGATATCAATTGAGTTCCCCAGACCTGATTCAGCAGTTTCTAAGTCTTCAACTTCAATTCGATAGTTACCGGCACTAATACTTCCCGGGATACTGACTCCGGTAAAGGTGAAGTTGCCATTGATTGTGCTTACGGGTTCCGTAGCGAGCGCAGTTCCTACGCCTATTAATACCAACCGCAGTTCCGAATCTCCGGGAATCAATCCTGTCCATTCCACCTCGACATCTCCGAGTGTTTCTCCGACGCAATACGTACCGGTGGGAGAACTTAAAATGGTTATAGTCTGGCTGTGCAATACCTGCGGCAGCATAAAAAACAAGGCTAAGAGTACCTGCAAGACACGCGTATGCAGGGCTCTTTTTGCCGGAAGGCACAAAAAGTGAATGCCTTTGGGTTCGATGGTAGATGGTGTTTTCACAGGAGGATGGTTTAGCGTTCTACGATGAGTTGGTTTTTATTATTCGCGCCCGGTTGAAGGCACATTTCGGTCAAACAAGGGTATGTGTACCTCTATGCCAGGATCGGTGAGGTACCTACGTGATTCATTTATCGGATCCGCCAACAGGGCCCGCAGACCGGGGATCTGATCCGGATCAAGTTTTTGTTTTTTCATTTCGCGTTCCAGCTCCCGGTACACATCCAGCAGGATCTGCTCGTGATTGGCAGCCAGGGTTTCGAACTGATCGACGATTTCCTGGCGGTCGGGGGACAGTACGGGTCGCGAGGAACCCGCTGGTCCGGTCGGGAGGGTAGCATCGGGTAGCGGAGCATTACCCTGCAGGTAGGCGATGATCTCATCCGCCTTTTGATCCATGGCCGCAAAGCGATCCAGGGCATTATTCTGGTGGAGCCCGATGGCTGTGTTGATTTGTTGAAAGGGACGGTCCTGACCATCTTCCCAGGCAACACCGATAATTTTATTATAGTCTTGGTTGGTCATATCCTCCGGGGAAATGGCAATGGCATTGCCGTCGTTATTGCCCGATGGAACCAGGTAATCACCACGCTTAACGTCGCCAACGACCCTTACCGGTACCTGTCCGATGAATCCAATGGTTTCACCGGTTGCTTTTACCTCATCGTTCATTGGGTGGTTTCCGACCACTGCCGGACGAGCCGAAACGGGCAATAGATAATCGACCTGATCCGTCTCCAGGGATACCTTTCCGTTTTTGATACCCGCTACTGAACCGGCTGGCAAATCGGAAGTTCCCGCTTCACGGGGCAGCCATTCGGCATAATCAGCGGCGCCCGATTTGTAGACAACCCCCAAACTTGCCAGGTTGGATTCCCGCCAGTGGACCTCCTGCGTAATATGAGAGGCGACTTCGGTGGCTAATATGACCACTCGGGCTGTAACCCCCGCCGCTGCTGCGTAGAAACCACCGGCAGCCCAACTAAAGAACAAGGAGGCAATAGCCGCTGACCCTGCCCCATACAATCCTCCGGCTACAGCCGCCAGACCAATACCCTGTGCAATGAGCGAGATTTTCCGAAGAGTGAACATAGCATCCTGGAACAGGTATGGATCAGAGCTGCGCCACTCGCTTTCGGTCTGCCCCTGGATGGCTCCCCAGGTTCCTTCCGGATCGGCAAAGAGTACAAAGTTATTGTCATTGCTACGCGGCTCAGTGATCTCAATGTATATGCCCTGGTTGCTGCCTTCCACCACCAGGGGATAACTACTTTTCAAATGATCGGGGCCACGGGGACCGGCCTCGATCTCCATCTGGCCTTGCTTTCCAACACGTAAGCGTTCGGTATTATTGGTCATAAAAATGAGGTCGGCATCATCCGCACTACCCAGGTAATGTACCGGTGGCTGGGTGGCCGAATTACCCGATGTTAACCAGCGGATATTAGGACTAGACCGCAACCCGGGCATTGGTGCCTGGTTGGCAATTCGTTCGGCGGACGCTGCGTAAAATGCATACGGTACCGCCCGCATTGGCACGCGTTGGGCAATGCGATAGTCAGGACGACGGGGAGCACGAATATCCATTTCCAGCCACAATTCACCGGATTCCCACGGGATATCGCTCAGCGAAACGGGACCTCTTTTACCCTGACCGATGAGGAAAGTGGTCATTCCAAAATCATCCGTAGTCACTTGGTGGGTTTCGGAATACAGGGTAGCACCAGGTTCCTGGCCTGCTCCCAGAAAAGAAACCCGGACCTGGAGGTCCTCATTAGGCAACACTTCTCCGTAGGCGGTACGTGCCACCATTTCAAATGGAATACCGGCCGGTACAACCTCTATTTGGTCCTGAGCCAGGATTCCGACAGGCAGGTTCACCAGCCCCAAAAGCAGTGCGACAAATACCTTAGTTATCTTTTTCATTGACCTTGGTTTGGTTGTGGGGTGTCCACGTATTCACTAATCTGCTGGTCGAACAAGGCCCAATTGGTGAGTAGCGCTGGATCCTTGCGCAATTTTTTCACGGAAGTGATCGGATCATTCAGAAAATCGGTCAGGAAGGGGTGGTCATCGGGATTGATGCCTCGTGCCCGGATGTGTTCCTCCGCCAATTGAAAGCTGGCCTTAATTCCGCCAGCATTTTCATCGACCATCTTATTGAAGGCCTCTTCCGAGTACAAGGGTGCTAATGGAGGCCTGGAACCATTGGTGTTGAAGGCTTCGGCTAGTCCCTGACTGATGGCCGAGGCATCATTGCCACTGCGGCGGTGCAATTCTTCCAGGATAAAACCCAATTTTTGTTCGAGATCATCGAGGTGTTTGGCCATCAGATCACGGTGCAGTCCAATGCCGGTAATTACCTGATGAATTCCTTGTTCGGGGGCATCTTCCCAGGCGATCCCAACTACTCTTCGGTAATCAGCCAACTGCATGGCGTCGGGTGAAATAGCCCGGCCCAAACCATCGTTATTCCCGGTTGGCAAAATATAATCGCCCGACCGGACGGGACCAGCTACCCAAACGGGTACCTGACCGAGTAATGCTATTGGTTCAAAGCCTTTGGTCTCACCATCTTTGGGGAGATTACCCAGAACGATGGGGTTGGCCGAAACCACTTTGACCACCGACGTACTATCGGTGCGCAAGCTTACCCGTCCATGGTGTACACCTACAATCTGACCAGCTACCAGGTCCGTAGTTTCGGGTGCCAGGGGCAAGTATTCAGCATAATCGGCACCGCCCGTGTTATAATTAACACCCAAGTTTTCCAGGCCACTGATTTGCCAATCCAGGACTGCGGCGGCGAAGGAAATAGATTCGGCAACAGTAACGGCCACCAGCGCAAATTTGGCAGCTCCCGCAGCTACTCCGAAGGTCGAAGCAGTCCAGCCGGCAGCCTCAGTAGTGTTAGCAGCAATCATTGCACCGAGTGCCACACCAGTCAGGATAAACTCCAGCGTTTTATCCTTATAGGGTTCAGAATTTCTCCACTCACTTTCCGTTTGCCCTTCAATCGCACCCAGGGTTCGCTCGGTGTCAGTGAATGTCATAAAGTTATTTCCGGCATCCCGCTTTTCATCGATTTCAATGTAGACACCTTGTGTGGAACCCTCGACGACCATGGGGTAGTTCCCTTTGCTATTATCACCACCGGTAATGCCACCTGAGTGAAAGTATGTTTGGCCGTCTGCGCTGATTACCATCCGTGTGATCCCGTTGGTTTTGAAAACCAGATCCCGGGCGTCATTGGTACCCAGGCGGTGCGGATAGGCTTCCTGTAGCCCGTAATTCCCACTGGTAAGCCAGTGAATGGAAGGTGCATTTCGCAATTTTACCTCCTCGCCGGTCATCACTTCCCCGGCCTCAATTGCGTGGAAAGCATAGGGAACAGACCATATTTGACGAGCACGACTTATCCGGAAAGGATTGGCGGGATCAGTGATCATTTCTGTTTCCAGAATAACATTACCGGCGGTCCAGGGTATTTCGGAAAAAGAACCTACCGAATTGGTCCCTTCTCCGACTTCCAGGTAAACCAAACCTTTGGAATCGGATTGAACCTGGTGTGATTCCTCATAAACCACTTGTTCAGGCTTTCCGGCTTTCACCAGAACCCGTATGTGCAGTGTGGTGTTAGGAAGAGCCTCACCATTGTTGTCTTTGGCAGTAAACTGATGGATCATAGCGGAACTTGCATCCAGGCGTTCCTGTGCCCCAAGTCCCGATAAGCTGCAACAGCAAAGCACAAAGCCCAAAAGCCAAAAACGGCTTAAGGGTCGATGCAAATTGACGTGAAGGGGTAGTGATGAATTCATAGGTTTATTGGTTTTCGGTATTGGTGGCCGATTGGATTAACAAGGGTTCGACCTCCCGATCCAAGGTGCGCCACGCCGCCTTCCATGCTGGATTTTTTCTTTTGTCAATCAAATACTGTACCGGATCCGAAAAAAAGGATGGATCAATGGGCAGATCTGAGCTTTCCACACCTCTCGAAACCAGTTGTTCCTGTATCTGGCCGGCAACCAGTTGCAAGTAGGGTTCCTGCTGCCGCAAAAGTGCTTCGAACGCCTGGAACCGGCGTTTTTCGGTCCAACCGGCCAACGTACCCGCAGTGTTTTCTTGGTGTTGTTTCCAGGTATCCGCCCGAAAAGTGAAAACAGCCTCCGGGTCATTCTTTTGGAGGTGGTGAATGATCTGATCCAGTTTGCTGTTAAGTTGAGCTACTTTATCACTGAATTCATCCGTCGTCAGGCCAACGGCCATATTGACCAATTTCAGATGTTCACCGGGACCATCCTGCCAGGCTACACCCACTATTTGCCGGAAATCAGACCAAGTCATGGAATCGGGGTGAACAGCCTGCCCTACCCCATCATGGCGGCCCGAGGGAACAATAAAATCTCCTGATTGCACCGGTCCAGTGACCCAAACGGGGACTTGCCCGAGGAAGGCAATTTTTTCGAAAGCATCCTCTTCCTGGCTTGCGGGGGCATTCCCCAATACCGCTGACTGGTTGGACACTACACGTAACACACTGGTTTGCTCCGTATTCAGGCTCACGCCGTCCGGATGGATGCCAACAATTTGACCAGTGCGGAGCGGATGCTCATCCAGGCGAGGTAACCATTCCCCGTAATCGGCCCCTCCACTGCTGTAGGCCACCCCCATATTACTCAGGTTGTAGTCCATGTAATTAATGCGGCCGGTGATCGTATTGGCCAGGTTGGCCCCGAAGCTGGCAGCTTCAATGACCAGTCCGGCACCGGCTCCGGCCCCCATTCCGGAAGCGAAGGCTCCGGCAGCGGTTATGCCTAAGTTTACTACCTGGGCCGTAAGGGATACGATCTGCAAGCCAAACAGGGCATTTTGTACGGTGTGGTCGGTTGAGCTACGCCACTCGTGCTCGGTCTGCCCTTCTATCCGTCCCTGAATACCCTCGGTATCCGCAAAAGCCACAAAATTATTGTTACCGTCCCGCTCTTCGTTGATCTCGATCCAAATCCCCTGATTACTGCTATGTACGTAAAGCGGATAGCTACTCTTTTGACCATCGATCCCAGTTACCCCGCTTTTATAGGTGATCTTGCCATCCTTACTAATGCACATTCTGATGATGCCATTTGTCTTGAATACCAAGTCCTTGTAATCAGCAGTGCCGATGTAGTGAACAGGGGGACTGGTCATGTAATTGCCACTGGTTGACCAGTAGATCGACGGGCCCGGTGTGGATCGCAGGCTGGTATCCAATGGTACTTCCGTAAGCCGCCCTGCCTGTTCGGCAAAAAGTGCATAGGGCACTGAAAATAATCGGGTGCTACTCAATTGCCGGAAAGGTTGATTCGGATTGTTCACCCACTGTACATCCAGCCAAACACGACCGGTGGCCCAGGGAACCTCGGCCAGACGGCCATCTTTTTCGTATCCCTGACCGATAATTGCAGAAAAATACCCGTCGGCATCCGTTATCAACTCCTGTACTTCCTGAAAGTGGTCCAGTCGCTCCTCACCTTCCTTTGTCCAGAGCGTAAAATGAACCATTATTGTCCGGTTCGCCTGGGGCTCTCCGGATTCATCCAGCGCCATGGCCTGGTAGGGAAAACCCTGAGGTGTAACCTGTGCAACGAGAGGCTGCATGGCGAAGCACAGGAACAGTAGGAATAGGTTATAGCGTGGCATCGTTCGTTAGTAGTTTAGATCGGGTTAAGGAGGTTTCTATAAGTCCTTCTTCAATATCTTAATGGTTTCTTCTACGGTCGATCCATCCGGTAAGTGCAAGGTCACCGAATAAGCCCCGGCTGGTAAATCTTCCAATTCGAGGGTACACCGCATGGATGGGTCGGTCCAAACCCGGGAATGCACCGGCCGGCCCAACACATCCTGGACCCGAATGGTCAGTTTATTTGTCTGATCAGAAATCGGTAGTAAATCGATCCGCTCAATAAAGGGATTTGGGAAAGCGCGGACAGCAGGTATGCTTGTGGTCGGTGGAGTGCCCTCGGAAAAGCGGATGGTCGGGTAAATATGTCCGACGCGTAGTTGCTGGTCGTCTTTAGCGTGTACGCCGGGACTGACAGCTCCAAGAGCCCAGGAGATACTGGCCTGGTCATTTTGGATGGTCCCTGCATTGCCGGTTACTTCCAGGCCGTTGGATTGACCGGATAGCATTTGTGGCAAGAAGCACATACCAATGATCCCAATCCAGATACACAGGTATCCGGTAGATAGGAATTGCGAGAATGGAGGCACAGGAAATGAACCTCTGATTACAGTATTGCTGGTAAAGGTCGTCATGGCGTAACCGTTAATGTTTAGATCAGCCATTGCTCCCAACGGATACAATGGTCCTATTAACGGCTAGAACGCTTCGCTATAATTTACATGAGAATAGAGGGAATAGTAGATAATTTGTGGTGAGAACGCAGATACTGGCTAATCGACTAAGGGGGAATTCGGTACCTAACTGTACGCAAATATTGTAAAAAAGATGCTAAGTTCAAACATAAATATCATACACATACTTACAATATTCATATCCAGTCGATTACAATTAAACATCTATTGCCGAATGATTTGGATGCATGATCTTCCAGATCATTTCCCGCAACAATTCTCCGTCGGGTTTTCCAGTAGACTGGTACCCAACACCTTTACTCTTTAGATCATACTCCGATAACAACCGCAGCACTTTGGTAACTCTGGGCAGCGGATACTGTCGCTGAGCAGCCCGGTACTCCCGCAGGAACCATGCCGAGCGCAATCCAATGGTTGACAATAATTCCTTCTCGGGGGTATTACGCAGGTAGTGCAGCATGTACACTTTGGAAAAATAATTGTACAGGGAAGCCAGCACCACCGGCATGGGGTTCTTTTTTGGATTGGCAGCGAAGTACTGTACAATGCGATTGGCTTTAGCAACATCACCCGTACCGAGGGCCTTTTGCAGTTCGAACACATTGTAATCCTTGCTGATACCGATATTATCTTCAATGTGCCGGGTATTGATCTCCGTGTCTTTCGGCAGGTTTATCGCCAACTTATTTAGTTCATTGGCGATCTTGGACAGGTCGGTTCCCAGATACTCGCCCAATAAATTGGCAGCATCGGGACGAATACGCAATTTTTTACGCTTGAGGTAGTCCACAATCCAATCGGGCACCTGGTTGTCGTACAGTTTTTTAGCATCCAGGACCACGGCGTGCTTTTTCAGTGCCTTGCCGAGCTTGGTGTTGAAGTTCAGCTTTTTGTGTTTGTGAGCGATCACCAATACGGTAGTTGGGGTTGGGTTTTCCACGTAACCCTGCAGATCTTTGAGGGTACGCATCTCTTGAGCCTCTTTCAGGATTACCACCTGCCGTTCTGACATCATCGGATAGCGGCGGGCCGCATCAATAACGGTAAGGTGGTCTGTTTCTTTACCGTAAAGAATGGTTTGATTAAAGCCTTGTTCGGCTTCGCTCAGGATATTATCCTCTGCGTATTCCACTACGGCATCGATAAAATAGGATTCATCCCCGTGTAAAAAGTATAGGGGCTTGAATTCTTTCGCTCGCAATTGCCTGATAATATCCTGGTAGGTCATAAAGCGAAGATACGATGGGAAATTGGAAGTCAGAGGTTAGAGATCAGAATTTAGAAATCAGAAGTCAGAAGTCAGAGATCAGAGGTCAGAAGTCAGAAGTTAGAAGTCAGAGATCAGAAGTCAGAAGTCAGAGATCAGAAGTCAGAAGTCAGAGATCAGAAGTCAGAAGTCAGAGGTCAGAATTTAGAAGTCAGAGGTCAGAGGTCAGAATTTAGAGGTCAGAAGTTAGAAGTCAGAGGTCGGAAGTTAGAAGTCAGAGGTCAGAAATTGACCTGGACTGAATAGCGTTGACAGTTCTCCGTTTAAATACATTAGGAGTGCTAACTGAGAAATGCCTAATACAACTCTCCGAAATAGGCCGACGAACCACAGGAAAGATTGGACGGTTACTGATTTCACTTCCACCGCTGAAACGGATGGGCTTAAACTGCACACTGAAGACTGAAGACTGAAGACCGGAGACTACAAAACCTGCTTTTGGCGAAAGCCAAAAAACAAAACCACATTGAGCATTGAGCATTGTCAACTGAGAACTGAAGACTGAAGACTGCCCACTGAAAAACTGCCTACTGAATAATCAATGGCTGTCGAATCACCTCCCCCAATCCCCGGATCTCCACTACGTAGTATCCGGGTGTCAGGGTACTGGTTAGCATATGCATACGTTCCTCGCTAAACGCATACTGACGTACAACTTGACCTGACGCATTATAACACCGTAATTCAGCCTGCTCGCCCGGAACTAACAGACGCGTGTATATGCGTACCAAACGGCCCTGGGGTACGGGATTGGGAAATATCTTTACCCGGGACTCTCCGACGAACCAGTCAACGGCCTCCCGGCTGTAATACGTCTTCCCGTCGGTCGTTTTCAAAACGACCCGATACATATTAAGCCCTTCTATAGGGTCGGGATCGAAAAAGCGCAGGCTGTCCGAAACGGGAAACTCCCGGGCCAATTCGCGATACGGGCTATTCGGGCCTCTTCGTTGCCAAATGATCTCTCGTACCTTCCAACGGGTACCCAATTCCCCCAAAACCATCATCCCGCCCTTTTTGGTAAGTCCAAAAGCGAATAGCGAGCTGAAGTAGCAACTACTGGAGGTTTTCTCAATCGAATACGAGTGGCTTTTCAGCGCGGTTGACCCTTCCGAATAGATCGGTTGTACAGCTATTCGCGTATTCGGATACTCAGGCTTTCGCCAAAAAAATAAGGTATCTTTTGTGTCGGATACCGGTTCCAAATACCCCCCCTGCTGGATCCATACCCGATAGCCTTCAGCCCCCGGCGCAGGTGGCCATTCAAACAGCATACTGTCACTGCAGGAGAGAGAAATATTAGGACGAATGGGGTGGCTGATCCGAAAGGTATCCGACTGGAAAGAAGCAGTGGCCGTTCGCAACCTTAGCTGTGCCAAACCGTGAAGGCTAACGGGTATCTCCCAACGCCAGCGACCATCCTCCAGGGAAGTGCTATCCGATAGAACAGTCCAGTCGGACGAGCCGGGAAGTTTTGCTTCCAGAGATGCAACTCCGGTTTGATCGGTATCCCATTGTACGTAGGTGAAAGGCTCGCCGGTAAAGGGAACCGGATCGGAAGCCAACGGATAGGTCCATTGGAATCGTTCTTTGGCCGTTACTCCGTAGGCCAGGCTGAAATCCTGAGACCCCCCATCGGGCATATTGCCGGATACCAGTACCTGGTAAGTCCCGGCCGAGAGACCCGAAAAACTGATTACCTCTACGTTGTTCAGGGTATCCCGCGAACGTCGAGCGGACAGGTCAGATCGGTCGGAAAAGGGTATGGTCCAGGGAAGAATGGTATCTCCGGTCGGGGTGATCAATTTAAGGTCCAGATCGTGTACCAGCAAATTTCCGGTGGTATCCGTTGCCGGCGGATCGATCCAGGCCAGGGCAATCCGCAGGTTGTCGCCTGGCTGATCCAGGATCCACTGCATGGAATAGTCGCTTTTTCCCGTAAGGGATGCCTCGACAAATTGCTCCTTCATTAACACTTGTACTGCTTCGTAGGCATTGAGGGCGCCAAAGCCGGAGTGATGATCCGGACCGGGGGCGCCAAGATCCGTAGCGGATTGAATGAGAACGGCCTTCAGTAAGGCTGCGGACGGGTAGGTACCCTGGTTTTCCAAGTAAGCTTGTTGGAGCAGCGCGCACACCCCGGTGGTAAGGGCTGCGGCATTGGACGAGCCGAACAAGGCGTAGGTGACCAGGTCCGGTTTGATCCGCCCATCGAAGGTAGGTCCGCGGGCCGAATAATCCCAAACCTGCTGAATGGTATCAATTGCTCCGACCAGGAGTACGTTCTTTGCCTGTTTGAAGGGTCCCGACAGATTGGCTCCCTGAGGAATCCGGCCCAAACGAGTCAGCCCGGAACCGCTACCGGTGTTCCCCGAGGAAAAAATGTGCAGGAGTCTCGGTTCTTCGTACATCGACTGGTCGTAAGCCCGCGCCTGGTAGTTATAAAGTATCTCATGGTCGCCACCGTAGGAATGATTTTGCAGGAAGATCATGTTTTCGCGATAGGCCTCAACCGGATCGGGTAATAGTCCGGTCAAATCCGACGAAGATAAAAGTACTGCGGGCGCCACGCCAAGGCCCCGGACCGAGGTATTTCCTGCTCCTCCAATGACGGTGGCCATGGCCGTAGCGTGTTCCGTAGAACGTTCACTTGTGAGCCCTACATCAAGGTACCTCCCTACCAGATCTGCATCCAAGGTATCGAAGGCTTCTTCCTGGATCGACACCCGGATACCGGAGCCATCGAGCCAGGGGTGTTCGTAGCGGACCCGGTTCATGCCGATTTGCGAGAGATCCAGATCGAAAACGGTTCCTTCAGCACGAACGGGTGTACCTTTCTGGGCGGCTATTGGCAGGGCTGGAAAAATGCCCAGCAACAGCATATATATTTTCAACTTGGGGATCATAGGAGAAAGCATTTACCAGAATATACGAGGAGTATCTTGATTTCATTCTATACTGAAATATTTATAATAAAAAAGCAGTAAAGTGTTTTCCATTTCCATTTTTTTATATATACTAGCATATGAGACCCAATTAAGTGGCAACCTACCCTCCCGACGATCTCCAAGCTGTAATAACCAACTTTAGTAAATGATTCCCCGCGGATTTGTACACACAAACCGACGGAATCCCTTATTTCTTTACCGAAAACGCGCTGGCATTATGTCCTCAACGCATCCGGTAAAGCAATTCGCATCAGTACGTCGTATGTGCGCGCCATACGACCTGAAATACGTATATTTTAAAACAAACTAATTACAAGACTAGTATGAAAAAACAGACCTTAACCAAGCTATTGCTTGGGCTAAGCCTGAGTGTCGTATTCCTGAATTCCTGTCAAAAGGATAAGGACCTTACGGCAGCCGATCAGCCCGTAATAACCGATGATATCAAAGCCAATTTTGAGGATCTCGGATTCGATGTTTCGGACATTGAAGTAGTTACCGACAACAATCCGTTGACGGGTGAATCGGAAACCAAATACCTGCTTGAGCAGGACATTATGATCTCCGAACAGCAGATGAAAGACATGCTGACCAGCGAGATCTTCCACGAAGGAGTAGTGGGTGAACAGTACCGGACATTTAACCTGGTCAGTTCACCCCAAACCATTAATGTGATCGGGTATACCGGTGGCAGTAATGCGTTGACCTCCAAAATGCGGACAGCTCTGCAATGGGCCGTTGCCAACTACAATCGGCTAAACATAGGGCTAAACTTTACGCTGACTTTTGGCACCAACTACCAGCCTTATGATATCGTCGTATATCGAACGAGTGGTGGTGCCGGTGGCTCGGCAGGCTTCCCCAGCGGCGGGGCTCCAAACAAGTTCGTTCAGATCTTTTCGGGAACAAACAACTACGATACTAATGTCGTAGAACACGTAATCACCCATGAGATCGGGCACAGTGTCGGGCTTCGCCATACTGACTTCTTCAACCGTTCCCTCAGCTGTGGCTCCGGTGGTAACGAAGGAAGTGGTGGTGTAGGCGCCGTACACATTCCCGGAACACCTACCGGGTTTGACCCCAATTCCATCATGCTTTCCTGCTTTAGTGCAAATGAGGATGGAGAATTCGGGTTCTACGATGAGGTGGCCCTGGAATATTTGTATTAATGTATACCAGGTGTGAGGTTTGAGGTATGAGGTATGAGGTTTGAGGTTTGAGGTTTGAGGTTTGAGGTAACCTATGACCTTCCCTACAACCTCAGCCCCCCAAACCTCAAACCTGGACAAAGGTCTATCCGGAGCGCGTACCGGATAGGCCTTCATTTTATCCTATCAACCGCTTCAGAGCAAGGCGCACCGGATGTGGAATTCGGCTGATCCACTTCATTTTCAGGTAATTGATTCCTCGTTGGAAGTAGCCGGGTGGAGGCTTTAAAGATTTCACCGGAATATTGAACCGAATACACAAATGATGCAGAAAACTGCCGGCATACACTTCCTCCTTAGACAGGTGGCGGGTCCGCCATTCCTCATTCATCCAGTGGAAAGCTCTCCATCGGTCAGGGATCCCGGATTGATGTAACCTAAAAAACCGGATGTATTCCCAGCGGTCAGGATTAGTAAAATTTTGCCGAAAGGCTGATAACCCCAACCGCTCAATCTCTTCATTTAATATGCGGATGGGAAGTAACCAATCGCGATTTTCCGCATGGACAGTTCGCAGTGTGCGTTCATAGCAAGCCTGCATCAGGGGAGAACGAGGAGGAACTTTCATTAGATTACCCACGACCGGTAACACATCGTGGTTGCGAAAAACATATGGTTCCCCCTCCGGCAATCGCCGGAGGCAAGTGATATCGAGGTCCGACCACCATCCACCGTATTCGTAGAGCACTTTATACCGGAAGAGATCGGAAAACCCGGCGTAGCTCCCCTTTCCATGGCCAAATTCATTGCCATGTGTATAGTAAAAAACCTCACTTTCGGGTAGAACCTCACTGGCATCCTTCAGTACAACTCCCGCCGCTACCTGGCTCGACAGGCGACTATCATAGGCCCATAACCAGCAAGAATATCCGTGAGAAACAAAAGAGGCCAGACACAGTTTTTCCAGAAGGGATAATTGACTTCCGATCCACAACAGATGTATTCTGTCGTTTGATTCCATACCATTTAGTCAGTGAGCACAATGGATTGGGTAACTGGTTCGGACCATTCACCATCATTGTCTTTTACCCGCAAATGAACCCGGTATGTACCGGCCTCCGGAAAAATGTAGTCGATCTGTTCCCGAATGGTCTCGGTGGTATAGAATCCCTCAATTGTATATTCATAGGCCATGATCTGTCCTCCGTAATCGCCATCCCGGTCAAAGCTTGCCCCGGCATCAATGTGTACGTGATACGGGGACAATTCGGATACTACCTCCATGGAGAGAGCCGGTTGCGGCAACCAGTTGCCGATCACTTCAAAATCTACCGGAATGATCGTCGCATTATCAAAGGCATCGCGAGCAACCAGATCAAAGGTGATGCGCCCGGTTGCCAGGGGACGAAACGTCAGTACCCCTTCCACGGGTTCAGCGGTCACCCATTCTGCTGATTGGATCAGAATACCATCCAGATCCAGCAATCCCTCCGATTCACGCAAACCTTCGGCACGCAGCCTGATTTCCCCCTCGTCTTCCAGCGAAAAAGGGATGTCGTATTGCCTGACAATACGCATTTTGAAGGTATCCACTAATTCCACCGCAGCGTTCTTCACCAGAAAAACCGGGGATTGACCATCATCCGATGGCCCCTTAGCATTTTCTTTCTGGCAGCCGGCAAGGTTGATGACCAAGCCCGAAATAACCAGCAATCGAAGGACAATCAATCTTTTCATCACAATCGGAATTAGGGTTCAATATGAATCAATGAGACGGACTTGCTCCGGGCACCTGCCCGCCATTGCAGAAAATACAAGCCGGGAGTCAGCTGCCCGCTATTAATCGGAAGTCGGTGAGCGGTAATGCCCGCCTCCAGGTCTAGCTCCTGATGGACAATCACCTTGCCGAGGGCATCAACCAGATCAAGCACCACCACCTGAGGTTGTTCGCTTTCAAACCGGATCCAGATGTTATCCCGGAACGGGTTCGGATAAGCTGCTGCCGACAGGTCGGACGGTCTGGTACCGAATACCACCACCTCTTCGGGGATTCCCCCGATCGGCGCCCCTGCCCCAAGGCGGATCACATTCACAAAGGATTCCTTCACCAGGGTGTTTTTACAACCATCTTCATCGGTTACTTCCAGGCTGACGTCATAGGTACCCGGTTTATTGTAAAAATAGTACGGGGTCACAAAGGTACTCCAGCCACCATCTCCAAAATCCCAGCGATAGCTGTAGGTGGTACGTTCATCAATTGGTCGTAATTGGACGACATCCCCTTCCCGGATATTTGATTGGGGTGAGATCCGGAAATCAGCATCCGGTTTCTGAATGGTAATGTCTACGGGGATTTGAGCGGAGGTACATCCCCCTTCGTCCGATTCAACGAACCAGGTTGTTGATTCGGGAATGCCGGTGCTTACGTACATGTCTCTGTCGGCAGACAGCAGTTCGTTCCCCGAATTATACCAATTATAGGAAGCCTCGCCGCTTCCCGAGTCGGCAATCAGGAAAAACAAATCATCAGCACAAACGGGCAAACCACCATTCACCTCTACGGTGGGTGGCGTAACGGTTTGTTCTTCGAGCCGGACCTCAACACTATCAACGACCAGCTGCCCCAGGGCATCGGTAACGCGGTAAGTATAGAACCCCGGTGACAGTCCGGTCCGTGCGATTCCTTCGGCGCCATCGGTCCAGTTAACTGTGTAGGGGGTTGCCCCAAAAGCTATTTCGAGGGACACACCAGCAGACTGATCATTTTCGCATTTCAGGTGATCAACTGAGGCGGTAACTACGATGTTGTTTTCCTCCAGAACCCGGATTGCATTATTCTGTTGGGTAACGGCAGAGCACCCGAACCCATCGGTCACGCGCAGGCTGACATCAAAGCTCCCCAAATTTTGGTAAGTATGAACCGGCATGGTCTGATCACTGGCCAGGCCATCGCCAAAACTCCACTCATAGGCAGCATAGGAAGTTATTGCGGGCGTAAACTGTACGGGTTCCCCCAAAACAACATCCCGAACCGGATTGGAGGAGAAATTGGCATTGGGCGTCACTACTGCCAGTGTCCGCTCAGCCTCAGGAGACTGGCAAGCACCATTTTGGGTGATCAATCTGACTACCTGCCCATCCTGTGGTTGGGCAATGGTATAGGACGATCCGACGGCCACGAGTTCACCCGATTGGTTAAACCATTGGTAACGATGAACCGGAGCGTTGGTAGCAGCAAAAAGGGTTACCGACTCACCGGCACACAAGAGGGTATCGCCAATGATAGAAATGGTTGGAATAGCGGGAACCTCATTCTCCGGTTCTACCCCGACCGACGCTGATGCGGTATTTCCGTCACTATCCGTGACAGTCAGTCCGAACGTCCCTTCGCTAATATTCGACAAACTGCTCGTAGTGGCTCCTGTGTTCCAAAGATACGTAAAGGGGCCAGTACCATTCAGCAGTTCCGGCTGGAGAGCACCATCTGATACGCCGGAACAGGATGGTGCCTGCACGCGCAGGCTTACTGAAAACTGGCCATCGTCCACGACCTCGATAAAAGCCGGTTCACTAATCCCTTCCACACAGCCCGAAGCGGATTGGACAATAAGTTGTACATCGTAGGTGCCGGCGACTCCGTACGCATAAACGGGTGCCTCTTCACTGGATACACCTCCGTCGCCGAAATACCAGTTGTAGGTATTTCCGGGATTGGTCTGAACCGGTTGAAAGCTCACTTCCTGATCCAGATTCACTTTCCTGCGGTCAGCCGTAAATCCACGGTTGGCATCCTCTACGTCAATGGTCACTTCGGTACGGGCCCGCGAACGGCACCCGTCAATACCCGTCTCGACAAAAAGGGTAACGGACTCCTGGACATCAATCAGGTCGAAGGCATTCTCACCCGATAATAAGCTTCCGGCCTGGGGACTGTCGTACCAGTAAAAATCCACATCAGATCCCTGGTTTGACACACCGAAAAGCGTTACGTCAGCCCCCGAGCAAACAAGTCCGTCTTCACCCGCCGTACTAATCACTTCCGGGTCGGTAAGTGCCGGGATGCGGCTGGAAACGACAATCGTTTCCCGGATACGCTCCCCCCGTGCATCCGTTATGGTTACGGAGTAGGAGCCATTTGCCAGTTCTGAAATGGTTGGCTGATCCTGACCGGTGCTCCAGGCAAACGCATAAGGAGCTGTACCATTGAATACCGATGCCTCGATCCGGCCGCTTTCATCTTCGGCACAAGGGTTATCGGTAACGGCAAAGGTGGCAAAAAAGGCGCTGGGCGTTATGACTTCCAATTCTTTAGTCCGTTCTGACCGGCACCCCGACTCTCCTTCCACTTCCAGAGTTACCTGAAAAGTACCGGGACCGGAATACGTATTGGACGTTTGACTGGCACTACCTTGATTTCCATCGCCGAAGTCCCAGAAATAACTGTTGGATACCGACGGCAACAGTGCCTGGAAGGATACATCAGTTCCTACCAAAGCGGGCTCCTGTGAGATGGTGAAATCGGCCACTGGTCGATTGACCTCCAACTCAATAAAGGTACGTTCTTCCGAAACGCAACCGCCCATCCGCGATTCTACAAAGAAAGTAACATCTCCCTGCTGATCTGGCAATACGATCTGTTCTCCGACAAACCGGACCTGGGTTGGATTATTACCATCCAGCCAAAAGTAATCCACCCCGCTAGCCTCCGAAAAAGCAGTCAGGGTCAGATCATCCCCGGCACAGTAAGGACCATCCGTTAAGACCGATATTTCGGGTGCCGGCAATTCATTCATTTGATTCTGCAGGGTAACCTGACCAGTATTCGAAAGACCTTGTGCATCCGTTACCGTTACCGTATAGGTCCCCGCAGCAAGTCCCTGAATGATGGCACCGGGTTCACCGGTGTTCCACTGAAATTCGTAAGGTGCCTGGCCACCCGACACCTGAGCCACGATCATGCCGTTATCCTGCCCGGCACAGGAAGGGAAAACAGATTGCATAGATATCTGCATGGCCCCGGGATCGACGATCCGCAGCATCCGGTCAATGATGATCGTACACCCATTCGGCAACTGGCAGGTTACCCGGACCGTATAGAGCCCGGAAACCGGATAGGCGTAGCGTACAATTTCCGGACCGTCGGCCAATTCGCTACCATCCCCAAAAGACCAGTGGATGCGCTCGACCGGCGTAGTACCTCTCAGCTGCATGAACAGGCTATCATTGGTAGCAATCGTTCCCCCCGGAATAGCCAGTGAAAGATCTACATCGGGCACATTGATGGATACTAGCCGGCGCTCCGAATAACAATCTCCGATTTTGGTGACAACTTCCAGCTCGCGGAATCGGGTGACTTCCTCTAACACTAAGAGTGGCCCCTCTCCCAGGACCACGTCCCGGCCGGGCTCAAACCACACAAAGGTTGCTTCCGGGTCGTTGGGCATTTGGGCCAGCAGGGTGACATCCTGACCGGGGCAAATGGGTTCACCCCCGTTTACGGAAACTACCGGTCGCGGTATGCCATCAGCATAGCGTGCTATGACGGAGCCTTCCGCAATGGCCCGGTTATTATTCAGATCAGTAACGGTGACCCGATAATTACCGGGTTCGAGGCTGGTAATCGTCTGGGTTCTGGCACCCGTACTCCACTGGTAAGAGAAGGGAGGACGACCATTAGCAACTTCGGCAGTAAGCTCGCCGGTAGCATCCGCTTCGCAAGCTACCACATCACCGGCCACACTGGCCAGCAAATCATCCGAAACCCGGATGGGAACCAAATAGGTATCAGTACAATTTGTTCGTCCGCGTACCTGCAACTCCACCCAGTACTCACCTTCCTCACTGAAGGTGTGGCGGGGTTCTCTTTCAATACTGGTTTGTCCATCGCCAAAATCCCAACGGTAACTCGATACATTGCGACCATAAAGAGGGGTAAACCGGAAATCAGTATTCGTATTACCAACGATCCGGTTGACTACGAAAGCCGCATTCAGGTAAACTACTTCAATATCGAGACGTGCCCGTTCGGAAGATCGGCAGGGACCAATGGCCGCTTCAACATAATAGGTCTGATCAAATTCAATATTATTGATCTGTAGTTGATCACCGGTAAAGACCGGCTCGGTGGAAGTTGGTGAATCGTACCAAATATAGGTAACACCGGGAATATCGGATCCGGCTGTAACAACAATATCCTCACCAGCACAAACCGACCGACCCTGATTCACTTCTACGCGGGGTACTGCCAATTCCTGCTGATCGGCAAAGAGATCGAAGGTTGTTTCCAGCACCGTGGTATCCGCATCGGTGATGGTCAGGCCGTATTCCCCGGGCACCAGGTTTTCAATGGCCTGGGTGGTATCACCGGTACTCCAGAGATAGGTATAGGGAGCCCGCCCGCTAACGGCCTGAGCGAATAAAAAGCCGGTAGTATCGGCTGCACAAACCGGCCGCGTAAAACTGAAATCCACATCAAGATCATCAGAAACCCGAATCGGGATGCTAAAAGTCTCTGTACAATCGGTGTTGCCACGAACGGTGAGCTCTACCACGTAATCCCCCGGCAGAGAAAACGTATGGGTTGGGGATGTCAGGGTCGAGGTTTGTCCGTCGCCGAAAGACCAATTGTATTCGTCGACCCCCGTACCATCGAGAGGAGAAAATGTGAATACGGTGCTGGTGTTACCATCTCTGATATTGGCATCGAAAGAGGCATCGAGTTTTGTCACTTCCACGTCGAGACGAGCGCGTTCGGATGACAGACATGGCCCCAGCACAGCTTCCACAAAAAAGGTCTGGTTATTCTCTACGCTAAAAATGGTCAGCTGATCCCCCGTGAACAACGGCACCGTTCCATCTTCGGTGGTATACCACCGAAAAACCACATCGGGATTATCCAGACCTGCCGTCATAACGATGTCGGATCCGTAGCATACGGAACGCCCCTGATTGACCTCCACCCGGGGTATACCAAGGGCCTGTCGTGAGGGGAATAAATTAAAGGCAGTTATCAGCTTATTGCCATCAAAATCCGTTATGGTCAGGCTATAAACTCCTGGCACGAGGTTTTCAATGGCCTGGGTCGTATCACCGGTACTCCACAAATAATCGTAAGGGGCCGTACCATTCAAAGCCTGGGCAAACAGAAAACCGGTGGTATCATTGGCACAAAGCGGACGATAGAAGGTAAAGTCGACATCCAGGTCTTTTTCATTAATATCAAAATACTGCACTGAACGGTCAGTACATCCATCGGGAGTGGTTACTACGAGTGATGACAAAAAGCTTCCTTCGCGGGTATATGCGTGCTCAGCCACCACATCAGTGGATGTATTTCCATCACCAAAATCCCAGAAATACGCCCAATCCAATTCGATACTATCCGGAGTAAAAACAATGGTATCGAAAGTATTATCCACCGTATTGCTCACCGTAAAGTCAGCTACGGGTGCCGGCAACACGGTAACGTCAAAACTAGTTCTCGGAGACCGGCAATTGCGGACATTCGTTTGGACCTCGTACTCTTTGGAAGTGGCAATATCAGGTTCGTACCAGGAAGGATTAGTCGTGAGGCTATCGCCAAAATTGTTAAACCATTCGTACACCGGTGATTCGAGCTCCAGACTGGCAGCAAATAAATACACATCCTGCCCTTCGCAAACCGTGTCTGCCGGAGCCACCGCAATGGTTGGTGCCAGGATGGGGCGATTGGTGTTAATTATATCAACACTATCAAATTCGGAAAACCCATTATCGTCAGTAACAGTCAGGTAATACCGGCCGGCCCCTAAATGAAATATACTGTCCTGATCCGACCCCGTGCTCCAGGCCAGCGTATATGGAGGCTGGCCGGTCCCGGAAACATCGACCGAGGCCCAGCCAAAGGTGTCTGCCTCGCAAAGCACATCGTCTTTACTAATGGCAATATCGATCTTAACTGTTTCGATGGTATCCGGCTCACTAAAAGACCCTATGATATCGTTGGCCAAAAAAGTATAAAAGGTGGTCGAAGGCAGGACGCGATCAATACTGGCATCGTACACCAGAATAGATAAGCCATCCGGGTCGCCCATCCCTTCATCGGAATACACAAAGATATTGGCAATGTAGCGGTTCTGGGATACAATAAACTCCGGACTTGCCACCCCCCGGATTTCATTAGTGCCGGCCACAAATATTCCGATTACATCATTTTCATCGATGGATTCCACGCCGGCCACATCAATAACCGCGTAAATATTCATCGAATTGGCCAGAGCAGACGTATTCACCATCCAGCTGGACGGGTCATCCGGGTCCACCATATTCTGTGCTTTCAGTCCCGCAGCGGTGGAAATGAGCAAGCACCCTACAACGAAAAGAATTAGCTTAGTTCTCATGCACAAACATCTTTCAAGTAAGAAAAGAGAGGTAGTGTTCTCCTTCCGCTACGGTTTAGGTGATTGTTTTATGACCGTTTTCAATAGGCCTCCGGCATGTCCTGGTCTGGTCAGGCGGACGAAATAGGTGCCGTTCGGTACTTCCGGTACGATGGTCTCTTCATTCGTACCTGCATGCCAGGAGTAGGTTCGCCTGAGTACTTCCTGTCCGGCCAGGGTCAGCACCTGGATTTGATATTTCCCGGCCTCTTCGATTTTTGCCGAAAGGCGCAACTGGTCAATAAATGGATTCGGCGATACCTTCCAATCGATTTCCAGACCGGGGATGAGTTCATCACCAGTGCTTATTGTGACGAGCAAAGGTCGGGTCTCGTTAGCCAGGCAGCCGGTGCTATCCGTTACCTGGAGACTGGCGTAATAGGTGCCCGGCTGCTCGTATTCGTGAACCGGTACCGGGTCGGTACTGGTATGACCATCCCCAAAGTTCCAGACATACCGGGCTCCCTCTTCCCGAAGATCCGGTTCAAAAACGAGTGACTCACCAACGGTAAGTAAGGTATCCGTGGCAATAACCCGGAAATCAGCTGATGGCTGGTAGACCGAAACTTCCCACAGGGTAGGTGTTGAGTAGCACCCCTTACTTTTGGTAATGACCGTTCCCCACCTGGTCTGCTGAATGTTTGTCAGTGTCAAATCATGATCGCCGGTGACCGCTTCCCCGTCTACGAACCATTGGTATGTAGCCCCGGGGGGCTGGGTCGAATCAATACGAAGTTGCAGGTCATTGCCAAAACAAACCGCCTGAACTCTTCCCTGCTGGATGACCGGTGGGGTAATGGTCACATTTTGTGGATCCAGTTCCACCTCATCAGTCAGCTCCAGGCCCCGGGCATCGGTAATGGTCAGGGCATAATTTCCGGCCAGAACACCTTCCAGTCTGGGGCCTTCCTCACCGGTACTCCAGCGTACGGAATAAGGTGCTTTCATGCCTTTCACCTCTTCAATCACTGCTAACCCGGTGGAATCAGTGGTACAAAGCGGGGAATGCAGTGCGTAATCCACACGCTTGGTCACGGGCTTAAAGACGTAAGGGTTACCAAAGGTTCCGATAATATCATTGGTAGAGAACACCAGATCCTTGTCGTGGTAGTAGACCTCGTTTTCACTGGCATCGTATATCACGATATCAATCGTATCGTTGGCCCCGAACCCGTAAACGAACAAGGTAGCCATTCGTGGGTCCATACCATCCACCTCGTACAGGGGAGAAACGCCGCGGCAAGTGCCATTAACGAAGGCGGCGATGCGGTCGTCAGGATCCATGGAATAACTGCCGTCCACCTCCAAAAGTCCGGTAATGACCATATTAGTGGGGTATTTTTCCGTTTCCACTACCCAGGTTTCGGGATCCATTACACTGGGTGACTGGCCCGAGCGCAGGCTCGCATTACCCGACAGTGGTTGGGGTGGTGGCAGTGTTGCTCCTGGATATAGTAGGGTACCATCGTTCTGAAGGAATACCTGATAGGCGAAGAATGGTCGTAATACATCCATACCAACTGCCGGCAAGCCCACCCATTCCAGTCCGCTGCCTATGTTATCGTAAAAGGCTACCATGTTGCTAAAGGCACCATCCTGAGCGACCGTACGGATATTATCGCCCTGGGATATGTTGGTAATCTGCAGCACATCGTTAATCGGACGGGCTGTTTGTAAAGGATAGCCGATCAGGTTCCAACCTGCCCGCAGAGGAATGATGCCGTACGCGGCATTCGCTCCCGTAACCCGGAGGGTATCATCCGGCCCCTGCAGATAGATCTGGAATCCATCTTCTACTTCAATGGTATCCAGGCCGGAGGGTCCTGAATTAGCCAGCCAACCAGCGCCCTCGGTGTATATAGCAGATTGGGTCCTCGTTTTGATCAGGTCACCTTCCTGAGCCATTGTGAGGGATCGCAGGATCTGATCGGTGCGCATATCTGTTTCCTCACTATTGATCGAGAAGAGCGTCCATGAGCCATTTCCGTTCAGCGGAATGTACCGGGCCCGGTCACGGGATTTATTAACGTATACTATTTCCGGATTAAGGAAGGTTCCCAGCGTCACATTCGGATCAAATCGAATCGTATCACCGACCGTGGGATATCCGTTGTATTCCCGCCCGGCGGAGGCATCCCAAATGCGGAATTCCAGTTCTTTACCCACATCTGCCGGATCTCCATAGACCAGATTAAAGGTCGCGTAGGCACCATTGGAAGAGACCAAAATCGGCGATACACCTCTGATCTCTTCGTCGATCCAGACACTGATCTGGTCCATGGTATCCTGGGAAATGATGCCAGGAAGCGAAATGAACTCGTAGTTGAGATTCATGGCCATAGATTGGGTATACTGGGAGGGATCGAGTTCCCAGTATGGGGCTTTCGCCAAAACCCGGAGGTTGATGACAATGGTATTGGTAGACGGTGTACCCGAGGTAGACCGGACGGTGATGGTGGCCGTCGTATCACCCAGCGACAAATTATCGGTGGATAAAGCCAGCTCTAAAATGCGTCCATCCGAACCAGGTAGTACACTGCTGGATTGTGGTGTTACGGTGACCCACGATTCCCCATGTACATCCACTTCAAAGGGTACCGGTGCCATGCTGTTAGCAAACGCACGCGTCTGTAACCTCAGGGTCGTTCCCTTGTATACCTCCGCAGAGAATTCGGTGTCTTCTACGAACAGGTCACGCGTCAATACCAGGAATTCGGTCTGGAAGGAATCGGGGTAGATAATTCCATTCTCATCTTTGATAGCCTTGAGCTTAAAGACCAGTGTATCTCCGTCAAAGGCTGAGATGTCAGTAGGCTGGAAGATCAATTTATCCAGGTTCGGGAAACAAGCAACTGTACCCGGCACCGCAAGTGAATCACTTTTACGGAAAACTTCGACGATATTGGTCTCGTCATTTACGTCGTTACAGTTGATCTCCTTACTGATCACTGCCGAAATCTCATCGCCCAGAGTATACAATTGGTCGGAAGGCTCCAGCTGCGCAAATACCCCCCCGGAATTTCGGATAATCCGACCCCGACTTGACTCAGAGAATACTTCGCCGGTGGTACCACATTTGGCTACGGCCCTAATCTCGTAGGTTCCGTCGGGATAGTTCACATCATCCCCGATAAAATCCTCCGTGATATCCCAGGTGAAGAATAATTTTGGCACCTGATCCACTGCAAAGTTCAGAGCATTATAGATCACGAGGGAGTCTTTAGACATGGGATACTGATAACCCCTGACCGGATTGTCCGGAATATTGATCTCCAGAGCTGATACATCATTCCAGCCGGCGCCGGTGCCGATCTGGCGGGATTGTAAAACGATTTCTTCCAATACTGCGTTATCCGGATCATAATCGATCAATTCAACCACCAGATCTTCGCGGTCCCCATTGATAAAGGGATTACGCCGGGTAATCAGCCAATCATCATCGGGCCCGACCAGCTTAATATCTGTACAGGGTGATTCAAAGACGAAACTGGCACTCACCGTATCCGGGGCAATGGAACCGTCACGTGGAATACTGACGAACAGATCCCCATCCGTACAGGAGGGTCGGATGATAAAGTCGATATCCTCGAATTGGAAATTATTTGGAGACCTGGTAACAGAAATGGGCAGTAACAAAGGCTGGTTAGCTCCCAGATAAGTCAGGGTAATACCACCACCCTGGTTACCACCGGTCAGTTTCTGACCAGAGGATTCGATGACCGCACCGTTTTCATTGGTGGAGGCATCGACATACAGGTATATATCACGGGCTTCCCCGAATGGATTCAGGTTGGTGATCTGCAAATAGAAGGTCGCGGGAGTACCCGGATCCAGGTTCTCAAAACTAAACTCATTGAAGGCCGCCTGGGTGGCCGTATCAAAGATGGCTATTTCGTATCGATCCCGATAAATGGTACCTGCTTCCGGCGGGCATGAACTGCGTCCGCCCAATAGCTGGAAGTACGGTGAATGACCCGTTTGGACCGGCTTGAAAACCGTTACACTAAACTGATCACCCGGATCATCATCTGACAATACGTAGGTGATATTGGTGTTCACCTCCTCCTGGAAGGTTTTCTCGTCTTCCGTATTCAACGCTAATTCGATTTGACCACCAAGTTTTCCTTCATTTTCAGCAATCTTGGAGAAGGGACCTGCCAGGCCACCACCGATACCGATCTCTGATTTGAAGTAAAAACCGGCACTCAGGTCGAAGTTGAAATAAGAGGTCTGTGTGTAGGAGCTGCTCTGTGATTTTGTCACCGATTCGGATACCTCAATATCCACCCCGGCAGAGAAGGTGTAATTTTTCACCTGGCTCAAGTATCCCGGGGAACTTTCGTTCAGGTCACTGACCTCTGAATTTACCTGATTATTACTATACTGCAGGGAATCCAGCCAATACGCGACTTTAGACACTGCCACCTCGTACTGACCAACCAGATTATCTGTCCAATCAACCGATGAATTCAATTCAAATGAAGCACCCGGCGAAGTACCGATGGTCGCACAAAATCCATTTCTGGCTTGTGTCGCTTTTGTGACCCGTTCGGTAAAGGAACTGGGAATATCCATTTCCAGGATGCTTTCCTGTTCATCGGTTAATCCACTTTCCTGGTTACCGAGAACAACTTCCAGAATACTGGATTTATTATCGGATTCATCAAAGCGACGTTCTACTTCGTAGACGTAAGAGTTACATCTGCTGTCTGCGCATTTACGAACCAATTCATAATAACCGTCGCGCACCCGTTCTTCGAAGAGTTCTGCTTCATCGTAATCTTCTGAACAGAAGGCGAAGTAGGGAACCGTTTTTTCTTTGTGGTAGGAAAGGACCTCTTTCCAGTTTTCGAGACGTGCCCGTGTCTGACCAACTGCTTCACTCGGAGTGAGTGGTTGGGTACCATTATACAACACCTTGGCCCCCGTAAGGTAATCAGTCGTATCAACCGTTAGTTGACTTACGATATCCTTGATCTGACCAACGGTGTATGACCATTGGGTTTTAATAGTTCCCGGACTCAAGGCGAAATTCTGCACCTTGCTAAGCGAACATACGGATGGGTCATAGACAATACTCTCATTGATAGTATAGGCCGTAGCTGATCCCACCCCGACAATTACGTCCGAGTTTTCCCCAATGAAATCAGAGGTATTGGAGGTACTTATAGATTCGGTAAGTGTCGATTCCAGTGAAAACTCGCGAGCATCCACACTGCCGGTACCACCTTTGATACTAACGTCGGCAAAGGCACCAACACTTACGATAGCTCCCTGGAAGCTGGCCAACACACCGCCCCCGAAACTCGAAGACTCTGACGAACGGTAGGTTTTGGTAATGGTTGTACCCTCTTCAATGGTGGAGAAACTTCCGTCACCCGGAGGATCCCTCAGGATCATATACGGTAATTTGAGTTGTCCGTCGGAATCGGAGATATCGACAATAATATCAGCTCCCGGAAGCGAGGAACTACCTTCGATCACAACCGGGAATATCACCTCGCCCAGTAAATCCCCGATCTTGGAGTAGTATTTTACATTAATACCCCGACGGAATGGAGCGACCAGATTAGGCTCACCCGGCTCAAAAATATGGGTGGGGAACCCTTGCAATACTTCACTGTATTCCAGGGTGTCTTTCGTATTCTCTTTGGCGGCGGAATTATTAATGATCAGGTATCCTTCCTGAACCGGACAGGATAATCCATCAAACAACTCCGTCACATTGAAGCTGAGGTTCACTTCATCGTCGAGATCATCCCGGCGGATAATCCCCACATCCGGGGCATCGCACAGGTATTCTCCGAAGGGAGTCTGTAAACTGATATTTGCCGGACGGTGGTATACCAGATTTCGGTCAATCAAATTACCAATCTGTACCTCCGTCAGGTCATCATTAGCATTTTGCACATGGACCCTACGCAGGTTGAGTGTATCGGGGCGATACTTCAGATAGTCCACTATCAGCAGGTTGAGGATGTTATTTTGCTGAACATCCTTAACCAGAATATTGAGGTCATCTAGTGGCGGCAGTTTGGCTTTAGCAACTCCACCGGTAGTAGTGGTGAAGCGTTCATTGTAGCAGCCATCCTTCGTACTCACTTCGATAATGAAATTACCATTGGAAGCTGGTCCTCCGCAAACGGTGGTCACCAGGAATTCTGCTTCGTAGGTAAGTGTATCCCTGAAGTTCAGGATATTCAATTGCTCGAAGTTGTCCAGATCCGTGAATAAGGTTTGCCCATCCGCGGCAAATTCATGACGAATGGTATCCTGATCACCAGAATCGAGATTCTGGCTGACTGACATGGACTGGATTTCCACCCTGATTTCTAACAGATCCTCTAAAGCAGGATCTACGACCAGGCTGTAATCGCCATTTTCATCACTGTAGGCCTCTTTACGGGTGGTGCGTCCTCCCGTGAACCGGGAGATTGCGGAAACCTTGATACTGTCCAATCCGCATTTCACGTCCTGGTAGGCGATATTTCCCTGAATGACGTAAGCGGTCTGATCAAAGAAGAACAGGCTCGACTCCTTATTATCGTCCCGTGATAACTGAACGGTTTTAGTATCCTCCAGAAATACATGGTCTTCAAAAGACACCGTTACGGTATATTCCGCTTGTATATTAGAATAGAATATTTCGGACATAAAGAAATGCCCGTTTCCATCGGTGGTATCCCGGTAGGTATACTTCTGGCCATCCACTACCGCAGTGGCTTCCACGATAACGTCGCGTACGGGGGCATTTCCCGTGAGGGTGACCACATCACCCTCAATGAGGCCATTGGGTAATCCATATCCCACATCGGCCTTGCCATTGGAAATTTCCTCGCCTACGAAGGGGCGCACCGTGTATACGTATTCCTTGCCGGGGATACCGTCACTATCGAAGAAGGTAGTGGCAAACTTTCCGGTTTCCCCGATCAGGACATCATCCCGATATACTTTGAATCCATCGAGGGCAGCAGCACTGCCATTGAAGTCCCACGAAACCTGTACCCGCCCCGGAAGCAATCCGTCGGACGCCCGCAGGTTGGTAATTTTATCGCCCCATAATTCGCTGAGGTCGGAACTGTAAAAGTACACACTCCCCTGCCCTCCCAGAATAGGTGCACCGATCATGAACTGATCTTCCGTACCGGTAACATCGTATCCGAATAATTTCGCTGAACTGGTGAGATCAGGATTCGAAATGAAGGTAATATAATTAATGGCTTCACCCGCCACCTCGTACACAAATACAGCCCCCTGATTGGTGGTAACGGCAGAAGGACTCGCATGGTAGGGGGCACCGACGAGCAGGTAGTTGTTGTTGATGGAAACCGAAAATCCGAAGTTGGCACCGGAGGAGGACACCCCGGCTATCTCTGGTATGGAAAGCACCTTTATCTCATTAAATTCATCCCCATCACGTACGTACACAAAGACCCGGTTTTCAGCCGGTGCACCTACCACCAGAAACTTATTGGTCATAAAAACTTCCCGACCAAAATTGCCCGTTCCCGAAAGGGTGACTAAAGCCGTATTTGAAATACCCCCGGGTGTATCTTTTTTGAAAATATCGACCTTATTGGATTTACCGAAGGCCACGTAGTCCCCACTACCGGAAGTGGAGAAAATCTGTTCCCCACCGCTTTCTCTGGACCCTAAATAGAAACTGCTGTTCGTTCCACTTGATCGCAGCGCATAGACCTCATAAAAGGTGCCGGTAGACATACTTCCGTTGGACTGAGTAGTCTTTCGAGTACCTCGACCCGGAGAATACCCCGTAAAAAATCCAGTAGAGGATTTGGCGAGCGCCACACTCTTCCCGTATTCTACACTGCTGTAATCATAGAACACACCTCCTCCCGAAGACAGGGCAACACTGGAGAAGGGAACTGTATTCGCACTGGACAGGCTTCCTCCAGAATAATTGTACACTACGACGGAGCCCGTTTCGCTGAAACCACCAGCCCCGGGTGCACCAACCATGGCAATATTCTCCAGGATATCTATATCTGTACCGAAGTTCCCTGATGCTGATCCGGGCTTGGTTGTGATTCCGGCGTCCGTCCAGCGGGTACCATCATAATTGAACCGGACAACCGCTCCGTTACCGCCGTAAGAATTTGGTGCACCAGCCAGTGCACTGGTACCACTCATCGACACGGAATACCCTAATTCCGATAATGCAGATACATTATAGGCGCCACCCGGCCGCTGGTCTATCCCCGCATACCCCGTCTCGGAAACGGTGGTCGAGGGGAAAGTAGTCCCGTAAACCTCTCTTACCGCCCGCAACGAGTACGAGTGGCTGGTTACCCCGGCCTCCTGTTGATTGATAATATGGTTATACTCGCGTATACCTCCATCGAGAATGATGGTGGAGCCACCGTCAATGGTCAATTCCAGGTAATCGACTGTTGCTTCAAAATTTAAGGCCCAGGTAAGTCGAATCAGGTTGTCGTAGGTCCCATCCGTGGCCGTAAAGTTTTGCGGAGTCGGGGTTTCCGGTACGGTGCTCGATTGTACAACAGGCACTGATAAGTACCTCATACCGTCCCGGTTGGCAACTGTATAGATGGAGTATGTCTGTGCGTACCCATTGGGGGTGAGTTCATCGATATATTCGAGGAATCCATCCTCATCGAGATCCTCAATAGAAAGCCCAATGATAAAGGTGGTATCAATAGCAGGTGCGACCGTCAGGTTATAACGGATCTCAAAGGAGTCAACCACCAAATCATCGTAGGTGAAGGTAAGCCGGATATTCCCATCATCTGCCTGTGCCTGAATGGTTGGGTTCTGAACCGGTAATAGAGGCGGGAAAGTCTCGATTCCCAAAGCACCTACGGATTGATAATTCATATCTCCGTCGGCCCGTACAGCCACCACCCGGTATTCGTGATCTTGTTCGGGAATGCCAAAGAAATCGTAGTACAAATAGGCGCTATCGGCGCTGATCACGCTTAGGAGTTCATCATCACGGAACACCCGGAATGCATCCACATATTCACCAATATACTCCCATGCAATCCGAACACCATTCGTATCGGGTACCGAGACAACAGATAAATTTACGGGATCAGCAATGGCCGGATAATTTAACCGCACCTCCACCGGTTCGGATTGTATGAGGCGAGTACCGCGTTGCTTGAAGGCTCTGATTTGATATACGTAGGCAGAGGTCGGTTTACCATCTTTGTCCTCATACCGGGATTCTTTATCCGCTTCTACCAGGCCAATCACTTCATCATTACGGGAAATTTGGTAGAAATCCACATCGCTTAGGCGGGGAAAACTCCAGTTTAAGCCCACTGCGTTATCCGCTCCAAAATAGCCAAAGGAAGCCGTCAGGTTCTCAACCGTTGGATAAGGGTTATGGGTAATGGTAATGCTTTGGCTTTCTCCATCAATCCGGTTGTTCTCATCAATATCGTACACCGGTTTCAGGATATAGGTATAACCGAAACCGGGCACTGCAGTCGTATCAAGGAAGAAAGCAGGTTCTCCGTCCTCGATAAAACCGATCTCATTCAGGCCACGCAGTATCTCGACCCGGTCGTATAACCCATCGTTTAGGGTCCAACTCAAATAAACCCCATTGAATTCATCAAAGGGCTGGGCCGTAAGGCTGATTATTTGGGCAATGCTATCGCGTAACGGCCGAGGTGGGAAATCGCTTATCAGAAACGTATCCAGTACCAATAGCATGGTATCCCTTTCCAGGTAAGGAGTATTATTGATCGGGAAGGTATCCTGTGCTAATGAAATAGATTTATTAGTCTGATTGACAATAACCTGTAACTCATTTTGTCGGTCAGGTTCCGGGAGCTCTTCAAACCGGAAAAAACCTCCCGGATCGGTATAGGTCCGGGCTAAAACCGTATCACCATTATTAAGGGTCACTTCCAGGTGCTGTAATTCGGCCAGATCTCCATTTTCGTGAGTCAAATGTCCCAGAATACGCGCCTGATTACGACGAACTCCATATCCTTTTATCTCTTGGGATAACAGGGTAGGCATTCCCGATTCTTCATAGCGGGCCTGCACACTGTACTCGTGGGTTTCACCAACTTCCGTATCGTAGTCGTAATACCCTAAAGCACCTTTGGGAACGGTATCAATTGGTACGCCGTCCCTGCGAATGATAAACGTGGAAAATTTATATTCCGGATAGGTCCAGGTAAGGGCGATGTGGGTAGGAATATTAGTAGAAACGGAAAGGTTCCCCGGTTTTTCCAGGGCCGAAGGAATCGTGATGGTAGCATTTGCCGAAGTGGTCACCTGGGTAGACTCGTACAAGGTACCATCAATCATACGGAACGCAGTCAGAGATGCATTAATGGTAGCATCAGTAAGCGGGTAAATAGTTAGTTCCGTAGCTCCCGGCTCCAGAACGACGGTGTTGCCGTCGTAGCGGAGAATAAACCCATGGAAATTCGTGTACTGGGATATATTGTACAGGTCATTCCAGGAGAACGCAATCGAACCGGAACCTCCGACAGCAGCAAAACCGGTGGGTGCAGCTAAATTGGGATAAGTACCTGACTCATCCTCGCTGCTCCCGACAAAAACCGAATCAATGTTCTCCACAAAGGGAGCAACTTCGTAATATGGATTGCTGCCCGGGACGCCCCACTGGTCGCGAAAAATCAGCGGGGCTCCTTTCAGGACCCTACCTATTTCAACGGCATCCCGGTAAATAATAAATCCAGTATAATTATCATCCATAGCACCTGCACCCAGGCTCCAGGTCAGATCCATTGCATTTGCCGATGCGACCGGTGTTGCCGACAGGCCGGTTACCTGTGGAAAAGAAGGATAGGCAACATTGATCTCTTCAATGATATCGGACTCCATGGCTTCCCCGCCGATACTTCGAAAGGCACTGACACCATAGCGATATACTTCGCCCGGGCTCCCTTCGAAATCAGTGTAGTGCCGAATGGAGGTATCCCGAATGGTCTTGATCTCCACGGAATCCCGGTATATCACAAACCCGGCAAAATTGGTCGAATTGTGTTCCCACTCAAGCGTTACGGCTCCCATGGTGGAGGTGCTGAAACTGGTTGTGGTTGAAACATTGACCGGATCTTCCACATCGGGATACTGAATGGTGGCGGAGGCCAGATCTGTGGCCGTGGAATCACCATTGATGCGGTAGGCGAATACATTATACCGGTAGAATTCCCGGGGATTACCCCCCAGGTCACTCATCCGCATTATTTGTCCGTCGCGATCATTGGCAATAGCAACCAGATTACCCTCCCGGTAGAGTTGGAAATAAGTGGTTCGGAAGGAATCCGGAGCATAGGAAATATCGAAGTATACGGAATCAATACCTGTGCCACCGATCACCGTGTCAATAACTACTGGTCTGGGCAGATCTTGCTCAACGAAATCGGCCAGGAAATTGACATTCTCCGCGTTGAAATCATCATCCGATAAACTGGTAAATCGCGGCGAGGTTGGGAAACGGATATTCTCTTTTTCTTCGGTGTATAAACGGAAATTGGCCCTGCGGCCAAAAAACAGTTGATCGAAGGAATAGTACCCTTCCCGATTCGTGGTCGTAGAGTCTACATATACCGAATCGAAAACCGTCACCTCGTAGCCCACTTTCACATTCCGGATACCGATTCCCTGGGAGGTACGCACGTATCCCGAAATATGCCCGATGGGGTCCACTCCTCCTCCGTCCAGATCCTGGACAAAACGGAGTCCGTCTTCACCGATCAGAACCACTGCGTATTCGCTCTCCAGACCATAGACCGGATTTACATCCACAAAGGACGTAGCCGTCGCCGGCAGGGTGGTCAGCCGGGCACCATCGCGTAAAATATTGATGAGAGATGCATAGTCAGAAACATCATTCCAGGCGAGAGATACCTTATCCACAAAGGCATTATCGGTAGCTGTAAGTCCGATATCATAGGTGGAAACGCTATCGACCAGACAAACATTATGATTATCCTCCGCAAATAAGCTGTCAACGAGATCGCTCGAGGTGCGAATGCAATATTGGTAAGCAATCCCGTTTTTCAGGGATTTGGGATTGGTAAATGAAAAATCATCAACGTATTCGATCACCAAACCGATGGAGTCGGTCCCGGCAATGATATCTACGACGGTCTCTTTGCTGCCTTCCTTTCTGACAATGACAAAATTGGAACTCAACTTAGAATTGTTGGTCCATTCCAACTCTACCTTATCGGTATTATCGGCACCCAAAGCCGTAATACCACTTGGAGCCTGGAAGGGCAGAGTCTCGCCGGAATCGGTGAATCCGGTACAACCTGCTTCCAAAGCAGTACCCGGCCCCTGGATGTAAAGATTAAGTGTATAGGTAACAGAAGAGTCAGGGCCGATGTAGTGCCGAAAACGGTCATCCACATCTTCGGGACGTTTGGTCTCTATTATTTGCGTGTATACTCGTTCTCCATCGCCGAGCAATTCCAGGAATACCCCATTAGCGTAGGCATTGCCCATGGAGTTGGTAAGGCAGGATTGCGGGATCGTCCACCTGATATCCAGGTAAGCGTCATTATCCTGATCATTGAGCACCTCCAGCGATTGGGACTGGATGGAACTAACGATACCAAGAGTGAAGATGGCTACCAAAAACAGGCGAAAGGCCAGATGGAGCCATGGCGATTTCAGGTGTCTCATTTCGATTTGAAATTAGAGCAAACGTTAGGTATTGGGCATGTGGATCAACCCCAGTAACATCCGTTATAGAGGGATCAAGTAACGTATCGAACACACCGGCCACTATCAGGCCAGAAACGTACAATCGGATACAACAAAAAGGGGAATGGCTTGGGGTATTTTCCTGTGATTATCAGGGTATCGGAACGCAGTTAGAGTTTGATATGCAAGCCAGTAGAAGTGTTTACGCATGTAAAATACAAAATGTTCCGATACGAAAAAACTTAAATTTTTTTTCCGGGAAAGGTTCAGGGAATTAAAACATTGTTTACATATTGCAGGTCGTATCGAACTAGCCAACTAATTTTCTGAAGGTTTTCTGCCACTATCTGCCTGCCAGCAAATGTCCAGCACGTTTCTTGCTATTGACTTTTTAGTGAATTACTAACACCCTCATTGATCTTGTCAATGGGCACCCAAATTTCACGGCTATGTTATCTCCTCAGAGTAGGTCAGGCACCATTGTCCTTTTTGCCAATACATGTTGGAGTATTTACAATTTCAGGCTCAATTTGATTCGCTTGCTTTCGCAAAAGGGTTATCGGGTGGTAGTTATTGCTCCCGAAGATGCTTACGTAGATAGAGTCAGAGAAGCCGGTGCCCACTTTCAACCCATCTCCATCCAACCCTACGGCACCAATCCGGTTCGCGACTTATCCGTCATTTTGTTACTGGTCCGCCTACTGCGAAAACACCGGGCTGATCTGCTGATCACCTATACCATCAAACCCAACATTTACGGATCTATCGCTGCCGCATGGATGGCAATACCCTCCCTCGCCGTAATTACCGGCATGGGATATCTATTCACGCAGCGCAGCTGGAAAACGATGGTAGCAAAAAACCTCTATCGGTTATCCCTGCGTTTCTGCACGGCCATTTGGTTCCTGAATGAAGAGGATCGCCGCACCTTCGTCGAAGAAAGATTAATCCGGTCTGACCGCGCCGCCTACCTGCCCAGCGAAGGAGTTGATACCGGCTATTTTGTCCCGGACCAGGGCCGCAAACCATCACCGGTTTTCCGATTCCTTTTTGCCGGAAGGCTAATCCTGGAAAAAGGAGTAAAAGATTTTATGGAGGCGGCCCGTACCCTAAAAAAACGGTATCCTCACGTTCATTTCGACCTGCTGGGTTTCCTGCAACCCGATTACCCTAATGCCATTTCTGAAAAAGAGATCCGACAATGGGAAGCTGAAGGCATAATACGCTACCTGGGAAGTACCGACCAGATCAAAGAAGATCTGTCCACGACGGATTGCGTGGTCCTGCCAACCTACTATCGGGAGGGGATTCCACGCATACTGCTGGAAGCCGGCAGTATGCATATTCCGGTGATCACCACTGATAATGCTGGTTGCCGTGATGTGGTCGACCATACCAACAATGGGTACATTTGCCTGCCCAAAAACGTAGATAGCCTGACTTATTGGATGGATAAAATGATCAATTTGCCACAGGCGGAGCGCGCACGGATGGGGACACGTAGCCGGAAGATCATCGAAAGATTGTTCGATGACCAACTTGTGAATGATCAGTATTTATCGTTCATTACCGAGGCACTCACGCCTGCTAATGTCGATGTAGCTGCTCCCTGGCTATCCAATTGGCCGGAAGCCTGGCTGCACCAGCCTGCAGCTCAGCCAAGTTCGACCGATAAATATTAAACGTTTTCAACATGAAGTCCCCTGCTTCCAAGCCAACAGCAGCAGCAAGCCTCGGCATTTTACCGGGAGCGGGTTTAGTGTTTCTGGGACTGGTGTTGTTTCTGATCTTTGACCCAACGGCCAGGGATCCTTTTTTGGGCCCAAGGCTGGTGGTAGCCAGCTTGCTTACGGTGGCCATTTATTGGTTGGTACCAGGCTCCGGATCTCCTGCAGGATCCTCCCTCTTAAAACCTGCCAGGTGGATCGTTCTTGCGTTCGGGCTTTGGTTGGTTGCGGGAGCATTTTGGGCCCCAAATGGTCGGGAATCCATATTTTTTATTAGTCGTTTCGTTCTTTACGGTCTCGCATTTTCGGCTTTTATCCGGTTATCGGTGACTGACCGTTGGAAAACAATTACCTGGTTTTTTAGTGGGTTGGCAGCCTTCCTTGGTCTGTGGACAATTGCGCAAAGTACCGGAATGCTCGATATGCCCAAGGGTTATCCGCAGCCCATCGGCTTTTCGGGAAACCGTAATATTTCCGGAAACTTGCTGGCATTACTGATACCTGCTACCCTGGTCGGGTACATGAGTAAGACCGGAGCCTTGCGGATATGGTTTACCATAGCTCTGTTGCTGGGTCTGACCGGAGTGGTTCTTTCCCAAACCCGCTCGGCCTGGTTGGCTACTGGTCTGGGATTGGCCGTAACGGCTTTCCTGCTCTACCGAAAAGAAAAACACTTTTCAGATACAGAGCGTAAAAGCTGGCGCAGTAGCTCCCTGATCCTGTTCGGATTGGTGGCAGCACTGCCAATATTGGTTTGGGCTACAGCCCCTAAACAAGTTGCACAGGAAATGTCGGGGCGGTTAAAATCACTGGTTCAACCTCTTGAACAGGACTCTACCTACACCTCTTTTACGATTGATAACCGTGTACAAGTCTGGTCGGCAACCATTGATATGATCCGGGAAAGCCCGCTCACTGGTACCGGCACCGGAAATTGGCGGTTTGTCTACCCGAAATACCAGCTCGGAGATCTGCGCCGCAGTGAATACGATACGGATAAGCAGGTAACCAGACCGCATAACCTGTTTCTGCGAATAGGTGCTGAAAATGGTTTGCCCGGACTCCTGCTTTTGATAGGAATGCTGGCTCTTCCGTTCTTCGCCGGACGACAGGCTTTGCAAAGAAGCACGGGTTTTCAGGATGTTCTTTTGACAAGTACGGGGATAGCCGGATGGCTCACCTTAATGCTGGACTCCGCCTTTAGCTTTGGTTACGAAAGGCCCGAAAATATGTTGGTGGCCTTATGCTATGCCGCACTCCTTTGGTCGCAGCATACGAAATCTTCCTCCGCCGTACCAACCTCCACCTCCAATAGCCGGGGTAAATGGTTAGCCACTTTCCTGGCTTTGGTCGTATTGATCATGGGTATAGCCAAGTGGCGTACCGACCGGTTCCTGACCCGGATAATAGATGCTGACTTAGCTAATCAACCCTACGCCGAATTGGAATTAGTGGCCAAGGCTAAAAACCCCCTCATCAAGAATGGGCCGGTGGGTGATCCTGTAGAATTATTTGCGGCGCGCGCCTATCTTACGCTGGAGCAACCCGAGCGTGCAACGGAAGCTGCACGACAAGCTCTGCGTTGGCATCCACACAGCTTTCGCATCTACAATACCCTCGGCCTGGCTCAATTGCGCAGCGGCGAACCACAATTGGCCTTGCGGTCCCTGCAGCAAGCGGAACGATTTGCCCCGGAGTATGAACCCATCCGGGTAAACATGGCCCTGACGTATTATGCCCTGGGGGATAATAGCCGATTGGATAGCACCCTGGCACTGCTTGACATGAAAAAATACCCGGCTATGGAGGGCATGCCTTATTCCCTGTTGGTGCGACAAAAACAAGAAGCACTGGATGCCAATCCTACAGCTACGGCTATCCGGTTTATCATTCAACAGTTTGAACAGGAGGTTACCGACATTGACGTTGGTCCACTGGTAGCACGCCGGGAGGTAGCCGGTTCGAACGAACAGTTCATTACGGATTACGTAGAAGCTCTTTACCAGATCAGTGCATTGTACTTTTACACGCGTAAAAACCCGGAACGTGCTGAATCCATTTACCCGGCCTACGAAAGGGCCCGACAGCTGTTGCTCAGGGCAAAAGACAACCCTTACCTGCTTCAGATCATTTACGAAAACGATCACGCCGCTACTCAAAGAGTGTTGGCGGTGGCCGATCCGGCATCCTTACAAACCGTGCGGGATTTCATGTTCTGGATAAACGCTCCAAATTGATGGTAATGATTAAGAATATATCCTGGCAAGAACGACTTGATAAAGAAGGTTACGTGGTCTTTGATCTTTTTTCGGATAGTGAGCTGGAGGAATTCCAGGATAAGTTCCGCGAACTTCATGATTTCCCCCTCCCACAGGGCATGTTCTTTTCCAATCAACAGCACGATAATCCGGACTATCAGCAGCAAGCCCGTGCATTATTACGTACTTATTTCGAGGAAAAACTGGCTGGGCTTTTTACGAATGCCGAATGGATGGAGGCTGTTTTTATAATCAAGCCCCCATCCGTAGGGACTTTTGCCAATCACCAGGATTGGAGTCTGGTCGATGAACGGGCGTATCGCTCTTACGGCGTATGGGCACCATTAATCGACGTATCGGACTCCAACGGGGCCTTCTGTATCGTTCCGGGCAGCCATAGATTCTACCAAAATTTCCGTAGCCCGACCATCCCCTGGGTCTTTAATACGCCCGAGCTGAATACCCTAATTAATGAACATCAAAAATTGTTGCCCCTGCGAAAAGGACAAGCAATCCTGTTCGATCACGCCTGCATTCACGCAACCGTCCCCAACAAAAGCGACGATATTCGACCCGCCGTTTTTACGGGTATTCGTCCGGCCGAAGCAGTTACCCTGCACCACTACCTGGATCGTGAAACCAATACGTTGGAGGAATACGAAGTGAATGGCGATTTCTTCTTTTCGTACGATTACCGGTCCCGGCCATCGGCACCCAATGCGGTCCTGCGGCGCAGCTTCCCCTATAAACCACCGGTCATTACCCCCAAGGACCTGAAGCGAAAGATACTTGCCGCCAATCCCCCGAAGGCGTCTTGGTGGAAACGCGTTTTAAAAGGTGCCAGCTAACCGGGTATTGAGCAGTTATGAAACATTTGCTGCATATCGGATACCCCAAAGCGGGCAGTACCTTTTTGAAGCATTGGTTCGCGCATCATCCCTGTATTACCTACAATAACGATGACCAGAAAGGGGGTATGGCTACCAAAAAGCTGCCCAAGGATACCGGGTGGATGGTCACTTGTGACGAGACCCTCACTCTGACCCTGGGCGAAGATCTTTCCCACATCCCTACCCCTCAGGAAACCAGAGACCGGCAAGCCAGATTGGCTAAGCAGATTCGACAAAACGAATCGGTTCATTCCATTTTGATGGTCACCCGTGGTGCACGTTCCCTCTACCGATCAGCCTACAGCCAGTACTTGAAAGCCGGCGGCCACCTCACTTATGACAAATTAAGGAGTGATCAGGATGACCGCTTCCGGGCTATGTGGGATTATGATTACGTGTTGGAACTATACCAATCCCTTTTTGGTGTTGACCGGGTATGGGTTTTTCCGTTTGAATGGTTGGCCACCAATCCGGATCAGTTCCTGAGAACGCTGGAGGATCAATTGGGTATCCCGCATGCGGCCTTTGACCGAACACCCAAAAACAGGGCTCTGTCAGAAACGGCGATGGGACAATACCGTACACTAAACCAGTGCATACATGGCTTTATTCGACCTTGGCCCCAACCACTCCGGAAGCGGGTTCAGGCCTGGCACCGAAGATCCTTAAGAAAGGGGCAGTATTCGTGGCTGTTAAAACGAATACCAGCCAAACCGATAAACTGTGAACCACCCGAAGACCTGATCAAGAACCTGAGTACAGTTAGCCAAAAAACCCGAAACCAGCCTTACGTCAAACCCTTTGCCGAATATTACCGGTAATGCGAATATGCCTTTACCAGAGGTTGTTGGAAGGTGATCGAAGTTTACCAAAAGAAGGATTACCTTCAACAGCTTCCCAATTATTGCTTATGCAAAAAACGGTTTTATCTGCCGAACACGAGCCCCCCCTTACGTACCTCCGTCAGGTAGTCCGGCACCGACACCTGATCTGGGTGCTGGCACGTCGTGACCTGAAGGCGAAATACGCTCAAACTTTATTGGGAATTCTGTGGTCGATCCTACAGCCATTGATCGGCCTGGTCATTTTCGTTTTCTTCTTCCAGCAGGTTATTGATATCTCGGACCGGATTGACTATCCCTACGCTATTTTCGCATTTAGCGGTATGACCTGTTGGTACTATTTCACCTTCCTGGTGCATCAGGGAGGAACAGCCCTGGCCGATAGTCAGGATCTGATCCGAAAGATCTATTTTCCGAAGATCATTCCGCTCCTGGCCAAAGTAGTATCCGGGCTGGCCAGCCTGGGTACCTCCTGTGCCCTGCTGGCCATTCTGCTGATATGGGAGGGCATTTTACCAACCTGGCGCATTTGCTTTCTGCCCGTTTTTCTGATACTTCTGTTCCTGGTCAGCCTTTCGGTCAGTGTCTGGATGAATGCCCTGACCATCCGCTACCGCGATGTGAATCACGTTATTCCCTACCTGATCGGCTTCGCCATTTGGCTGACCCCCGTTTTTTACCCGGGCACCTTAATTCCCGAATCCTATTCCCTGATTCTGTACCTTAATCCAATGGCTGGTGTCATCGAGGGTTTTCGATGGAGCCTGATTCCGGCTCAGGATTTTGATGTCCGCTATCTGTATGGTCTCGGTATTGCTTTGACCGTGCTGATTGGTGGTTTGTGGTACTTTCGTAAAATAGAGGATCAAATTGCCGATTTTATTTAATGCCTATGCGTCGATTCCGCACACCAAAGATGCCCGACCCGATTGTCAAGGGCTCCTATTCCTTTCGGATTAGCCGTCCTAAATACGATCGGTATGTGCTGGAGGAGATCTGGGACAAGGATGTGTATGGCATCGACCATTTGCCCGACCATTTGGAAGGCGTGATCATCGATGTGGGAGCCCACATTGGCGGATTCGCGGGTCGGGTCCGCCAAAAATGGCCGGAGTGTACCATCTTTGCATTTGAGCCCCATCCGAAAAATGCCCGCCTATTCCGGAAAAATGCCCGCTCCAACGGATGGCAAAAGATCCATTTTTTTGCGAAAGCAATAACTAAAGAAACGCAGACCGTAGCGTTGCACCTCGACCCCCAAAATTCAGCCGGACACTCTTTGCTCGATCCGGGTGGCCGACATCAGGTATCGGTTCCGGGAATCAGTATCGAAGATATGATCCGTCAGGAAAAAATTGGGGAAATAGGATTGATGAAACTCGATTGCGAAGGATCGGAATACGATATTTTGGAAAATATCTCCCCGCACACCTTAAACCGTATCCACTACCTCCTGGTAGAATGGCACCCCATACCGCATCAACACCGCGGACCATTGGAAGAACGGTTACTTAGGGCCGGGTTCCGGACACTCCGTGAGCAACCTGATCCCTACGTACCAAATCAACACCTGACCGCCTATGAACGAAGCAAATAACACCCAAAAGCCGGCTTTTGCGGTTCGTGTAGACGGCCTGCGCAAGTCGTATTACCACCAAAAGCCGGTTCAGGACTTCCGTGTAGCGCTGGGAAACTTGTTCACCCGCCAGGAGCGTACCTCCTTTTTAGCCGTTGATGATGTGAGTTTTACGGTACGCCCGGGAGAAGTACTGGGCATTATTGGAAAAAACGGATCCGGAAAATCAACCCTGCTGCGGATGCTTAGCGGCGTCACCAAACCAACCACCGGTACCATAACCATCCACGGTCAGCTGGCCAGCATTTTGGATATTGGCACTGGTTTTCACCCCGACCTGACCGGGCGGGAAAACATTGGTTTGCGGGCTAAATTATTTGGCATGAAACAGGCGGATATCCAGGCCATCATGCCCGACATCATTGCCTTTAGTGAATTAGCCGAATTCTTTGACACACCGGTAAAGTACTACTCCGACGGAATGTACCTGCGATTGGCATTCTCCCTGATCACTCACCTGAAGGCCGAGATATTATTGTTCGATGAGGTACTGAGTGTAGGCGATCTGACCTTCCAGCACAAATGTCTGGAAAAGATCCGTGCGATCGCTCAAAGCGGACGTACGATCATCCTGGTCAGTCATAATATCCGAGAGGTGCTTGATATGTGTAATCGATTCCTGCTCTTGGAAAAAGGCCGCATCAAGGCTATGGATTCCAACCCGGATCTCGTGATGGAATACATCGATGATTCGTACAAAGCCTTTAAAAAAGAATCCGGTACCCCGGAGGACGTCCGCCGACAATCCTGGCAGGAAGGCGACCAAGCTCCGAGGAATGAACAAATAACCCTGCGTGACGCCTCCGTAAAGGCCCGTGGCGAGGAAATCGGAACCCCGCTTTATATGGACCAGGATCTGGAAATCCGGATTGTATTTGATAAACCAGCCTCGAACCAACCCATCGACCTGGCTATTTCCCTGAAAGATCAGATGAACCAGGAGATACTGTGTACCAGCTCTTTACGGGTCAACAAATACTTTACCGAAACCCGGGCGGGCCGATACGAAGTACAATGCATCATTCCCGGAGATTTGTTGAATACCGGGCAATACCGTCTCAATATTTTTGCCATCGAGGGACGTACCGACCTGGTGCTCATGGAACGCGATCTGCTCCATTTCACCATAGGTAACCGCCAGAACTTTGAATACTACAATCAGGAATTGATCCGGTCGGCCGTGTCCATTGCGCCCGCCCTCGACTGGACCTTACGTGTATTGCCATGAATGAAACCCAGCCCATTTACCAGAAGGTGCTAGATTATGTGCGTCCGCCCGAAACTATCACCGGATACCCTCACCTGGAAGAGCTTCTGGCTGATCCTTCGCGTTTGTCGCTGATCGAAATGGACGTTTTCCGGAGACTGCCCGACGTGGTGGACAGGATCCGAACCATACCGGGAGACATACTCACCGCAGGTGTCTGGCGGGGAGGCTTTGCCCTGGCTTTGCAATCCTTGATCCGGCGACATGATCAAGAGCGGACCCTCTTTTTAGCCGATACCTTTGATGGATTCCCGAACTATGAGAGCCGATTCGACAAAGACCTGCAGGCCCAACAGCGTTTTAATCCGCTATTGCAAGCACATTTTCCGAATCCGCAGGAAGTCAAGGATCATTTTACCCACCTGGATCTGCCCGTTCATAACCTGACATTCCTCGTTGGCGATGTGGCCGATACGCTGGATCAGATTGACAGGGAGCTTGCCCTGATCCACCTGGACCTTGATCTTTACGAACCAACCCTGGCTACCCTTCAACTAACCTACGATCAACTACAAGCCGGAGGATTAGTCATTATCGATGATTACGGTGCACCAGTTTTTGGTTGTCGGGAAGCAGTAGAGGAATTCCGGGAAGCGAATGGCATAACTACCAAATTAATCTATCTTTCTACCTACTGTGTATACTGGGAAAAAGCATGAACAGGGAATACGCATCCATACAGCTGAATGAATTAAAGGAATCCATAGGATATCCAAAGGGTATGCTGAACCTGAAGGATGTGGCGGAGTATTTGTCCGATCCTGCCTGTTTTTCATTGGTGGAAGAAGCTTTTTTTGAACAGCTTCCCGGTATCCTATCAAAAAACCTGCCTGCCAACGGAGACCTGGTGGTTTGCGGTATCTGGCGCGGCGGTTCGGCCCTTTACCTCCAGGCCATCAATCAGTGGATGGGGTACCGGCGTCCCCTTTGGCTCTTCGATACCTTTTCTGGTTTTCATCGCGAAGACTTCACCCACCCGAAAGACCTGGACTTTCTGCGGTCGTTCTCTTTGGACCAAACCTATCACTTCCCCAGGCCCGAAGCTGTAAAAGCGTTGTTTGACAACCATGGGCTTTGGACCGATAAGGTCCGCATGTCGGAAGGTCTGTTGCAGGAAACTATTCCCGGATCTGGTATAACGACCATTGGATTGCTACATCTGGATGTGGATTTTCATAAACCAACCCTGGATGCCCTAGAACTGTGTTACCCCCGACTGGTGCAGGGAGCTATCGTTTTAATAGACGATTATGGCGTTCCGGAATTCGGTTGCGGGGAAGCAGTGGACCATTTTCGGGGAAGTCACGGAATTACCGCTCCCATCCATTTTCTGAACGACCACATGGCATATTGGATCCATCATGGGTGAGCAAAACACAGCGGTAGTCCTCTTTTTTTATAATCGACCGAACCCCTTGCGACGGGTTCTGGAGCGCATCGTTCACGCTGAGCCCCGAGCATTGTACCTGGTTTCCGACGGCCCCAAAAACAAAGCAGATGAATCCGGTGTCGGGGTCTGCCGGGCCATAGCCGATGCGGGCCCCTACCCCTTCCCTGTTCACCGGAAATATGCAGATCAAAATCTGGGGGTTGCCCGCAGTATTCCGGAGGGGCTCGACTGGGTTTTTTCCCAAGAGGCCAAAGCCATCATTCTGGAGGATGATGTATTGCCCGAACCTGCCTTTTTTTCCTTCATGGAGGAGATGCTCACGAAGTACCGTGCGGATGAAGGCATCGACCTGATCCTTGGACACCAGCTGGCTGAGATCCCATTATCTGCCCACCAGTACTTTTTTACGCGATTTTGTTTGCCTCCCTGGGGTTGGGCAACCTGGGCAGATGCCTGGAGTACCTACGATTATGGGATGAAAGACTGGCCGCTTTGTCGCGAACGGTTGCGGAAGCAAATCGGCCTTGATCTGTCCTTTTGGTCACCCATTCTCGACCGGAACCAAACGGCCCCGCGGAGTTGGGATATTCAATGGAATTTCTGGTTATGGGCCCGCCAGACGATGGCCATAGCACCTGCCCAAAGCCTGACTACCAATATTGGATTTGGCTGCGGGGCTACCTTTACCAGAAAACCGGACAGCCTTTTTGCTAAAAAAGCGTACCCCTCTGCAGTCCCCATCAACTGGAAGTTAGCTGACAATGCCGATGTACTGCCCTTTGAACAACTTTTGCAGGAGCGCATTCAAGCGCTCATTTTAGAGGTTATGTCCGACCAGGGAAGGTCTTTACTAAATGAATAGGCCGTAGTGGTTTTTATCTTTGGCTTTCGCCAAAAAACCACCCACCGTGATCCGTGGACGGGAGCTTTCAGCTACCGGCTCTACCCGGTGCCAGACGCGATTTGCCGCAAAAAGAATGGCGTCTCCTGCCTGGAGTCGCAGGTGCATACGGTCCCCCGACTGAAGTCGATCGGCACGGACCTTACTCATAAACGCGGAGGAATCTAAGTAATCCTCCGGCGTATCTTCCCAGGTCAGGTCATACAACACCAGATCGCCACCTGACTCCGGAGCTTGCAATACCACGTAGTAGCTTAATTCTGTACCCAGATCGAGTTGGTGGGTAACACCCTGATAGCTGGGGAAATGCAGCGGGAATTCCTGGTGGATGTGTGCCTCCAGGGGTTCTTTTCCGCCCTCCAGAATACGTACGCCCGACATAGAAAAACGCTGGCCGTCGGTATGTACTGCAGGCAGGAATCGATACCCCCTGCCCAACCGTGCCAGGAAGGAAAAGATGGTCGCCTTATACTGATGCAAAAAACAGTCCTCCAACACCTGATCGGTCAGTTTGGCTCGCTGCAGATATCCCGGCAGATCATTCTCCATAAGGGTGGTCCCGAAAACGTGCCCAAAGGGAGCCGGATAATACAAATGCTTTCCGGGTTCCTCCTGAACCGCCTGTTGGAATCTTGCCACTACGCGGGCGCAAAAATCAGGGGTAAACAGGCCTTCCACGACCACTCCGGTGAGGTCGCCTGCCTCCATGCGCTGAACGGTATCGGAATGGTCAGAAAGATCATCGGCGGGAAACGTGTCAAAGGGGTAGAGTTCGGAATTCGATATGGTGGCCATGATTATGTTTTAGCGTACAATTCAGCTCTGGTAGTCGGCCCGGCAGCCATTTTCTCCAGAAATTCCTCTTCGGTCAGGAGTTTATTAATATTGGGTTGAAAACCAATACTGGACAAGCCTTCCGGTCGCCGTGTCATATTGTTGATATTGCCGTTCAGGAAAAAGGACCGGGACACTTCAAATACCTCGAAATCCGCTTCCGGTTGTTCCCGGTCGATATGGTAGTATACGGGTTGCATCTCCACCGGGTGCGTTTCAATCTGGATCGCTGTGCGGGGTTCCGCCCCTTCGTTCTGACTGGAATAATGGATCAGACTATCATCGAAGAGCAGCCCCTGCCCGGCTTTTAGGGGAATGGGTTCCAGGTATTTATCGAGGAGGGCCTGCTCAAAGTTCTTAAAGTAGTAGGGCACATTCACCGTAGCAATATCGGGAACGATCTTATGACTCCCGGGAACGACTTCGAGGGTACCATTCTTCCGGGTGACATCCAATAGCGGGCACCAGATGGTAAGTGTCGTATCCTGGGGTCTTGGGTTGTGGTGCCAGTTTTGGTGGATCTCAAAGGTCCCGCTGCCGGCCGGCTTCACATAAAAATTGCCGTTAAGAATAGTGAATTCATGGACGTATCGATCCAGCAAGGGCTGAAAGTATTTGCATATCAGGTCGTAAACCGCCTCCTTATAATCCAGATTGGTGTCCAGAAACGTACAATGGTAATCGGAGGCTCGTCCTTTCGGAGCAAATCCGTCGTCCGGACGCATTTCGGTAAGCGATTTCCGGATATCCGACAATTCGTCGGCGTTCAGTAAATCGACGATGACGTATCCGTTTTCCGCAAAAAATGCCTGCTGATTGGTATCTTTAAAAATGGGACGCATGCTGGAAGACTCTTGTGTTTGTGCTTAAAGCTAGTAATTCTGCGCCACCCTTGCTAACCCGATACACCAACAATTACCACCTTATTTATGCCCATTTCCCAGGACAACATCCTAGATTTTATTTCCCGGCACCAACAGCCCGATGGGCATTTCCTGAGTTATGAATCCTATCCCGAGGGGCACCCGTACCACGACCTGGGCTGGCATACCAAAGACCCCTCCCCTTTTGTCCACGCTAACATTCTGATCGCCCTCAGCCATTTAGAGCACCCAGAGGCAAAAGGCATGGTTCGACGGGGACTTCCCTTTCTGGAAGATTCCATGGAACGCTATGGCTTTTGGCGGTTCTGGCCACACGGCGGTCAAACGCATAACGTACCGCTCGATCTGGACGACACTGCTGTATGTTCCTACCTCCTGAAGCGCTATGCAATCCCTGTCCGGAACGAACATTTAATACTGCGAAATACAGCACCGGACGGTCCGCTGCTCACCTGGGTGTTGCCCCGGACAGCCCATATGCGATTCCCGCGATTTTGGTGGTGGCTGCGCCGCGATGCCCGTGTTTGCCAGGCCACCATTCAATCGCCGATGCTAGGCGTGGATGATTACGAGCCTTCGGTCATGGCCAATGTCCTTCTGTACGTTGGTGACCATCCGCAGGTTCAACCGACAGTGCAGTACGTGCTCGACCAATTGGCGAGCCCCGAAGAAATGACCATGCAATACTATGCGGATCCCATCGTACCATTTTATCACGCCAGCCGTGCTTACCACTTTGGCACCCGTTCTTTGGAGCCGCTGACCCAAATAGTGCCAGTATTGCTGCAAGAAGGACGAATACCTGTTGCAGATAACCCACTCTCCCAATCCATGGCGGTAACGACCCTCCATTATCTTGGGCTGGGGGATCAGTGTTTATCCTGCGACTGGTTTCAATCGTGGAAAACAATGGAGGATTCCGACTGGCAAGCCTATCCATATTTTGTCAGCAAGGACCATAACTTCCGGGCCGGTTCCCCTGCCCTGACGGCTGCTTTCTTTTTGGAGGCACTCGCTAGTTTGCCCAAATCATGATCATGCACAAGTCAATTAGTCGTACGCTCCGGGCATGGGTCCTCTGGCTGCACCGCAAGGTCAGATGGAGCATTTTGGCGCTGTTTTTTGGCGTAAGCCTGATCAATACCTGCTCTCCGGCACCTACCCAACAGCATACCATTAGCTCCTTTGAGGTGTCTCCAGGGGAAGAACCTGAACTGACTATTACAAATCCTGGCCGGGAAAACATGACCTTTCGTTGGTCGATCAATGAGACCTTCCCGTTGACCAGGTCGGACCTCTTACCATTGGCCCTGGCCACGTATTCTTCCGAAGACACCGCAGAGGCGCTCTGGCGGCTCACCTATCACCTTGTCAAACCGCAAACGACAGCACTTCCTGCTTACCTGTATCAATATCCGGAGCTGGTGATCAATTCCATTGGTTACGGAAATTGCGGGGATCAATCAGAGGTCCTGGCCCACCTGTGGCTGGATGCCGGATACCCAGCACGAATTTGGCCACTGGAGGGGCACGTGGTGCCAGAAGTAAAAAAGGGTACCGGATGGTCGATGTATGACCCAAATACCGGTGTACGTTTTTTGGATGCAGATGGACAGGTAGCCTCCTTCCAAAATATCCATCCACAACATGATTTGGAGATGGCACCCATTGGCTACCCTTCTATTTTTCCGCCCGGCCACCCTTTTCAGGATCTGGTCCATCTGGATGAGTATGATCCGGAGGCTGATTTTAGCTCTCCTAAAACTACCGACACGCTGGGCGGAACCTGGATGCTCCCACCCATGACCAGTATGACCTGTTGCCGGGAAGGGACCTGGCCCGATGGCACCCCAAATCGACAATTGACGGTACATATTCCTGCGGGTAGTGGAGGAATACTTGATGTTCCACTCTGGCAAGTTACCGACCCTGGATCCCCAGTACGAACCGGCCCGCTGGAGGTATTTCCTTCCAATCAGGAGCGGACATTCACCTTTGCAGTCAATCCCTTCCTGCTCCTCTGGCAAGAACAGAATCACCTGCACCTGACCACCCCCGGCAACACAGAACCGGATATACATTGGACGTCTGTCGCCAGGGAACAAAAAGGAAACAAACCCCTCTTATCACTCCCAATCCCCTGGGAAGACCCGAATTTCACCGACCATTTCACCCGCTTTGAAGCCGCCTGGAATAGTCGTCGACCCGGAACACTTTCCGAAATATTTCAAGTGTACCTGGACACGAGCAAAGGGAACCCGGCGATCAGAGATTCTCTGATGCAGCAATTCCATCGAAAACACACCCTTGCCGTTGAATTGCTGGGCGCAGAATCGATGCAACATGCCTACAGCGACCAGCGTACTAATGTTGCCTTCCAGTTCTTGCAATGCTACCAGATATGGCATCGGCTGCCAATGGAATACAACCGTTATTATTGGCAGGGAATGGCCCGTATTTTGGCAGACCGGAAATAATTCACATAGCTAATGCCCACCATTCAAGCACATGTCCGGAGACTTACCGAAGAGATTCGCAGTGTACTCTGGTGGAACCACCTGGTATCCCCTTTGGTAGGTATCCTATATACGCTGTGGTGGTTCGGGGTGGACCATTTGCAGCTACCGGTCCAAACGATCTTGCTATTTACCTGCTCGCTGTTCGGTACCGCCAGTTTCGGGTATTGGCTCAATGACCTCACCGACCAAACCCTCGACCAACGGGCAGGTAAATCCAATGCAACGCTCGGGTATTCCATGTCGGTCAACCTGTCAATTACCGTTTTTTTGCTCCTGGCCGGTGCATTGCCCTGGTACTATTTGGTTCAGTATACGGTTGGGTTTTATGCCTGGCTGGGTGTACTTATCACCCTGACCCTGTACTCTGTCCCTCCGTTTCGCCTGAAAGAACGGGGGCTGGCGGGTGTTCTCTGCGACGCCGGGTACGGACATCTTTTTCCGGTTTGGATCGTTTTGGGGATATTCGCTTCGCCGGAGATCACGACCAGTCCCGATTGGACCGTATTGGCTTTTCTGGGGAGTCTTTTATTGCTGATAAAGGGCCTGCGAAACATATGCCTGCATCAGCTGGAAGATCGTCATCGTGATCGTAGGGCGGGTGTACGAACCTTCGTTCTGCGGTGGGGGCCGAAACGTACGGCCAACATGATTAGTTGGTTATTCCTTCCACTGGAAGGGATACTTCTTCTGATCCTGGCGACAGCAGTCCACCCCGTTTTTCTCGCGGGCTTACTGTTCTTTCTCTTCACCTACGCCCTGCGGGTGTGGAGCTGGAAATTTTACCGGTCGTTCAGCCAGCGTATGGTCTACCGTCTTTGGTACGTACTCAATGATTTCTACGAGGGGACTTTCCCACTTTTGGCGCTGGGTTTATTGGTATTGCAGAAACCGTGGCTCGGGTGGCTTTTCCCGCTGCATTTGTTCCTATTCCCCCGGGCCCTCATCCATTGGCGCTGGGTCTGGGATACCTGGAAAAAGCTTACCTTCTGGGTCGAATTACGCAAATACATCCTCTGATACTATGTGCGGCATCCTCGTCCAAATTTCTCCAGATAAGCCCGTCGATCCAGGCCTCTTTCAGCAAAAGAGAGATACGCTTAGGCACCGGGGGCCCGATGGGGCCGGCACCTGGATCAACGAGGACCATACCGTCGCTTTAGGACACCGTCGCCTGAGCTTCCTCGACCTCTCCGAAACCGGTCAACAGCCCATGACCAATGAGGATGGTACCCTCTGGCTTACCTTCAACGGAGAGATCTACAATTACCTGGAATTGCGGGAGGAATTGATCGGTCGCGGCCACCAATTCGGATCCGATACCGATTCCGAGGTCATCATCCACGCCTATGAAGAATGGGGACTGGATGCGCTGCAGCGACTCAACGGTATGTTTGCCTTCGCCTTGTGGCAAACCACCTCCCGAGAACTCTTGCTGGCCCGCGACCGCTACGGGATCAAACCTCTTTATTACGGTCAGCTCAATGGGTCGCTCTATGCGGCCAGTGAGCTGAAAGCCATTTTACAGGGGGAATCGTCCCGGCCCAACGTATCCGATCGGGCCATTGGTCAGTACCTCGCCTACCGGTTCATTCCCAGTCCGGGCACCATTTGGGAGGGGCTCTATAAGGTTCCTCCAGGGCACTATGTGTTGTTTCAGCCTTTCGGCAAAAAAAGCCCGGATATTTCCTCTCCCCGGGCCTACTGGGAGATGCCCTACCCCAATCCCAGCCGGGAAAAAGACCTGCCGGAGCGGGTTGATGCATTACTGAGTCAATCCGTTCGTCGTCATTTGCGCAGCGATGTCCCCATCGGGGCCTTTCTCAGTGGTGGATACGATAGCTCCGCTCTGGTGGCCTACATGCGGGAAGCCGGCACTACTCCCAATACCTTCACGATCGGTTTCACCAATTGGTCGGAAAGTGAAGATCAATACGCCAAAATGGTGGCCGACCACCTCGGGTGCCCGCTGAAAAAGACGATCGTCGGTAAAGAACAATTAAGCCTGCTGGATACCCTGGTGTATCACTACGACGAGCCAATCGCCGATATCAGCATCATTCCGACCTATATGGTTTCCGATCTGGCGTCCCGCGACCGTAAAGCTGTTTTTTCCGGAGAGGGGGCCGATGAGCTGTTCGGAGGCTATTGGTGGCAAAAGAAGGCGGCTACGTTGCCCGCCTGGCGCTACCAGCTAGAAAAGTGGACCGATCGCTTTACCCGCCGCCATCCATCATTCATGATCGAACAGTACGCCGAAGCCATGTCCATGGGTCGATTCACGGAACACAACCTTCCCGACCTGCTACATCCCGGCCGGACGGAAGCCCTGGATGATTACGCCGACTGGTTTTACGCGACTCATTATCAGGATCAACTGACTCCGCTGAAAGCCTTTCAGCGCCTGGATGTACGGTCATTCATGGGCGAACTGGTACTCACCAAGATCGACCGGGCGAGTATGGCCCATTCTCTGGAAGTGAGGGTTCCCTTTCTCGATAACGACCTGTTCGACACGGTTTTTCCGCTGCCACCGAAGCAGTTTTTCCGTAAGGATGTTACTAAGTATTTACTGTACGAAAACCTGAAACATCGCCTGCCAAAGCGCATTCTCGACCGGCCTAAGCAGGGATTTGTCGGACCCGACACCTATTATATGGACATACCATGGTATGCAGAAGTACTTCGCGGTGGCAAACTGGTTAATGACCAGGTTATACAGAGCAGTGCCGTAGATCGCTTGGTCAGGGAGGAAAAGCACTGGGAACTCTGGAAGCTGGCCGTACTGGAAAAGTGGATGCAGCATTGGACCTGACGGCCATTTCGTATCTTCATGCACGATATGATTCCCGATTCAACATACCAGGCGTATCAGAAAATAAGATCCGGGGAAGCCAGGCATAGCCTTTGTCATGCCCCTTTCCAGAATATGTATTTTGGCCGCGACGGCAAAATTACCGCTTGTTGCTATAACAGAAGCAACCACCTCGGTTCTTTTCCGGAGCAATCCCTGGAAGATATCTGGCGTGGTTCCCGGGCGAAGGCTTTCCGGGCCCAATTTTCGGATCGAAGCTTTGGGGTGGGTTGTGATTCTTGTCGGCAACAATTAATCGCCGGTAATTTTTCGGGCCTGCAGGCACGCAGTTTCGACCGGTTCTCGGGTTCACCAAAACGACAACTGCTTGAGCGTGTAACGTACTTGGTGGCCAGGCCACAGCAATGGGGCAGCTACCTGCGGAAGCTTCTTTTTGCGGAAAACCGCGAAAGGTGGCTGGCTAGGTGGAAGTCCGACAAGTCATCCGAAACGTCGCCGGCTTCTGACACAATGGTCACGGTCGCCTATCCCCGTTCTCTGGAATTTGAATTAAGTACCACCTGCAACCTGGAATGTGTGATGTGCTTTGGTGAATTTTCTTCCTCCATTCGCAAAAACCGGGAGCAGTTACCGCCTTTGCCCGACGTGTACGACCATCCGGATTTCCTCGAACAGGTAGCCCCCTTTATACAGTCAGCTACGGAGGCTCGATTTTACGGCGGAGAACCCTTTCTCATCTCTCTTTATTTTGAGCTTTGGGAACGCTTTATCGAAACCAATCCCGAAGCTCTGCTAAGCATAACCACCAATGCCACCATTTTCAACCAGCGGGTGCAACGGGTACTGGAAAAGCTAAATGTCCATCTGGTCATTAGCATTGATTCCTTTGACCGGGACACGTATGAGACCATCCGAACGAATGCCCGCTACGATCGGGTCATGCAAAACCTCGATGCCATGGACCGACTGGTTCGAAAGCGCGGGCAGCGCCTGACGCTGTCCATTTGCCCCATGCAGATCAACTGGCGGGAAATACCCGCGATCTTCGAGAAAGCGAACCAGCGCCAGTGGTTTGTGCACCTCAATACTGTTTGGTTCCCAATGGAGCAATCACTGCGCTTTCTGCCTCCGAAAACACTGCGAGACATCACTGATTACCTAACCGAAAAGACACCTGTTGCCTGGCAAGGCCCCACTGCACGGGAAAACAAAGAAGCTTACCAGGGTCTGATCCATCAAGTTGATTCCTGGGTCCACCAAACCACCGACAACGCCATTACCCCCATCAATTCCTAGCTATATTTCTATGTCTGTATTGCCTGCCACGTTCACGGATCAAATCCAGCAATCGCACAAAGCCTTCGTATTTGTGGTGTGCGGCCAGGCGGAACACCTTCGGACGCTGCACTACAGTCTGTCGTTCCTAACCCACATGAGCCGGTTACCGATCCTGGTAGTGACGGATACCCGACGCAATGAAATAGCGATCCGGCATACCAACGTATTAGATATTGCCACGCCACGGGAGTACACCAATCACCAGGCGGCCATTTTTCTCAAAACGGGTCTGTTCCAGTGGCTCGATTTTTCCCACGGCAATCGGTACGCCTATCTGGATACGGATGTTATTGCCTTGTCCGAAGAGGTTGATACCATTTTTGATCAGTATCGTACCCCCATCACCTTTTGCACCGACCATTGCCGGTTAAATGCCTTCAGTCCCAGTGCAGTCTACGACGAACGCTATAACGATCTGGTGGAAAAGCAGCAACGTCTGTTCGCCATCTACGATGAACTGTACACGAAGGAAACCACCAATCAACAGGTAACACCCCAAGACCTGCAGCAAATTAAAAACCTGAAGGAACACTACCACCGTACCCGTCCGGTGTACACCAAGACCCGAAGCATTTATTTTAGAGAAACCAGGGGGTCTCGTCTCCGCAAATGGCTGAGTTGGGGCTATCACCAACTAGTCTTTCAGTGGCAATCACGCCCACATTGGTTGGCCTCCCATTTCGGGTGTTTACGCCTGTCTGATTTTTGGCGAAAGCCACTACGAAAAGCTTATCGTGATTGGCGAAAAGACAGTTTGAAGCGGTTTCAGCAACGGTTTGAGCCCATTCACCAGCGTACCTACGGGGTGCCTTTCAGCTTCTCGGATGCAGCCCGTCAGTTTGGGTACCGCTACGATCCCGATGGCGGCAAATGGTACGATCAGGAAGGCCAATTCCTCTTCGAGGAAAACAGGGTCATTAAAGCGGTCGAGGCCCGAACGGGCTTCCGGTGGGATCAGGTCAGGGAGTGCTGGCTTGATCAGGCAGGACAAAATCTGAGCGTGCCCATCGGTTCCGACAAGTTAAAACACAAGATCCGGGAGACCTTTGGGGTACACATCACGGTAGAAAACTGGCAGCACTGGAATGGGGGCGTTTTCCTGTTCGACGAACAAAGTATCCCCTTTTTGTCGACCTGGCACGAATGGTCATTGCAGATATTCTCCGAACCAGCCTGGAAGGTCAGGGATCAGGGAACGCTCATCGCCACCGTTTGGCAGCATCGGTTGCAGGACCATCCTACCCTGCCTCTGCAGTACAATTTCCTGGCGGATTTCTTTCACCCAACCATGACCTATCTCGGGGATTTTCGCTTCGATCTCAACGATGCATATCAGGATATTCGACCTATTCTGTTGCACGTGTACCACCATTGGGGCGACACGAATTGGGCGGTGTGGGCTGATGTAGCCAAGCTGCGGGATGAATTGGTAACCGATGGAACGTCAGCAACAGCTTCCAAAGAAAAAGGCCCCGACAAATAATTTGCCAGGGCCTTTTTTGCGAAAGCAAAAAACTTACGAAGCCGCTGCTGCCGCCGGCTGACCGGCCTCGGCCAAAATAAGATCGGCCACCGCCTTGATCCAGCGGGGGTCGTTGTTCAGACTGGGTACCAGATCGACCTGCTCGCCCCCCATCTCCTCGAATTCTTCCTGATACTCGAATCCGATCTCGATGATGGTTTCCAGGCAATCGGCAACAAATGCCGGAGAGAATACGAGCAGTCGTTTACCGCCGTGCTCGGCAGTCTCTTCGATCTGATCGATGGTGTATGGCTGCACCCATTTTTCCGGTCCGAGCCGGCTTTGGAAAGAGGTTACGTATTGCTCGGGTTTCAGCCCCAGCTTATCGACAATGGCTTGCGTAGTGGCATGGCATTGTGCCGAATAGCAAAACTGATTGACCTTGGAAATATGTTGGCAGCACCCCTCTACTCTGGTGCAATGGTTGAAGTCGTCGGCCCGGCGCAACTGTCGCTCGGGGAGGCCGTGATAGCTGAAGATGATCTTATCGTAGCTATCCAGGTCGAATTGGCGGGCATTATCCGCAAAGATCTCGATCATGGGATCGTAGTCGTAATACGAATTGATCATCTGGACATTCGGGATGATCTGCTGCTTACGCAAAATACGCATCACCTCGTCGTGGACGGACCCGGTGGTTGCCGAGGCGTACTGCGGGAACATGGGGAAGACAATAATGTCGGTCACCTGAGCTTTCATGAGGCGTTTTATGGCCGATTCGATAGAAGGGCTCTGGTATCGCATCGCCAGTTCAACCACAAATTCATCGCCCACGATCTCCTGCACGCCCTTGGCAACGTCTTCCCCGTAGGCTTTCAGGGGAGAGCCGCGGTCGGTCCACAACTGTTTATACAGTTTGGAGGAACTACCCGACCGGATGGGCGAAATAATCCCACGCACGATCAGAAATCTCGCCAGCCAGGGGTAGTCGATGACCCGTGGGTCCATCAGGAACTGGTTGAGGTAGCGATATACGGCGCCCCGGCCGGGATCGTCGGGTGTACCAAGGTTGACGAGAAGAATGCCTTTTTTTCCAAATAATGCCATGTCGATTTGTTTTGACTACCAAGGGTAACAGGGGTATACGGCAGTAGTTGATTTGGTCGGTAAAATGAATGTCATATCGTTTATTCCTGCTACTTTTGCGTGCCTATCCTGCTTTCGCAAAAATACAAAAGCCAACCCAATGAAAAAACCGCTCATTCTGGTCACCAACGATGATGGTATCGCCGCTCCCGGTATTCGCTCCCTGGTAGAATCGGCCCGGGAAATAGGGGACGTAATCGTCGTAGCCCCCGACTCACCCCAATCGGGGATGGGTCACGCCATCACCATTGAGGACCCCATTCGCCTGCGCAAAGTACAAGTATTTGAGGGCATTGAAAGCTACGAATGCAGCGGCACCCCGGTGGATTGTGTGAAACTGGCAAAAAATGTCGTACTGAAAGACCGTGAGATCGACCTCTGTGTTTCGGGGATTAATCACGGCTCCAACGCCAGCATCAACATTATTTACTCGGGTACATTGTCAGCGGCCATGGAAGCCTCCCTGGAGCATATTCCAAGTATCGGTTTTTCCCTGCTCGACTACTCCTTCGACGCTGATTTCGAGTCCTCAAAACCTTATGTGCAGGCATTGATGCGCTACGTATTGCAAAACGGTATGGAAGACGGCAGTCTGCTGAACGTGAATATTCCGTCATTGCCTTCGGAACAGATCAAGGGAATGCGCGTTTGTCGCCAGGCTGATGCCCGCTGGGTAGAGGAGTTCCAGGAAGCCCGCGATCCGCGCGGACAACCTTACTACTGGCTGACCGGGCGCTTCGTAAACGATGACGTGAGCGAGGAAACCGATGTATGGGCCCTGGAGAATGGGTATATTTCGGTTGTTCCTTCCATGCACGATCTGACTAATTACCGGGCTATCAAAAGCATGAAGGACATTGATCAAATAACCATACCCACCTGATATGCTGCAACGCAACAACATTTGGCTGGGCCTGGTCCTGGGAATTCTCATTCCCTTTGTTGGCTATGCTCTGCTCCTGGTAATTCTGGAAGAAGTTCATGCCGCTGGTTATCTACAAGGCGGCAACGGGGAATTCATTTTCCGAAAGCGCACCATTCTGCTGATGGCCATCTGTGTGAATTTGGTTCCCTTTAGCTATTATCAGCGGAACCGCAAAGCTAAATCGATGCGAGGGGTGCTGAGTGCAACGCTGATCTACAGTCTTATCTGGGTCGTTTATTTCGGGACTACCTTATTCGGTAGCTAGGATCTTGGATTTGCCTTTCGGCAAAAATCAAAGGGCACACACATGAAGTATTACATCATTGCCGGCGAAGCCTCGGGCGATCTGCATGGTTCCAACCTAATCAAAGCATTGCGCCGGGAAGATCCCGAGGCCAATTTCCGTGGCTGGGGCGGGGACATGATGCAGGAGCAGGGGATGGATCTGGTCAAACACTACCGCGATTTGGCATTTATGGGCTTTGTGGAAGTGGTGATGAACCTGCGGACCATCCTGCGCAATCTGTCCTACTGTAAACAGGATGTCCTGGCTTTCCAACCCGATGCGCTTATTCTGATCGACTATCCCGGCTTCAACCTGCGCATCGCCAAATGGGCCCATGGGCAGGGCATTCGGGTGCTCTACTACATTTCACCGCAAATCTGGGCCTGGAATGCAAAGCGGGTGCACGGTATCAAAAAGACGGTGGATAAAATGTACGTCATTCTGCCTTTCGAAAAAGCTTTTTACGACCAATACGATTATTCGGTGGAGTTTGTGGGACACCCGCTGCTCGACGTGATCGACCGCTACGACGCCCCGGCGGGTTTTCACAAAGAATTTGGCCTGGATCCCGATCGGCCATTGATTGCGCTCCTGCCCGGCTCCCGCCGTCAGGAGATCAGCCGTATGCTACGGGGGATGCTGGCTGCTGCAAAAGCGCGTCCGCAATACCAATTTGTACTGGCGTGTGCCCCCTCCATCCCCGACGATTTTTACGAGCAGATCCTGAATAAAGAAGGTGTATCCATTCCCCTCGTGAGCGGGCGCACCTACGACATTCTTTCTCTGGCCGATGCGGCCCTCGTTACCAGTGGTACCGCTACCCTCGAAACGGCGCTCTTCGAAGTACCGGAGGTGGTGTGTTACCAGGGCTCTCCCCTCTCCTATCAGATTGCCCGGCGGGTAATCCGCGTTAAGTACATTTCGCTGGTCAACCTGGTGGTGGACCGCGAACTCGTCACGGAGCTCATCCAATCAGACTTTCGTCCCAGGCGCATCCTCTCGGAGCTCGATCGGCTATTCGAACCCCATCAACGATCAACCCTGCAAGCCGGCTACCGCGAACTTAAAGCCAAATTAGGCCACAGTGGTGCCTCCCAAAAGGCGGCCGGGCATATGGTGAAATTCCTGAATGATGAGTGATGAATGATGAGTGATGAATCAGGACTGTACGAAACTTGATCGATGGTGCTTCTTTTGGCAAAACCCACCCTCTAAATACCTCTCTTTGAAAAAGGTAGGCAGAATAATTTTCGTCCACCGAATAAGATACTAGAAAGAAAGCTAGCAACCTTCGAAAGAACTCCCCTTTCCCTTCTTCAAAGGGAAGGGGGCGGGGGGGATGGGTTTTAAAACTTGAAGTTTCGTACAATCCTGGTGATGAATGATTCCTTTTTCGCTACGGTTGCGTGAAAATCAGCGCCGGGTCGATCGATTTGCCCCGGGCGATGTGCACCTCAAAATGCAGGTGAGGGCTGGTGTGACGGGCGTTACCCGTGTTGCCGACCGTTCCGATCTTTTCTCCTTGCTTCACTTCCTGTCCTTCCGCGACGGCCCACGAATCCAGGTGGGCGTAGAAATAACGTCGCGTTCCCGATTCTAACCAGATCTGTTTTCCGGCATTATTCCGATTGGCAACTTTAGTGATCATACCATCCGCAACGGCCACTACGTGCGTACCGCGTGGAGCAGGTATATCAATCCCCTTATGTAGCCGGGCACCGTTATCCCGCGGATCACCGTAACCACTGATCACGTGTTCCAGATTTTTTTGCGGAAGCGGAAATACCACCTCCTGTCGTATGGCAGCCATGTCCCTATCGGGCAGGGTGGCTACCGGATCTAATCGCTCCACTTTTTCCACTGGTCCTTTTACAGCCGTAGAATCCTCCGTTGGTACTCCCCCGGCCTCGGCTTGTTTACGAGCTAAATAAGCCTCCGGATCAAAATGGATAAACCAATAGACCAACAGTATGGCGCTCAGGAATGCTAATATTCTCGACATGGTATTCTTGGGTGTTAACGTAACAACTCGCCCTCTAAACAACTCCCCCTCTGATTTAAGTCCCTGTTTGTACCGGAAAAGGAAAACCTTAACGGTTGTTAAGGTACTCGATCCACCAAAGTATTCTTTCTATTCTGACGGACGTGACGCAGGCCCTGTCAGAATTAATTGATCTTTTTTTTCCGGTCATGTCTCAGTCGATCCAGTAGTGCTGCGGATCAAGATTCGTTACCCCGGGGATGATCCTGGTCGATCCAGAGAATCGACATCCGGTTCGGCCAGGCGTCCCTCTCCAAATCACATCTCTGGCCCGATCCAGTAGTGCTGCGGGTCATTAATCATTAAGTCCGAATGGTCTTTGGGAGGGCGAACACATTGCGTACCTAACGGCACGCCTGTCAACTTTTTCGTTTACGTTTCTACCCATATTCAGCCCCTAAAGGGGCTTCTTAGGGGTCCCGTTAGGGACCAGATGTGGGTAGAAATTATAATCGGACAAGAAAAAACCGTGCCGTTAGGTACGGAATATGAGATTCCGTTTTCTTCGAAGAATAAATATTCTTGACCCGCGGCACTAGAGGATCGGGTACCACACATTACACTTTTTTAGCACTCATACCTTTCTCTCCTACATACACCTACCCGATCATACATTATACATTTTTTCAATATTATCTATATTAAAAATTTGCACATATGTAAAAAACCGCTATATTTGTAATGCAGCGTTAATATATAACTAACTGAATTACATATAACAACACATTAAGGCTATCCATCACAACATCTAGCTGAGCCTGCCTGAACGGCAATGATTCGGCCAGCCAATTTCATGCACAAGTTGGTCCCCCCACGGAGTGCTAGTGTCCGCTAAGCACGGGCCCTTGCTATGTCCCGACCACCGGTAACACGGTGGTCGGACTGGTCCTCCCATGCCCACTCCCAACAATACGCTTACAAAACCTCCACATAGCGAAGTCCGCGCGGCTTCGCCTGGAAAATTCATTCACCAACTCAATCAAAATTGCTATGAAACACACACAAACACAGCCCAAGAAAGCGAAGTCAGAAAACCTGTTGATCGTATTTGTACTGCTGATCGGACTGGCCGGACTACTGATGGCCTTCCGTGGTCAGGCCGGAAATCAGGAACCCGAGTTTACCCCTTTTACCAGTCAGTCGGCTCAGCTATCGCAGGCCGACCTCATCCAGGTCGACGGGGAACTGCAGGCCGGAACGCCCATTCAATTTCGTTTGGGCGAAAGCCTGGATCCCGGAAATTGGGTGATCGATTTTGGGAACGGAGTGGCTAAGACCCTGCGCACCGATACCTTCAGCTACGTATACGAAGAGGCGGCCTCCTATCAGATCCAATTGCGCGACCAGCAAGGACGGGTACTCGCCACCAAGCAATTGCGGATTGGTTCGGACCAGCTCGCATTGGCGAATGGGTAAACGCCCTCTTGACATCGGAACTCATAAGCCCATCCATTTTAGTGGTGGGTCAAAAGCGGGAATGGACGGTTTACGGTTTACGGTTTACGGTTTACGGTTTACGGTTTACGGTTTACGGTTTACGGTT
>CAYFGK010000014.1:0-5933 GCA_964342305.1 uncultured Saprospiraceae bacterium | reverse complement strand
TACGGCAAATTTTCCTTTTCCATGAAACAGGTCAAATTAGAGGGCAGAAAACTTGTCTGCATTCATGAGCAAATTCGATGCAGTAATGAACCGCAAAAAGCAAGCCGTTTACCGTGAGCCGTGCATCGTGAGCCGTCTGCCGTGGCCAGCGGCCCGTTAATCTGCGGGGAAAACGAACCAGTCTTGAACCAATTCCCGTATATTACGTTGGATACACATCAATCATGAATGCAATCGTTATGACACGACTGAAAGATCTCGTTGAGCGTTCTGCGTTCGGTGTATGTAGTTACCTGGGCGAGAAGATGGGCATTGCCAGCTCGCGAGTCCGGGTATACTTTATATACATCACCTTTGTGACCATGGGGTCGCCCATCATTGTCTATCTCTTCCTGGTATTCTGGGTTAATATCCGCAGATACATTCGTGGTAAGCGGAATGCAATCTGGGAATAACTCTATTGTTGGAAGGCATATTGAATGATGTTAGCTCCCATGCGCAGTGCTAACAAACGCACTTCCTGCGGGTCATTGTGTACATCCTCGTCTTCCCAGCCATCGCCCAGATCTGACTCATAGGTATAGAAACATACCAACCGATCTTCCCAGAAGAGGCCAAACCCCTGCGGGGGTTTATCATCGTGTAAGTGTACCTTAGGCAGTCCATTACGAAAACGGAATTTCTGATCATAGATCTCGTGCTCGAAGGGCAATTCGATAAACTCCAACTCGGGGAATACCTGTTTCATGGCCGTACGTACGTAGGGATCCATCCCGTAATTATCATCGATGTGCAGGAATCCTCCCCCAATGAGGTAATTGCGCAGATTTTCTGCTTCTGCATCAGAGAATACCACGTTGCCGTGTCCGGTCATATGTACCCAAGGAAAATTAAAGAGCTCGGCGCTGCCCACATCCACCACAGCGTACTCCCTGTCAAAGGAGGTTCCCAGTGTTGAATTACAAAACTGGGCCAGATTCGGCAGGGCCGTTGGGTTTGCGTACCAGTCGCCGCCGCCATTGTACTTCAGCAGCGCCAATTGCATGGATGCGGATTCCGGGTTTTCGGTCGGCCCCGAACCGATCAACACGGTGGAAAAGAGTAAAGTGCAAAATAGTCGAATCATAGTTGATTGTTTATCTGCCTATCGTAACAGGGTTTACCCCTTATCGGTTGAAAACCGATTGACAAAGTGAATCGTTGCCAAAGCCGACAGAGCGGCTGTTTCGGTTCGCAGGCGATGTGGCCCCAGGGAGACCAGTTCAAAGCCTTTCTCACGGGCATGTTCTGCCTCCTGGGCGGAAAATCCGCCCTCCGGACCAATTCCTATTACAACGTTATTGCCCGGTGTATAGGTATGCATTAATTCCGTTTGGACCAACTCATCGATGTAAGCTAGCATTTTCTGGCTTCCGCCAAAATCTTCATCGAGGAATCCTTCAAAGACGATCGGTTCTTTTATTGCTGGGAGCCAGGACCGCTGTGACTGCTTCATGGCTGCAATAGCGATCCGTTCCACCCGGTCAAGGCGCAATTTACGCCGCTCCGAGTGAAAGGTCAGGATCGGCCGAATCGACTCCACCCCGAGTTCAGTAGCCTTCTCCACCAACCACTCCATACGATTGATATTTTTGGTGGGCGCTACTGCGAGGTGAACTCCGTATGGACGTTCACGGGGTATAGCTTCTTCATCGACCATACGTAATGTACATCCCTTTTTTGATGTTTCATGGATGCTGGCCACATAACGCATCCCCTTCCCATTGGTCAGATGCACCGTTTCGCCTATTCCCAATCGAAGTGATTGTACGGCATGACGAGCTTCTTCCGGTGGCAGACTTACGTATTCGCCGGACGTATCCGGCGCATAGAACAAATGCATGTACCCTCTATTATTGGTCCAAGGACCGTGGACCGTGGACCGTGGACCGTGAACCTAAAAATACAGTATGTCGATGAAATGGGAAGGCCAGTCCAGTTTGATTCCGGGATAATCTAAAATCACGAATAATCCACGTACCTTTGACTGCGTTTAAACAACATTGGCCTTCGTGGCGGTGTTTACAGCGCGTTCAAGTATACGAATTAATCTGAAGCTTGTATATGGATTATCTGATCATGGCCGGACAACTGATGTTGTCTTTGTCCATTCTCATTGTGTTGCACGAGATGGGGCACTTCCTGCCCGCCCGCCTATTCGGAACCCGGGTAGAGAAATTTTATCTATTCTTCGATCCGTGGTTTTCCCTTATTAAGTACAAACGAGGTGAAACAGAGTACGGTATTGGCTGGCTCCCGCTGGGCGGCTACGTCAAGATCTCCGGTATGATCGACGAGAGTTTCGACAGTGATCAGATGAAGGGTGAGCCCCAACCCTGGGAGTTTCGCTCCAAACCGGCCTGGCAACGACTGGTCATCATGCTGGGCGGGGTAACCGTGAACTTTATCCTTGGCTTCCTCCTCTACGGAATGGTCCTCTTTATCTGGGGTGAGGAATACCTGCCAACTGAGAACGTGGTGCACGGCATCTACGCCGATTCCCTCGGTCAGGAAATGGGCCTCCAAAATGGCGACCAGGTACTCGCTATTGGCGAGCGTCCCTTCGATCGTTTTAACGACCGCATCGTTGTCCGTGAGATCATCATCAACAACGCTTCCGAACTGACCATTCGCCGAGGCGGGCAAGAACAAATCCTACCGATCGACGAAAAGTTTGTGCAATTACTTTCCAGCCGCGATGCACAAAATGAGCAATTATTTGCTCCGCAATTTCCTTTCTACGTAGAGGAGTTTGGTAAGAACGCCCCCGCTAAAGAAGCAGGGCTGGAACTCGGGGACCGCATCATTTCTCTGAACGGAGCGAATACTCCGTTCTATTACGATTTCCAGGAACTTTCTCACGGGCGAAAAGATGAGACCATCGAGATCGGAGTCGTTCGCAACGAAAGCGACACTCTGCAAATTCCGGTTACGACCTCCGAAGAAGGAACCATTGGTGTCTTTGCACGCAGCCCCTTCGCCATTTTTGGCACTGAACGCATCGAGTACAGTATGGGCGAAGCGATTCCCGCCGGTTTCACCGAAGGCTGGTCCTTCTTGAACGACCAGTTTAAAGCGTTCGGGCAAATGTTCCGTGGCAAGATCAAAGCCAAGGATTCCCTGGGTGGCTTCGGTTCCATCGCCAGCATGTACGGCGGCGAATGGATCTGGGAGCGCTTCTGGCGAATGACGGCCATCCTGTCACTCATCCTGGCCTTCATGAACCTGCTACCCATTCCCGCACTCGACGGAGGGCACGTCATGTTCCTGCTTTACGAAATGGCCACGGGCCGCAAGCCGAGTGATAAATTCATGGAGTACGCGACGATGATTGGTTTCATTATCGTATTGGGCCTGGTGCTCTACGCCAACGGGCTCGATATTTTCCGATCCATCTTTAATTAGCGTTTAGATCGCTCTGTCGCTGCGCTCCATCGCTTTGGGATCGCAAAGGCCCGGTGGTCCTTTGCTGTCAGATCGTTCGCAGGTTCACTGTTGGTAGAAAGACTGGTGCGCGATCCTCTGGGTCGCGCCTGCACTTCGTTTTATTTAATTATTGGCAGTTCTATCCTTAATCCTCTTTTACCTAGTCCATTAAGACTTGCCAAGTAATTCTCCTATTTCTGATTTTGTCCTTGTATGGTAACTGACCTACCGTGCATGCTAGGTTTTTGATCTTTTCTCGCTGGTTTTCAAAATATACCGCTTCCGAAAAGGTTTGGGCTTTGCCCAACCTTTCACGCAAGTATATACTCGACTCGAAGTATTTTGGTGTCCCAGCACGAAGTACTGCGGAGGAAAACCACTTCGTTGTCGGTATTTCAAGATGGTAAATGTGGAAGTTATGAGCGTTGAGATGGTTAATTAGCAATAAAAAAAACGAATGCAGGTTTTTTGATTAGTGGGAAGGTTAAAGAATCAACACCTCAGTAAGGTGAACAAGTACAAATCGGACTCTTTTTCGTTTTGCTTCTCCTATCTCTTTGGAGCTGCTGGGAGTATTAATTCTTGATCCTGGGTAATGTAGCGACAGTCCGATCTTTAATTTTCAAAAAGAATATGTCGCACGAGCCAGAGGCTCGTGCACCAGTATTACTACTAAAAGCGAGCCTGCGAGCAGTCTAAAAACGAGCCCGTACGGGCGAGTCGTCTAAAAGCGATGGAGCGCAGCTACAGAGCGATCTTTTTCCAGCACCTATTGGGATATTGGCAGAAAAGTAATAAATTTGCCCCGCGCTAGTCGAAAGCAGACAGCGAGCTAATTTGAACAGCATGCCGAAGTGGCGGAATTGGTAGACGCGCTGGATTCAAAATCCAGTGGTAGCAATACCGTGCGGGTTCGATTCCCGCCTTCGGTACCAACCGGATCTGGTACCAAACAGATGCGGATAAGAGGTCGTAAGGCCTCTTTTTTACAACCGTTAGCCGAAGTGGCGGAATTGGTAGACGCGCACGTTTCAGGGGCGTGTACTCTTACGAGTGTGCGGGTTCGACTCCCGCCTTCGGCACTCCTTAGTAAAGGAATAACGGTTGATTTATGCTGGCTTATAATCCCTGAACAAACTGCCGAAGTGGCGGAATTGGTAGACGCGCACGTTTCAGGGGCGTGTACTCTTACGAGTGTGCGGGTTCGACTCCCGCCTTCGGCACATTGCAAGCCGACCCGCACGGGTCGGCTTTTTTTATGCTCCTACCCTACTCATGGCATAAAAAAACTGCCGGCTGGAAACAATCGCAGACCGGCAGCAAACCCCAAAAAACCAAATGAAAACAATATTTTGATCCAATCAGCGTGATTGGTAGTACATCTCATTGAAGGCCAGCTAATATAAAAAAATCCGGATTATATGTCAAATTGCCCTTTATTGAATTGCCACCTTCGTATCTGGGTTTCCCTAATTATTTGTTGCGTTTGGAACGTACCTGGATCAGCACAGGTGATGCAGTCGCCCGAAACAGCCGCTATTTCCCTGCCCGTGTTACGACTCTCGAATGGAACTACCGGCATTTGGCTTCCCGAATACAAGCTGGGAGTAGCCCCCGCTACAGCAGAATGGCCGGTAAACGGACTACAGGCAACCATTATCCTTGGACAAAAAAGCATCTCGCCTGCTGTTTTGGCGAAAGCCAGTGAACCATACCTGCTGGCTCAATTCGATTCATTGGCCCGGGCCATCCCGATCCAGGAAGGAATACGAAGGCAATATCAGGGGCCGTCCGGTACCGTCCAGACCGTTACCAGGGAGTGGTACATTCGTGACCTCGAAAAAGTGAGGAATATCGGCTCCCAAAATGAACTGATGGTCTTCCGTAGTCAGCAGCTGAGTAACCGAAGTTGGGACAACCAACAACCCTTTGGGGCCTCCGACTCCTTCCGGATTTTCGGGTACCCCCTCACCAGTTTTTTTGGGGCGCCAAATGCCCGAAAAGCGGCCTATTGGTTGGAAGACTTTCCCTTTCGGAAAAAAATATTGGATTCCTTAGGTTACATAATCCCTTCTCCCGGTATACCGGAATTCGATCAGAATCCATCCGATCCGCTTACTGCCTACTACCGATCCGACTGGCCCTTGCGACGCACCGACTTGCTCCTGACCTTGCTGGAAGAACAGGGTGATCCGGTATTCGATCTCATACGTACCCTCAGTACCCAAATGGCCCTGACCAAAAGGCGGGCCAGCAGTATGCAGTTGTTACAAGCCTACGGCCCTAATATGGAGCAATGGTTGCGCAACACTTCCTACAATGAAACGAGAACCGATAGTCTGGCCACTCAAATTGCGCTGTACTTTAGACATACCCATGGCCCATCCATCCCCACTTTCCTGGTCGAACAGGCGCGCCTGCACCAAAAGGATTACCAGTCACTAACCAGCGCTCTCCTGGCGAAAAGC
>CAYFGK010000013.1:74954-76316 GCA_964342305.1 uncultured Saprospiraceae bacterium | reverse complement strand
ATACCGGGAGGTTGGGCTTTGATTATTACCACTTTACGGATAAGTATGTACCCAACCTCCCGCGGGGATACATCGATTATTCATCCATTCGCACAGGAATATCGACCGTCGGGAAAGTGCCGGGCGCCGTCACTGCGTTTAGCACTTCAAATGCCAGGTCGAAGGAATCGAGTACTTCCAGGGTTTTCACCTGAATTATGGTGGTGGTATTTGGTGGCAGCGTAATAACCTGTGCGTTAGCATGCAAGGTAAACCCACTTCGGTTGAGCAGCATATATTCCGCATCGCTATCGTTCATCAGGGTCACTTCGGCGATCGACGTCACCCCGATGTATTCGGCAGATTGCACCTGAATACAGGATTCCAGCAGGGGCACCAACACATCTTCCCTTCCGATCAGTGTATTGTTAAACCACGCCACGGTGCGATGAGCAAAGAGCGCTTCCCTGATAGCCTCAGGGGTTCTTGCTTCCGCAAAAACCAGGGTTACGGGACGGTGTCCGCCCTCGGGCACTTTGTACTGCCAGTCGACCAGTCCGTGGATATCACTGGTGCCGATGATGGCCAGGTCGTAATCCAGTGCAATCTGCAGGGCTTCATCGGAATAGGTCAGATCGTTTACCACTTCGATGCCATGGAGCAAATCCTGATCGATCAGATATTCGTGGGTAGGCGTCATAGTCGCCACTCCATCGCGCCGCTGGGCCATCCAGTTGGCATGATTCCAGAACACAAAGGCGCCCTGGCGATTAGCCTCCCGAAAAACCTCGATGGAATCGGGGATCTGCAACCGATTAGCATCTTCAATGAAGATGGCGTTATTATGGCCGGGCGGCATTGACCGGGTGATCTCGGCACCGTGGATAACCAGTAAATCGTAGGGGCGGGCGCGCTGCTCGGCAATCTCGTACGAACGGTTGCGGTCGGGATGAGGAATATCGGCGGCATGAGGCTGATATTCAATATGCTCAGTCAACGAGATGGCATCCACACTGTCGCGCAGCGCTTCTTGTACCCGAATGTCGGGCCACACGCTTCCGTCGCTGAATACCGTATGCTGGTGGAAATCACAGACCAAAGTCTGGTAACCGGGTACGTCGGGGAAATAGATGGCGCGATCGTGCAGGTGCGGGTGGGCTGATTGGGCCAATGCGGCAATAGTCACGCAGGTGAAAAAGATGGTGATGAAGGTTTTCATGGTGGCGTTGGTTTTTAGGTAAATGTATGGTTTGAGGGTTAATTGTGGGTTAAATGGGTGCGTTGCGTGTGGTGGGGTGTTGTCCCAGCCCTTGCGGACTGGGGAATAATAAGGACGCCCCTACGGGGCTGAAGAAAGGTCGCCCCTGACGGGGCTCTTTTTGG